>NZ_JACIDV010000001.1 GCF_014196515.1 Rhizobium skierniewicense | reverse complement strand
GTCTTCGCCCAGCGGCGACTTGACCTTCAAAACACGGCTGGCCTGGATGAAATCGGACGACGAAGGCTGGTCGGTCATAGGGGAACCCGGGTGATTGTAAAATATCAATCGACTATCAAAATGCGACCATAATGCAATCAATCAGTGTGTCAACAGCAGAAAATTCATCAATTTGTGCAACCATATCCAGCTGATACGTCTTTGACGCCGACAATGATTGATCGGATGAGGAGGCCGCGATACGTGCCGCTCAGACTGGAACCTTCAGGGCCTTTTCACAGACAGCCAGCACCGCGTCCTGCAACAGCTTGACGCGCTCTGTCAGCCACGCCAGTTCCTCGTCGGTGATGTCGTAGGCGGGTGAGTATCTAGCATCAACATAGGCACGCTCCAGACGGCTGAAGCAGCGTTTGGCAAATTTGGTATCGTCTGGCCAGATCGTGCTGAGTTCCGGGGCAATTTGTTCTGCATGTGAGCGCAGGAATGTCAGCTTGTGGGATTTTGGGCTGTAGAGCGATTTGACAAGTAGGATGCAGTGATAAAGCGCCTCAGATGATTGGTGCAGGAGGAACACCGCCTGTTTGCCGTGGCCGCCAGCGTAGGCCTGTTGAGTAAGTTCAAGAAACGCGCTGGCGCTTGGAAACCAATGATCAAAATGTTTCTGCGCCTCGGCGCGCACCTCGTCTGGCGCCAGATTTTTCGGTGAGGCCAGAGGATGGCCGGGGGCATCGTAAAGCGGGATGCCATCTCGGGCGATATCCACGAAAAACGGCCATCCCCGTGCCAGCAGCGAGTTGACCTCTTCATACGAATGCACAATGAAATTCACTGGCGCGGAAAGATGTCCGGCGATATCGAATGCCTGCACGAAGCGTGCGGCGGCCCTTTCCCAGGCCTCGTATCTTTCGGCAAACTGTTCATGATTGACGACGATCAGCAGGCGTAATCCGAGAGATAGCCGCTTTTGCGATCTTCCACCCAGTTGCCGCGCGCATAGGAGCCGAACAGGATGAGCTTCAGGATGCGTCCGCGCTTGGCCTTTTCCGAGAGCTTGGTTTTCAGGGACTCGTCAAATTCCTCGAAAATGATCTGCGCGACACGGTGCAACTCGCGTCGCTTCTTTTCGGGCAGATGGCTCAGACGCTCCATGTCCATGTCTCAATCCTTGCAACTCCTGAAAGGTGAGAGGGAAAACGCTCACCCGCCCCGACCGCTTGTCTGCCTTAGCAGAATAATCCCGGTTTCGGGAAGGGCCGTTTCATGGTCTTGGGTCGTGCGGCGCAAACAGGCTCTGCTGCGGGTGTGGCGAGTCACGCCGGTATTGAAGTTAGTGTGTGCCAGGAGATCTAAAACTTCAATCCAACCACTTCAGTTTCCCTCTTGACCTTATAAAAACAACCAACTTGCCGAGAAGCATCCACCAGCCGATACTAGCAACAACGCGACCGCCAGTGACTCGCTTGCTAGCCCCCTCACCAATCATTAGAAAGAACCCAATGGCACCCCGCAGACCGCTAAACCCACGAGACGCAGCCGAAGCCTTGTTTTCTGCGACAAAGAAGCGCGCAGCACCAGCGGTGGAAAAACGGGCTATTCCCGGGACGAAGTAACTGGTCAGCTTGAAGATTGACAGCGATGTTCTCGCGTATTTTCAAGACGATGGCCCCGGCTGGCAGGAGCGGATGAATGATGTTCTGCGGGCCACTATGGTGGCTGAAGACGACAAGGAGGCTTGAGGCGGCGGCACGTCGTTTCTGGTTTTAGACGACGGATACCTTTGTGCCGCTATCCAGGACGATGTGCAGATCCCGGATCATTCCAGCGGCTTGCAAAAACGTTTCCCGTAGCTGGGCATCATCAGCCAAGTCCCGTTCTGCCGCTGATACGGTTGTCTTGATATCTGCAAGGATATCGTGGCCGGGGCCTTTGGGTATGCCTGCGGCTTCGCGCAGATCTTCTATCGTAGCCACGGCGCGCTGCAGCATGTGGCGCTTATGGGACGCATCCAGGCGCGCCAGGCGCTTAGCATCTCGAACAAGTTCACCAATGATATCTGTCGTCGGGCTCATGCCTCACGAAAATGCCAGCCGCGGCTGATACGTCAACCGTGGGTGGGGCGGAAATTCGCGATGACTTTCATTTCATTTGGCATGTGATCGAAACGCTCGGCGAGGAATGAAAGCATCGCCCACTCCGAAATGCAGGCGTGCGGCGCTTTCTTCGTCGTTGTGACGGAAATCGACGTCTTTGAAGGCCGAAACAAGGTCTTCAGCAAACAGCGCAAGTGTGCTGTTTATGCTTGGTAGTATAGCGCTGCACCAAAGGCTACGGTTGTTGGACCCGCCGTTTCTATGACCCGTCTTTTCTGGAATTTCTATCGCGACACCCTGGCGCGAACATTGCATCATAATAATGTAAAACGACATCACCAAATATTAAATAATGGTCGCTAGGATTCTTGAAGTTTAACATTTGCCGACTAGCCAAAGGCCTCAAACATGTCACTTCGTATTCCAGCTCGCCTGATGATCATGGCGGCCTCAGCTCTCATTCTTATTATTGGGCTTGGCGTAATGAGCTACAGCCAGATGTCTAAAGTTTACACGGCAGCTTCAGACACCAAACAAGTCTGGATGCCACGTGTTGTTAAGCTGGATAATGTACAGTTTACTCTACTTCGTTACCACACCACGACCATTCGGACAGCTATTGCAGTGGATCCAGCGGAGATTAAAGGTCTCAACGACGAATTCGCCGAGATGAATGCGAGCATTCCCAAGGCCTATGCGGATCTGCGCGAGACTTTGACATCCGATGCCGAGCGCAAAAGCTGGGCGACATTCGAGCAGAAATGGGCGGCCTACCTGCAAGCGCGTCAGAAGATTGCCGACGCCGTGCAGGCCGGAGACAAGGCAGGCGCTGTTGCCGCCATCGCGCCCGCAAGACAGCCGCTGGTGGATGCCTTTGGCGCGCTTGGCGAAGTGATCAGGCTGAATGATGCCGGTGCCGCTGCATCTGCTACGGCGGCAGACGCCGCCTATTCGCGCTCATCTCTCATTGCTGGAGGTTTCATCGCAATCAGCATCGTGATTTTGGGAAGTCTGGCCGTCTGGATTATTCTCGGCGTTTCGCGGCCTATCACGCATCTCTCGCGCGTTATGCTCTCGATTGCTGGCGGCAAGCTTGATGTTGCGGTTCCCGATGCCAACCGCAAGGACGAAATTGGCGAGATGGCCGGCGCCGTTGAAATCATGCGTCAATCCGCGATTTCCAAGATTGAAATCGAAAGGAATGCGGAAGAAGCCCGCATTGCGGCGCGCAACAACGAGGCGGACGTTCAGCAGCGCGCCGAGCAGGAAGCCGAGCAGCGTCTGGCCACTGCGACCGGTTCTCTGGCCACCGCACTGCGCCGCCTGGCAACCTGCGACCTGACCTGTGAAATCAACGAGGCGTTTGATCGCCAGTTCGAGCCTCTGCGCCACGACTTCAACAGCTCCGTTCAACAACTTCGCAGCGTGCTGGTATCCGTCGGTACAGTGGGTCTAGGTGTTGCCAATGGCAGCGGCGAGATATCCCAGGCCTCGGATGATCTCTCAAAGCGTACGGAACAGCAGGCTGCATCTCTGGAAGAAACAGCGGCAGCGCTGGAAGAGATTACCTCCAACGTTCAGGCCACGTCGAAGCGTTCAACAGAAGCGAGAACGCTGGTGCGGACGGCCCGTCAGCATGCTGAAAGCTCCAGCATCGTTGTCAGCAATGCCGTAGCGGCCATGGAGCGTATCGAGCACTCTGCACAGCAGATCACGCAGATCATCAGCGTGATCGACGAAATCGCGTTTCAGACCAACCTGCTTGCGCTCAATGCCGGTGTTGAAGCCGCACGCGCTGGCGAGGCGGGCAAGGGCTTTGCGGTTGTTGCGCAGGAAGTGCGCGAGCTTGCACAGCGCTCTGCAAAAGCGGCCAAGGAAATCAAAGGCCTGATCAGCAATTCAGGTGTGGCGGTGACCGAAGGCGTGAAGCTTGTTGGCGATACGGGTGAAGGCTTGCAGCAGATTGCCCGCATCGTTGAAGACATCAACCAGCACATGGATGCCATTACCGTGGCTGCGCAGGAGCAGGCAACCGGTCTCTCCGAAGTCAACACAGCCGTGAACCACATGGACCAGGCAACCCAGCAGAATGCGGCCATGGTTGAAGAGATGAACGCGGCGAGCGTCGGTCTTGCCGATGAAAGCCAGCAGCTGGCCCAGCTGATCGCTCGCTTCCAGACTGGTTCAGAGAACGCGTCTCCGGCGGCCAGCCAGAGACGACCAGCGCCCGCGCCGCAGCGCCAGGCGAAAGCAGCTTCAATGCCCGTCAGCCGCGGCAATCTGGCCATGAAGCCGGAGCAGTGGGACGAGTTTTAGGCCGTCGTGACAGTCAGGATTCCAAAACTGGGTCATCGATGTTTCAAAGGCAATGATGGTTCGCTATGCGGTCGTCGATGACAGTGAAGCGATATGAGCTGAACGAGGCGCACTGGTTGTGGATTGCAGCTCTTGTGCCCGGTAAAGCAGGTGATCCGGGTCGCACAGGGCCGGATAGCCAGGTCTTCGCAAACTGAATCTCTGTCGCAAACTGGCGGTTTGCGATGGGCGCAGCGCTTTGATCGCAGAACTCCGGACGGCCCGAGACTGGGCCCCGCGTTTTAACGCACGCGGTCTCCAAGCGCTGACCAATGGCCAAGCGCTCGGGGAGCCGTCGCGGTTAAACGATCAGCAGCTGGCGGCTTGGCACAGGTGTTCGAGTGCGGGCCGAACCTCTACCTCGACGCTGCTGTCGGTGGCGTCCATGTGGTCTGGTGGTAATGGTTTATGGGAAGAGTTTCGGCTAACAGTAAGCGAACAGACGCTGAGCCGTCACGTCCGGGCCATCAGCTACAGGAAACCGGTCCCACGACCAAGACATCGCGCGCAGGACCCGCAAGCCATCGATGAAACTGAAAAAGTTTCCCCGCCGCTGTGGCAGAAATTGTCGCGGGAGCTGCGCGAGGGAAACGAAGAGAAATTTGGTTTCAGAATGAGGCTCGGATCGGTCAGAAAAACACGATCACGCACCGTGGGATCATGCCCGGAACGCGCCCTTGGCCCCCTCCCGGAAATTAAAGTCCCAGATCGGTCGACATCTTCGGAGCAATCTGCCCGAAGCTCGGCAAGGCGGCGGCGCTGGTCTGGCCATGGTGCGACACCGATGCAATGACCGCGCATCTGGTCGAAATCGCCCGTGATGTCGGCGGAGATGCGCTCGCTATCCACATGATGGATCAGGCTGGATGACACATGTCCAACACGCTCGTCTTGGCCGAAAACATCATAGACCTGCCATTACCGCCGAAGAGACCGGCGCTGAACCCGCTTGAAAATCTCTTGCACTTCATAGGCGAAGGCTGGCTATGACGCGCCGCGTCTTCAAATCCCACGACGGTATCAGTCGATCACGACTGCGATGCCTGGCGGAAACTCGAAAGTCAGGCATGGCGTCTTATGTCGATCGGACGCCGAGAATGGGCGCATGGATTCTGTTCAGTCAGACGCCGTATTAGACACCCAAACCACAGGCTGGCGGGTCCGTCCATTTCGCTGTCGGCGAAATGACCGACATCATCATTCGATCCACGTGGTCGTCACCCAGCAACACCCTCTAGCTTTGGAACCTGACACTTGTCGTATCCCGATCAGAGACCCCGCGCAAAAAAGCCGAGACAGGCGTCATAGCGCTGCTCGGCTTCAGATGGCGGCAGAACCCCGTCAAAAATCTTCCCAGCCAGCGCTCGAAAGAGCCGCATTGCCTTGGAAAGAGTGATGCAGCTTGGCTGACAGTTGACGCGCTGGCGACGGTGCAGGGCGTGGCGGGGCGGGAGCGCCATTGGCCGGAGGCCATCTGTTGCCGCTTGGTGCAACTTTCGTTCCGATGCTGAACTGGGCGAGTAGCCGGAACAGCGCCTCTGCCTCGGAGGCGAGATTATGGGCCGCTGCCGTGGATTGCTCAACCATCGCGGCATTCTGTTGGGTGCCTTGATCCATGGTGTTAACAGAGGTGTTGATCTCCTTGAGACCAGTCGCCTGCTCCCTCGATGCTTCGACGATTGCACTGACATTACCATCGACCTGCTGAACTTGGACAACCATCTCCTGCAAGGCCGTGCCGGTCTCGCCGACGAGAGATACGCCACTTTTGACATGGTGATTTGAGGTGTTGATCAGTTCTTTGATCTCTTTCGCAGCTTTCGCAGATCGCTGTGCGAGTTCACGAACTTCCTGAGCCACAACGGCAAAGCCCTTTCCAGCCTCACCTGCTCGCGCCGCTTCGACGCCGGCGTTGAGTGCGAGCAGGTTGGTCTGAAAAGCGATCTCGTCGATCACACCGATGATGTTACCGATCTCAGTTGCTGAAGCCTCGATTTTGCTCATGGCATCAACGGCGCTCTGCACAACACGACCGGAATGTTCCGCGTTTTCCTTCGTCTGGCGAACCAATTTTCCAGCCTCCTGCGCCCTGCTGCTAGAATCGGAGACAGTTGTCGTGATTTCTTCCAGTGCCGCTGCTGTTTCCTCGATGGAGGCCGCCTGGTTTTCTGTCCGCTTGGCCAGATCATCTGAAGCGGAGCGAATTTCCTGCGCTCCAGACGCGATCGCGCTCGCGTTCTCGGACACTTTCTGCATGGCGATGCGCAGTTTCTCCACGGCCAGATTAAAATCTGTACGCAATTGCTCCAGTGAGGGGATAAAGGGTGTGGCAATGTGTCCTGTAAGATCACCGTTGGCCAACCCCTGAAGCGCTTCAGCAAGTTGGCAGACAGCAGTATCGGTCTGCTCGGCCAGAACGCCCCGTTCCGAAGCTTCCGCTTCCAGTCGTCGACGTTCTTCGGCAGACCGCATCGCTTCACGATCAGCATCCGCATGTGTCTTCGCGGCAATTGCCTCTCGCAAAGCAGAGACGGCGCGTGCAAGCATGCCGATCTCATCTTTGCGGTTTTCCAGATCGTGATCGCCCTTCATGGTGCCTTCCGCCATGGATTTCAAAGAATCCTGAAGCTTTATCAACGGGGCAACGATGGAACGCGCGGTAAATGCGGCTGCGACAACAGCGAGAAGGGCTGCAATGGCAAGGGCCGTCAACTCAAGAGACTGAAACCCGTTCGTCGCCGCGCGCACCTCGGCACCGATCTCCTTGTTCAGTGCCTCCTGATAGTCGATGAACTTATTGATCGCTCCGAGCCAGGATACGAATGCTGGACGCGCTTGCTCAAGCAAAACCTTGCGGGCCTCTTCTGTAGCACCTTTCTCCTGGAAAGAAATGACGTCTGCTACAAGCGGATTTGTCTTGGCTTGAATGGCTCCGATTTCATCCAGAATCGCACGCTCTTGGGCAGTTGCGCCATCCGGCGACGAAACCATTGCCGTCATCTTTTTTTCGTTTTCGGCGTAAGTGGAGGCAAGCTTCCCAATCAGATCGATTGCGGCCTTTCTTTCTTCAGGAGAGGCCACAATAGTCACGTCTCTCACCGCAATAGCACGATCGTGAACGCTTCCGCGATAGTTGATCGCATAGCGTTGTTTTACGCTGTTGACATCGTTGATCACGCCGAGATTGTTATTGATCTGCGAGACCTGATGCGTTGAATATAATGTCAAGCCGGCCATCAAAATAAGCAGGAACCCAAATCCTGCGGTTAGCCGCCCTACAATTCCTGATAGTTTCACCTTCGTCATCTGCTCTATTATCCCCTCGGTGATTCTGAGCTGCACTACAATTTCAGTACGCCCCTCCCCTGAAGAGAGCGTTATTTGCTAATATTAAAGTAACTGACTTAATTTTTATTGAATATAAAAATCTGAATCTAAATATCTATTTTTACAATTTCTATTAATTTCTATAATTTTAAATTTTATATTTGCACTATTTAAAGTTGTTTATTCATTTGTGTATTTATAAAATAACGAAATTAATATGACGGTTTTTGAATTAAAATGAATATTTATTATTGTAATTCTGCATCCACGTAGGGATATATTATGTATTATCATTTTTTATACAAATCTCATATCAAAATAAAAAAGAATAAATTACATAGATTACAGCACTTACACATGCCTAAACCTTATCAAATCTCAGGAATCCGGTTAATCTGCCGCCTCGCTGATTGTCTGTCCGAGAATGCCTGCGATTGCGCGGGGTTGAGTGCAGGACCACGATCTGATGCGGAGCAAGAGGTGACACGGGATATCTGCACAGGGGGGATAAGTCGAGTTTCTGGCTGACTTCGGCTTAGATGCCGCCAGCAGGAGAGACCATGACAAGACGACCGCGCCGGAACCAAGGCCCGGCTTTCAAGGCAAGGTTGGCGCTCGCCGCCATTCGAGGCGAGCAGACGCTGGTGGAATGATACCAGCAGTTTGACGTGCACGCCAACCAGATCAAACAAAGAAAAGACCAGCTCCTTGAGGGGGCGACAGGCGTTTTTGGTGATGAAGCGAAGGCGGAACTGGCGGGTCCAACCGTCGATGTAAAAACACTGCACGCCAAAATCGGGACGTCCACGCTGGCAAACTATTTTTTTAGCCTGAGCGCTTGGCAAGGCGGGCTTGCTGAGCGGAAAAAATGATCGTCCGCGGGCACAAGCTGTCTGTCGAAGGCAAGCCAAGCTTCTCGGCTTCTGCCTTCGCAGCGTCTATTACCTACCGCGTCCGGTGTCAGAGGGCGATCTGGCCTTGATGCGGCGGATCGATGAAATGCATCTCGATTACCCGTTCGCCGAAAGTCAGATGTTGCAAGGGCTTTTGAGGGGAGAAGGGCTGGAGACTGGGCGGCTTCATATCGGCACGCTGATGAGGAAGACGAGCATCATTGAGATCTACCACCGCCCGAGCACATCCAAACCATCGCATGGGCACAAAACCTATCCCTATCTTCCGCGAAAGTTTCATATGCGACGCCGACCAGAATGGCATCCACCCCATGAGTTCAGGCCGGTTTGAAGGTTTCAGATCAATGTTTGTGGATGTCATTATCCATATGTCACCTTTCGCGGAGACGACTAGCTAGACGCAACCCTCGCCTAGCAGCACGCATGAAAATACCTGGAGTAGGCGTCTCCTCGTATTTCTCCGCCTGCTCCGGCCGCCTTGGCATGCCTCCGGCATCGACCGGCAGGTTGTCCATCATGTCTTGCTGTATAGCTCTCCAAGCATTTTCAACAGAATAAATAGCCCGCGCGGAAAAGTCTTCTGGACGAGTTTGCATCTCTTTGAGTGTCGCGTCGAAGTGGTAGCAGAGCGTTCCATAAGTGAGGGGCTTACCACTTCGTCTCTCAATCATCACTCGGATTTCTTCAATCCTTTTCAGGCTACCCGTCGCAGTAAGGGTCTCACCCCACTCACGCGTGGAAGACAGAGAATCGTCCAGCGCCACAGGCTGCCCTTGCTCAGCTAGGCGAATAAAGAGTTCCCAGTCGAAAGACCAGCGTAACGCGGTATTGAGCCCACCGATCTGTCGCAACACCTTACCGTTCATGAACGTAGAGGGCTGAAGAATATAATCGGTGCCCTCGATGAGTGCTCGGTGGTCGTAGAGGATGGGATGATCATTGAACGGTGATTTGAAGTTCCCAGCTTCGTCCACGCGCTCGCCGTTGCCAAACCAGAATGGAGCGTCGGGTTCGCAGCGCCACGCCTCTGCAATTTTCTCAAAGGCTCCGGCTGCGTAATAATCGTCAGCATTTATCCACGCAACGATATCACCAGTAGCCATGGCGAGGCCCTTGTTAATTGCGTCTGCGGCGCCGCTGTCAGGTTCGCTAACATAAGCCGTCAGCTGGGACCTGCTTTCTGTTAATATCTGAAGGGTCTCGTCCTGAGAGCCACCATCAATGACGAAGTGTTCCAAATCCGGCCAATTTTGGATCTGCACAGAGGCAAGACACTGCTTCAGAAATCGCCCCTGATTAAGAGACGGTGTGATAATCGAAAATTTGGGCGGCACGTCATCATCCTCTTTACGCTCAGATAGCAGTCAAATCCGCCGGATGTCGAGCGCTGGTTTAATATCCTAAGAACCAAGAAAAATTGAAATATGTCCGGCGTCCGCAAAAATGGTATTCTCGAAGGCTGTGACCGATTGCGATTGACGCACGTTTGAAACCCGCTCTCAAAACCGGATGGCATCACGCCACCCACCCCCGCAAAAGCTGCCGAAATTATTCGTCAAATGAGTAACCGTTTTCACTGCTCCAATGCATCGGCCATTTTCTTTTAAGGCCCCAGCTTGATGGCCTACTCAATCCCGGTATCGCGCGCGGACAGCGGACGAACAGATGCTACACTCACAGATAGATCAAAATCCTATGCGCAATTTTCTGAGTCCTACTTCGTATTGCCTTCTCGAAGACGGTGAGCCCTTTTAAGCAATGCTTTTAGGAAGCCGAATTCACGACACAAATGCGAGGAAATAGTTGTGTTATCGAATGTTGCGGATAAAAGCGTCGGTCATAGCGCCAAAAAATTAGTCGTTTTTGCCCTCCGGCATTGGTTCCCCTCCTGCTACGGCTTTACAGCATGAAAATTTTGCATTTCTTCAAAACATATTGGCCTGACACGTTCGGTGGTGTTGAGCGGACTATCGCCGCTATCTGTGAGGGGGTCGAAACCCATGGGATCAGGTCCGAGGTGCTCTCTCTTAGCGCGCAGCCAAAGGAAAACTCGCGTCCTTTTGGTGGACATTACGCGCACAAGGCCAAGCTTGATTTCGAGTTTGCCTCGACAGGTTTTTCTCGTTCCGCGTTTAGCCGATTTCGAGAACTCAGCCGCGAAGTCGATGTAGTTCACTTTCACTTTCCCTGGCCATTGATGGACGTCATACACCTTTCAAGTTTTCATCGAATGCCTTCTGTCGTCACCTACCACTCGGACGTGGTTAAGCAGAAAACATTATTACGTCTCTACGAACCCCTCATGTTTCGCTTCCTCGGCAGCACGACCAGCATCGTCGCCACATCGCCGAATTATGTGAATTCAAGTGCTACTCTCCAGAAATTCCGCTCTAAAGTCGAGGTCATTCCACTTGGACTTGACGAAGCCAGCTACCCGGCAGTTGGCCAGCAAAATAGAGAGAGATGGAGATCCAAACTCCCTCCCCGCTTCCTCGTCTTCATTGGTGTCTTCCGTTATTACAAGGGACTTCACGTGCTGATGGATGCTGCGGAAAAGACCGGTATTCCTGTCGTACTCATCGGCGGTGGCCAGACGGATGATTTTCAAGAGGAAGCGAAGCGGCGTGGCCTCCAAAACATGCATTTTCTCGGAAACCTGACGGACGAAGACAAGATGGCGGTCCTTGATCTGAGCCTTGGTCTCGTTTTTCCATCTCATCTCCGATCGGAAGCATTCGGTCTTTCTCTGGTTGAGGCAGCCATGAGCGGTAAGCCGATGATATCTTGTGAAATTGGCACGGGAACCAGCTACGTCAATCTCGATGGATGCACGGGCCTTGTCGTTCCTCCAGAAAACAGCGACTCTTTGGCTGTCGCCATGAGGCGTTTGTTCAACGACGACGACTTAGTGCAAAGCTTTGGGCGAAACGCTCGTCAACGCTATCTGGACAACTTCACGGCAGAGAAAATGGCAGCCGCTTATGCTGATCTATATCGGCGGATCGCCGACACGGGGAACCGTGCTTGATCAATCTGGGATCTTGCAAATATCGGCAGATGAGCGTCGGGGATGAGTGGGCTGGTCCAACCATGAGCGTTTGGCAAGGGCTTGTCTTTGCCAGGCTGAACAGCTATTAGCCGCATATTAGAGGGGTGCACGGCTAAAATAGTCAGGTGTAAACCGGCTACCTGGGCACCCAGGCGTTTAACCACAGCGATGGAATTTCGTACTATATGAAAAATCATTCGGTCGACCCGACCGCTGTTGTTAAAACACTCATCCACAACAGAGGTCTGCTTTGGGAACTGACGAAACGTGATTTCGTATCCCGATACAAGGGGTCCGTCTTCGGGCTCGCATGGTCCCTTTTCAACCCATTGCTTATGCTTGCAATCTACACTTTTGTTTTTAGTGTCGCGTTCAAAGCCAGATGGGGCGCGGGCAATGACAGCCAGGTAAACTTTGCCATCGTTCTTTTCTCCGGCCTCATCGTACACGCGCTTTTCGCCGAGTGCCTGATGCGGGCTCCAACCATAATCGCCGCGAACGCAAACTACGTCAAGAAAGTCGTATTCCCGTTGGAAATACTGCCTCTTATGACCATGGGATCTGCGCTTGGGAATTTCATTGTCAGCCTTGTCGTTTTAATGTTCTTTTGTTTGATTTCCGGGACGTTCATCCATCCCGCAGGTCTTCTTTTGCCCATCATCCTGCTGCCGTTACTTCTGATGACCCTAGGCCTGAGCTGGTTTCTCGCCTCGCTTGGCGTCTATCTCCGCGATTTCGCGCAGGTCATCGGCATGCTCACCACGGTTGCGCTGTTTCTAGCGCCGGTTTTCTACCCTATCAGCGCGCTTCCACCTGCCTATCAGTCGTTGCTGACCTTAAACCCGATCACGCTTCCGGTGCTTCAAGTTAGGGACGCGTTGCTTTGGGGAGCGCCTCTGAACTGGGTCGCCTGGGCCATGAGCCTTCTCGTGAGCCTCGCCGTCTTTTATCTAGGCTTCGCTTGGTTTCAGAAGACAAGACGGGGATTTGCAGATGTCCTCTAACGAGCCAGTTATCGATGTGCGCGGCGTCGGGAAGCGCTACGACATATACAACAACCCACGCGACCGCCTGAAGCAATTGGTCATGCCGAAACTGACCAACCTTTTTGGTCGCTCAGGCCCGGCGCCCACCTACCACCGTGAGTTTTGGGCGCTACACGATATCTCATTCCAGGTTCGCCCTGGAGAAACCTTGGGCATCATCGGACGAAACGGTGGCGGCAAAAGCACGTTGCTGCAAATCTTGGCCGGTACATTGGCCCCTACCCTCGGCGATCTGACGGTCAAGGGGCGCGTCGCCGCCCTTCTCGAACTGGGAAGTGGATTCAATCCCGATTTTACAGGACGCGAAAACGTCCTTCTGAACGCCCGCATCTTGGGGCTCAGTAGCGAGCAGATCGACGCAAGCTACGACGAAATCGTCGCTTTTGCCGATATCGGCGATTTTATCGACCAGCCGGTGAAAACCTATTCAAGTGGGATGTTTGTCCGCCTCGCATTCGCGGTGCAGGCTCACATCAACGCATCCATCGTCATCATCGATGAAGCTCTGGCAGTAGGCGACGTATTTTTTCGTCAGAAGTGCTATGCGCGCCTTGAGGAAATTCGTTCGTCCGGCGCTGCCGTCCTCCTCGTCTCACATGCGATGACTGACATCGAGCAGTTCTGTGACCGGGCGATTTTGCTCGATCATGGCAGAATGAATTTCTTGGGTGATGCCGCTGAAGCAGCAAAGCGATATTATCAGTTGCATCAAACAGGACAATCGTTCTCAACAACATCTTATGTAAATAAATCAGAAGCTACCCACGCTGATCAGTCGGATTGCGAAGAGATAAAAAGCGGCGAATTTACCTCGCTCCGTTCGGCAGAAACCATTACGCAAGTCGGAAACGGCAGCGCGGAGTGTTTGGGATTTTCAGTGTACGATACTCAGGGCGCGCCCTGTCACCACTTTTCGCAGGGACAAGTGGCGGTCTTTGTCTCGGAATTTCGCATACTAAAAGATATCGGCATGGCTACCTGCGGTGTCGTCCTACATAATGAACGTGGTATAACTGTTCACGGAAAAGGCTCGATTGAGCATGGAGTTGGAACAGGTGGCAGCCTCAAAGCCGGAAATATTGTACGCTGTAAACAAGAAATTTCTTTAAATTTACAATTGGGTGAATACACGTTCGAGATCGGTTTGGGATCCATTGATCCGGATATCTTCAGCCGGATGTCGGAAATGACACACGAAGCTATCGATGCAAGTGTAATCCATCTTTGTGTGTTGCCTAATGCTGGATCACTTTCAATAGGCTGGGCTTCAAATCGTAGCGGTTCGGCACTAAGCCATCACGGCATCGCAGATTTGCCTGGTAGTATCGAATTTTCATTTCCTGACCTTCGCTAACATGGAGTTGAGATGTCTGTTAATGTTAGAGGAATGCTAGATAAAAGATCAAACATGCTACAGCATTAGAAACGCGTAATAGGAAGAGAGCTTCAAAGCAATGAATAATAGGAAGTGTTGGTGCGGCAGCGTAGACCACCGGGAGTTCAGTGCAGAGTATGTTCGTTGCGCAAGCTGCGGTACCCTCATATCGGCAGTCGGTTTATCAGATGATGAGTTGAAAGTTACAGACGATGAAGCAGATTTCTACGGAAAGAAATACTGGCTTGAACACCAGAACAAGGATCTCGGATTTCCGAACATTTTTCAGAGAGCAAAGCTAGATTTGACCGATCGAAATCTGCATTGGCTCAGAACCCTTCTGAAATACAAGGCGCCACCTTCTAAAGTTCTGGAACTGGGTTGTTCCCACGGAAGCTTTGTCGCGCTTCTCCGCCAAGCCGGCTACGAAGCCTCCGGAATGGAGATGAGTCCTTGGGTCGTTGAGTATGCACAGGAAACCTTCGACATTCCTGTGCTGGTTGGACCTATAGAGAATATTGAACTCGAAGCGGGGACATTTGACGCGGTCGCGTTGATGGACGTTTTGGAGCATTTGCCTTTCCCGAAGGATACTTTGACGATTGCACTGGACATGTTGAAGCCGGACGGCCTGATAATGATCCAAATGCCGAATTTTCCCGGCGTTACGACGTTTGAGGAACTTCAAACTGCGCACCCTTCCTTCTTGGGCATGCTTCTTCCCGACGAACACATCTACCTATACTCGCAAAATGCGGCGCAAAGACTGTTTCAAGAGCTTGGTGCCGAGCATCTTATTTTTGAAAAACCCTTCTTCACTGAGCATGACATGTTCTTCGTTGTCAGCAGGCAACCGATCGAGATGATCTCGAAGGAAGATGCTGAAAAATCGATCGAGACGCCAAAAGGACGTTTCGTTCAAGCACTTCTCGATCAGGACAAGCAGATAAAGAGCATTGAAGAGCACGTGAAAATCATAGATGAAGATCGCGCGGCTAGACTCGATCAGATTCAGGCTTTGACAAAAATGATCCACGATCTGCAGGCTGCAGCAGGAAAATAAAAAACCGAGATGACCTTTAGTAATCCGACACCAAGAATTTCTATAGTGACGCCGTCTCTGAATCAGGGACGCTTCCTTCAGGAGTGCATCGATTCCGTCCGGTCCCAGAACTGGCCTGATATCGAGCATTTCATCATAGATGGTGGTTCCAGCGACAATACCCTGGAGGTCGTTCGTCAAAACGAGGATTGGCTGACAGGATATGTCAGCGAGCCCGACAAAGGCGCTGCGGACGCGATCAATAAGGGTCTTTCCAGATGCACAGGTGACATTATTGCTTGGCTGAATGCGGACGATTTCTATCTGCCCGGCGCCTTTGAACACATTGTGGAAGCCTACCGCGTTTCACCCCAGGCAAGCTTCTGGTTCGGCAATGGGATCAGGACGGATGAGGGAGGTAACAAGACCGCCGATTTCATCGACGGACCGGTCCTTTACAACGAGGACGCTCTCCTGGGCGGTCTGGACTATATACTCCAGCCGTCGACATTCATGAACGCGACATACCTACGCCGACTAGGCCGGCTAAATCAGAGCCTGCGCTGGAGCTTTGACTGGGACCTCTGGATCCGGCTGGCGAAACTATCAACGCCGCATCCCGTTGAAGCATCCCTTGCGGCGTCACGCGAGTGGGGCGACACGTTGACGGCAACCGGAGGGTTCCGAAGGGCAGAAGAGCTTCGTCTATTGGCGGAACGTCATACCGGTCGCCCCATGACACCAGGCGCACTCTGCTATTGGCTAGACAATATGCATCGTACGACGCAGTCGAGCGAGTTGTTCAGCGATCAAACCCAGAGTGCACTGCTCAACTTTTGGAACGAAGTTCAGGCCGATATGCAGCGTCTCGGCGTGAATGCCGCCGGAAGTCCTGTGCCATCTGCTGCTTCTGCCGATGAGGAAAAGACGCCCGACAACGCTAAAATTACAATCAAGCAAAGGATTGTTATCGCGGTCGATCTATATCCTCTCATTGCCGGTGTTTCTGGTGGAATCGTCCCATGGGTTCATGGCGTTCTTCGCGAGATGGTTCGTCTTTTTCCCAACGACAAGATCGTCTTCTTTCATCGGCCAGGATTGCCTCCTTTGGCAATCAAGGGTCCAAATGTTGATTATATCCGCCTAGATGAGCATCCGGCTCTATTCTATGCGGAGATGTCGGAGCACTGCGCGAATCTGGGTGTCGATGCAATCCTACGGACATATCCTCAGGAGGCTCATCCTGAATTCCCGCTTCAACGGCAGGTCTTCGTCATCCCAGACATTCAGCACGAATATTTCCCTGATTTTTTCCCGAGGGATGTGCTGGCTAGTCGTCGTCGTGCGTTTGCTGACGCTTTGTCCCGAGGGGGCGCAATCGCAACGATGACGGATCATTCCCGCCATACGATGGTCAGCAACGCCTGGACCATGACAGATGACGTGTTCCTCATGCCTGCGGCCCTTCCCGAGGAACTCCAGGAAACACCGACCGAAGACGATTTGCCGTCAGAAGCTAAAGCCTTTGAGCGCTTCTTCTACATGCCGGCGAACCTATGGCCACACAAGAACCACAGGCGCCTTTTCGAAGCATTCAAACTTGCGTTGCCTGACCTACCGCCGAAGACAGGTCTTGTTCTCACTGGCAATCCTGACGGTCTTCAGGACAGTCTGAAGGGCTTCGAGGACCTTCCAATTGTCCATCTGGGTTTTCTACCGCACAGACAGGTAACAGCACTTTTTGCCAAAGCGACAGCGCTGGTCTACTTCTCTCTCTTCGAAGGCTTCGGCATGCCGTTGCTGGAGGCTTTCCATCACGGAACACCCGTTCTTTGCAGCAACACCACATCACTCCCTGAAGTCGGCGGCGATGCAGTCCTAGCATGTGATCCCACAGACATCGCAGCAATGGCAAATCTGATGCGACGCATCACGACCGAGGAAGGCTTGAGGGCCAGCCTCTCTGATAAAGCAAAGCTACGCGTCGCAGCCTATGACTGGGTCAAGCCTGCTCAGTCTCTACGTGACGCCTTACTGCGTGTTTCGAAGAACCCTCTTGAATACGCTCGGAAAGAGCCCCTGGTCAGCATCGTCATGCCGACGCGAAATCATGGCCATTTCATCCGCGAGTCGATCGATAGCGTGCTGAACCAAGGCTACAAAAATGTCGAACTCCTGGTCATGGATGGCGCCTCGACGGATGATACCGTGGAAGTCCTCAAAAGCTACGGCGACCGGATAAAATGGGTGTCGGAACGCGACAAAGGACAGGCCGATGCCATCAATAAAGGCATGGAGCGTGTGGGTGGAGAAATTCTTGCCTACTTGAATTCCGACGACATCCTGTTGCCCGGTGCGTTGGAAGCTGCCGTGCAATTCTTCAATGAGCACCCGGAATGCGACATGGTGTATGGCAATGCCGACTATATCGACGCCCAGGGTGCAATTATCGGCACATATAACAGTGCGCCCTACTCTTTCGAGCGCTTGATGCATGATTGCTGCGTGTGCCAACCCGCATCGTTTTGGCGCAAACGGATTGTCGACCGGATTGGGCCTTTTGATGTGTCGATGCAGACAGCCATGGATTACGAATACTGGCTTCGCATGGCCACATCCGGCGCAATTATTCTACACTCAGATCACAAATTCGCGCAATCTCGCCTCCACGAAGACGCCAAGACGCTTGCGATGCGCGGGGTTATCTACCGGGAAGTGTTCGAGATCTGTGCGAGACACGGTGGATATGTCAGCCTCAGCTATTATTTCGGTTTTTGGGCTTACCGGTTATATGAAACATGGCCTGGGGGGAGCCGACTGCGACGCACGCTCCCGAATATTCATAGAATTCCCGCAACGTTGGGTTTCCTAGGTCAGGCAGGATCAATCGGAAGAGACAGGGCAAGGCTGAGATACGTTGCGCGGGGGATGTTTCGCGTCGTGGATCGCCGATTGCCTTGGGCAGGCAGTTTGATCCGCAAAGCTTGGTTTCGCTCAGCGAGCCTACGCAGGCGTTTTCGATGAGTAAGGTCAGCAAAATCATCATGCGAGAGGGCCTATGAAACGAGCGCTGATCACTGGCATAACGGGCCAAGACGGCTCCTACCTTGCAGAACTCCTTCTTGAGAAGGGTTATGAAGTCTTTGGGTTGGCGCGGGCTGCGAGTTGGTCTCAACCGAACTGCGCGAGCCATTTGGCGGGCCGCGTCAACATTCTTTTCGGGGACCTGATCCAGGATCTTGAACTGGCCAGTGTTCTCAACGAAGCGAAGCCAGACGAAATCTATAATCTCGCCTCGCAGTCTAGGCCGGGTGAATCCTGGGCGCGCGCGCCTGAGACATTGGAGGTCAATGGGCTTGCGGCCATAAAGCTGTTTGAGGCCGTGCGCAATCATCGGCCGGATACCCGTGTCTACCATGCGTCTTCATCGGAGATGTTTGGCCAATCACGCTCGGCAAGACAGGATGAGGAGACGTCTTTTCATCCCGTTAATCCATATGCCGCAGCGAAGGTATACGCACACCATATGGCTGCAATTTACAGAGACAGCTATAATCTATACATAACAAGCGGCATCCTCTTCAATCACGAAAGCGAGCGGCGCGGACTACATTTTTTGACGCAGAAAGTGGCCTATGGTGCGGCCTGTGCGGCACTCGGAATAGTCGATTCACCCGACATGAACGAGAGGGGACGACCCATCGTGGAGGGCGGACGGCTGGCCCTTGGCAACTTGGACACCGCCAGAGATTGGGGATATGCGCCCGATTTCGTTAACGCCATGTGGATGATCCTACAGCAGCAAGAGCCAACAGATTTCGTCATTGGTACCGGAAAACTGCACACGCTGACGGAATTATGTGAAATTGCCTATCAAACGGTTGGATGCGATTGGAAAAAATGTGTATTCAGCGATCCTGCCTTGGTACGGCCGCTGGAGCCGGGCCAGATTTTGGCGAACCCCGCCAAGGCGAAAGAATTACTCGGATGGTCACCGACGGTGAGCTTCAAAGAAATGGTTAGGCGGATGGTTCAAGCCCAACTGACCCGTTTAGAAAAACTATTATAGCTGCGAGGAAACGTGAAAAAAGCTCTTATTACCGGTGTGACTGGTCAGGATGGCTCATATTTGGCAGAGCTTCTGCTTGCCAAAGGATATGAGGTCCATGGTATCAAACGCCGCACATCGTTGTTCAATACCGACCGCATCGATCACCTCTATGTTGATCCACATGATGGCGAGCGCAAATTTATTCTCCACCACGGAGATCTAACGGATTCTTCCAGCCTGATCCGCATCATTCAGCAAGTTCAGCCGGACGAAATCTACAATCTGGCTGCCCAATCGCATGTTGCCGTGTCATTTGAGGAGCCGGAATATACGGCGAACTCGGACGGCATCGGCGCCCTTCGCATTCTTGAGGCAATCCGTATCCTCGGGCTGGAGAAGAAGTCAAAGTTCTACCAGGCGAGCACCTCGGAGCTTTACGGCCTCGTCCAAGAGACTCCGCAGCGCGAGACGACACCTTTTTATCCACGTTCGCCCTATGCTGTAGCTAAGCTCTACGCCTACTGGATCACCGTCAACTACCGCGAAGCGTATGGCATTTATGCCTGCAACGGTATTCTTTTCAATCACGAGAGCCCGGTGCGCGGCGAAACATTCGTGACGCGCAAGATTACGCGGGCTCTGGCGCGTATCAAGCTAGGTCTGCAGGATTGCCTCTACCTCGGTAATATGGATTCCCTTCGTGACTGGGGTCACGCCAAGGATTATGTCGAGATGCAGTGGATGATGCTGCAACAGGACGTGCCGGAAGATTTCGTCATTGCGACCGGCGTGCAATACAGCGTGCGTGACTTCGTCAACACTGCGGCTGGCGAAATCGATATGAAGATCGACTGGCGCGGTACCGGCGTAGACGAGAAGGGGTACGACGAAAAAGGCCGCTGCATCGTCTCGGTAGACCCGCGCTATTTCCGCCCGGCCGAAGTCGAGACCCTTTTGGGCGACGCCAGCAAGGCGCGCGAGAAGCTTGGCTGGACTCCCAAGATCACCTTCAATGAACTCGTATCTGAAATGATGCGTGAAGACCTGAAGTCGGCCCAACGGGATGAAGTCGTCAAAAAGCACGGCTACAACACATTCAACTACAACGAGTAAGCCATGCGCAAGGATGCCAAGATCTACATTGCCGGTCATCGTGGGATGGTAGGTTCGGCCATTGTCCGGCAGCTCCTCGCTGTCGGTTATGACAATCTGGTAACTCGTACTAGCAGCGAACTCGATTTGACTCAGCAACATCAGGTCAACGAGTTCCTGCGTCACGAGAAGCCGGACTACATTTTCATGGCAGCCGCGAAAGTAGGTGGCATCCATGCCAACAACACGTTTCGCGCGGATTTCATCTACCAGAACCTGATGATCGAATCCAATGTCGTGCATGGTGCTTGGCAGGCTGGTGTCAAGCGCATGTTATTTCTCGGCTCCAGTTGTATCTACCCCCGCGACTGCCCACAGCCGATCCGCGAAGACTATCTGTTGACAGGCCCCCTGGAGCAGACCAACGAGCCCTATGCGATCGCGAAGATTGCCGGTGTGAAACTTTGTGAGAGCTTTAACCGCCAGTATGAAACGCAGTATGTCTCGGCAATGCCGACGAACCTTTATGGTCCAAACGACAACTATGACCTTGCCAATAGCCACGTTCTCCCGGCACTCATCCGCAAGGCTCATGAGGCAAAGCTCCGAGGCGACAGCACATATACGGTGTGGGGCTCCGGCCGACCGATGCGCGAGTTTCTTTATGTGGATGACATGGCGAACGCCTGTCTGTTCCTGATGGAGCAGGACGCAATCACAGAAGGGCTTTTCAACGTCGGGACAGGAACGGACGTCACCATTCGCGAGCTTGCTGAAACGGTCATGGACGTCGTCGGCTTCGGAGGAGAAATCGTTTTCGACGCCTCCAAACCTGATGGCACGCCACGCAAGCTTCTTGATGTGGGCCGCTTGCAGCAACTGGGCTGGAAGGCCAAGATCGGCCTGCGCGAAGGTATCGCTCTAGCCTATGCCGATTTCCTGTCAAAACATGCCGGAGGCTAATCTGGCAGATCCGCTTGTTACCGTAGTCGTCCCATCCTTCAACCAGGGACGCTTCCTGGATCAGGCTCTTACATCCGTTTTCGAGCAGGACATCCCGCTCGAGGTCTTTGTTCTGGACGGCGGCTCAAGCGACAATTCGCTCAATGTAATCGACCGGTGGCGGGATCGCCTCGCGGGATATCGGAGCCGAAAGGACGACGGCCAGGCAGCAGCGATTAACGAGGGTGTCGCCAAGGGTCGAGCAGAATATGTCTGCTGGCTGAACAGTGACGATTGGTTTCTGCCTGGCGCCTTGGCGCGTCTGATTAAAACCGCCGAAACCCACCCGGACGCGCCCATGGTCTATGGCCGCTGCTGGAACCACCACGAAAATACAGGCGTCCGCCGACCCGTTTGGGTTGAGCCTTTTTCGGAACACAGACTCGCCTTGCGCTGCATCATTTCCCAGCCAGCGACGCTGATACGCCGTGCCGCATGGGAACGCATCGGTGGCGTGGATCCTACACTCCACATGACCATGGATTACGACCTCTGGTGGCGCCTCTACAAGACGGTAGGCTCTCCGCGCTATATCGATGATTTCGTCGCAGTCAACCGCGTTCACGAAGCGACAAAGACCCGAAACAACCGACGACTTCATTACCAAGAAGCGATCGATCTCGTTCGGCGTCACTATGGCAGCGTCCCGCTCAAATGGTGGATCGCACAGCCCTATGCAGTATGGTGGAAGTCGTTGAGTCTATAAACTGGCATATTTTTTCACAAGCAGAGACTGATGCTTTGCGGCGTGAATCTTATTTTTCTTTTTCTAGTTTAATCCAGTCAAATGCGATGCCTATGTTCCGAACGTCTGCTGTAGATATGGGCTTTATTATTGCCGCTTCAATGACAAGGTTGATAGACCCCGGCCCGAAATCGCTAGCGTCGAATCTGAAATCACGTTCAACCCATCCGGTTGGAGAGGACTCATTTAGCACTGCAATAATTTGGTTATTTATCTTGAACACAATGCTCTGATTGTCATGAGGATTCATAATCCTCATGGAGACTCTAATGTTGCAATCGCAAGGTAGTGTCCCCGTGATTGTCGCAGGGCTGGCGACTACCCAGGAAACCGGTACCCCTTGTGCTTCCTCTGACCAGCCGTAATTGAGAAGTTTACTAGCCCCATTAGTGCCAAATTTAATTGATTCCAATTTTTCTGGGACTTCGGTTTCCACCCCCAAGCTCTTCCAACTATCTACGCTCTTCACGTCTCCAGTGATCGAAAACCGTTCATACTGCGGAAGAAATTCGCCATTTGTGTCGGTGATGCCCTTATAGAACAAAAATGTGCGTTCCCTTTCTTCATTTTCACCGGCGGCAGTTATTACCTTCGCTCTAGAGCCGTCTTCCAATCCGAAGTTGTGAGTTATGGTGGGATAGATGTCGGTTATCTCTATTGGAGAATTACTGATACTCAATGGTTCTGATTGGCCAGGAGAGTGATATAGTAGGGTCGGATTTGCAGACGAACGGATAAATTCAGGGATTGAGCTCGGTTCGGTTTTGTTAAAAAACCCATATCTGGTTCCATGATCCGCGACAATAAAGATGGAGGATTTTTCAAAAGCACCAATCGAACGAAGGCGATCAATATAGTTGGCGACTCGACCAATTATACACGGCGCCTGTTCGAGATACTTTTCCATCGATGGATTGGGGGCAGAAACCTCACAGCCGCTAGAAAGGTTCGCAGGTGGATGCATGCCCCACAAGTGTATGAAGACCATTTTAGATCCAGCACCTCCAATTACTGTCTCCTCAGACAATTTTTCTAAGACAGCAAGATCAAGACCTGACGGATTATTCGGGACCACGGATGCCCCGCATCGCTTTTCTAATTGCATCTCCCCGTTGGAATAAAACATCGGTTTTATTAACAGAGGTAGCTGGCGAAAGAGATAAGCGTCGTAAAGTGTAGCGAACGCTCGACACTTTGAGGAACGATCGTCCAAAAAGGATGCTCTTCCACCAAGCGGAATACGCCCCCAGCGCAATCCTGCACCTTCGAACACAGATTCCAATCTTCTGAAACCGGCGTCTTTTCTATAATCAGGTAAACTCTGCCCCTTACCAGCGTAAGCAGTACCGCTGAGTATGGCTGGCACACTCAAAGCTGTGAAAGGAAAATGTCCCGTTGTATTGTTATAGAATGTAAATCCCGAAAGCCGACTTGCCAAATCTGGGTTAGCATAAATCGCCTTTTCGAAAGCGTCGCCTTGAAGAGTATCGACTAAAATGACAATTGCATTTTCCTTTCCGACTTGTAGGACATCGTATACCTCGGCGTCTCGAAAAAAGTCCGAGGAACGGGAGCCTGTCAAACTAGGATCGACTTGACTGCTGCGAGGCAACGAGAGCGTTGTCTGGATAGAAACGAGAACAAAGGCAAATATGACTAATCGTGACAAGTAGGTCACGGACTGACGCGGAAAAATGATAGCTATTACAAGGACCGTAATTAAAATAGAAAGTTCCAAGATCATCAGCAGGCGGTGATCGGCGAAATCTATCACTCGCCCATCAAGCACTCCAAGGTCTGGAATAATTATAAAGAACTGGATTAAAAGATACAAAGCAAACGCCCAGAAAAGCGATGCAATTCTACCATTCCATTTTTTTTGGAATTTGAAAATCAAAAATCCAAGCGTGAGAGAAAAAAACAGGGATATCGCAAGAGGCTCTCGAAAAACATCTGCCACGCTAATCGGAGAACGCTCTTTATTTGCGATGACCAATACTAACGGCCCCAAAACAAAAATCTGGAGCCCGATTATAAAGGCAGGGGCGTAAGCGAACATATGATATCCCGAGTTAACTAAGAAAAGTGCGAAAGTAGAATTCGGATTAGAAATTCCAACTCGATTATTCTACTCATTACGACACACGCGTAATATATCGACGGTGTATCAAGGTAAAAGAAATAGATACCGGTATACAAAACACACTAAATAACATTCGAATTCCTATACTGGAACAGCGTTCGCCCGGATTGAGAGACGACCTGTGACCGGACGATCTCCGCCACTCCACCTAGATGCCGCTCAAACTCGGTTATCTCGTATGTGTGGAAGATGTCTTCCCGGAGAGCCAGCATCTTCTCGACCGTCGAATCTGTCTTGGGTACAAATTCGATCACGCCAGTTGGCGCTACCGAAACCAGCCAGCGAACAAGCTGATCCAATGGAACATTGTGGGCTATCGCCAGATGATGCTCAAATGCCAGCGCTAGAAGTCCGTCGGCCTTGATTCTATCGGAAAAACTCATTCTCTCCGTGCCCAACCAACCTTGGCCCGAGGAAGGATTTCTGGCGTCTAGAAACAGAGGAAGAATGTTCAGCCCTTTGTCGATCGATCTTTGATAGGCGCGATCAAGCGCCTGAACATCGTAGTCAAACCCGATTACGGCCTGTGCGCCTGCGTCCAAAGCACGTTCTGAATATTCTCCAGTGTTGCAACCGAGATCAACGACCGTTCTTGGTTTCACATCGGCCACATAGTCTGCCACAAAACGATGTTTTGCATCTCTTTCGGCATCACTGTAAGTGTTCGTCAGCGAATAATCGGCCCAAACAGTTTTAACCTTGTCGCCCGGTTCCAGCGAGGAAATCCAGTTTCGAAGCTGCTGTAGCATGGCGACAAAAGCTCGCTTTGGCAGACTGCGATCTTTTACCGAGATCTTGGCGGCATCCGAACTGGTACCCGCTTGGAAGCGATCCTGCAGCACGACAGTGGTAAAAACATTCCAAGTGAATTTGCGACGGGTTGGGATCACTGCTGCGATATCCGCCACAGCAATCCCTTCCATGGCCCCTCGATACCAAGCGTTATGCGGCCTTCCAACATAAGCGCGCAGAAGCAGTGGATTGAGGAATTGTTCACAGAACTGCCTGTGTCCTGCCCAAAACTCTCCATCACGGTACGGGCGCAAAGACAGGTGATCAATAAATATCGGTTTTGGACCTAAAAACTGGACATTATAGGCCGTCGCGTCCGACAGAGTGAACCCCTTGTCCAGAAGACTGAGATGAAAATCCAAATGAAAAAGTGCTGCACATTTCAGGAGAGCGAAAGACCACTCGTACGGATAACTGATCCACGGAATCCGGTCGACCTTTATAATATAGCCTTTTTTATCAGCCATAACGGTTTCTGCTCTGATAGGGACCAGCCATCCTCTTTCTGAGAATTCGAGGAAAATACCGGCGTCTCTGGCTGCTTCGTAAGCAGGAGCGCCCCAAGAAGAAATTTCACGGAAAATGTCGTCACCACGTTCCAAAACGTGACCTGCTGGATCGCGAAAAGAACCAGAAATTCTTGTCGCATTTCCGACGGATGAGGCGTCAAACATCTTTTCCGCCACCATCCCGTTTACCGTCGCGCCCTCGAGCACTAAAGAAAGACTTTATCTTCTCGACATAGAGAGAACATGTAGCAAGAGCTACCGCTGCGCCTCCTAAGATAGCTTGGAGAACCATACTCCCAGTCCCTGGATCAAGGTAAGCGAATGCACTTCCACTTGACGACATTAGAAATAGTCCGCCTGACGATATGAATAATAGATTTCTCATTCTCAGTTTCCCTCGTTATATACAATCTTGACTGGCCCGACATTCACTTTTGTCATACATCCGTCATATATAAAAGCGCAATGTGCAGGACCTTTTTTGGACGATTGAGGTTAGTTGAGAAAACACTCTACTAACTGGGTTCGATGTGAAGGTTTTCGATTCTCCATGCGGCAGATCGTGTATCTGGTTCCTGCAGAGGGAATGCGACGCCATTTGTGGTCATGTGTAGCCTCCGGATATCTGCAGGGGGAACATCAAAAACATGATCGAACACTTCCGAACCTTCGCCCGTGCTTTTGACCGCAAAGGTGCTGACTGAATCACCTTCGTTTCCGCCATCCGATTGCAGTGCCAAAGTGATGGTCTGTGGCCCACGCGTTTGATATGCAAATCGAACCCTCGTGCGCATTGCTTGTCCATCAACCAATCTAGGCTGCAATTCAAAGCTCACTTCACGCTCGATCCAACGCCACCAGTCTTTGCCGTTTGTCTCTTGGTCATGCGCCCCTTGGACTACCCCAATTAGAATACGCCCAACATCGGGTACTGCACCGACTGTAAATGCACCCACGTTTCGGCCACCAACGGAGATTTGCTGAGAAGATTGCCGTTCGACGATACACTGCCCCGGTACAAGCTCTCCGCGCCTATCGGCTTCGGGCAACCAAGCCTGAACATAGTCATCTCCCTTCCAGTCGGCGAGAACTTGACGGTCTGGAAGGTAGAGCGTGGCGATTTGTCTGATTTTCTGATCACTGTCACCTAAAGCAAGGTAAAGAGGAGCCAGAGGAGGGCAAGAGGTCAGCACGGCGTCCCTAAAATCCGTATAGAACCTTGCGAGATCGTGAACGTCTCCATAACTCTTCACGACCGGTTTGACCCGCTCAACCGCCAAAACGCCGGCCGCAACAAAACCTAAGGCAAAAAATGCCGTAACCGTTTTTGCAGCCCATTTTCCCATCTTGGAGAGCAAGAAGAAAAACGCTAGCAAAACGAAGACGGAAACAAATGGGTGCGCCCAGTCTGCCAGCTTGAACTGGCTCCAACTCTGGCCAACGCCGACTGAAAATGGCGATGGTACCAAGTAACGAAAATACAAAAGACCTAGGGAAAGAATGACCAGCATTGTAGTGATAGGCAGCAGATGTGGCGTCTTTGCTGACCGCGAAAGTCCTCTACAACCGTGTGCTAGTAGTGCAGTTAGGAGGAGGACTGTAAAGACGCCTGCGCCGTAAGAAACCCAATCGCCGCTAGGCAACGCCCACTGAAAGGTATCCCACGCTCCACCATGTGTGCCTAACGCATGCGCTATGAACCCGATGAGAGTCCAATTGACCGGTGTTCCTACGACAGCGCCGGACTGAAGTTTTAATGCTGTGAACGCCCTGACGATTTCCAAATTTAGGAAAAGCGTCGCGAAAACTAGAACGAATACGCCATAAGCGATTATTGCCAGCTTGTTTTTTGACTGGATCATGGTTGCGATGGCGACGATCAAAATCGCCAATCCAACAAACGGAACGAATTCGGAATAAGCAAAAACGAATGCACTGAGGAGGAGCGCGGATAGAATGGCGGGCTTAAGCACCGCCCGCATATCGTCTGTTTCGAGCGCACCAAACCATTTGAAAACAGACCCTGACAGAAACAGCAGACTGCAGGCAAATGTTAGCCCAAGTGTCTGTGGCAAAAAGCCGAAGTTGGCAGCAAACACCAATCCACCGAAGCCGAATGCGGGAAAACACAGCACAAGTAAGCGGGTTCTACGGGAAAAACGCCTCAAATACGCACTGATTGGAAACCCGAGTGAAAGACATGTGGAAAATATTGCCGAGATGATGACGGCAGGATAAGCAGCATAAGCCCACCGAAGACCGAATATCGACTGAACAAGAGCAATAAAAAACGAGCTGCCCATGCGAAAACCGAAATGTTGATACATTGCGATTTGCGTCGTTACCGGAGTGATCAAACCGGGTTCGATCGTGTTAGAAAACGCATGATTCTGTAGCCAGCCACTGTGGGCGAGATAAGTAAAAGCGTCATTGTGTGCGTTGAACGCTCCAAAGACAAGAAGCGGAGCTAGCATGCTGATACCGGCGGCTAGCGAAAAAAGGCTGTTGGAGACTGCGTGTAAGAGCATCCGACCCTTGAAGGGCTCACGCAGAATAGCCCAACAAATCGGCCCGAGAGATAAAACTGCGGCGATGATCCAGTTTCCGAGAGGCAGCCAACGTCCTACGATGCTTGCCCCTACCGTAAAAAGAGCGAGCCCCAAAGCAGGTGCGAGATAGAACTTTGCTAGAGGACGCAATCGTACTGGAAGTAAGCCACTTAAGTATCGTCCAACGATTGTCGCCCCAAAAACCAGGGCGACAGTGATGGAACCAGCAAGAATGAAAACTGCAGGAATCGATGGCAACCCGTTTACCATCACTGCCTAAGCCAGCAAATCTGCGATATGCCGCGCGATGTCTCGGCCTTCTCGGATGGCATAGTTCGTTCCTCTGTCTTCAGGATAAATCTGCGCCATCGTTGAAATAAAAGCATTTTCAAATGGCGTGTCTCTGCCTGGAACATAGCTAGAATAATTGCGCTCCGTCACAGGCTGAGCGTATTCGGAACGCCAAACCCGATGCTCGATAACCCAAGAAGGCTCCATTTCAGGGAACATCCTTTTTAGGTGCCCCAACGCAAAATCGACATACTCCTCGTCGGTAAACGACCATACCGGATCTTCAACCGCAAGATATCGTGAAAGAAACGCGATATGCGATCCTTTATAGTTTTCTGGAACGTCAAAATTCGTGTGTTCTATGACACCTACGAATGGGAAGCCAGGATCGTTAACATTGAGCCAGTAAGTATCAGACAGGCTTCGCTTGAGCCTCAGTACCAAGCACATATTGCCCAGATAGCGCACCCGTAGCAATCGTTGGCGCCATTCCTCAGTGGTCGATCCCTTGAAGATGTCTGCGATAATTGGCAGCGCCGGAGTGAACAGAAACTGCTTGCCCTGAACCTCCCCGCTCTGTGTTTGAATTCCAGAGAGGTTTTTGCCATCAGCTTTAACACTGAGTACTTTTTCGCCAACGGTAACCTCACCGCCAGCCTGTCTAATTGCGGACACCATGGCGTCGGCCAATCGTCCGAATCCTCCTTTAAAGTAGGCAAGTTCCTCGCCACCCTTGTCGTTTCGCGTACTGCCGCGAAGAACAAGCTTCTTCCACATCCAAACGGCATTCACAGCTTCTGCGTACACAGAAAACTTGGACTCGATCAACGGCTCCCAGACCACCTTGTAGACGCGCTTGCCCGCCAAGGATTCCAGCCATTCTCGTATGCTCAGATGCTCGATCTGCTTCCAGTCCTTAACCCTGCGGACTTGGAATACGAGTAGCCCAAGACGGATACGATCAACGAACGACAGGGCCGTGAACCGCATCAGATCCATCGGCGTCGATAGCTTCCACATACGGCCATTAAAATACATGCCAGTTTTGGAGGGGAGGGTCACGATGTCCCCCTCCATCCCAAGTTCCTTGACCAGTTCAGGAACGTAAACGTCGTTGTTAAACCAATGATGGTAAAACTTCTCGAGTTTTACGCCATCGCTGAACTCGAACGTTCCGGCAAGACCGCCTACATCGGTATCTCCCTCAATAACACGAACTTTCAAGCCCCGCTTAGCGAGAACATAAGCGGCTGTAAGTCCGGTGAAACCACCACCCACAACCACGACATCATAAACTTGTTCCACGTTCAACCCTTCCAATGGCACTCGCTGCCTATCGTTCAATTCGCTTCAGCGGCTATTTGCGGTGCTGCCGAAAGTAATACGGCGATTCAATATAAATTGGATAACGACCACAACAGGCAACGTAAGAAGCTTTGCAATCTTTTCATCCACACTCATATAGTCCACGAGGACCCACAACATGACGACCGACGCCGTGAAGCCTACCGCTGCTACGCTAAGGAAGATCGCAAACCGCTGGGCAATCTTGTCTCTTGCTTTGAAAGTGATGATCCGGTTCAGGAAGAAGCTTATGATGGTGCCACACAGATACCCCAACACATTCGCGCTTTGGTACCATAGTCCCGACTGGATACTGAGATAGTATACGAGATAATCGGTCGAAACTCCGATGCCGCCGCACACACAATAAAGAAGGAACTGTATCATAACTTTTGGTCCTGAGTACGAGCGAGCGCATCAGTCGTCTCACCGATCACATACTGCGGCCGGGAGTTGATTGTGAGAAGCACTCGGCCCAGATATTCGCCAATGACGCCGAGGGCAAGTAACTGCACACCGCCAATCACAAGAACCGCAACAATCAAGGAAGCCCAGCCAACAGGCATCACGTCAATCGTCAACTTCTGCACGATGAGTAAAAACGCACAGAGAAAACCGAAGCCGGATACAATGATCCCTAGCAAAGAAGTCAGCCTTAAGGGCACAAGTGAAAAGCTGGTCGCCATTTTCAGCCATAAAGAAATAGACTTCTTCAGACCATACCGGCTATCGCCGGCAAACCTTTGAAAATGATTGACCTCGACCGAGGCGATATTTCTAGTGAACGTCAAAATCAGTCCATCGACATACACGTAAGGCCCCGAATAGCTTAGAATATCCTTGCAAATTACCGAGCGAAAAGCGCGAAAAGGCGAAAGATACAGATCCATAGGCTTTTTCATAAGATAGGCCGCGATCGTGTTGTTGAACTTGCTTCCGATAACTTTCCAGGCAGCATGGCTACGGTTCGTAAATCGACCATAAACTACGTCATACCCTTCATCCACTTTCTCAACCAGCCTCGGTATATCGTGTGGCGAGTGCTGGAGATCATCGTCCATCGTGACCACGACTGCTCCGGATGCACGCGTGAAACCGGCCATCAGGGCGTTATGCTGACCAGCATTCATTCGAAGCAAGACACCTGAGACTTTTGAACGGGTCGCCGCCAGTTGCTTGATTACTTCCCAGGTCCCATCAGGGGAGTGATCGCAGACTAAAATGATCTCGTAGCTACCCAACACATTCGGCGCATCGCTCAACACCACTTCCAATTGCCGCACCAGCTCAGGAAGAGTGAGCTCACTGCCATAGGCAGGGATAACAACTGAAAGTTTCAGGGCGGGTTCACCTTCCATAATATTTCCTTATCGTCCTCTCGATATAGTCTTCGTCAAACGAAATGTTTAGGTCAGACGCCGCACGCTTAACATCGGGAACGTCAATGTCATACCCACTTCCTGCATCGATCAACGAGTACACCGCCTTTTTGCCCAAAACCATCTCGAATACCTCGACTATATTCAGGATCGAAACAGAAAACGGACTGGCGATGTTATAAACGCCCTCTTTTGGGTCACCCGTGCGGATCACGTGCGTAACGATAGCCGCAATATCATCGACATCGATCAAGTTACGGCGTGCATTTTTCCATACATTGAAACGCTCACCATTCTCAATTTTTTGGTGCAAAAAATTTGTGAGAAGATTAGAGTTAGACGACGTGCCAACCACCTGAGGTAGGCGAAATATGGCATTGCCTCGATAACTGCTAACCAAAGCTTCCATCTCGAGCTTGTGGTGAACGTATTGCGTATTCGCCATTTCTGGATCAAAAACGCTGCAGCTACCGAAGTATATAAGCTGCCCCGCTGCCTCAAGGTAAGCTCTCAGCATTTTCTCTTCTCTGAGAAACTCCTCTGCGCGCGTCTCACCCGAGTTTGAAACACCGGCGGCAAAAACGATTACGTCTTGATCAGATTCGAAGTATGGAACGAACGCCGAAGCGACAAGCCCGCGCCCGATAATCATAACAAATCCTGCATCAATTACTCGCTCGCAACCTGTCGTGCTATTTCGCCAAGGTATTGACCATAGCTGTTCTTGCGCAAGGCGTGAGCTCGCGCCGCCAGAGCATCGACACTCATCCAACCATTTCTAAGCGAGATTTCTTCCAAACAGGCAATCTTATAGCCTTGCCGCTTTTCAATGATTTCTACAAACTGAGACGCTTCTAGAAGGCTTTCAAATGTACCAGTGTCCAGCCATGCAAAGCCTCGACCGAGCACCTGAACGTTGAGAGAGCCGTTCGTCATGTAATGTTGATTGACGCTCGTAATCTCCAACTCACCGCGCGCGGAAGGCTCTACTGCCTTTGCAATTTCCACAACGTCATTGTCGTAAAAGTAAAGTCCGGTCACAGCATAGTGGCTTTTGGGATTTACCGGTTTTTCTTCAATTGAAATCGCGCGCATGTCGGCATCGAACTCGACCACTCCGAAACGCTCAGGATCTTTGACAGGATAACCAAAGACGGTCGCACCACGCGTGACTGCAGCGGCGCTTTGCAAAAGGGGACTAAAGCCCTGACCATAAAAAATGTTATCACCGAGTGCGAGGCAAACGTCGTTACCGCCGATGAAGGACTCGCCTATAAGAAATGCCTGCGCCAGTCCGTCCGGGCTTGGTTGCACAGCGTAACTTAAATTTATGCCAAACTGGCTACCGTCCTTCAACAATCGCTGGAATGCGGGCTGGTCCTCAGGCGTGGTGATGATCAGGATATCCCGAATGCCCGCCAACATCAAAACCGACAAAGGATAGTAAATCATCGGCTTGTCGTAGACTGGAAGCAACTGCTTCGAAACCCCCTCGGTAATGGGGTACAGCCTCGTTCCAGAGCCTCCAGCGAGAATAATTCCCTTACGCGTCACTCACTCACTCCACCATCATATTGCTTCTCGACCCAAGAAAGGTAGGCCCCACTGGTCACATTCTCGACCCAAACCTGATTATCCAAGAACCATCTGACCGTTTTGCGTAGTCCGGTTTCGAACGTTTCAGCTGGCCGCCACCCCAGCTCAGTTTCTATCTTGCGTGCATCAATTGCATAGCGCCGGTCATGACCTGGACGATCCTTAACGAAAATAATTTGTTCGGCGTAAGACGATCCATCATCACGGGGCCTCAGCTCATCCAAGACTTCGCATAATGTTTTGACAACATCGAGATTGGCCTTCTCATTCCAGCCGCCAATATTGTAGGTGTCGCCGACCAGGCCTCCCTCAACCACCTGCCGGATGGCCGAGCAATGATCCTCGACGTATAGCCAGTCCCTGATCTGCTGACCATCACCGTAAATCGGCAAGGGTTTGCCCGCCAATGCATTGTGAATGCAAAGCGGAATAAGTTTCTCCGGGAAATGATAGGGTCCATAGTTGTTGGAGCAGTTTGTCGTCAGTACGGGCAGCCCGTAAGTGTGATGATATGCCCTGACGAGGTGGTCTGAAGCGGCCTTGCTCGCGGAGTATGGACTATTGGGTTCGTAGCGGCTCAACTCATTAAACGGAGGAGCTTCTCGATCCAATGAACCATAGACCTCATCAGTCGATACATGGAGAAACCGAAACGAGCTTTTTTGCGGCTCCAGCAAACCGCCCCAATAAGCACGGACCGCTTCCAGCAACCGAAACGTGCCGACCACGTTCGTATCAATGAAATCTCCGGGTCCATGAATGGACCGGTCTACATGAGATTCAGCAGCGAAGTTAAAGATCGCCCTCGGGTTATGTTCAGAAAGTAGTTGGGAAACTCGCGCATTATCGGCAATATCCACTCTGGCAAAAATATGCCTAGGGTCGCCTTTCAAAGAAACGAGATTCTCAAGATTCCCCGCGTAGGTCAGCTTATCGATATTTATGACTGTCTCATCGCAATTCCGCAGCCACTCCAGAACGAAATTGCTGCCGATGAAACCCGCCCCGCCAGTCACGACTATTGTCATCGGCCACTCTTCCCGCAGCATAATTTGAAGAAAAGCAAGCCAAACTCGCCTTACATTTACTTAAGATGGCTCTTACACGAGCGCGATAGTAGGGTCAATCTAATCGGCCGATCAGATCTCAATACAACCGTTGGAGACTCCCTTATTGGTTATGATAGGCGTAATATCCGAACTCCCAACTTATCAGCGCTGAATGCGGGTTTACGGACTTTCTTTCTTCTATCATCCGACGGAAAGTGCATCGTTAGAAATTTTTTCCATGAACAGACACCCTCGCGGTCTGAATTTGAAAAACCGGTTAATCCCTTTCTACCGGATCTTTCTTATGTTTTTGTTATTTCGCTGCAGCGTCACCCCTTGCTCCATTGAATGCCGTGGCGACGATGAGCCGCATGTCTCCTGAAAAACTCGCATTGCTGATATACGACGCGTCGATTGCAGCTAACTGCTCTGGAGTTGACATATCGACGCCGCTTACCTGAGCAAGGCCCGTCACACCAGGCCTCACCGAAAAGACATTACGTTCTCTGCGTGCCTCGATGACCTCTGATTGACTTGGCAGACACGGCCTCGGCCCCACAAGGCTCATGTCGCCTTTCAGGACGTTGATCAGTTGTGGCAATTCGTCCAGTTTTATGGATCGTATTTTTTTGCCGAGTGGTGTTATCCAGGATTGTTGCGCATTATGAGAGCCGACATTCGGGGTTCCCGCTGCCATCGTGCGGAATTTTATGCATGTGAAGATGCGTTCATGGCGCCCGACGCGCTGCTGCAGAAAAAATGCGCCGCCTGGAGAATCGCGGCGAATGAGAATGACGAGGACGAGAAGCAGCGGCGAAAAGACGATCAGCCCGCCTGCTGAGGCGATGATATCGAAGAATCGTTTTATGACACTGTTCACGCGATCGGCCAATTCGTCCGCCTTTGGTATGGAAACACTCTACTATTTCAGTCGATCTAGCACATCACACCGACCGCCGTAGCCCCTCGTCGGTTGAAAATGGTGGCTTCCAACTGAGTCTGTTTTCGGTTTCAGTAATGTCGGCCTCCAGGCTGTCAATGAGCCTGGCAACCATATCTGTCTTGCCTGCCACCCGCCCTATAGTCTGCAACACCGAAGCAGGCACCGGCAACAACACCGCACGGCGTCCGCTTGCCGCAGCGATTTTTCGGACAAAATCTGCAGTGGACAATGCCGCGCCATCTGCTGCCATCAGAATGTGCCCGTGCGCTGACGGGCTCATCGCTGCCGTGATAATCAGGTCGGCCAGATTGTCGACGTGGATCACGGACCGGTGATTGCGCACGGACCGTAGCGGAAGCGGAAGGCCGCTTTTGACGAGCTTGACCAACGCCTTGAAGCTTCCTTTGGCAGCCTTGCCGTAAACCAAGGGCGGACGCACAATAACGAGTTCCATGCCAGAGGCAGTGGCGATGTCCATGAGACGGTTTTCCGCCTCAAGTTTTGATCTGCCGTAAGCCGTTTCAGGTGCCGGACGATCATGGGCGGTGAAGGGCCGTCCCGGTTCTGAGCGTTCGCCGTTCACTTTTATCGTGCTAATGAAGACAAATCGCCTCACACCACATTCCACCGATTGCTGGGCAAGTCGCACTGTGCCGTCAACATTGACTGAGCGCATCTTATCGTCGGAACCCTGATCACCCGCCATGATGTCCTGATTGTGAGCCGCCAGGTGGATGACCGTATCAACGCCTGAAAGTGCTGTCTGCCAATCCGTAGACGCGCCGATATCGCCAACTCCGATAAAATCCTCACGGGCCGAGCGGGACGCAGCGCGAAATGGAAGGTCACGTTGACGAAGTGTGTTTACCACGGATGTCCCGACAAAACCTGTCGCGCCGGTCACGAGAAACATCGTGATCTCCTCAGGGTTCGATTATTTGAAGGGCTCGGTGACGCAGTCAACTCTTTGTCCGTCCCGCACAAAGACGTGGTCGACAATGCGGTCCAGAGGTTTGTAGTCCTCGACCAACTCGGACAGACACAGCTTTATCGCCGCCGCATCACCACCTGCGGCAATGGTGAGGAGAGTATCAAGCCTGGGCTCGAATTCGCTCCAGGCAATGAATTTTTCGCGGGCGCGCATGACTTTCGGATGCTCTGTGGGCTCCGGATTGTCGCCAATGAGCATCTCTTCGAACAGCTTTTCGCCAGGACGCAAACCGGTCATGGTGATACTGATGTCACCCCCCGGGTACCGCTCATCCTGGATGGTATGGCCAGACAGTTCCACCATGCGGCGCGCTAGATCAATGATCTTGATCGGTTCGCCCATGTCCAGCACGAATACATCTCCGCCCTTGCCCATGGCACCTGCCTGGACAACCAGCTGCGTTGCTTCGGAAATCGTCATGAAGAAACGCGTGATATCGGGGTGCGTCAGCGTGATCGGACCACCTTCCCGGATCTGTTGCCTGAACAGCGGAACGACGGAGCCGGAGGATCCTAAAACATTGCCGAAACGAACCATCGACAGAACGGTTTTGGAACCGTCGGCCGCCAAAGCCTGAAGACACATTTCCGCCAGCCGTTTGGTCGCCCCCATGACGTTGGTCGGCCGCACCGCCTTGTCCGTGCTCACCAGGATGACGTTCTCGACGCCGGCATCAATGGCGGCTTTCGCCACGATCAGCGTGCCGAACACGTTCGTCTTGACGCCTTCGACCGGGTTTTGCTCGACCAGCGGGACATGCTTGTAGGCGGCGGCGTGATAGACTGTCGCAGGCTGCCACGTCTGCATGATCTTTGAAATGCGCGTCTCATCGCAGACATCGGCCAGAAGAGGAATGATTTGCGGATTGGTCTCCCCATCCTTCACCAGTTCTGCTTCGAGAGCGTAAAGGCCAAACTCGCTTTGATCGAGAAGGATCAACATCGACGGGTTGGACTTGATCAGGCCACGACACAGCTCGCTCCCGATGGAGCCTGCCGCTCCCGTCACCAACACCACTTTACCTCTGACATTCCTTTCCAGCAGATCCTGGTTCGGCAGAACCGGTTCACGCCCCAACAGGTCCTCGACATCCAGTTCCTGCATATCTGCTGTCTGTGCTTTGCCGATGGCAAGCGCCCCAAGATCTGGAACGGTGCGAACAGCAACGCGGGCGCCGCGCAGTTCCTCGATGATGTCGTTGCGACGCTTCCGATCGATTTTGGGCAGAGCCAGCAAGACCGTGCGGATATTCAATCGGGCACAGATGTCGACGATCTGCTCCGGCTTGAAAACCTTGACGCCACCGATCAGGCTTCCCTGAAGGTTTCGGTCGTCATCGAGATAGCCACACAGATGGAACTCGACACTGCGACTGAGAACGCTGGCGAACTGGCGACCTTCGATACCGGCACCATAGATCAAGACATTGCGCCGAGTGCTCTGACGAAGGATACGATTATAGGCCTCGTAGAGAAAATAGCGGGTGGTGAAGCGGGACAGACCGATCGCGATCAGCAGCAACAGGGGCTGCAAAATGCCGACGGTGCGCGGTATTCCGGGAAAGCTGACGGCGGTAAAGATCGCCATGAACGCCAGGCCATAAATCGTCACGGCCTTTATCACCGCGATGAAGGCGGCCCACCCCATGAACCGGAATATGGCACGGTAGAGGCCCATCGTGATGAAAATGGGCAGCGCAATCGCGAGCGACACGGGTATCGTCAGCAGCTGAATTCCTTCGAGCGCAACCCAGTCGTTGAGGCGAAAGCAAAAAGCCAGCCAAATCGTCAGCACACAAAAGGACGCGTCAACAATAACGGCCAGCGCACGCTTGGTTGAGCGCGGCAAATTCAGTATCTGTTGGACGTATTTGTCTTCGATCACGCCAGTGTCTGCTTTCTGAGGTCAACACGGTCAGCGGCCGCACCGCGGGCGTCGTCTTGCATCGCCTGGCCGGTTGTCTGAGGCGTTGATGTCATCCTGATCGTGCATGCAAAACACACGGCGCTGAAAAGCAGCGCATAGGATTCCCCCATGGCCAAACGATTGTTGGAATTGCTGAGGATCGTAAAGGCGAAGTAGACGGCGCAGACGAGATAACATGAAAACGCGCATTTACTGATGAAGCCCAGCCGTGATGCCCTGAAAACACGAGATAGGCTTGCTACAAATATCAAGCCGTAAATGGCCAGTCCTAAAAACCCGTGCCGGATGAGGATTTCCAGATATCCATTGTGCATCAGTGTATAGGGTATACTGGCGTAACGCGTTGTGTGCCAAATCGTGAGCCAGTGGTTGCCACTTCCGAAAAACGGTGCGACGGCAATCACTTCAGAGGCGTTCGACCAGAGTTGAAGGCGCTCGTCAAACGTAACAGGCGTCGAGGACGACTCAATCGCCTCCTTAAAAATACTTGAGAACGACCGGCCGCTATCAAGCTCTGCGACGACTGTGGCAACGGAATCGACTGTAGGGCCGGCAACCTCCGCAATATTTTCACGGACAGCGTAAACGCTCACGCCCAGAAGGAGGACGCCCGCGACCATGGTGAGGATGACTTCTTTTTTCCGCAAAAACATGAGGGTCGTTGGCACCAACATGACAAAGGCCGGTATCAGAGCAAGCCATACGCCTTTGGATTTCGATCCCCAGACATTAAAAAGCGCCAGCGCGATAACAGCGGTTCCGACAACCGTCGCAAACGATCTAAAAGCCTTGGAACTACCCACTTCGTACTGATGCGACATCCAGTAGAAAGCACCAATCACAAGAAATCCACAACCAACGGCGCCGTGGATCGGGTTGTGGTGAAAAAGTGGAAAAATGCGCTCACCCGTCAGGGCATCGGTAAATCTGGTCGATAGCAGAAGCAATATGAGTGCGAGAGAAAAGAAAATCGCGACGATACCCCTCACCATTTTCCAGCTTCCGGCGAATGCGACACCTAAAATGGGGAAAAGAAGGGGAAAGGCATACAGCCATTCCGACGCGCCTTTTTCACCCGTGACGATCAGCAGGAGAAGAAAACGAAGCAACGCAGCGCCGCCAGCGACAATGCACAAGATTGCAAGCCAATCTCGCAACAGGAGATTTTTCGGCCCGGGAACGAAAAAGGCGAAGGCGATGATGAGGCCGAGCGCAGCATATCTATATGCATCGCTCTCAACCAAGGTGACCGACATCATCACAAGCCAGAGAGCGCTTACCAAGGCGGTCACGGCAAGAGACCTAGAAGGAGTGGAAGCAATCATCACGATAGCGCGTACCGAATCCGACGCAGGTACTCGATCGCTCTGATGAGATGGGTCGACATCTTACGAAGTCCTCGTATTTTCACCGCACGATACTGCTCGCGGTTGGCAATTTGACTATCGATTGAATGTGTCGATAATTCCACAATGTTGCTTTTGACGGTATATACTTCAACGCCGGTTTTCCAGCCGCGCTCAAGCGTAATGTCATAAGGGTAACGTATCATCTGCATTTCGCTGAGCATCTTTCTGGCGCCCTCGCGTGTCACCAAATAACACGCCGCCGATCCTTGCGGACCGTGAAGACAACGACCGATCCTGTCGCCGAAAGTGGTCACCGCGACTTCCCGAAAACCTTTTGTCCGGTGGTTCAATAGCTTTACGATTTCGGCAGACGGCAGTCCACTGCGGATGGCCGCCACCCGGGGCAAAAAATCCTCTGTCAGTTCGATATCGTCTTCTATCACGATGGCATTTGTATAGCCGCTTGAGACGAATGTCTCGAGCACAGACAGGTGAGCTTTGTAACATCCGTATTCGCCAGGAAGCATATTGCGCCCGTTTCTGACGATAAATTTGCTCTCGTCAGCATCGACCCAGGAATCCGCACAGACCTTGTTCCCGTCAACTCCACTCACGCGCTCGACGTTCAAACCAAATTTTTCGGCCTGAACACGTATCGCCTCCCACCGATCCGCAGATCGGTCCAAGTTGATAACATATAAGCCGAATGTCTCCAAGAAATCCCCACTCATCACACTTTTTAAAGGATAGAATATCCATACAGAAGCAACAACTACAACACGAAAATCTAAAAAAGCGACATTATATCCGCTTATCTAGAACAGTATGGCGCCCATATCTAGCTCAAAAAAACGAAACAAATCCAGGTTGGAGTCGACGATGAATTTTATCGAAAGTCGTAGCCATCAACCGCAAAGCCTTCAACGGATAAGCCATGAATATAGTTCATTTTTGGGCGTCTCCTCTCATTTTTGTTCGTGAAGGATGAGATTTCACATGGTCATACAGTTCGATGCGAGCGCTCAGGTGCGACAATGCAAGAGCCTTCGCGCTATTGTTGTGTTGTAAGATTGAGCTGATTGCTCAATGACACGGCCATGCCCCGCCGGCTTACCCCCAGCTTCGTATAGATATTCTTCAAGTGAAATTTGACGGTCGCCTCGGAAATATCCAGCGCCCGTGCCATTTCCTTGTTGCTGCGACCATCCACCAGAAGCTTCAATACACCTGTTTCCCTGTTGCTCAACAGGCCCGCAGATGGCGGGATCCTATCCTTGCGTTCCTGAACGACCGTCACCGATTTGGGTGGGCGCTGAAAATCACGACCAACGATGCGACTCATAAACTCCACGGCATCAACACTGAACGCTTTCAGTCCGAAACGACGCACAATTGCCCGCAATATCACAGCGAAATCCGACCCTTCATCAATGAAGAACTGTGTTGCCTGATGGGCACGGGCAAGAGCGATTGCCGATTGCAAGTAGGACAGGGCCTTGTCCTGTTGCCCGGCTTTCCATGCCGCTCTCACGGCGATGATTTCGGCAATCAGTCGATGATAACCCTGCCCTTGAATTGAACTTTTGCGAATTAATGTCTCGACGGCATCCAGCGCTATCTGGCTGTGCCCGAGAACGATGGCTAGCCTGGATGAAGCAATTTCATAATCATAGTCCTCTCTCCACGTCCAGTTGTTCGGATCCGCTTTCGCCCGCATCGCCACCACTTTTTCACCCGCCTGTCCGGCGGACTCGATCATGCCAACCCTGACCAGCAGATCGATCCGCATAATCCCGGCGGCAACCTTCAAGCGCGGCATGGCGCGCTCAACGGCGACCTCTTCTGCTTTATCGATTGCCGCAACAGCGCTATCGAAGCCCGTTATGTGCAGGCGGCTACGTGAAAGCAGCGAGAAAAGGCGCGTATACAGGTCTACCCAGCTTTCTCCACGCACCAGGGGCTCCATGCATTCATTGAGCATGGCTTCGACAAGCTGGACTTCGCCTTGATGGTAAAGCACATCGGCGCAGGCAAGCCGGGTAATAGCCAAAAGATTGCGATCACTCCAATGTTTGCTTTCGACAAGGGCCTCGGCCTCTCTGCAAAACTGAAGTGCGGAGGAAAATTCGCCTGCAAGCGATCCAACCAGACCGAGGTGGACCAGCATGAAGACCTGTGCGTAAGTCGCTTTCTCCTCGCGATAATAGCCGAGTGCTTTGAGCGCAGTGCGCCGCGCAGCCTCGATATCGCCCAAGCGCGTGTAAACGATGCACAGATGATTATGAATCCAAGCCAGTTCCCACGTCGCATGGGGTGGCAGCCCTGCCGCAACCTGTTCCAGACGTTGCGCCTGGGCCACATTCATCCTGCGGTCTACATACACATCAATCAGGCTATCGATGTGATCCAAAACATTGCGATTGACCGCCGCAAGCGCAACGGGCGACCAGTCGTCTTTTTCTTTCAGCAGGTCCAACCGCTCCCGTCCGGCTGTCGCATTCCCACGCTTGGACAGGACGACCGCGTAACACACCGCGAGTCCCGGAGAAGCATGCAAAACCTCTGGCGGAAAATTATCGATCAGATGTTCCAACACCTTGTGTCCGGCCCGGAGGAAGATGTCGACACCGCCAGCTTGATCGATGATTTCCTCTGCCATTCGAAAGTCACCGCTACGCGCCGCATGCGAGACCGCCTGCTCAAGAAAGCCCTGAGTCGCAAACCAGATTGCGGCCTGTCGGTGCAACGTCCGACCGTTGTTTGCGGGCGCACCCGGCGTATCTTCAGCCAGACAGGAACGTAACACCGGATGAAGCGTGAGCCATCCGCCCGCATTTTTTTCGATAACCGGGTTGAGGGTCTCGATCATCGCGAGGTCGTCGGGCAGCAGCTGCTCGGCGCCGAGATCAGCAGCAAGGTCCAATCGAAACTCATCGAAGACGGCCATTTTCCGAAGGAGATTGCAAAGGTTAGGAGATAACTGGCTGCTGATTGTTTCTCGCACGAACCCGACCATGTCCGCATTCTGCCCGGCCAAAGGTGTTCCTTGCTCTCCCTGCGACGGAAGGGTAGCGAGTTGCGTCAGGGCTGGCCAACCCCTCGTCACCTCCATCAGGTGATCAATCGACGCTGTCGTCTGCGAACGAGCCGACAACCGTTGAAGCTCGGAGCGCCCAAAGAGCATGTCGCCTGCACTTATCTCGCTCAGGGTGCCAGCCGCCTTCAGGCGAGCGATGGGGATCGGCGCGGGACGCAAGGATGCGAGAGCGATACGAAGATTATCCGGCGCCGATAGCACCATCTCTTCCAGAGAACGGTTTTGACCGCCGACATCATCGACATTATCGATAAACAGGATGGTGACGCCGCTGCGGAGTCCGACCGCTTCCATTGTTTCCATCAGAGCATTGCCGGTCTCTTCTCCCCTGGGAAGATCGAGCGCTTGCCGCAGGTCTGCGACGAAATCCTCCGGTGATTGCGGCAAAGACAGGGTCAACCATGCGCAGTGCGCGATAGGCGTTTCGCATCCGCCCGGAAGACGAAGCGTTCCCGCGGAAATCCGATCATAGGCAGCCTTCATCAGCGCCGTCTTGCCGAAACCCGGCGGCGCGCGCAAAATTACGATCTGCCTTGCAAGCCCATCCAGAAGCTTCGACAGCAGGTAGGGTCGTTCTATCCCGTTGAACAACATGCGCGGGGGGCGAAAGCGCGATCCAACCTTGGTGCGCTCAGCAGCCGTTTTGACCTGCTGTGCCTTTTCGCTCAGACCGGAGTTCTGCATCGGTATGCTCTTTTAAGACCGCAGGACTGTCCTGCTTCGACCTCTATCAGGTCCTCTAGTCGATCATTCGTCAAGCCCCTAACGGTCTATAGGTATGGGGTAGGCCGAAAGCTGAAGGGCCGAAGACCGCCAACGCTTCCGGCGTCCGCATGATCGGCGGGACCCTGACCGCGAGCACGTTGACACGCTGACCATATCGAAGTCGCTCCGTCGTAATGGCTTCGGCCGTGTCCAGATCCAGCACCGTTATCAGGTCGGGAACGATGGCCAGAACCTTGCCATTTTCATCTTCTGCTACAAGATTCTCATTTTGTATGCGGATTTTGATGTTCGGGTGCGATGCATCGAAGGGTTCGATCGTCACAATGCCCACCGACCAGCCGTTTTCCTCCTTGCGGGCAACATCGACGACTTTTCCGGACGCGATGATCTCGGCGTGTCCGTAATGCGTGCCAGCGAAGAACGCAATCAATGCGGCCACCGGATCGTCATGACTGCCGATCGCCTCGCGGAGCGTGCGTCCGATACCGATGGCAAGCGACATGGTGGCAGGAACAGAAACGCGCTTTGCCGTTTTTCCGTCCATGCCGTAATTGACGATATAGGCCTGTCCGCCCATGCGGATGGTCACCCCCCTCGCCAGCCATTCAGCCTTTCCAGCGTCACGGGTTTCTATCAACACGCAATTGCCACGCTCGTCAGCAATGGCAATAGGGCTGGCTGAAACGCCATAGACATTGAAGGTTTCCATCTCGAGCTGTGGGAAAGCACGCCCCATGCCGTCGGCGTCGATGACCGGTATGCGTTTTCGAGCAGCCATGATGATCGGAACCATCGAATTGATGCCGCCTGCCTCGAAGGGAATGAGCGCGTCGATATCCACACCGGTGTGGTCTTCATAGCTATCGAGTGCCAGGTCACCCTCATCGCCCGAGGGAATCTTTTCAATGAGGATAGTCGGGGCGCCCATCGCGCCGCAAGCGACGACAGCGATTTCATCGGGAACGTCTTGCAGATGCATGAGATAGACAGGACCGTATTTTTCAATAGCAGCCTTGGCCAGCATTTTGCCGATATAGGGATCGCCGCCCCCACCCGTTCCCAGAACGGCAGCACCAACTGCGAGGTCGTCGAGATCCTGATCCGTGATGATGTTCATATCAATCGATCTCCTCTATCGAGGTAAAGGGCTCTTTAAGCCCGAAGCAGGCGGGTCCGAACACGGCGAGCGCTTCGGGCGTGCGCATGATTTCCGGCACGGAGACGGCAACAACAGTCACCCGCTGCCCGTAGCGAAGATTCTCGTTGGTGATCGGCTCGGCCGTTTCGGTGTTCATGATGCAGATCAGGTCCGGCACGATGGCCTTGACCTTGCCATCGACACGGGCGATCAGGTTCTCGTTCTGGATCTCGATGTCCATCTGCGAGGAAAAGGGAGCGATGCCATCGATGCGCGCCCGCCCCATGGTGAAGCCCGCCCGCGTTTCACGCATGACATCCGTGATCTTGCCGGAAAAGATGACGCGTCCATAACGATAGAGCGTTGATGGCAGAAAACCTAAGAGCGCTTCGATGGGGTTGAGGTGCTCGTCACGCGCCTTGCGCATCACCTCGCCAATCCGAATAGCAAGTGTCAGCGTGTTGGGTATGGCCGTGCGTTTTACCTCCGCACCGGTCATCGCATATTCTGCGATATAGGCGCAGCCACCCATGCGCATGGCGACGGCGCGTGACAGCCATTCCATCTGACGGTTGTCGACAGCCTCGATCAGGGCGCAATCCCCCCATTCATTGCTGACGGCCATCGGAGAGCCTGAAATGCCGTAGACGCCGAATGTTTCCATTTCCAGATAAGGAAAGGCGCGGCCCATGCCATCTGCATCGACAATGGGCAGGCCCAGTCGTGCGCCGACGACGAGGGGGATCGTCGAGTTGATGCCACCGATTTCGATGGGCATGGTGTAGCCCGCCTTCCGACCGAGCCGTTTTTCCAGCCGGTGCAGTGAGGCAATGGCTTCGTCACCCGATGGTATCTTTTCCACCAGCACGGTGGGGGCCCCCATCATGGCGGTTGGAATAACAAGACTATCATCGGGGACGTCCTGCGGATCGATCAGTTCGACCTCGCACCCTTCATCCAGGCATTGCTGCACCATCAGGCGTCCAACATAGGGATCGCCCCCACCCCCGGTGCCAAGAAAAGCTGCGCCGACGGCCAGATCGGCAAGATGTTCGCGTGTGAGTTTCATCGTCAGGGCTCCTCAGCCAATCACCAGATCGCCGACCGCCTTGACGCGGATGCGTGTGGCACTGCCTGGCAGATAGGCCAGCGGCACCTCTTCGATATCCATGATCTTGACCGATGCCGGATCGGCACCGGCCTTGATGGCGCGTTCCGATGCTTCGGCTTTGGCACCGGCCAGCACGATGTCGCGCGATGTGCCTTCCAATGAGAAGATGCGATCAACCTCTCCGCCGACCTGAGCGATGGCCGCGCCGATGGCGTTCGCGACAGACGCATTTTCCGGTCTGATAACCTTTGAGGCCGATGGGAGATCACGGGAGACGAGAATGGAACCGCCGCCAACGAGGATGACGGGTAGCGGTTCTGCGCTGGTCTTCATGCGGTCGACGGCTTCGTCCACCATCCGGTGCATGGTGGCCAGAGCGGCTTCGATGGTGCTGGCCGGTATATGGGCAACGCGCGACCTGTCGCCGATATCTTCCAGTCCTGCAGCGACGACGATATCCGTCGTGGTCAACATATCGCCGCCAAAGACCAGCGCCTTCGAGGTGATTTCATAGCCAACGGAATCGGGGCCAATACGGGTTCCGTCATCGCGCACCAACGACCCGCCACCAAGGCCAATGGCCAGCACGTCCGGCATCCGAAAGTTGGTCCGCACGCCACCGATATCGACGGCAACGGCAGACTCGCGCGGGAACCCCTGCATCAACATGCCGACATCGGACGTCGTCCCACCAATATCGACCACCATGGCCTCTTTCTCTCCGGCCAAAAGTGCAGCGCCACGCATGGAGTTGGTGGGGCCGGAGGCGAAGGTGAGCACCGGGTAGCGCTCGACATAATCGGGTGCCATCAGTGTCCCGTCGTTCTGGCTGACATAAAACGGCGCCGTGATCGACATCTCCTTTAGGGCATTGCGGAACGATGACACGACTTTCTTCGAAAGGTCGGCCAGCGACGCATTCATGATCGAGGCATTTTCACGCTCGAGAAAACCGACGCGGCCGATTTCGTGACTGAGAGACAGGGCGATGCCGGGCACTTCTTCACGCAGGATTTCGGCAGCGCGAAGCTCCATCTCCGGTTTTACCGGCGAGAATACGGACGTCACGGCCGCAGACGTCAAACCACGCTGACGGATGGTTTGCGCCACCTCCAAAAGACCTTTTTCATCGAGTGGCGCAATCTTGCGGCCATCGAACTCATGGCCGCCATGCAGCATGAAGGTATGACGACCAAGCGTGTCGGCAAGGTCTTGCGGCCAGTCGGTAAGCGGCGGCAACCCCTTGGTGGCGGGCAGACCGAGACGGATGGCGGCCACTTCAAGGAGGCGTTTGCGCTCAACCACGGCATTGGTGAAGTGCGTTGTGCCGATCATGACCGCCTGGATCTGCGTAACAGACACGCCGGTCATATCCAGCAGCTTTTTCATCACGGCAACGATACCAGACCCGACGTCAGCCGTTGTCGGGCTCTTGCATGCACCGATAACAGCGGCTCCGTCCATCAGAGCGGCGTCCGTGTTGGTGCCACCCACATCAATTCCTATACGCATATCATTCTCCTACTTGTCTTCAGACAATGCGCGTCCTTTGCTGCGGACATTGCCCGCATGCCGGTTCGCCTCATCAATGATTGTTTTCAGCGATTGCGGCCCTCAGGCCATCAATGCCTCCGATCTTTCCGGGTCCCAACTCACCCCCACGGACTGCCCTGGTGAGAGCCGTTCGACGTGAGACTGGTTTTGTCGTTCGGCGATGATCTCCTTGGTACCGAAGGAAAGCCGGTAACGCACCAGAGCGCCTTGGTAAGTCTCCGAGATCACAGTCGCGGGCAGGCCGGTTCCGGCTTGACCGATAATCACGTTTTCAGGGCGCACAACGAGTTTAACCGCGGTTCCGGGAGCGATATCGGTCGCTGGCGCACGGGTCAGCGCCGTGACATCTGCAAAACCGACACTCAGCCGGTCGCCATCCCGGCCCCTAACCGTGACGTCGATGACATTCGACTGGCCGATAAAGGTTGTAACGAACAGTGTTTTGGGGCGTTCGTAGATTTCCTGTGGTGTACCGACCTGTTCCACGCGGGCTTTCTGCATCACGCCGATGCGGTCGGACATGGTCAGCGCCTCATCCTGATCGTGGGTGACATAGACGGTGGTGATCCCGAGTTTTTTCTGCAGATCCTTGATCCAGTATTTCATTTCCTCGCGCAGCGCCTTGTCGAGTGCAGACAGTGGCTCGTCCAGAAGCAGGATGCGCGGTTCGGTCACGAGCACGCGCGCCAGCGCCACGCGCTGCTGTTCACCACCGGAAAGCTGGCGCTGATAGCGGTTCTCGTAACCCACAAGGCCGACCTGGCTGAGTGCAAAGGCAACTGCCCTATCGATTTCTGCGGGTGATTTTTTCCGGAGTTTCAGACCGAATCCGATGTTTTCGGCAACATTCATATGTGGAAAGATCGCGTAGTTCTGAAATACGATGCCGATGTCCCGTTTTTCCGGCGGCAGTCCGGTCACGTCGTCCGAGCCAATGAGGATCTGACCCGCACTGGGGCGGATGAAGCCCGCGATCATGCGCAGTGTGGTGGACTTTCCGCAGCCGGAAGGCCCAAGCAGAGAAAAGAACTCTCCCTGCTTGATGTGCAGGTCTATGCCCGCAACCGCCACCGTATTGCCATACGATTTGACGAGGTTCTTTAACTGGATATCCGACATCGTCCTGTAATTCCCATGTGTCCGTTGGCTGGTGGCCGCGCAACACGGCCACCGCTTCCACCGTCTGTCTCGATCAGCCCGCGAAGATTTCGTTCACTGTCTCAACGATCTCGTCTTCGTTCTCCAGATAGGCCTTCCAGTCCGGCAACCAGAAATCCTTGATGGCATCGGCACTGTTGACGATGCCCGACTTCACCAGATTGTCCGGCAGAACGGCATTGGAAACCGTTGGCCGCAGATAGAATTCCTTGCCCATATTGGTCATGAAGGACGGTTCCAGCGCACGGTTCAGCAGCGCATAGGCCAGTTTTTTCTGGGTCGGCTCGGAATAGCGGCTAATCGTGTAGGTCTGCGTCAGGATCGGCTGCAATTCTTTCCAGTACATGACAGCGAAAGGCGCACCTTTGTCATGGGCCTGCATCGGTTCGGCATCGCTCTGAACCGCGATGACGACTTCGCCGCGATCCATCAATGTCTGCATGTTGCCGGTAAAGTCTGAAATCTTGGCGGGCATCAAGGCCCGCATCGCCTCGTAACCGGCGTCGAGATCGTACTGGTCCTTGCCGAACAGGCTGCAGGCGACGAGGAAGAAGTCCATTTGCAAGGTGTTGGATGTGATATAGGTACCGCGCTTGCCAGCAAATTCCGGCTTCCACATATCCTTGAAGCTCGTCGGTGGGGGGGTGACGAGATCCGTGCGGTAGGCGTGAACATATTGGTTGAAAGCCCATGTCACGCCGACACCATTCGATGTGGCGAATGGCCATAGGTTCTTGCCGTTCGGAAGGTTGGGAAGAATTTCTTCGATGGTGTGGAAGAAGTCGCCCGCCGCTGCCGTCTTGAACATTTCCGGCAGGTTCCAGTTGGTCACGTCGAGCGGTGGCTTTTGCGGCCCGTTGGCGACGAATTTCGGGAACCACGGCCAGGTCGAGTCATATTCGATCTTGCAGTTGTAATCCCTGGCGAAATCCGTGAGCAGATATTTGTGAACGAGCTCACCCCAGGGACCGCCCCATTCGCCGATCCGCAGGACAGCACCACCGGCATCAAAGACCGATCCGTCATAGGTCACATCCTGGGAAAACGCGTGATTGATGTTGAACAGCGGCAGGGTGGCTGCTGCGGCACTCAGTTTGAGAAGCTTGCGGCGATTGGGATCGAATGTCTTTCCAGTCATGTCCATGTTCCCCTTTTTTGAACTTATGGATGCGGGATCGGTCGTTCAGTCTCAGGCGGGCGTTCAGCCGCCGAAGATACGTTTAAGATTGACGAGTTTAGACGTCGCGATCATCGAAATGACGACGAGAAGGATGGCAAAGATACCGGCAGCTGCGGCCGTCGGCTCGAACGCGTAACGCAACGCGACATACATCGCCATTGGCAGCGTCTGGAGGTTCGGTGTCGACAGGAACAGCGTCACTTCGAACTGCCCAAAGGAAATGATGAAGGCGAAGATTGTGCCTGCTGAAATGGCGGGCGCGATGATCTTGAGCGTGATCAGCCGAAAGGCTGTAAAGGGTGAAGCACCGAGCGACCGTGCCGCCTCTTCAAGGCTCCGGTCGAAACCGACGAGCGAAGCCGTGACAGTCGCAATCACGAACGGGCACGTGACGATGACATGGCCGATGACGAGGCCGGTCAGGCTGCGTGCCAGCCCGATTCCGCTTGTGACATAGAAGACGTAAAGAGCAAGGCCAAGAACGACGCCGGGAAGGACGATCGGCATCATGAAAAAGGCGCGCAACATTCCAATCAACGGGCCGGAGGCGCGCGACAGGAAAAGGGCTGCCATGGTGCCGAGCACCGTCGAGATCGCCGTCGAGATCGCGGCAACCAGAAATGACACGCCGTAGGCAGACAGGAACGAAGGTGATGTCAGGAAAGCATAGACCCACCGTAGCGAAAAGCCCTGTGGGGGGAAGGTGAGGTAGTCCCCGGAATTCAAGCCCGCCAGCACCACGATAACAACGGGCACGAGCAGAATGGCCAGCGTCAGAAGCGAGATCGTCTTGAAGACAAACGGGATGGGAGATTCATCGCGCATCAACTCCGACCTCCTGTCGTGCGCATGGCAACCCTCTGATAGACGGCAATAGCCATGAGGCTTGTGACGAAAAGAACAACGGCGATGGCCGCGCCGAACTGCCAGCGACCGGTTTCGGCCACCTGCTGATAGATGTGGATGGGCAGGACCATGACCTTCCATCCGCCCATCAGCGCGGGAACGACGTAAGAAGAGATCGCGAGCGCAAAGACAAGCAGTGTTCCCGCCAGAATCCCAGGCATGGAAAGCGGCAGCACGACCGACCAAAACGCTTTTGCGCGAGACGCGCCCAGAGACCGAGCCGCCTCTTCCAGCGATGGATGAATGGATTTGATGATGCCGATCAACGACAGAACCATGAAGGGCAGTGTAATCTGTACAAGTCCGACCACCACGCCGAAGGTGTTGTACATCAACGGCAGCGGCCCGGAAATGACACCCAACTTGATCAATGCGCCGTTGATGAGACCGTTGTCGCCCAGCAGAACCATCAGACCATACAGACGAATGACCATGTCGAGCTGCATGGACGACAGGACAAGTATCATCAACAGCGCGTTTCGGCCGGGACTTACGGTCTTGGCAATGACATAGGCCAGCGGATAGCCAAAAAACAGACATATGAGCGACACAACGGTGGCGATACCAACCGAACGCAGGATGGACTCGTAGTAAATTGAACGCGTGAAGATGCGCACGAAATTGTCGAAGGTGATCACGCTGGACAGGCTGATGACACCAGCTGTCGATTTGTTGAACGCCAAGGCAAAAAGAGATGCGGTGGGCACGACGAAGAAGACGAGGAAGAAGAGAAACGCCGGAATAACCAGCAGCCAGAAAATTCCCCCTGAAAAGAAGCGCTGTCCCATGCGCAGACCGGCCGTCCCGGTGTTTCTTTCTGCAGTGGTGGTGACCGTGCCTGTTGCCATATCCCTCATCCGGTCTCCTGATTATTCGGCGGCAAGCGGCGGCATGGATGCGTGGAGCGCATCGTAGCCGATCAATGCTTTTTCCGGTGGTGGTGGATACGTCGTCCTGCTTTGCGAGAGACCGGCACGGACCAAGCCTGCGGCGATCGAGATGGCTGTCGGTATCGGGTCTATCACAGGAACATCAATGCCTTCGGCGAGCAGGCCGGCCCGCAAACCGGCAGCACAACCCATCAGTCCCGTACAGCCGAAGATCAGCGCCTCTGCGCCATCCTCCTCGACAGCTTTTCGACCCTCTTCGATAAGCCGACGCAAGGTTTCTGTCCTGTCGGCTTCCAGATGGAGAACCGGAATATCCACACTGCGCACCGATGCCAACTTGCTGGAAAGACCGCACAACGCGGCCGTGTTCTCAAAGGATGGCCTCAAGCGGCGCATGACGGTTATGACCGAAAATGTGTGGCCAAGCATGGCGGCGATGTGCATGCCGGTCTGCGCCGGCCCGACCACGACCATGTCTGTGATTTCCCTTGCAGGCCTCAGACCTGGGTCGCCCATGCAATCTATGATCACAGCATCGACGCCGTCTCGATCGGCTTTGTTGACTTCAAGGAGAGTGCCGGGCACGGACATCGCTGCCTCGAATTCGCTTTCGATCGAAGCTGGCCCCGTCGAGATCTCGGCATGAGACACTGCTATTCCCGGGTATTCCAGCGCCTTGAGATCAGCAAGCTTGCGAAAGCCCCTTGTGACGAGCGGTGAGATGACGCGGATGTGGACTGTGTTGTCTTGCATCTGGAACTCCCCCTCCCGTTTTGTGATGACGCTACCGTGCATCGCTCAACCGCAGAGTGGAAGGGGATTGAGGAATAGGTAGGGCGTTGTTTCGGATGGGTAGTTTCCATGATAAAAACACAAATACCTACCCGAACGGGTAGTCTCAATCGTATGATTTAAAAGCAATTCGTCGCGTTGATTAAATTTTGATCATTCAGACATGCAGTTTTAGCCATGCCATAGCGCGCCGCTCTGACACCGGATTGGTGGTTACACAAGAGAGAAAGGAAATTCGAACCCCGGCGACCGGTCGCTCAGGCGATATCCTGAACCAGATGTCCGGCAGACACCTCGCGGTACCGCCGAACCGGTGGAACATAATCCACGGGCCGGATCGGACTTTTGATCTCATCCGTCGCCATATTGCGCTTGATGGCGCGTCGCGTTGGGTCCGGCACCGGAACAGCCGACATGAGCTTGCGTGTGTATTCGTGTTGGGGATTGTCAAAGACAGCGGAGCGCGGCCCGATTTCGACGATTTCTCCGAGATACATCACGGCCACGCGATGACTGACCCGTTCCACCACCGCCATATCATGGCTGATGAACAGGAACGCCAGATTGAGGCTCTGCTGCAAATCGAGAAGCAGATTGCAAACCTGCGCCTTGATGGAGACATCGAGTGCAGAGACCGCTTCATCCGCAACAATGATCTTTGGGTCGAGCATGAGCGAGCGCGCGATAGCGACGCGTTGGCGCTGCCCACCTGAAAACTCGTGAGGAAACCGCCGCATCATATCGGGAGAAAGCCCGACTTTTTGAAGAAGCCCTGCAGTTTTCTCCCGCGCCTGCGCCTTCGTTCCCAGCCTGTGCTCGAGAAACGGCTCCATAATGGCAGATCCGACTGTCATGCGCGGATCGAGACTGGCGAAGGGGTCCTGGAAAATCATCTGGACGCTGCGGCGCATCGCCCGCAAACTGGGTTTATCGAGCCGCATCACATCGTATCCGTCCAGCGTGACACGACCAGCGGTCGGCTCTATCAGGCGGGTGATCGAGCGCCCTGTTGTGGACTTGCCACAACCGGATTCACCCACCAGAGACAGGGTCTCGCCCTCATGCAAATCGAAAGACACCTTTTCAACAGCATGAACGGCACCGGATTTGCGCGCGAGAATGCCAGACCGAATATCGAAACGCGTGGTGAGATCCTTGACCGAGAGGATCGGCGTCATCGACTTCTTGACTGTGTCCGTCACCTCCATCAACGGCTGATTTTCGCCGGTCTTGATGTCGATGACCGGAAAGCGCATGGGCAGATCGAGGCTCGCCATCGAGCCGAGCCTCGGAACGGCGGACAACAGGGCCCGTGTGTAAGGATGTTTGCCGCGATGGAAGATATCGTCGGTCGTGCCAGTTTCGGCCATATCTCCACGGAACATCACGATCGTGCGGTCCGCCACCTCGGCGACCACGCCCATGTCATGCGTGATAAAGAGAACCGACATGCCCTCCTCTTCCTGAAGGGTCTTGATGAGATCCAATATCTGGCCCTGGATCGTCACATCGAGGGCCGTGGTCGGCTCATCGGCGATCAGAAGCTTTGGCTTGGAAGACAGCGCCATGGCGATCATGACACGCTGGCGCATACCGCCGGAAAACTGGTGTGGATATTCATCGTAACGGGCTTTGGCGTTGGGGATGCGCACCTTTTCCAGCAACCGGATCACTTCGGCCTTGGCAGAAGATGACGACATGTTCTGATGCACCGTCAGCGCTTCAGAAATCTGCTTACCGATCGGGAAGATCGGATTGAGACTGGTCATCGGCTCCTGGAATATCATGGAGATATCCCTGCCGCGCACCTTGCGCATCTCTTCTTCCGGTAAAGAGAGAAGATCACGACCACCGAGCACGACCTTGCCTTCGATGCGACTGGTCTTCTTGTCCAGCAGACGCATGATGGAAAGCGACGTGACGCTTTTGCCGGAGCCACTTTCGCCCACGATGGCCAAAGTCTCTTTCGGTGCGATATCGAAACTCATATCGCGCACCACCGATTTCCAAGCTCCTTCCAGACGGAAGGAGGTCGTGAGATTCTGAACGGAAATGACGGGGCTGACCGAACCGCCAGCATGTTCCATTGCAGTGGCTGACAGCAGCATGGACATCTCCTAAAAATGAAGGCGCAGCCGCATCAAGCGGCGAGAGCTTTTTCAGCGAGCCCGACCCAATAGCTGATGCCATAGGGAAGCGCCTCGTCATTGAAGTCGTATGCTGCGTTATGAAGACCAGCCGTATCGCCATTACCGAGGAAGATGAAAGCTCCAGGACGTGCTTCCAGCATGTAGGAAAAGTCTTCCGCACCCATGTGTGGGGCCGCATTGGAATTGACCGCATTGGATCCAGCGACAGCGCTGGCCACACCCACGGCAAAATCGGTCTCGTTTTCATGATTGAAGGTCACGGGGTAACCCCGGCGATAGGTCACCTCCGCGGTGGCGCCATGAACTTGCGCGGTTGCCTGGGCAACTTCGGTCAGGCGCTTCTGGGCAAAATCTCGCGTTTCCGGCAGCAATGTTCGAACGGTCCCCGTCAACGTTACATCACCCGGTATGACGTTCACCGCCGTGCCGCCATGGGTGGTCGCGACAGTGACCACAAGCGATTTCAACGGATCCATCTGGCGAGACACGATAGACTGTAGGGCAATGATGACGTGCGCCGATGTCAAGACAGGATCAATCGACAGATGCGGTGCCGCCGCGTGGCTTCCACGACCGGTAATCTTGATTTCGAAACTGTCAGCCGCCGCCATGACGGAGCCCTTGCGGATGGCAAAATTACCCACGGGAATACCGGGTTCATTGTGCATGCCATAAACTTCTGCAATGCCGAACTTGTCCATCATGCCATCATTCAGCATGGCAAGCGCGCCAGCTCCACCCTCCTCCGCAGGCTGGAAGATCACAGCGACGGAACCCTTGAAATTGCGGGTTTCCGAAAGATATTGTGCAGCGCCCAACAGCATGGCCGTGTGACCATCGTGTCCGCAGGAGTGGGCTTTGCCGGGGACCTTTGACGCCCACGGCTTGCCGCTGGTTTCCATAATCGGCAATGCGTCCATATCGGCGCGAAAGCCAATCGTTGGGCCATCTCCATGCCGACCCCTGATGACACCGACGACACCGGTCTTGCCGATGCCGGTTTCCACGATGTCGCAGCCGAACGACCGCAATTTCTCCGCGACGAATTTCGATGTTTGGAAGACGTCATAGAGTAATTCCGGCGTCTCATGCAGGTGGCGCCTCCAAGCGGCTACATCGTCCTGCATTTCGGCGACACGATTCAAAATCGGCATTTCTGCACCCCTTTTTTTCCATGGTTCCCCACAGGTCTGCCCCCATACTGCGTTCGTAAAATCTCTTTTTGCAAGTGCGAAATTTGCATCTTGAATGAAAAATAGGCTCGTGTTTAGATGGCACAAAATTTGGTCAAATACGCATGAGGCCAATGATGCGGACTCGCTTTCAGAATTTCGAAACAAAGGAGAAATTGAAGAAATCCTTGTGAAGTCAAGTGGTTAGAAAAGCCACAGCTGCAAGGAAGCGTCGAGGACGCGCACGCGCTGCGCAAACGCAAAACAATCCAAAACGGGGAATAAAATGAGAAAATCCAATATCTTGTTAGCAGGCAGCGTCGCCGCCTTGGCATTCGCCCCACCTGCAGCGCATGCGGAACGCGGCACTGACGGCGAACTGAAGATACTCTTTTGGCAGGCCGTATCCACGCTCAACCCGTATCTCTCGGGTGGCACGAAGGAGTACTACAGTGCCTCCATGGTCATCGAGCCGCTGGCGCGGTACGACGAAAAAGGCGGGTTGGTCCCCACGCTGGTCACCGAAATCCCGACGCTGGAAAATGGTGGCATATCGAAAGACTTGCTGAGCATGACATGGAAGCTCAAGCCCGACGTAAAATGGTCGGATGGTACACCGCTGACGGCCGAAGACGTGATTTTCACCTGGAAATATTGCACAGCCCCGGACGGCGGTTGCGCACAGGCGGCACAGTACGAAGGCGTCAAAACGGTCGAAGCGCCCGATCCACACACTGTCAAAATTACCTTCAACGAACCCAAGCCTTATCCCTACAGCGCCTTTGTCGGTGGCCAGTCCCCGATCATTCAGAAAAAGCAATTCGAAAATTGCGTCGGCGCGAAAGCCCCCGGCTGCACATCGGCGAATTTCGGACCCATCGGAACCGGCCCCTTCGTCGTCAAGGATTTCAAACCCAACGATGTCATCAGCTTCATCGCGAATCCAAACTACCGCGATCCGGACAAACCTGCCTTCGCGACAGCCACGCTGAAAGGCGGCGGTGACGCGGCCTCCGCTGCCCGCGCGGTGTTGGAAACCGGTGAGTTCGATTACGCTTGGAACATGCAGGTCGAGCCCGAAATTCTGGCGACCATGGTGGCCGCGGGTAAGGGTGAGCTGGTCACAGCGTTTGGCACCCAGGTTGAGCGCATTAACCTCAATCATTACAATGCCGACCCGGCGTTGGGCGACAAACGATCGACCAAGGAAGCCGGTCCACATCCATCCCTGTCGGACCCTGCCGTTCGCCGGGCTCTTTCCATGGCGATCGACCGTAACATCATCGATGAAGCTGCCTATGGCGAATCCGGTAGGCCAACATGTAACATCGTGCCCGGTCCGGAAGCCTATGCTTCAACGGCAAACGACTGGTGCCTAACCCAAGACATCGACGGCGCTAACAAGCTGCTAGACGATGCTGGCTGGGCCAAGGGTCCAGACGGCATCCGTGCCAAGAATGGCGTTCGCCTGTCCTACCTCTACGCCACCTCCACCAACTCCGTTCGTCAAGCCACGCAGGAATTGGTCAAGGATATGTGGTCGCAGATCGGCGTTGACGCGGAGTTGCGCAATACCAGCGCTTCGGTGTTCTTCGGCGGGGATCCGGCAAGCCCTGATACCTTCCAGAAGTTCTACGCCGACGTGGAAATGTACACCAACAACTTCGACGGAACGGACCCGGAAAAATATTTGGCGGAATGGCTGTGCGACAAGGTCCCCGCTCCCTCCAACGGTTGGCAGGGCCAGAATATTCCACGTTATTGCAACCCGGAATATGACAAGCTTCTCGGTGAACTTTCCAAAACTGCCGAACAAGAGAAGCGCATCGAGCTTTCCAAAAAGCTCAACGATATGCTGACAGAAGAAGGCGCGCACATTCCGCTCATCTACCGCGGACAGGTTTCGTCGCGATCGCTGACATTGGAGGGTGTCAAGATGACCGGCTGGGATTCCGAGCTCTGGAATATCGCGGACTGGTCCCGCAAGAAATAAGAATGCAGGCCGCGCCGGCTTTGTCTTGACCGACGAAGCCGGTGACTTTGCATTTCTCGAAGGTCCGGAGACGCACCCATGTTTGCCTTTACGATGCGGCGACTTTTCTTTGCCGTCCCGACATTGCTCGTCATCAGCTTTGTTATCTTCGCACTGCTTGATCTCGCACCCAACGACCCCACTGGCGATCTGCCGCTGACAATCCCGCCAGAGGTTCGGGAACAAATCCGCGCATCGCTTGGCCTGGATCAACCTTTCTTGATGCGTTATCTCTACTGGCTCCAGCAATTCTTCATCAACGAACCGCTTAACCTCATTGAGAAACTGACCGGCTGGCAGTTTGGCGATGGCCAGAGAATGCGTGTACTGTCCTGGGCGACGCGCAGTCCGGTCGTCGATCTCGTCGTACAGCGCATGCCACAGACGCTTTGGGTGGTGGGCCTTGCCTATCTCTTCGGAACAATTCTGGCGATCCCGATCGGCGTCATTTCTGCCTATAAGCAATATTCCATCTTCGATCAGATCGGCACTTTCATATCGATGCTGGGCTACTCCGTCCCCACCTTCTTCACGGGCGTTCTGCTGGTCGTGGTGTTCAGCTCCTGGCTACAATGGTTCCCGTCGGTCTACGATACCAACCTCCAGGTCAACAGCTGGTCCAGTTTTCTCCTACAGATCAAGCAGATGTTCCTGCCCGTGCTGGTTCTGACACTCTACAATGTCTCGCAGATCAGCCGCTTTGTGCGCGCCTCCATGCTGGATAATCTTCATCAGGACTATGTCCGTACCGCCCGCGCCAAGGGGGTGAAGGAAAAGACCGTTCTCCTGGTACATGTGCTGCGCAACAGCCTTATCCCGGTGGTCACCGTCATTGCGCTGGGCGTTCCGACGATCTTTTCCGGCGCTATCATCACCGAGCAGATTTTCCGTGTGAACGGCCTTGGGCAATTGCTGATCACCGCAGTGCAGGGCGCCGACATTCCTCTGGTTCAGACGCTAACTTTCATATTTGCCGTTTTGATCGTTCTCTTCAACCTGATTGCCGACGTTCTCTATGGCATTCTCGACCCGAGGATTCGCTATGACTGATGCAACGGTCGCGCCATCAAACGCCGCCTCCAGCCCGATGAAATCTGCCCTGGTCGATATCTGGAAACAATTTCGCGCCCACAAGGGCGGCGTGGTCGGGCTGATTGTTTTTACATTCATTGTTCTCGCCGTCTATGTCGGCCCCTACATCCATCGGGTCGCTCCCAACGCCATCAATGTGAAAGCCCGCAACCAGTGGCCATCTCTGGCGCATCCTTTCGGCACAGACAATCTGGGGAAGGATATGCTGGCGCAGGTCTTGGCGGGCGGACGCATCTCACTTGCCGTCGGCATCACGGCCATGTTGCTGGCCCTGTTCCTTGGAACCCTTGTGGGTGTCCTGTCTGGCTATTTTCGCAGGCTAGACGGGCCTCTGATGCGGCTGACGGACCTGTTCCTCGCCCTGCCCCTGTTGCCGCTTTTGCTGGTCATCCTGCTTTTGTTTCGCGATACATTGCGCGCTGCATTCGGTCCCGAGACGGGGATTTTCATTCTCATCGTGACCGTCATCGGCATCACCAGTTGGATGCACACGGCGCGCATCGTGCGCGGCGACGTTCTCTCGATTAAAAACCAGGAGTTCATTCTGGCGGCGAAATCGAGCGGCATGCGTGAATACCGCATCATTATCAAGCACATATTGCCCAATGTTCTCAGTTCGATCATGGTATCGGCGACGTTGGGCATTGCCGCCGCCATCATCACCGAGTCCGCGCTCAGCTTCCTCGGCCTCGGCTTCCCCTCCGACTTTCCGACTTGGGGCCGCCTGCTGTTTGATGGCGCCAATTTCCTGCAATTGACACCCTCCCGCGTCTTATGGCCAGGGCTTGCGATCTCGCTGACCGTTCTCAGCGTGAACTATATGGGTGATGCGATAAGGGACGCTCTTGATCCCAGAAGCTTGAAGACCTGAGCCACGCGGAGGTGGTGGGGATACAAAGACTGCTTTTCCCCAATCACTCGCGCATCAGGTGAGGAGCGGCCCACCCTGCAAGGTGGACCGGCTCCACTTATGCCACCGCGAAAACCTGATCATGTGTGGCGACGTAGAATGTTCCGTCCGATGTAACCCATCCGCGGAACATGCCATCGGTATTATAGGGCGCTGCAATCGAACCGTCGGCACCGACGGCCACCAGCCCGGCCCCAATGCCGTGCGGTTTCAAATCCTCCTGAATGATCTTGGAGGCTGCCTGCTCCACAGTTTCGCCAAGATATCCGATGCGGCTTGCCACTTCGTGGCCAACTGCATAGCGGATGAAGAACTCACCTTTTCCTGTGCCAGAGACAGCGCAGAGCCCGTCACGGGCGTAAGTGCCGGCACCGACGATGGGGGTATCACCGATCCGACCGACCGGCTTGTTGTTGTAACCACCTGTCGAGGTCGCCGCAGCCAGATGTCCGGCAGCGTCAAGCGCGACCGCACCAACGGTGCCGTGTTTCTCGGACTCGCTCGCCACCGCCGCTGTGCCTGCCTCTGCATGGGCCTTCATAGCAGCCAGCGCTTTGACACGCCTTTCGGTGGTAAAGTAGCTATTCTCGACAACGTCGAGGCCTTCATCTCTGGCAAAGTCGTCTGCAGCGCTGCCCCCCATCATGACGGCCTCACCCTTTTCCATGATGCGTCGTGCAGCCTTGATCGGATTGCGAATCCGTCTTGCCAACGTCACTCCGCCAGCCTCCAGCGTCGCGCCATCCATGATCGAGGCTTCCAACTCATGATCGCCATCGGCATTGAGTGCAGCACCGTAGCCTGCGTTGAAATGCGGGCTGTCTTCCAGCACCACGACCGCTGCCTGGACCGCATCGAGTGCTGACCCGTTGGATATGAGCACGGCCCAGCCCGCGCGCAAAGCATGAGCGAGATCGATGCGTGCCGCCTGCCACTCCTCATCGGTCAAGCCGAGCTTTGCCATGACACCGCACCCGCCATGAATTGCCAATGCGATCTTTCCCATCATTTTTCCTTCTTTTGAACGACATGAGCCGGGCAACATCTTGCCCGGCCCGGTCATCGAAGTCCGCGCAGCTTATTGTGCTGGGCGGATGTTCATCGCCAACGTGTCTTCGTCCGAGCGCGGCGCGATGGTGATGGTCTTTTTCATGCCCCATGCGGAGATGATCGAGGCGATCGACAGATTGGGGCGATCCGATGCCACGATCGCGTTAGCGTCTTTCAGATATTGCGCGCGCTTGGCAGCGTCCATTTCGACACCCGCCTGCTCGATCAGCTTATCGAGCGCCGGGTTCGAGTAGCCGCGAATGTTGAAAGCACCCAGCTTCTTGGCAGGCTCATTGGTATGCACAAGCGACGACAGCGTATAGTTCGCTTCACCCGTCAGCGTCCCCCATCCTGACATCGTCAGCGAATAATCGCCACGTGTGTTGGCCGGGAAATAAACCGCGCCAGGCTGGGCATTGGCTTCAACCTGAATGCCGATCGCGGTCAGCATCTGTGCGATCGTGGTACCCGCATCCTTGTCGCCGGGAAGACGATCATTGGTGAAGGAGAAGGTCACCTTGAAGCCATCGGGATACCCGGCCTCCGTCAGCAAAGCCTTCGCTTTGTCCACGTCGGATTGTGTCGGCTTCACATCAGGATTGTAGCCAAAGATGTTCGGCGTGACGAGCTGCGACTGGACCGTGCCCATGCCTTCCATGGCGATCTCGGTGATGGTTTCCCTGTCGATCGCAAGATCAAAGGCTTCGCGAACCCTTGGGTCGGTAAAAGGGTTCTTCGGCAGCGGCGAGCCATCCTTGGCGCTGACCTGTGGCGACTTTTCGCGGAAATCGAAAGCGATGTTGAACAGATACACGCTGTCCTGTCGAACGATGGTAAGCTTGGAATCCTGCTCCAGCGTCGGCACATCGGAGGCCGGAATGCGCGCAATGAGATCGACCTGGCCCGCCTTCAGTTGGGCCACGCGGGCCGCATCATTCGGTAGTTCCTTGCGAATGACCTTGTCCCACGGCTCCTTGCCACCCCAGTATCCGTCAAAACGCTCCAGAACGAGCTGCTCCTTCGGCGTCCACGAGACAAACTTGTAGGGGCCAGTGCCAATGGCGGCCTTGCCGGAATTGAAGCCTTCGGAGGCTTTTTCGGCGCTGTCGGAATAGTCCTTGGCAGCAATGTGCGAGACGACGAACAAACGGATGAAATCATTCGGCAGGTTCGGAGCCGGGCCGTCCGTTTTGACGCGAATGGTCAATGGATCGACGATCTCGACACCCTTCACGCGGCGTACATAGATCGTGGTCGGGTTTGGGCCGGCAACACGCGGAATGCGCTCGATGGAGAATTTGACGTCTTCTGCGGTGAAGTCAGATCCATCATGAAATTTCACGCCGGGGCGCAGCCTGAATTCCCAGGTGCTGTCGTCAATCGCCGTCCAGCTGGTGGCAAGGCCCGGTTCGAGTTCCAGGTTGTTGCCGGATTTGATCAGCGAATCGTAAATATGCTTCATTGCCTCGGCGTGGGTGCCTGCGGCGGTGAAGTCGGGGTCGATCGACAGCGGCCCGGCGCGCACGCCGATTGTCAGATCGGCAGCAAGGGCGGCACTTGAGACGCTACCCAGCAAAGCCGTTGCAAGCACAGCTGTGCGGACTGTTTTCGAGATTATCATTCTTCGTTCTCCTCTGTCGGTATCATAGGGGGCCAGTTCGGTGAATCCACGACGACCTTGGCAAGCAGCTCCGACAGCATCAGCTGTTCGGCGGGGGTGAGCGACGAGACCATCGCCTTTTCGCGCTCGACCATTGGCTGCATGGCCTGCTCGACGATGCGTTTGCCTTCGTCGGTGATAAAGAGGACAAAACTCCTCAGATCCGTCTGGTCGATTTCACGGCGGATAATATTCTTGTCGATGAGCTTCTGGATCGCCCGGCTGATCGTATTTTTTGGGAAACCGGAGGAGCTGCAAATCGCACTGGCCGTCAGCCCGTCGGATAGCCCGAGCGAATAGAGCACGACGAATTCCGGTCGCGGAACACCGTGTTCCTTTTCGATCAGTCGATAGATCGGCTCGTTAAATTGCAGGGCTAGAAAATTGAACCGGAACGACAACCAGCACGGATTTTGCCAGAGCTTGACGGAAACGAGTTCCTCCACGCCGTGGCTTCCGGCGGCAATTTTGCCACCTTCCCGCAGCAGAGCATCCAGTGTTGGTCCCCGTGATTGTCGCAATCAATCCTCGCTTCACTGCCATTCATTTTAGTCCCGTATGGAACTTGACGTTGGTTTAAATGGCTGTCAATTTCTTTTTTTAGTTCCATTTAGAACTTTGTTTGATGGAGCGCAGATAGGCAAAAAGCACAAATATTGTGCTGAAATGCCAAATGGTGGACGTTCTTTGCGCCTTTGCGCCGCAAATGAGAATGGGGATAGCGAATTGAAGATAGCCGACATGAACTGGATGCAGGTTGAAGAGCGCGTCGCGGAAAACGATTGCTGCATTTTGCCGATCGGCAGCGTCGAACAGCACGCCTATCTCAGTCTTGCGACAGACATGATCCTGGCCGAGAAGATCGCGGTCGATGCGGCCGAGCCGTTGGGAATCCCGGTGTTTCCGGTCGTGCCTTATGGCCTGGCATCCTCCTTTGCGACCTTTCCGGGAACGCTCAGCCTGTCGCTCTCCACCTATATCGGCGTCATCAGAGATCTGCTCGACAGCATGTACCGGTCCGGCTTTCGTCGCATCCTCGTCGTCAACGGCCACGGTGGCAATGTACCAGCCACCACCGTTATTTCCGAGTGGCTGAACATGCATCCCGACGCCTCTGTCAAATTCCATGACTGGTGGCGGGCACCGAAAACACTGGCAAAGGTGCAGGAGATCGATCCTGCCGCTTCGCATGCCTCGTGGATGGAGAATTTCCCATGGACGCGCACGACCGACCAGCGCCAGCCCGACACGTCCAAACCTCAGATCGACTATGCAGCGCTGGCGCGTGTGGGCGCAGCCCGCAAACGCGAACTGCTGGGCGATGGCAATTATCACGGGCTTTATCAGCGGGCGGATGAAGACATGCTGGCGATCTGGGATGTGGCCGTGAAGGAAACGCGCGCATTGCTGGAGACCGACTGGCACTGACAACCACACGGACGTCGTAAAGAGACGGACAAACCCGCACAAGACGGGAGAACTGGGAACGCATGTTTGGTTTCATCCTGCAAAGACTATGGCAGGCGCTCATCGTGGTCATCGCCATGTCGGCGCTCGTCTTCTGCGGCGTCTATGCCGTCGGCAATCCGATTGACGTTTTGATCTCTCCCGATGCCACGCAGGACATTCGCGCCGCCGTGATTGCGCAATATGGCCTGGACCAGCCGCTGTGGCAGCAATATTTTACCTTTGTCGGCCGCATTCTGCACGGAGATTTCGGACGGTCTTTTGTCTACAACATGCCCGTCAGTGAATTGATCCTGACACGTCTCCCGGCCACTCTGGAACTGACATTGGCGGCAGTGCTATTTGCAAGCCTTGTTGGCATACCCATCGGCATGTATGCCGGGTACCGCCCGCACAGCCCTGTCTCTCGTGCCATCATGACATTGTCCATTCTGGGCTTTTCGGTGCCGACCTTCTGGTTCGGCCTGATGCTGATCATGGTCTTTGCGGTTCAGTGCGGCTGCATGCCCGCCGGTGGCCGCGGGGAGACGGTCAGCCTGTTCGGCGTCGATTTCAGTTTTCTGACCGGCGATGGTCTGCGTCATCTGATATTGCCGGCTCTCAATCTCGCACTGTTCAAATTCTCGCTGATGATCCGCCTTGCGCGCGCTGGCACCCGTGAGTTGATGCTAAGCGATACGGTCAAATTCGCCCGTGCCGCCGGTCTTTCGGAATTCACGGTGCTAAGCCGTCACGTTCTGCGGCTGATCTCGATCCCGCTTGTCACCGTATTCGGTCTGGAACTTGGCTCGACGCTGGCATTTGCGGTGGTGACAGAAACCATCTTCTCTTGGCCAGGGCTCGGCAAACTCATCATCGACAGCATCACCTCGCTCGACCGGCCGGTCATGGTCGCTTACCTGATGTTCGTCGCCCTTCTGTTCATCGTCATCAATCTCGTGGTCGATCTCGTTTATGCGCTGCTCGACCCGCGTTTGAGAAAGGGACGTGCCTGATGCGCGACACTCCGTTCTACAGGTTTCTGGAGGAATTTCGCGGCAACAAGGTTGCCCTTGGCGCCGCGGTCATGGTGTTCATTATTGTGCTGGTCGCCCTCATTGCACCACTCGTAACGCCGCAAGACCCTTATGATCTTGCGCATCTGGTGCTGCGCGATGCCCGTCGCCCCCCCGGTTATGTCGGCACCGGCGGTTACACCCACTGGCTGGGCACGGATTCTCAGGGCCGCGATCTCCTGTCCGCTATTATCTATGGCCTTCGTATCTCGCTGCAAATGGGCATCATTGCCGGTGGCATTGCCTTCGTCATCGGGGCTGTCGTCGGCTGCTCTGCCGCCTATATCGGGGGACGTTTCGAAAGCCTCGTCATGCGCATCGTGGATTTGCAGCTTTCGTTCCCGGCCATTCTCCTGGCCTTCGTCATTGCCGCCGTGCTGGGACAAGGTCGTTATCAGCTCATTCTGGCGCTGATCTTTGCCCAATACGCCTATTTCGCCCGCACCGCCCATGGTGCCGCGGCTGCCGAACGACAGAAGGATTATGTCGAGGCGGCATTGTCCATTCCGCTGTCACCGTGGCGCGTTGTGCTGAAACATATCCTGCCCAACTCGCTGCCGCCCCTTATCGTTGTCGCAACCGTACAGGTGGCGAGCGCCATTTCGCTCGAGGCGACACTGTCCTTCCTCGGTGTCGGCTTGCCACCAACCGAACCATCATTGGGCATGCTGATCGCCAATGGCTTCCAGTATCTGCTTTCGGGTCGCTACTGGATTTCGATCTATCCCGGTGTGGCGCTTATTCTCTTTATCGTCTCGCTCAACATCGTCGGCGACCAGATACGCGACCAGCTTAACCCGAGGCTTCGCAGATGAACCCAACACCGACTGCAACATCTGCGACCCCGCTTCTCGACGTCACCAATCTGAAAACCTGGTTCCCAAGTGGACGAGGCGACGTGAAGGCCGTTGATGGCATCTCCTTTTCCGTTGCGCCCGGCGAAGTGTTGGGTCTGGTCGGTGAATCCGGTTCCGGCAAATCGATTACTGGGTTCTCCATCATCGGCCTGATCGATGAACCCGGCCGTATCGTGGAGGGCTCAATCAAGCTGGAGGGCCGGGAGCTGGTCGGCCTGCCCAGCCACGAACTCCGGGCCATCCGTGGCAAAGTCATTTCGATGGTCTTCCAGGACCCGATGATGACGCTAAACCCCGTTTTGAGCATCGGCACGCAGATCAAGCTGGCGCTGGAAGCCCACGGAAACATCAGCAGTTCAGATGCGCGCGAACGAGCTATCAAGGCCTTGGCTCAGGTGCGGATCAGCGATCCCGAACGAAAGGTCGATTTCTTCCCGCACCAGTTTTCCGGCGGCATGCGCCAGCGCGTGGCAATCGCCATCGCGCTGCTACACCGACCCAAGCTGATCATCTGCGATGAACCGACAACGGCGCTCGACGTGTCGATCCAGGCCGAAATCCTGGCTGAGATGAAAGAACTGGTTGCTGACCTCGGCACCGCATTGATCTGGATCAGCCACGACCTCGCGGTCGTCTCCTCTATCGCTGACCGTGTTGCCGTCATGAAGTCGGGCAAGATCGTCGAAATCGGCCCGGCGCTTGGCGTGTTGACGAAGCCGCAGCATGAATACACCAAGGCCCTGCTTGAAGCGTTGCCGTCTCGCGCCAAGCCGGGCGAGCTGTTGTTGCGCGGCAGCGGTATTGCGGATGCGGCCCCACCGCCGCGAAAAGCAGCGACCGCCAATCTGCCGCCTCTCGGCAGCTCCTATCTCGTCATCGACAATGCAATGAAACGCTTCGAAAAACCCGTCGGTTTTCTGCATGGGCTAGCCATCAGATCCGGCCTGTCGCAGCCGGTCACCGTCGTCAAGGCCGTCGATGGTGTCTCGCTCACTGTCAAGCGTGGTGACGTGCTGGGGCTGGTGGGCGAATCCGGCTCCGGCAAATCGACGCTGGGGCGCATGGCAGCCGGCATCACCGTGCCGACATCGGGCGTCATCCGGCTCAATGGTCAACCCGTGATGAGTGCCGGACGCAGCCCGTCCAAGATCACGACACGTGTCCAGACCATCTTTCAGGACCCGTTCGCTTCTCTCAATGGTCGTATGCGCATTGGCGATATCATCGCCGAAGGGCCGCTTGCGCACCGGTTGGTGAGCCGCGCGGAAGCACCCGATTATGTGAGACGTTGGCTGGCCGCGGTGGGATTGGACCCCGCTTTCGTCAACCGTTTTCCCCATCAGTTCTCCGGCGGCCAACGGCAGCGCATCGCCATTGCCAGAGCACTCGCCATGCAGCCCGACGTCGTCGTGTGCGATGAACCCGTGGCCTCCCTCGACGTTTCGATACAGGCCCAAATCATCAACCTTCTGATACGCTTGCGAGCAGAGCTTGATCTGTCACTTCTGTTCATCAGCCACGATCTGTCGGTCGTTCGACACCTCTGCGACCGCGTGGCCATCCTGTATCAGGGCCGCATCGTTGAAGAGGGCGAGACGAGCGCGATCTACGCTGACCCGAAGCACGATTATACCAAGCGACTGCTCGCGGCCGTGCCGGTCCTGCCGCAAGCGGCCGAATAGAAGACGGGGAGAACGACATATGGAACCGTGGGAATGGGACGAGGCCACATGGCGCGGCAAAGTCGAGAAAGTGCGGGCTGGCCGTTCGCTGAAACCGAAGGTCTGGAAGAATGGTACACGCTGCGCCGTGGCTCTTTCCTTCGATAGCGACCATGAGACCAATGAGTTGCGCGATGGCGGGGAATCCATCGGCCGTCTCTCACAAGGGCAATATGGCAACCGCCGCGGTGTACCACGCATTCTGGACGTTCTGAAAAAAACCAGCGTTCCCGCTACCTTTTTCGTGCCTGCCGTTACGGCCCTTCTTTATCCCGACGAGCAGAAACGCGTGATTGCCGAGGGCCACGAGATCGGCTTGCATGGCTGGATCCACGAGGTGAACACGAAGGTACCGCCCGAAAAAGAGCGTGAACTGCATCTGCGCGCCGCCGAGACGATCGAAAGGATCACCGGCGTCCGCGCGGTGGGAATGCGCACGCCGTCGTGGGATTTTTCCGCAGTAACACTGGAAATAGAGCGCGAACTCGGACTTCTTTACGATAGCTCGCTGATGGCGGATGACGATCCCTATGAGTTGCTTGAAAGCGGCGAGCCCACCGGCATTGTCGAGTTACCCGTGGAATGGATCAGAGACGATGCTGTCTATTTCAACATGAACCGTTTCACAGCCCACCGCCCTTACACGCCTCCACCCGCAGTGCTCGACATCTTCAAACGCGAGTTCGACCGCGCCTATGAGGAAGGCGGCCTGTTTCTGTTGACCATGCATCCGCACGTGTCCGGTTACCGCTCGCGCATCTTCATCCTCGAAGAACTGATCCAGCATATCCAGAGCCATGACGATGTGTGGTTCGGAACGCACGCAGAGATCGCGCTCTACGCCAAGGAGAATGCCGATGCCTGACGTGATCCGTAAAGTGGCGATTGTCACCGGCGGCGGTCGTGGTATCGGGCGGGCCTGTGCACTGGATTTTGCAAAGCACGGGTTCGATCTCGTCTTGGTCGACATGATGGAGGATGATCTGGCGCGCACCGCAGCGGAAATTCGGGAACTTTCACGCGAAGCCCTTACCTATCGAGCGGATGTGCGTGACTACACACGCGCGGCCGAGATCGTGGGGAATGTGGATGCGAGACTGGGAAGGATCGACGTCCTCTTCAACAATGCGGGCCGCCCCATGGCCAAGGGTATAGAAGAGATTTCCGAGGAGGAATTCGATACCACCATCGACACCAACCTCAAGGGTGCCTTCAACTATATCCAGCCAACAGTCCCTGTCATGCGCCGCAATGGCGGCGGTCGCATCATCAATATGTCATCGATGAACGCCCATACGGGCGGCGTCACCAGTGCCGTCAGCAAATTTTCCTATACGGCGGCGAAAGCTGGCATTCTGGGGATGACAAAGGCACTTGCAAAAGAACTGGCCCCAGAGATCGTCGTCAATGCCATCTGTCCAGGTGTCATCAAGACGGAGCGCTCGAATGCCATGATCGACGCGCGAGAAGCGCAGCTCGCGGCAGGTATTGCGATGAAGCGGGTCGGCACCCCGCAGGATGTGGCAAGCGTGGTGACATTCCTCGCGACCTCCGAGCCCAATTTCATGACGGGTCAGGATATCCAGATCGACGGTATGCAGTGGATCCGTTGATCGACCTGCAACGCTAAACGACAAAAAATCCTGTCGCTATCAACCTCCGCGAGGACCTTTGCTCGGGCGCGCATCGCGTGCCGCGGCAAGGCCTCTGACGGCGTCTCGATGCCCCGTCGATGCCGGGCCCTCAAATACCTGGATGGCTTCGGCATAGCGATCCAAATTGAGATATGAATAACCTCGGATTACCATCAGATCATTCCGTTCAGTGGCGAAACGGGCGCGCTGGTCGAGCAGGATCAGCGCTTTTTCGTACTGGCCGTTATTGTAGGCCGCCAATGCCCGGTCCGTAAGGATAGCGATCTGAAGTTCTGTCGCCTTGGTCTTGTCCATACCGGATTTTGTGGCCGAGACGGCGGCATTGTCGGTGAGGCCCATGCGCAGATAGGCAAGGCTCTGGCCGTAGGCCGCGTCACTTCGGATCGTTGGCTGGCCGCCCTTCAGCGCCGCCCCGAAAGCCTTGAGTGCTTCCGCGGGCCTGTTGGCATCCATCAGGCACCAGCCCTGTTGCAGGGCTTGCTGGGGCGGAAGACCATCCGGATTGAACGTTGCGTCGCACCGGCTTGTTTTCCGCGATGGCTGGTTTTGGGCAACAACCGTTCTTCTTTGTCTCGGCGCAGCCGTGGTCGCCCCTTCCTGATAGACGACATCGGTGGGCTGGACGTCAGTGACGTGTTGACGGGCGATGCGCGGCGACGCAGAAGGATCGGGCCTGCCAACGGCGAGAATACGCTCAGACTGCGCGCCCCATTGCTGCTGGAGCTGGCGCACGCCGGCAACGTTGTTCAAATCCTGATAGGACAGCGCCAGTCCATAGGCGGATGGCTCGTCATCGGTCTTCCAGCCCAAGGCCGTGGCGAACCACTGCGCCGCCATTTGCGGCTGCAGAAACGCACGGGAATACCAGCCGAACTCCTGCGCTGTCGCGGCATCTTTCTGCGCAACGGTTTCTTCCGCAATGCGCCGCAAAACGTCAGGCTCCAGAGCAATGGGCGGATCAAGCGCCAGAAGATTGGCGGTTGCTGCAAGATAGGTCTTGCGCGCATCGTCCGACGCATCACGCCATTTATATAACACGTCTTCTGCATCGCGCGGTTCGTTCCGGGCGATCAAGGCCAGCGCGAGGCCCTGCGAGGCAGATGCTGAATCGTCTGCCGCTTTTGCTTGCCGGAACCATTTTTCCGCATCCTGATTTTCACGGCGCAGATTGTACCAGCCCAGCAACAGTGCGTCGCTGGCCAGCTTGTCGCTTTCGGCAAGGCGCTCCATTCGCATCAAATAGGCAGCTGGAACGATGACGTCCTTGCTCTCACCACCACTGGCGACGAACTGACGGGCGAGATCGTTCTTGATGGGCTCGAACTCCAGAAGTCCGTCTACCCCAGGCTTTTCTTTCGAAAGAAGATCATTCACCATCGCAACCGGGAGAAGTTCCGAAGCCTTCTGGACGGTTGCGAGCCGATCGCTGGCACCTTCGCAATTGCTCAGAACATAGTTATAGGCGTCCCGCGCGCGCTCAGGCTTATCGGTGCGCGCGAAAGCTTCCGCCACACGCCACAGCACATCGACCTCGCCGCATGTCAGCAGTCCGGGACTTGCTGCGGCCGTATCGAGGACGGCGTTATATTGCTTGAGATCGGAAGCGTTGATCAGTTTTTGCCGTGCCTCGGCAAGCCCCACCATCTCGGTCAGGTTTGGGGGCGGCTGCCAGCCTGCATCTGCCGCCTGACGATCAGCGATCGCCTTGCGCACCTCCGCATACCGGCCATTGGCATAAAGCTGCCACATGGTCTCCAGTTGCGGATCGCCCTCCTCTGGAACGGCAAGCGGATTGCTTGGGGGCGTCCAATCGGGGTAAAGCGCCCGCAACCGGGCGATTTCCGCCTGAAGCCGCGCCGTATCACCTTGCGCGGCAAAATATCGAAGTGCACTTTCATCCACCACGACAGGTTGGGAGGACGCGGGCGTTGGCGTGAGCTGAGAAGCCGAAGGCTGACGCGGAGCCTGCGCGACCTTGATCGCCGAGGGATTGCCCGGAGCAGGTGTCGTCACGGGTGGGTTGGCATTGTTCTTTAGCGGTACATTTGCGGAAGAGGATACGGCACCGAACCCATCGGATAGGATCGAACCGGTCGTGTGAACACGCGACACCCGTCCCAACAGTTCATCGCGCCACTGGTATGCGGTGACACCACACAGAGCCAATATCGCGGCTGATATGTAAAGCGACTTTCCCATCACAAGCACTCCCGATGCATTTCAGTCGCAAATGACAGAGCCAAGAGATGCAACGAAGATGGATAATAAAGTGTTGACGTGAAACGACGGAGATCCTCTGGAATAGGTGTTTTGTCGCTAACGCAGGCTGAAAGCGCTGGGATGATGCGATATCCGGCATCCGACAGAACATCTTTCGGTTCTCCGGTTCGCAGCTCGAATGTGGCCATGTTGCCGCCGTCGATCACGGTTCCATTTTGCAAACGCTCCAGAAGCTTCTTATCTCCTAACCCTGCTCTCGACAGATAGAGCGGTATTCGAACGGAATTATATCCGAATTCCTGCGGAAATCCGTCGGCGGGCCGTGGCTTTGTTTTTACCGAAACCCAGTCGGCGGGAAGTTTTCTCGGGCCAAAGGCATAGGCCGTGATCTGTGCAAGACCGTCCTTGCTCAACGCAGCCCAAAGCGGGGAAGGCGCAAGCTCGTTCAGGACGGGAAAGGCTTCGAAAATGAAGTAGGAAGGATTAACGACTGGCCCGTCCGGCCGATCGTCTTCTCCGAAACCTGTCGTTCCAGGCAACAGAAGTGTGCGCCCTCCCCTTTGGACAACCGCTTTGGCAAGCACCGTCTCGGCAATGGAGCGGGCAGCTTCAGCATAATCAGTCTTGCCCCACTGCCTGGATGCCAGTGCCAAGGCATAGGCGATCAGGATGTCGCCATCGGTGGCATTGTTGATATCGGAAATATGCGGGGTCGCCTGCGGGTCCCATTTCCACGCGGCCAGCCCATCATCCCGAACCATTAACTCGGTTTGGGTGAACGACCAGATCAGCTCGAAATCGGCCGGTTGATCGGCAAGAACGGCAAGCCACATGCCGTATCCTTGTCCCTCGCTGTGGCTGATATTGTTGTTTGCAGTATCAACAATACGTCCGGCAGGATCGAGAAACGCCGACTTGTAAGCCGACCAGTCGGCCTGCGTTATCGAGGCAGCCCTTGCACCGATTGGAGACAAGATCATCACCAGCATCACCAGGGTTTTGGACAGGAGGCAGCACGCATATCTCATTTTTGTCGCCCCATGCCACGCAGCATCAGGAATGTCACACATCCCAACAGCGTGAGAAACCCAATGAAAACCACAGAATAAGAAAGCGTGTTGGTCGATAGCCAATTCGCCGCGATCAACCGCCAGTTCGAAAAGGAGAACGGACGGGTGATGATGAAGCTGGGCTGTTCGGCAGCGATCGTCTCCACCTTGTCGGCGGCTGCATCATAGGTAGCGATGCGTCCACCCAGTGCATTCCAGCGTTTCTGTTCGACCATCGCGGCCATGCCGGTCCGCAAATCTGCAGACGTCGGTGCGGTGGCCATGGTCCAGACACCCTCGCCGCCAGGGCTCAAACCCTGCGCGAGCATGAACGAGACATTACCTGGCGGTGTATAAATCTGCTCGGCACCGGGAAGAAAGCGCAGCGTCTCAGAACTGATGTCGAAGTTGCGCTTCATCCATTCCTCAAAGGACGAAATCTGCCCCTGCCAGACACCGCCATCGACGCGTTCCCGCCAGTCATTGAAAAGCTGATCCGTCTGTGCAGGTTGAGCGGCGCTGCCGCTCTCCCGCCAGGCAACCTGACTTGCAGGCGCGAGATCGAGCTGACTGATCAAGGCCTGCGGCATCTGCGTCAGCGTTCCGAAGAACAGGGCGTTTCGCTCACCAACGGCGCCCGGTGTTGCGACGAGTTCCACAGGAATAGGTTGTCCGCCCGCAAGGGCCAGACGGCTGAGAAACGTGGCTGCAGCCGACATGGTATCGGTGTCCACCCGCTCCAGCCATATGGCGACAGGTTGACCGCCCTCACGATAGGGCTGGCCAACACCGTTCGTCGCGGCGAGATCGGGCGCTCGACCGATCATCGCGTAATTGGGGATATGAAGTTCAGTCGTATCGAACAGCGCGAAACGCGGTGTCTGGTTTGCTGGTGCACCCGGCAGGCAGGCTGTATCTGCCTGCGTCATCAACACGGCTTCGATGGCAATCGTATTCACGCCCGGCACGAAATGGCGCAGGGTGACGTTGATCGGTAGATGCCTGAAAATACCGCCGCCGCGGTTCGACACCGGCACCGTCGAGGCGATATTACCATTGACGTAAACATCGATGTGGCTACCGGGCAAAACCTCGTTCGAGTAGGCGGCATCCAAAAGCAAGGTCGCTTCACCATAGGCCGAAGCGTAAAAATCTGCTGGCGTACCAATGGTAAAATCGGTGCGGAAGCGTCGGCCGGAGAATTCGCTGCTTTTCACGCCGAGCGCAGAAAGCGAGATACGACGATCGGACATGACCAGCGGCGCGTCCGGCGTATGCCATGCCTTTGTTGAAAGCGTCGCGCGGGCTGCGCCTGTCGGGCGCTCGACCGATGCGGTCAGTTGGTCGATGGCAAGCTGCATTGCCTGCGGCGTCGGACCACCGACGATGAGCGCCGATACACCATTGATAATGTTGCTCTCAAACCCCGCATAGGGACCTGACAGGGCCTCCGGTGGCACCGCCCGCGTGGCGGCGGCAATTTCGCGTGCCGTGCCAGCAAGAACCGTCAAGGTTCCGGCCGTTTGCTCTCTGGGCAAACTCGTACTGAACGTCACCTGCTGGTTCGGCATCTGCGTGCGAAGAGCAAGGGCTTGGGCAAGCTTGAGGAGTGGCTGGGCAGACACCGGGTTCGTGAGGCCCGGTGCAACGATATTGATCGCCGTCAGACCAGCAAGATCGGCGCCCGTCGCCTGGATGTCGTCAATCGTACTGAACCGGTTGCCGACATCGCCGTTGAACGTAATATAGGTGCTGGCGGGGCTGACATCGGTCCAGAGATCGTATGTTGACTGTATCGTGCAGTCGGTGCGGTGGCGCTGTTGTACGCCCAATGAAATGACGTTGGCGCCAGCCTGAAGCGCATCGGGTGGAATGGCCATGGTAACATTGCCCTGAGCGTCCGGCGAAGAAACGGTTTTTCGCTCCAGAGGTATGTTGTTGACGGAAACTTCGAGGTTGGAACTTTCCGGCGCAACGACAATCGCGTTCTGATAGCCGATCGTCAGCGATACCGCTGCCTTGGCCTGCTCCGGCGTCAAATAGAGCGTCCATTGACGTTGATCCATTTCACCGGTGAGGCTGAGGTCTTGAAAGGGCAGGATGTAGCGGCGACGGTCATCGGCGTCGTCCGAGATGGCAGGGGTCACAGCTCTCGGCGATGCCGCAGCACCTGGCGCAGGAATTGGCACGGCGGGCACTTCTGTCGCGGGTTTCTGGACCGGCGGGGCTGGCGCAACGGGCGCTGGGATCGGCAGCGCCGCTGGCTTTTCCGGCGACATGTCGAAGGGCGTCGATTGCGCGAGGGCGATGGTTGAAATGGACACGAGACATATGGCGGAAAGGAGCGACTTTCTCATGGTTTCGGCGCTCCCAATGCCGGCTTCGTTTGCCGTTCCGGTTTGAGGGAACGGAAGAAATAATAGAGGCCGCGTTGCGTCTGGAAGATCGCGATGACCATGAACGTCACCGTGCCCTTGATGAGGCCTGGATTTTTTCTGCGAACGCGTTGAATCTCACTCCACTGCTCCGAGTTGGCAAAAATGAGATCCGCGATCAGCCGGTGATCCACCGCCTTCTGGGGCGAGAATGTGCTACCCACCGAGATAAAACCATCCTGCTTGACGGAGCGAACGATGTTGATACCCATCGTTTCCGGCACGCCTTCGCTATGCGGCTTGACGCGAATGGTGGCGGTCGTTCCCTTTTCAACGGGAACCAGCCCGGAATCAAAAATGTGAATGAGCATGCCGTGCACGGAGACGTTTTCCACGGTCGCAGGCAACCACGCGTCGCTATCGCCAACTTGCAGTTCGCAGCGCCGCTTCACGGTAACGCGACGCGACGCGGATTTTTCACTCCGCTCCGACACAACGCCGAGTGCGCAGCCCGCGAAGATGATATTGAGCAGGTTCCAGCCACCCACCACCAGCGTCACATCGGCCTTATAGGGCTCTGCGTAAATGCGATAGATCGCGAAAATCATGGCGATCACAAGCACACCAAAGATCACGAAGAATGGCCGGCTGATTTCGGAAAGACGGGCCTCGCTGATTGACTCATCTTTGGCCGTGACCTTGAAGGTGGGTTTCGAGGGATTGAAGATCACCGAAACGACAGCGGGCAGAAGATGCACAGTCTGCACATATTCATAGAGCTCAGATATCCAAGGCCATCGGAAACTGCCGTAGAGAAAATTCTGCATCATCAGGTTCACGAGCATGTATGCCGCCGTGTAGGCCAGGAACTCGCCGCCGGACGCGACGAAAATCTGAAGATCGAAAAACAGATAGAACAACGGCGCAAACAGAAAGATTGTCCGTGGGAAAGGAAACAGCCAGAACAGCGTCGATGACATATAGCAAAGACGCTGCGTGAACGAGAGTCCTCGACGAAACAGCGGTTGGCGAAAGATCAGAATCTGCATCATTCCTTGCGCCCAGCGGCTTCGCTGGCCTATGAAGCTGGCGAAGGTCGCTGGCTGGAGCCCTGCGATCAACGGTTTGTCGACATAGAGGCTATGCCAGCCGCGTGAATGGAGGGCGAGCGCTGTTTCGCAATCTTCCGTAATGCTGACGCCGCTGAATCCGTTGGTTTCTTTCAGCGCAAGGCGGCGCAAGACAGCTGCAGAACCGCAAAAGAACGCGCCGTTCCACTTGTCCAGACCACGTTGAATGATGCCGTAAAACATCTCATTTTCACTTGGCATCGTCTCGAATGTGCGCAGATTTCGCTCGATCGGATCTGGGTTGAGGAAGAAGTGCGGAGTCTGGACAAGGAAAAGCCTGTCGTCCTCTTCAAAATATCCCACCGTTTCGAGAAGGAAATCGCGAGCGGGCGCATGATCCGCATCGAACACGGTGATGAGTTCACCGGTAGAATGCTCGAGGCCATTGTTCAGATTTCCAGCCTTTGCATGCGCATTGCGACCACGGGTCAGATAATTAACGCCCAGATCGGCACAGAGCTGCTTCAGCTCTTCGTGGCGGCGTGCGGCTGCCTGCGCTTCCAACACGTTGGAGGCATTCCGTTTCTGGACCGTGCCGCCATCATCCAAAAGCCAGACAGTGAACTTGTCTGCGGGGTAGTCGATATTCTTGGCAGCCGCAAGCGTGTTGGCAAGCAGGACGGCGTCCTCGTTATAGGTCGGCACGAATATATCGACCGTTGGCAGATAGCCGGGTGAACCGGGTCGCGACTTTCGTGATGGCAGCGGCATTGACACGATCACGAGGCTTAAAGCCAGCATTAACACGCTGTACATTTCCGCCAGATACAGCAAAAAGCCGGGAATGAAGTTTTCAAGCTGGTTGATCGGCGGCAGGGTGCTGGTGGTGCGCCAGTAAACGTAGCGCAACACAATCGCCGTGCCGAAACCGAGGCCGATCAGTCGCCACGCGCCTTTTCCGTTCAGCGATTTGATCGTGGCCAGCAGCACCAGCGAAATCGCGGTGGCAATCAGATGGGTCTGCAAGCTGACCGGCAAAGTCACGATGACCAAAACGCAGACCGAGACGAGCACCCAGACGATGACGGAGATGGCCTTGCTCATCTGCAAACCTTGCTTTCAATTCGACGAGAGGCCACATGCCTCAAATTAAAGAGTTACAGCCCTGTAGCCATCACGCGTCGACACGCATTTGGACAGCATGACCTTAAACTGGTTACGTACATCCCTGGGCACCCCGCCCTGAAGTCGCACAGTCGGGTGACGGGATGACGACACGTTTCGTTGGCGCACGCTCGCCCTGTCTCGACACATCATCCGGGCGAGCGGGTGTAGGAGACACAGCGGATGGCGACGGAATGACCACGCGCGACGGTGCCGGATTGGAGATCGGCTGTAGTAACCGTTGCGGCTGCGCCACAGCTGCACGCGCTACAGGACGGCTCTCTTGAACAGGCTGTCGAGACGGCGTTTGAAGTCCAGGCTGCATGGGATTGTCATTTGCCGTAACCGGATAGATCGGATTGCCCGAGCGCCCCATACCATCCGGCGGCTTCTGCGCCGTACCGTAAGGGTTCCAGCCCTCTGCATCATAGCTGCCCGTAATGGTGTAATTGTACATGACAGTCAGCAAATCTCGCGCGGTGACACCTGACTGGCAAAGCCGCAGCGTGACATTGATGCGCCCAAGGTTCTTGAAACCCTGCCGCATATCTTCTGGCGAGCGAATATGTTGCCATGCGTAGATACACATGTCATCGCTCGAGCCCTTGCCGGATGCATAGGAAAACGCGCCATAGGCATTCTGCAAATATTCGGCGGAGGTCGCCAGACTGGCACCAGGGAAAGCGGATCGAATCTCGCGCGAAATGGTCGACGCTCGCAAGCTGCCGCTGGACAATCCGTCCTTGCCCGTATCTTCGGCGCGCTGCGGCCCGAAAAGTTCGATCTTGAGGAAATTCTGCCCCGGCGTCCGGGCATCGGCGCGCAAGAGAACCTCCTGCTGAACGGCATTGGAAAAGGTTCGGCTGATGACACCGATCACTTCGGGGCCACCGGGAGGAGGAAAAATGAGCGCCTCTTCCGGCGGCAGCATCTTAGGCGCGCCGGAAGGCCTGACGCCTCCAGGATTATTACATCCCGACAGCACCACGGCCATACCAGACAATAGAACAAAGGCAGCGCTGTTTTTCGCTGCCGCACCCGCCACCCTACCGATGCTGGCAAGGCCGCAAGCATACCGAATCATATTTGACCAAACCATGGCTATGGAATACGCGAGGACGTTGATTTAGCAATCAATGTTTCAATAACATTATGTAGTAAACCATAAAGACTGACCCTGGAAAACAGCACGCCTCCACTGATTTTTACTGCCGCAAATAGCAGCTTGCTTCTCTCATAGACGCTTTGAGCGCACTGCATTGGTCGCAACTGAAAAAAGACTTAACTCAAAAGCTGCACCATTGGCGCCATTCAATCTCATGTAGATAAATACTCTTTATATAATTCAAAATGATAGCTAGAATTCGTCGATAAAATTATACTACAGCAGAACAAACCACTGTGGAAAGTGGAACAAAATAAGACATAGCTCGTCCTGATAGCATGATGGGAGCGTCACGCGGTGTGCTCTTTTCGGACTACGCGCTTTACACCACGAGGTCGAAGCAAAAAAACCGCCGATCGAACCTATTATATGACCATCGTTAGAACGGCAGCTTTTGCTGCAGGACCTTTCCTTGCTCTTTCTTCTGCGCCGGTGCTTTCCGCATGCAACATCTCTGACGCAAAGCTGCAAGAAGCGATATTACAAGGCTCGGCGTGGCCACAATCGCGAAGCTCAACATCGGTAGGACGCTCACCTGAAATACACCAGCACGACGTCACGTTGCATGACAGCCGACTGATCCTTGAGCGAGGCCGTTTAATCCATGCAATATGATTTAATTGAAAGGTATGAGACGCAATGTTCCCACGCGGGAACAAAGTGCTCACAAAGTTGTTGTGTCTCCACTACCAGAAGCTGCTCAAATCCGGTGCCAAATGGATACGCATTATTCGAACCACCCTCCATCCGTACTGTCATCTGTGGATTTGGAAGAGATCAATCGATTTCACACAGCCTGGTGCGAAGAAAATAATGTCGAAAAAAACGATCCACGTGCCATCGAAGTGGCTGCCGCATTGATCGAGTGGTATTCGACAAGCCCTGCGTACAGACAGAGTGCAAAGCTGGACCACCCGCCGGAAGTGCCGAGTTCGCAGCAAATAGACACTCTGCTTGAGCGTCTCGGACGAACATAAATCCTACGCTGGATTTGCCTACCCCGGCCATAACGTCGCTCTTCGCGGCGCCGTAAGACAGCGGCCTGTCGGTAATCATAACACGCGGCGCATATCCTTCACCTTGAGAATCTGTCGCATCAGATGCATGACAGCCTTGGTATCGCCGCGGCTTTGCACAAGTACATCGACTACAATACCCGTCCTGATCGACCACGCGCCAATCACCGATTGCGAACAGTTAAAGATTCCGGCAATCATTAGGTAAAGTCTTATGCTCTGGAGTTTCGAATCATCATGAAAAAGTCACCCAACTCAATCGATATACATGTGGGCTCGCGTATTCGCATGCGTCGCGTCATGCTGGGCCTGAGCCAGGAAAAACTGGGTGACGGACTTGGAATCACATTCCAGCAGGTCCAAAAGTATGAGAAGGGCACAAATCGGGTTGGTGCCAGCCGGTTACAGCATATCTCGGAACTGCTGGATGTTCATATTTCCTATTTCTTTGAAGGCGTTCCTGACGCAGGAAACGACAGAACGGTGGCGGTGCCGAATGCCCTGTCCCAGTTCCTGAATTCGAAAGAAGGCAGATCCCTTGCAAAGGCGTTTTCTGCCATAGAGGACGCTCACGTTCGCCGTCGCGTTCTCGAACTCGTCCAGTCACTGGGCATGAACGCCGAGACAGACGCTCCGAAAACCAAAGAAATCTTCGTAACTCCAGTGAACTAACTGACATGGTTTTTCGATTGGCCACATTGGGCCGTTGCACTGTGGAAGATGAGAGCGGAAACGTCGTAAACGTCTCCACCCAGGCCTTGCTCATCTGTTCCTATCTTTTTGATATTGGCAGACCGGTTGCACGACGTGATGTCGCCAATCTTTTATGGCCCGGCAACGGCGAGGCGGCGCTGACAAATCTGCGTTCGACTTTGCGACGTTTTGGGCTCGCGACGACGAATGCCCCTGCCCCTCTGATCATTGCCGACACCAACGCCCTGTCCCTGAACCGGAAAACGGTGGCCTGCGACCTTGGCTTCATGACAATATCTGAGCCGCGGGAGCGCCTTCACGCAGCCTGTGGTGCTGTCGCCATGCAATTTCTCCCGTCTGTTGGCGAAGGAAAGACAGCGCTCGACATGTGGGTCAGAGATGTTCGATTGCGGCTTTTGAGTACACTTCGCTCATTGTTCATGGACATTTCCGGCTCTCCAGCGTTGCGGTCCGCAGCCAGTGCAGACCTGAAACGCGCCGCAGTCCTTCTGCTTGAAGCGAACCCCCAGGATGACGATGTCAGACAGCAACTGTCGTCGGGGCTTGGCACGCAGATAATCGTGTCCACGCCACGTCTACTGGCGGTGAAGGAACAAAGCGCTGCGAACCAAGCGGTGCAGCCCCGTATTGCTCTCCTTCCTCCTCACACGTCTAAAGAGGCGAGCCGGGATGGATCGATTGCAAATGCATTGATAGAAGATTTGACGATTGGGCTTTGCAGCAGCCATCTGGTTTCGGTTGTCGCACCCTACACGTCAGAGCGTATACAGGCATCGAAAGACAAGGCCGCCGTGCTCGAGAAGCACAATGTCGTTTATGCACTCGACAGCAGGCGAACTGACAACCAACTGTTCTTCCAGCTGATTTTCACACCGACTGAGGAAATCATCTGGGCAGACCGTTTCGAATTAGCTCCTTTCTTGATCGCATCCCATCGGGAAACGATCGCGCTGGCAATCCAGCGCGAATTGATGTCCAGAATAGGTTTGCATCAGGGCGCAGTCGGCGATTTTTCGCGCAGGCCCGAGGCTTACTTCCTCTATCTCAAAGGTCTGCAAACTCTTTCCAGCGTCAGCCTTCCCTCGATCCGACGTGCCCGAAAATACTTCAAAGAAGCGCTGGAGCATGGGAATGACCTGCCCGAAGCGCTTGCGGCCATGTCGCGCACACTCACCATGGAGTGGTTGGTGACGGCGAGGTGCGATGACGAACTCCTCGCGAAAGCGCAGTATTTTGCCGACTGCGCCATCAAGGAAAACGGCGAATTTGCCAGCGGGTTCAAGGAGCTGGGTGTGAGCCGCCTTTTCATGGGAAATATCGATGAGAGCCTAGCCGCGCTTTCACAGGCTGAAAGCCTCAGCCCGCAATATGCCGATGTACTGGCCAGTCATGCCGACAGTCTGATCCATGCCAGCGATCCCGCCAGTGCGATGATCAAAATCAACCATGCAATCTCTCTCAATCCCATATCGCCGGATATCTATTTTTGGACGGCAGCAGGTGCCAGCTACTTTTTACAGGACTATGATCAGGCGCTGGCTTATATCGACAAAATGAGCAACAAGCGGGCGGCGTCCCGGCTTGCTGCGGCCTCTTGCGGCATGCTGGGAGAGGTTGATAAGGCTCGCGCTTATCGTGCAAAAGTCTTTGAAGACAATCCGAATTTTGATTTGGAGCGCTGGCTGGCTGTCATTCCCCACAAGGAGCAATGGCAGACCGAATTGTATCGAGACGGCCTCAAGCGGGCCGGATTTTAGGCAAGGGATTCTATGGCACAAGCAGTTATTCTGGGGATTGAGGGTGAAGAGGGTCTTTGGCTGGTGGATTTTCAATCTGGCACGATCACCGCCGTCAAAGAACCCTTGACCGGGGAGCTGGAAAAGGCGGCATCCCTGCGTGCATCGGGTGTTGCGATAACCAAGGGTGTCAATTTCGCGATCTCGGCTTCTGCTGACACCTTGGGTGCAGGCGGCATTCACGAAGATAACGGCTGATCTTGCAACTCGATAATTATCGCGCGTGTTCTGCGGGCGAAACCCTTGAAAGGGTTTCGCCTTTTCTTCGTCGGCTCGGCATCACCAGATTGGGCCGGCAGACGGATCTCGATGATATCGGTATTCCTGTCTGGTGCGCATTTTCCCCGAATGCAAAAGCAATCGTTATCGCCCAAGGTAAGGGTATGGATGACAATGCCGCGAAAACATCGGCTGCGATGGAGGCAATCGAGCGATCGGTGGCGACAAATCCAGCTTGCCAGTTGCTCGTTACGAGCCGGCAGACGTTGCAAGCTTCCGGACACGCCACGGATACCCTCGAAAGTCTGCTCTCGCCGCACGCAAAGCCGGTATCACCAAGCGAAGATATCAATTGGGCACGCGCTCAGCATCTGTTGACGGGCCACGAGATATGGGTACCGTTCGATGCTGTGCATCTCGACCGGACCGTGACATCGCCACGATATTGGCAATCGTCCGATGGCCTCGCCTCCGGCAATACGCGTGACGAAGCCGTGCTCCACGGTTTGCTGGAAAGGGTGGAGCGTGACGCGCTGACGCTGTGGCATGCGACTCCGGCAACAAAACGATACACATCATCCATCGACACGAATGCGATTGCGGAACCAACACTGCGGAACGCACTGGCCAAAATCTCACATGCGGGTCTGGATATCGTCTTGTTCGACATCACGACGGATTTACGGATACCGTGCATTGTAGCGTTGATGGGTCCCAAAAACCGAGCAAACACCCGCTCCATCCGCCATGTTGACATCACTTACGGCGCTGGTGCCTCCACTTCGCCGGCCATTGCAGCAATAAGAGCCATTACAGAGGCCGCCCAGTCTCGGATCACGTTCATCGCTGGTGCAAGAGACGACTTGCTACCAGATGTTTTTTCCCGGCACGCAGACCTGATGACTGTCGCGGCGCTGGCTACGTGCCCATCCAAAAAGCTCACCGACCTTCCCATTCTGAGTGCAAAATCCACCGAGCTGTCTCTTCAACTGGTTCTGGAGCAACTTTACAATTGCAGTATCCAAGATCTCTACGCCGTTGATCTTGCGCCTGAATGGTTGCCCGCCAGTGTCGTGAAAGTCATCGCACCTCAGCTTGAAAATCCGGATGGAGAACGACACCGTCGCTTAGGCAGTCGTGCTCTTTCGAAGGCTTTATAATGCACGTTGTTTTCGTTGGGCCAAGCTTGCCGAATGCTCATGAGTTCGTTGCCGCAGACGTCAAACTACGTCCACCCGCCTGCCAAGGCGATGTCATGCAGGCGATTGCGGATGGCGCACTCAAAATCGGATTGATCGACGGGCAGTTCGAAATGGCGGCACCTGTCTGGCACAAAGAGTTGCTGTTTGCTCTGTCCAGGAACATTTCAGTCTTCGGCGCCGCGAGCATGGGCGCATTACGGGCGGCAGAATGCTCCGCCTACGGCATGATCGGAATCGGTAAAATATTCGAGGACTATGTATCGGGTATTCGCGTGGACGACGCCGATGTTGCCTTGACCTATGGTCCTTCAGAACTTGGATATCCACCCTTGAGTATTCCACTTGTCAATGCTCAGGCGACGATTGCCAAAATATCCGTTCTCGGATTGCTGAACCAACAACGTTGCGAAAAACTCGCTCGTGCAGCGCAGTCTCTCTTCTTCAAGCGACGAACATGGAAGACAATCTGCCACTTGGCTGGCATTGACCTCGAAACCCTCAAACCCGTTTTAGACATTTGCTGGGTAGACCAGAAAAAGCGGGATGCCATCGAGTTGCTTCAGGCAATGGGGCAAAATCTTCAGCCGGTGAAGGCCGACGATTGGCAATTCAACGCAACCACACTGTTTCGGAAAATGTACTTTTAGTTTTCGGACAAGGTAGAAACGCCGTATTAAAATCACGCACTGCGTGTGCAACGGTTTTGCAACGCGCTTAACGCCCGATCTTTGCATAAATAAATCCATCGCAACCGACATACGATGAGATTTCGATGACATTATCTAGAACTGACGCCGAGATTGATGAACGCCAGGAAGACTTTCTCACCCTCATCAATATGCTGACCTACGCACAAGGCGTTGCGGAAACGTTGGGTGCGCCATCGGCTAGCTGGTACATCGACGTGGCAAAGCAAGCGCTACAGTCCGCTTTGCAAAGCGAGATGGACGTGGAATTTTCAAATGCCGACATCGTAAACCTCGCATCGGGCCGCGCAGGCCATTGCTGAGGCGATTTTTGCGATCGGAACTGACGATGATATTACGCGGCAGCACAAATTACAGCGGCCGCGTTCGCATCGTCCAACAAGCCAGTCACGGCGTCAGCGGTACGCGTCCGTCCAAGAGCGATATAGGGCATTTGGTTTAGCCCACTGGTTGCCTGTGTTGAGCACTTGAAATGTTGCTCGGTTCGCTGTGGTAAGCTCCACATTACCTGAAGGCGACCATAGGCGTGCAGGCATTATTTCGAGATCGGCAATCTCTCCGGCTATAGAAACAGTCGAAAACACCAACAGACTTACGCAGATTTTGCGTACCAGAGATGGAAATCAGGCTTTGAGCGCACGATAGAACCGTGAGTGCGAGATATGGCGAATGTTTAGGGTACCCAAAGACCTGTCAGCCAGCCACGACCTCATACTCCTGACGAACCGATGTCTTGTGAAGCATGTGATCATAGCCATAAATATGGATCGAGATCACGTCTTCACTGCTTTCATTCGCCATCATGTGAATGTTTGGGCCACTTGGAAGCAGGCAATCGATGAAGCCTGCGTTGCGAGCGACGCGTTCACGCTCGACAACTTTGTTACCCTCGAGTGAATGATAGCGAATTTCTGTTAGTGAGCCTTGGAGGACGCCGAAACAGCACGAGCAATGATGATCGTGAATGGATGTTTTCGCGCCAGACGCCCATGTCATCGCCCAGACACTCATGTCACCCTCTCCCAGAAGAAGATTTCGACTGTAGGTTCCTGGCTCGGATCTCAACGGAATGCCCTTCAGCAACTCGGGTTTTGCGAGCATCAATTCAAGCGTTTCCCGTGTCGATCTCAAATATTCGCGCACCAGAAAGCTAGACCTGTTTGCCAGCTCGCCGAGGACCTCATTCATTTTAACGTCTTGGTAGGCGGAGGAAGAAAGGAGCATGAGCAATTCCTACGAATCAATTGTCAACGTTTTTATTGCTAATTTTAAAAATTAACTTGGTAAATAATACCTCAAAAATTCAATTATTCAACCATATTGTTCTATTTTTTTAGATGCAAGCGAGGTCAGACCTCCCGTTTGGCAACGCCGTCGCTCAGTCGTGACGGCTCATTGGCCATGGTCGCCAGCCCTGCCACAATGCTCGATCTGCTACGGCTTAAGCTGCACATAGCGCGCGAACTTGCCGCTCGTGGAATTGAAACTGGACCGTTGATACGAAACGAATATATCGTATGGTGCATTGCAATCCGTTCGCCAAACGGGCGTAGCGGCCTGGGGTTTTCCCGCTGGAGAAAGACAGCCACCTGTGGCAGCCCGCCCGCCTGCCAGTGTGTATGGCATCACGAGGCGCCCCCCCCACGACGAACCGAGACGCCACCCAAACCTTGCCTGCTGGTCGCAATTAGGGTTTCTAGCAATGATCGTTTTACGAGATGCGGCTGAGAAGTCCTCTGGTCATATTAGGAGACCCGCGTGATGAGTCTTAAACATGGGCGATGGCTCAATGAGCCTGTTACATCAAATGCTTCCGATATCGAACTTTCGGTAACAACAGACGCCAATACGGATTTTTGGCGAGAGACGCACTATGGCTTTGTGCGTGATAGCGGCCACTTCTACGCATTCCAGGCCGGAGGTGATTTCACCGCCCAGGTTCGTGTCCAGGCACAGTTTGAACATCTTTACGACCAGGCGGGCCTCATGGTCAGGCTCGACGAAAGACGGTGGGTCAAGACTGGGATCGAGTTCTCGGACGGATATGGCTTGCTCGGCAGTGTGCTGACAGATGAAACCTCCGACTGGGCAACGTGGCGCTATAACGGCAACCCGTCAGATTTTTGGATAAGAGTGTCCGTCCAGAGCGGTGTCTTGAGAATACAAGCTTCCGGCGATGGGCAGACATGGCCTTTGGTTCGCCTCTGTCCATTCCCAAAAGCGGATCATTATCTCGTTGGCCCGATGTGCTGCACTCCCGAACGCTCGGGCTTGGAAGTCCAATTTAGTGAGTGGCAATTCGGGCGGGCCCTGGGCAAAGACCTCCACGACCTGACGTAGCCATCAGAACGCTTCATTGAGTAGCGGCAGCGTTTGCCTCTTGCGCAGAGCGAATAGACTTTGCTGAGAACGATGACCACTTTCAATAACAACCAACGAATGGCTGTGCGACTGCTTTAAAGGCGCGAAGCTGCCTTTGGGATACGGTCGCCAATGACCGTTTGGGATAGAAGGCGTCTTCCGCTTCGCGACAAATGCCGTCATTGCGATTGACTCCAAACGCCCTATTCGGCGACGTCGTAAATCTCAGGAAAACAAGTGTCGATTTCGAATGTGGCGTGCATGACCTGCCGCATCCTTTCCGGCAAAGTGTTTTCGACGTCGCATATGGCTGACGTCCATCGCCCAACCGCACCCGCTGCAGCGGACAATGGCTTTCATCAGGCGCGTTGCCATTTCTCCAGGCTCCCCGCCTTCCTCGTTGAAGATTGCAGTCAAGGTCGAGACAGTGATCGTCCCGACGATCCGGAACGAATCCAACCCGGAGTGCTCGTCTACTGGAGACACAGTGAGGAAGAGCATCCGTTCTATCCACCCCCTTGATAATCGCTGGTGGCCCCAACGATCACAAAAGGCGTTCGCCGCCCGGCGCAAGTGCGCTTCGCGACGATTATGTACGTTCAAATTTCGCGGAGCGCGACGAATAACGCCTCGTGCGTGCAACCCGATCGATAGAAAGCCGGTGGGTAGCCGAGTGGCGCGGCGATCTCGACCTCCGAACCACCCTCAAAGGTCTCGCCCGTCCACATGTGTACCCAGCGCTCACCTTTGGGGAGATAGACAATGCGTGTTTCTTGCGCGGCCTGCCATACCGGCGCGATCAACATGTCTGCACCGTAGAGGTAGCTATCCTGGATCGTGTAGGTGTGGTGATCATCCTGGTAATGCAGGAAGAGCGGGCGTTGTACAGGCAACCCGCGTTCCACCGCCTCTGCTGACAGAGACCTGAGATAGGGTGCGAGGGAGAGGTAAACGCGTGTCATGCGCGCAAAATGAGACAGGACTTCCGGGTTCTGATCAATCTGCATATTCTCGCGAGGGCGGTTTCCTTCATGAGTGCGCATCACGGGCGTGAACGCCGCCATTTCAGCCCAGCGCATCAACAGCTCCGGCGTGCGGACATTGCCGAACAGGCTGGTGTAACCGCCGATATCGGAATGGTGGTAGGCATTGCCGAGAAGGCCTGATGACAGCGCTCCGCAGATGACGGTTACCAGCCCATCGTGACGTGAAAAGTCAACCGACTGGTCCCCGCCCCAAAGAAGCGGGCAATGTTTCTGAACGCCTGTGAAACCGGCGCGCATGAAGAACAGGGCGTCACCAGTCCTGTCGCGCGAAGCGATCGCCTTGGCGTTGACCTCGGCCCACAGCGTCGGCCAGGCATTGTGCATCATCTTGGCATCGATACCATTCGACAGGTGGACGTCGATGGGAAGATATTCACCAAAATCAGCCATCCAGCCGGAAAGGCCGAAATCCAGCATATTCTTGCCGATGATCTCTTCTGCGAACCATTCGGCTGCCGCCTCATTGGTGAAATCCACGACACCGCAATCGAATTCTCCGAAATCCACGAGGGCAGTCTTCCCCGATCCGTCCGTGGCGAAGTAACCAGCGGCGTCTGCGACCGCAAAGAGTGGTCCATCGACGCAAAGGTACGGGTTCACGTAGCCCAGAAAGCGAATGCCGCTGTCGTGCAGTTCTGCAATTTTCTCTCCTAGCCCAGGATATCGCGTCTCGTTGGCTTGCCAGTCCCAGAACAATCTGGACCCGAAGGATGTTTGTCTGAGACCAACCCAGTCCTCGCACCAAAGGGCGGAGACCTCCACACCCGCTTGGCGAATGGTATTGAGGCGGGTAAAGGAATTAGCGCCGTCCTTGAGCCCGATGATCGCACCGTTATAAACCCACTCTGGAAGTGGTGGCTGCCGACCGAAGCGCGTGGACAGGGTCTCGACCAGTTCCACGAAGGTGGTGCGCGCAAAGATCTCGATACGGTCGGGTATGGCCCACACCTCGATTTCGTGAAAGCCACTTTTGCGAAAATCGAAGACTGAATAAGCCGTTGTATCGACGTGGAGGGCGTAAAGCGCCGACGATACATAGGTCGGTTGCGGGTAGTTGGTGGTGTAGTAATCTCCACCGGCCTTGTCTTTGACATTGGCTTTGAAGGTGATCTCCGTTGTCGGGTCGCGGCCAACCCCGGGTTCGGACGTCCACAGCGGAAAACGGCGCCCACGCATGTCGAAATAGGACATTTGCTCGCCCCCACCCCAGACGTGTTCGTCGTCTTCGGCTTCGATGCGGATCCAGAGACGATTGAGCATGGGATCGGTCGCTTCAAACATGATAGCGCCTTCAACGATCGTCAGGACGAGACGAGGCGGTTGCCCAGCAGTGTCGGAGAGCGTAACTCTGTTGCCGTCGACTTCGGTGTGGGACAGGCCGCGGCGCTCGATAACGTAGTCTTCGATGTCGAAATTGCCCCGGTACATATCCATGCGCTCTTGGCCGATGCCGACAAAGATGGCAGGCGAGGCGGCGTTGTGATCGAGGATTGTGTGTCCCTTGAGGGACAAGGTGAAGCCGGTCTCGGTCTGCTCGAGTTTCATTTCATCGTCTTTCAAAGTCTTCGATATCCGTTTGTTCGCGACGCAAACTCCCTCACCCCTTGATGCCGCCTGCCGTCAGACCGGAAACGACGCGTTCCTGGAAGATGACGATCAGAATAGCCACAGGCACGATACCGACAACGAGGGCTGCGGAAATCACAGGCCAAGGGAAGGCAAATTCGCCCTGGTAAAGCTGAATGCCGACCGGAAGGGTGCGTAGGGCTGGATTGGAGTTGAAGGACAATGCCAGCAGGAACTCATCCCAGGCATTGACGAAGGCAAGGATACCGGCGGTAAAGACGCCAGGCGCGCAGAGCGGCACCACAATCTTGAACAGCGCCCCCATCCGCGTACAGCCATCGATCATCGCAGCGTTTTCCAGATCGCGCGGAATGCCCTCGAAGAACGAAACGAGCATCAACGTGCAGACCGGCAGACTCAACACCGTGTAAGGCAGGACCAGCGCAGTCCAGCTGTTGAGGAGATTGAGCGCACGCATGATTTCGAAAAGCGGCACCAGAAGCGTGACCAAGGGAAAGGTGGACACGGCGATGATGAGCGAGAGGATCAGTCCACGATACGCGAGATTGAGCCGAGCCAAGGCATAGGCTGCGAGGACGGAAACCAGCAACGTCAGCGCTGTTGATAAAAGCGCCACCATGAAGCTGTTGAAAAGGAAGACATGCAGCGGCTGGTCTGAAAACGCCTGCATGTAATTTTGAAGCGTCGGCGCGTGCGGGATCCAGGTGATCGGTTTTGCGGTCAGCTCCGCTTCCGACTTCAAAGAGGTAAACAGGATCCACAATGCAGGAAACATGCCGTTGATCAGCAGAATACCAGCGGCGATGAAACGCAGCGGCTTACCGGACAGAAAGGACATGGAGCCGGAAGCGGTTTGGGTGCTCATGCGAATGGCTCCTTTGTTCGGATCATGCGCAGATAGACGGCTGTGACACACATGGACATCACGAACATCACGACGGCGAGTGCCGAGCCATAACCAAGATCGAGGAACGAAACTGTATTCTGGTGGATGTACATGGCAAGCGTTGCAGTCGATGTGCCTGGCCCGCCGCCCGTCATCATGTAAGGAATATCAAAGGTCTGTAGCGCCGTTATGGTTCGGAAAATCAACGCCACGACGATTGCGGGTTTGAGCAGTGGTAGCGTGATTTCGAAGAACTGGCGCAGCCGACCGGCACCGTCGACATCCGCAGCTTCATAAAGAGAACGCGGAATGGTTTGCAGACCCGCCAGAAGGATAAGGGCCATGAAGGATGATGTTTTCCAGACGATGGTCAGGCAAATGGCTGCAAAGGCCCAGTTGGGCGAATTGAACCAGATAATGCCCTCAAAGCCCAGGCGATTGAGCAGATCGTTGACGACACCATATTCGGAGTGGAAGAACCACGCAAAGATCAATCCGGCAAACGAGAGAGGCAACGCCCAGGGGATCAGAAGCGACAGACGAACGGGCCATCTTGTGACAAAGGGAAGGTTGGCCATCAGTGCGAGACACAGACCGACCACCAGAGCGCCGGGCACGGTGATGAGCGTGATCAAAACGGTATTCCAGGTCGTTTCCCAAAATACCGGATCTTCGATCATGAGCTGGTAATTCTCGAAACCGACGAATTCGGCTGGCAACCCCGATGTTAGAGACAGGTTGAAAAAGCTGGTATAGATCAACCGGCCGACCGGATAGACAATAATCAGCGAGAGAAGCAGTGCGGCCGGCGCTAGAAGCAAGGCCGCCAGCGATCGGTCACTGAGGTCAAGCCACCTTGCCCAGTTTGGCGAGGAGGCCAACTGATTGTCATCAGCTTCTGATGGTATCATGTTCGCCATCGTTTTGTCCCGAGACATTGAAAGGTCCGGCGACGATTCATAGCGTCGCCTCCGGCGGTCGGACCATTTTGGAGAGTGTCTCCCCCACCTTACAACAGGAGGGGGAGATGATGATCAGGTCACGTGTTAGCGCAATATCCGCTTCAAGCGTGCCTCAATCTGGTCTGCGCCCTGCTCCGGCGTGGACACACCGGCGAGAACCGAGTTAACGGTCGTGCGGATGACCTCGCTGACTTCGTTATATCGCGGTGTGACCGGACGCGGTTTGGCTGTCTCCACAACCTGAAGCGCATCTGCAAACCATGGCGCGCTCTTCAGAACATCGGCATCCTTATAGAGGCCGGCATAAGTCGGCAGCAGCGAACCGTTGACCGCCATGAACTTGGACACGTCCTGAGAAGACAGATACTCGACCAGCTTCTTGGCTTCATCCTGATGCTGGGAATAGGCCGATACGCCCCATTCCCAGCCGCCCAGGCAGGTTGCCTGTTCTCCACCCGTCACAGCTGGCAGACGCGCCACGCCGACCTTATCAACCACGGCGGATTCTTTTCCCTGAGCCTGCGCCCAAGCGTAGGACCAGTTGACTGCGAAAATGGCATTGCCAGCCTGGAATTCCTTGCGGGTATCATCGGTGCCGACTTCAGCTATGTTCTTCTTGGAAACACCCTCGTCAACAAAGCTTTTCCAGAGGCTCAGCGACTTGACAGCAGCATCGCGATCAAATGTCAGACGACCGTTCTCCGTGAGATTCTTGCCCTGGCTCCAGTAGGGCAGCAGGAAGGTGCAGACCGCGCCTTCGATCGCCTTGCCCTGGAAGGACAGTCCCTGGAGATTGGCATTGCCCTCACCTTCAGAAATCTTCTTGGCTGCGGCCTGCAACTCGTCCCACGTCTTGGGTGGTTGAATCCCGTATTTTTCAAGGAGGTCCTTGCGATAGTAGAGAAACTGCGAGTCTGCGAAGGCTGGCAGTGCAATGACTTTTCCATCGACCGTGTTGGCGCCAGCGTAGGCTGGCAGATAGGCCGACATATCCTTGTCGGCAAAGTCGCTGGTCCAGCCAGCCGCCGCAAATTGCGCAGGACGAATGACGTCGAGGATCAGCACATCCAGGGAAGTATCCTTCGCAGACATGACCGTATTGAGGTACTGGGCCTGCGCTTCGGATGTATTGCCACCGGTTTCGATCTTCACCTTAATGTCGGGATTGGCGGCCTCATACTTATCGAGCGCCTGACGCCAGACCTGAGGCTGGTGCTGACTGGAAATATAAATGCTCAATGTCGTCTCGGCTGCGGCTGGCATGGCAAAAGCCAGCATCGTACCGCAGAAAAGAGCGCCGGTTAATCTCGTCAAAGTCATGTTTTCCTCCCGCTTGTTGTCCCACGCTGTCGATTTTCCTCGCCGCGCGACATTTTGTTTTTAAATTGCGCGTTCCGTCTCTGCATCAAAGAGATGGACTTTTGCCGGGTCCACACCGATTTTCAACGTCTCACCCGCCTTTATTCGCGTTTCAGGCGGCATACGCGCCGTGAGCATTTCCGTGCCTAAGGTGAAATGAACCAGTGTGTCGGATCCCAAGGGTTCGACAACCTGAACATGGCACGTTAATGATACCTGCGACGAGTCCGTGCTGAAATGTTCCGGGCGAATGCCGACAATGTACGCTCGTCCATCGATAGCAGCAGCATGACCGGCTGAGCGCAGCGCAGAGATTGGCAGGCTGTCACCGTTCGCAAAAACAAGATTGCCGCCATCGGCCTTGGCTTTTGCAAAATTCATCGCGGGGGAACCGACGAAGCCGCCGACAAAAACACTGGCCGGGCGATTATAGACCTCATCCGGCGTTCCGACCTGCTCGATTTCGCCACTCTTCAGGATAACGATACGATCCGCAAGCGTCATCGCCTCGACCTGATCGTGCGTGACGTAGATGATCGTCGTGCCGAGAGACTGGTGCAGTTTCTTGATTTCGGTGCGCACCTGGCCACGCAGTTTTGCGTCCAGATTTGATAAAGGCTCATCAAACAAAAAAACCTGCGGGCGGCGCACGATGGCGCGCCCCATGGCCACACGCTGGCGTTGGCCGCCTGAAAGTTGGCCGGGCCGCCGATCCAGCAGATGGGAAATCCCCAGCATGTTGGCGGCGTCTTCGACGCGCGTTGCAGCCTCGCCCGCAGCGATACCCCGCACCTTCAGGCTGAAACCCATATTTTCACGAACGGTTTTATGCGGATAAAGTGCGTAGTCCTGAAAGACCATGGCGATGTCACGCTCGCGCGGCGCCAGCCTGTTGACGACACGATCGCCGATTTTCACTTCGCCGCCCGTTATGGACTCCAGACCGGCAACCATCCGCAAGGTTGTTGATTTTCCGCAGCCGGAAGGGCCCACGAAAACAACGAACTCTCCGTCACCGATCTCAAGGTCGAGACCCTTGACGATGGGGTATGCGCCGTAGCTCTTTTCGAGCTTAGTAAGCGTAACTGATGCCATTCCTAATCACCCAACCCGCGGCGGCAATGCTTTGGGCTCCTCTTAAAATCAGCATACGCAATGATCTAATGAAATCAATACTGTATCAATTTAATTTATTTCGTTTGAATTTAAAAAATCCCCATTGATTTGCAATAACAATTCGAAATATTTTTAAATTTCCGCGTGAGACAACTCGTTTTTTATCCAGATGGAACACCCCATGGAATTCTATTTCAGCCGGTTGACATATCGCGCAATGCGGGGGTCGAACCAGGTGTGGGAAACCTCTGCCGTCACGCCTTCGTGTGAATGGCTGATCCGCAGGACATGAGGCATGGATTCGCCGCATTTGGGACCGAACGCAGCGGGAGACCAGTCCGGTACGTGACCCAGACCAATATGGTCTTCCGCTTTCGCGATCCACAGCCCAAGCCGTGTTCTGTAATAGAGGTAGAGGGATTCAGACAGGTCAGAAACGGCAATGCTGTCGATGTAGGAACCATCGAGCCATATTTCCTCGATCGCGGCGGCCTCGCCCGCTATTCGCCTCAACCGGCGAATGCGATGTCCCTCATCGGATGAACCAAAGGGTGGCAGCTCCGCTGGTTTAGTTTGGCGGCTGACACTCAGGATTTCTGCGGTCGGAAAGCCGCCGCCGTTGACCAACTCCAATCGAAACATGGCGTAAACGCTTTTGGGGTCCGTGACTGCACGAATATAATTACCTGACCCTTGAATGCGCTCCAGCAATCCACGCGTATGCAGCTCGGCGAGCGTCTTTCGCAACGTTCCCACAGCGATCCCAAGGGTGTTCGCCATCTTACGCTCCGGGGGGAGCTTCTCGCCGTCGATCAGTCGGCCAGCCGTTATATCCCGAACCAATGTCTCGGCGATCTGGAGATATACGGGCAAACTTCCTTTGGAACTCCTCATTCTCAACCCCTCCCGGTCATCGACAGAAAAAATTGATGCATTATTGATTTACTAAATAGCGAATGTTACTGAATTGGGCAATGTCCTGTGAGGAGGATTTCATGACGATTATACCTGTAACATCTGCGGATCTTGACGCAACAGAAGTGTCGTGGTTTTCGGCACTGTGCTCCGACGATTATGCCTATCTTGGCGTTCCCGACGGATCGTTACGCTCAAGTTGGGATCATTGCTCCTCGATCGTCAAGAAGGCCGAATATCTGGGTTTTCGCAACGTCCTCTGCCCGTCCTCCTATCAGGTGGGGCAGGACACGCTCAGCTTCGTTGCCGGCTGCGCGCCCATCACCGAAAAGATCAATTTTCTGGCCGCCATACGCTGTGGCGAAATGCAGCCCATCATGCTGGCCCGCACCGTGGCCACGCTGGATCATATGCTCAAGGGCCGTTTGACGCTGAATATCATCAGCTCTGATTTTCCAGGCGAAGTTGCCGACAGCGCCTATCGTTACAGGCGCAGCCACGAAGTCGTGCAAATTCTGCGTCAGGCATGGACGCGCGAGACAATCGACCACGATGGAGAAATCTATCAGTTCAAGGGCGTTTCGACCGAGCCGGCCCGCCCCTACCAGCAAAACGGTGGCCCCCTGCTCTATTTCGGCGGCTATTCCCCAGACGCACTGGAACTTTGCGGTGCGCAATGTGACGTCTATCTCATGTGGCCCGAAACGAAGGAACAGCTTGCCGAGCGCATGCGTGCGGTTCACGCCCGCGCACAAGCCCACGGCCGAACACTCGATTATGGCCTGCGCGTTCACATGATTGTGCGTGATACCGAAAAAGAAGCGAAGGAATATGCTGAACATCTGGTATCCAGACTGGACGACGAATATGGCCGGTTGATCCGTAACCGCGCTCATGACAGCATCTCACTTGGTGTAGCGCATCAGGCAAAGGCACGTGAGCTGGCGGACAAGTTCGGTTATATCGAGCCCAACCTTTGGACGGGCATCGGACGTGCGCGTTCCGGCTGTGGCGCTGCACTCGTCGGATCGACAGATCAGATCATGAGCGCGATTGAAGACTACCAGAAGATGGGTATTCGAGCCTTCATCTTCTCCGGCTACCCACATCTGGAAGAAGCAGAGCATTTCGGTCGCAAGGTCCTGCCGCACCTAAAGACCTGCTCCCTGCCGCATGTGCACGGGCGCGTCCCAGCCGCGACACCCGCAACACCCCTTGGAAATGGAGACCGTCACTGATGGATCGCATCGAACTCACACCCGACATTTCGCTCAGCCGCATCGTCTATGGCATGTGGCGCGTAGGCAACGACGATGACACCTCCGCGGCTCATGTCCAGGCCAAGATCGAGGCATGCCTTGCGCAGGGCATCACCACGCTCGATCAGGCGGATATCTACGGTGGATATACGGCCGAAGCGATTTTAGGGGAAGCGTTCAAGGCATCACCATCGCTACGCGACAAGGTCGAACTCGTGACGAAATGCGGCATTGTCGCCCCGGCGGGTCGCCACTCTGGCGCGCGCGTCAAGCATTACGATACCTCGGCAGACCATATCAATGCGTCGGTGGAAGCATCGCTACGCGACATGGCGACTGACCATATCGACCTGCTGCTCATCCATCGACCCGATCCGATTATGGACCCTGACGAAACGGGTGCAGCCCTTGATCAACTGGTGGCGTCCGGAAAAGTTCGCAGTGTTGGTGTTTCGAACTTCCGCCCTTGGGATTTTTCGCTGTTACAAACACACATGGAAAGCGAACTGGTCACCAACCAGATAGAGCTCAGCCTCGGCGAAACATCGGCCTTTACCAACGGCGATCTGGCCTTTCTTCAGGAACGGAACCTCGCTGTGATGGCCTGGTCACCTCTTGGCGGCGGCTCTTTGATGACGGCAGGCGGAGCCCTTGCCGATGCCATGGCAGGCATTGCCAACGATCAGGGTGTCGATAGCGCCGCTGTCGCGATTGCCTGGCTGCTTCGGCATCCGGCCAAAATCCTGCCGGTACTGGGAACCAACAACCTGACGCGCATCGCCGCGATCTTTCAGGCAAACCAGGTGGTTATGGACAGGCAGATGTGGTTTGAACTCTACACATTGGCCAAAGGTCATGAGGTGCCCTGATGTCATCCACTAGCAGCATGTCTGTGCATGATGAGCATAGCTTCGTTCCGGATGCTGCAAACACGCGTAGCCTTCGCACCGCGCTTGGAAATTTCCCGACCGGCGTGACGGTCGTCACCGTCCTGACGCCGGCGGGGCCAATCGGGATGACAGTAAACAGTTTTTCGTCCGTTTCACTCGATCCGCCGCTGATATTATGGTCACCAGCCAAAACGTCTTCCAGGCACGATATCTTTACTGGTGCCACACACTTCGCGATACATGTACTCGCCGCGGATCAAAATGATCTCAGCAGTCGCTTTACCCGAGGCGGACTTGGCTTTGAAAATCTGGCATGGGACGGTAATGCAGAAGGTGTTCCGATCATCCCGGGCACGCTTAGCCGTTTCGAGTGCGAGCGCGCATCGATCTTCGATGGCGGCGATCATTCGATCCTTCTAGGCCGCGTTCTTCGCGCAACCTACCGCAACGGGGAACCATTGTGCTTTGCACGCGGAGCATTCGGGCGGTTCGAAGTCGCGTCTTGAGAGATGGCGCGACTTCACGACGCTTGAAGCGCGGAAATGACGACGAAATAACTGACGGCCACGAGCAGCAGCAGCGAGATTGATGAGGCAAGGATAACTCGCCCTCCCGCGCTTGCCACCGTTCGGATATCGACAGAAAGGCCTAGTCCCGCCATCGCGACCACGGTCAGGCCGCTGGAGATGGTCAGAAGCAGGGTAACGGCATCGGGCGGAATAAGTCCCAGAGACCTGATAACAACGACAATCATGAAACCGATGATGAACCACGGCACAAGATGATGGCGGGAGGTCGAGCGTCCCTCACGCCGGGCAGCTTTCCCTTCGAAAATACCCAGTGTGAAGATCACCGGCCCGAGCATGAGGACGCGCAGAAGCTTGATGACAGTGCCCGTCTGGACCGCGACCAGACCCGCAGGTGTCGCGGCGGCCAGAACTTGCGGAACGGCGTAGACGGTCAGACCAGCAAGGGCGCCATATTGCGCAGCGCCCATGCCCGCATACGTATAGAACAGCGGCAAAAGAAGAACCGAGGCGACACCAAGGACTGCCGTAAAGGCGAGCGCCGAGGCCACCTCATCAGACGTGGCCTCAATGACAGGCGCAACCGCGACAATCGCAGAATTACCGCAGATAGAGTTCCCGCAGGCGATCAGCATCGCAAGCCGGCGCGACAGACCGAAAACGCGGGCAACAGCAAAACTCACATAGATCGACAGTGTCACGATCGCTACGACCGAGATGATCAGCGTAAGGCCCGCACTCCTGATGGTCGCAAAACTGATCGACGCTCCGAGAAGGACAATAGCAATCTCCAGCAATGACTTCGAACTGAAATTGATGCCGGGGCGCCATGTTTTCTGGTCCGAAAACAACGTTCGGGTCACGATGCCCAGGAGGATCGCAAAGACGAGTGCTTCGAGGAACCCCGCGCCCAAGAGCGCGTGCTGCACCCACGCCAGAACATAGGCTGCGAACGCCACCAAGGTGCAGACGACAAGGCCCGGAATGATTTGGCGCACTTTGGAAAAATTCATCGGAGGCAATCTCAGCTGATACGGTGAAACGGTTTTTTCAGCTAATTTAATTTACTTCCATCGAATAATATTCTACGTTTCATTCAGAAAAACAGAACGATTTCCTATGACCTTCGAACAACTCGCAATTTTTGTCGCAGTCGCGGAACGTGAGCATCTGACCAAGGCGGCCGCCGCCATCCATTTGACGCCCTCGGCGGTGAGTGCTTCGATCCGCAGCCTCGAACAACATTATGGTGTCGAACTCTTTCACCGGATTGGCCGGCGGATCGAGTTGACCAGCACCGGGCTTATTTTCCTCGAAGAAGCCCGTAAGCTTCTCGCCCGGTCTCGGTCCGTCGAACTCATCCTCAACGAACTTGGCGGTATGCAGCGGGGTTCTCTCAGCGTCTTTGCCAGCCAGACCATCGCCAGCTACTGGTTACCGCCACGTCTGATGGAATTTCACAAAAAGTTTCCCGGTATCGCTTTGCAGTTGACGATCGGCAATACGCGCACTGTCGCGGACGCCGTCATCAGCGGCGAAGCCGATATCGGCTTTGTGGAGGGTGAACTCGACGAACCCGCGCTCGCGGCTTCGATCATGGCGCATGATGAACTGGTCGTCGTGGTCGGCCCCTCCCATCCCTGGGCGGGCAAAAAAGCCCTTGCTGCCGACGATATAAGAGGCGGTCAGTGGGTTATGCGCGAAGTCGGGTCCGGCACCCGTTCCGCCTTCGAGGAAACCTTGAACGGCATGGGCGTTAAAGCGGCCGGGTTGAACATCGTGCTGGTCTTGCCATCCAACGAATCCATCCTCTGCGCCTTGCTCGCAGGCACTGGCGCTGCAGCCGTGTCGCGCCTCGCCGCGCAGCAATATATCGAAAGCGGCAAGTTATGCGAAGTCGGATTCCAGACACGCATCCGCGAATTCCGTCTGCTCAGGCACAAGGAACGTCATGCCAGCAAGGCTGCAATGACACTTCTCGATATTTGTCATCCGGCGCCGACATGACGGTCTGACCATCAACAGGAACGCCAGTCAGCCCCAACCTAATCTTTGACCTCACCTACGGTATCGGCAACATGGGCGCCACGGCTGCCCATTGGCAGCGGATGGCCCGTCGTCGAATCGATTGTTGTCTGATGTTCCAACTCGGCGTTGATCTCAGCACCCAGGATCAGGATAATCACCGATATCCATGTCCAAACCATCAGACCGATCACGGCACCCAACGTCCCGTAAGTCGCATTGTAGTCCGCAAATTTTTCCAGATAGAAGGAGAAAAGAACGGATGCAGCCAACCACAGGGTGGTCGAAAAGATTGCCCCCCAGGTCAGCCACCGGAACTTGGCTTGTGCGCGGCTCGGACCGTAGCGATACAGCATCGTGATGCCGCAACCGATGAGAAGAAGAAGAAGGGGCCAACGGGCGAATTTGGCTAGAAACTCGGTCCATTGATCGAGCCAGAGATAGGCGAGCACGGCAGGAACGATACCAACAGCTGTGATCAAGGCAATGGCGATGATCAGTGCGCCGAAGGTAAACAGCAGTGAGTTCAGATTGAGCTTGATGATCCCGCGCTTTTCTTTCTCGCCATAGGCAATATTCATGGCTTCGAAAAGCGCCTTGATGCCGTTGTTGGCACTCCAGAGCGCGACGAGAAAGCCGGTGATAACCCCGATGCTCAGCGTCGAACTCTTCTGTTGGGACAAACCGTCCAATTGACCGACAATGAGATCGAATGCGCCTGGAGGCAGCACCGTGGACAAAAACGCGATGTGTTTTGCGATGGTGACAGGATCGGAGAAGACCCCGTAAAGGGAAACAAGGGCTGCCAAGGCCGGGAATAGCGCCAGAAGCAAATAATACGTGGCGCCAGCGGCGATCAGCGTAACGCGGTCCTCGAAGAACTCGAAAAAGACGCGCCAGACAACGTCACGATAGCCGCGTAACGGGATTTGGCTCGGCTTTTCAGCAAACCGGCCTCGCTCTTCATCTGATCCCTTCAGACCGCTGTTTTCACCGCTCACCTAGCCCACCTGTCGTACCCGAAAAGCCAAGTACATCAAACCCGCCTGAAGACTCAAGGTCTAAAGGCTTCGACCAGTGGATGTGACGGACTTTTCACTTCCACGATGGTGGTGGCACTTCTGAGCCAGTCCCATCGGGGGGCTTGGTTGGAGCGAATGATCTAAATGCCGGCCTGAAAATTAGATGTCATGATCTCTTGCCACGCCTCGTAAGCCGATATGACTGTCTGCATCTGCGCGGTATGCCCTGTGATAAAGGGTTCTCCATAGATCGTTTCGTCAGGATATTCGGTGATCAACGTGATCGGAACGGCGTGGCGGTCGTCGATTGACGTCAGGCAAGGGATGCCGTTGATGATCTGAAAACCGGTTTCTCCTGCGTGGATCTCATAGAGCCCGATCTGGCGCTTGTTGTCATCAAGAAGACCGGGAATCACAGCAAGACGCCGAGTAATTTTATCGAGCAAAGCTTCCGCCTGCTCAGCCCAGTCGGAGTGATGCCGGACGATGAGGAAAAACCCCTTCGGCAACGTCCACATCGCGAAATTACGGGGTATGTAGCCAGAAAGTGGCCGGGTCCACTCATGTGAGGGGTAGCCGTGCAGGTTGATATGCAGTGCCGCACCACTCAGTTCCTGCGCCCTGAACCGGATCTCCGTCTCGTTCAGATGGGCTCCTGATGTCTCGCGTGTCCTATATTCGAGGTCATCGCCAAGCGCGGTATAACGGGCAGCGTGATGCATATGTCGGGGATTATCGACACGCAACCGCTGATGGATGGCATATCCATCAGGATTTTCCAGCGGTGATATCGTGAAATGAGCGTCAGCCCGGTTATTCAGCACGTGCGCCGCGCGAAGAGCGCCGACGATGCCTGTCGTCTCATTGGCGTGCTGCCCACCACTGATCATCACAGCGGCGTCGCTACCCCCGCGATAAGCCGCCATAACGCATCGGCCTGATCTTGCAACGGCAACAAATTCCTCGCCGCCCAACTCGCTCAGCGAGCTTGAAATCTGGTCGGCAGCAAGAGGCGCGGTGGCTGTCGCAATGGGCTGATGCGCGCCATCCACGAACTCTTTTTCAAGTGGGCGGATTTGGATGTGAACCGAAATCTCCGCGTCGCTTTTGATGACTTCAGGAACAATCTGGCCGGGCGTGAGGCCACGATCACCAAGCGGGCGCCCCGATTTTTTCTGGAAGAATTCGAGAAGCGAGAAGTAGAGATCCTCATGCAGCGCCTCCCGCACGCTGACCGTCTCATCGCCAACCGAGAGCGGCGCATCATCGGAGGGGTATCCAATCCGAAGATTCAGCTCTTCGAAATACGGTTCTTCGTTGCCCCAATCATGTTTTGTAACGGCATCGATCGCGCTTCCGAACAGACGCTCGTAATCTGTCTCCAAACGCTCTCCGACCTCGTCGTTGCCACGCCGCAACCAACCTGTGGGCGATACGTTGGTTTGCCCGACAATATCGACATGGACGCGATTGGGAGCCATGATCTTCAGTGTTTCGGATCCGTACGCGCGCGTCAGAACCACATGATAGAAAAACGCCGCATCCTCACGCGGGACGAACTCGATTTTGGCATTTCCAACCAACGCCGCCAAAGGGTAGGCTTCGAGCCGGAAGCGGTTTACGGGCGCCTGCGTGTGGACGGGATATTGAATCTGAATGGTTTCGACACCTGTCAGATCGATCTCTTCCAGAAAAGCATGAAGCAACGGCTTGTAAGCGCAGTGGATGCGGGACATGACGCCTTTTTCCAACAACCGTCGCTCGGTATCCCGCCTGCTGCTCGAATCATCGAAAGTCCAGGCCTCCAGAAATTGCCCGGGGACAGCGCGCTCTACCAGCTCATCGAGCGTGCGATTGAAACTCTGGCTGAAGATCACGGTCATCGTTCTTTACCCCTATCGTTCTCGCGGGATGACCGGGCCGATGGGGTTTGGCCACGGGTCCTGAAACGTTATGTAGCGGTCCTTGCCGCCGCCGCGCGCGCAGACTGGACAACGCGGCGTTCAAGCCGTCCGAAGGCCGAGCCTTTTGCGCTCACGTGCTTTCCAGCAAAACCTGATGTCCCGGCGAAACGGAGCGATAGGTTCGCTTGGGCGACATGTAACCGATCGGACGAATTGGGCTTTTGAGTTCATCAATCGGCGCGTTGCGGCGTAAACCTCTTCTTGCGGGGTCCGGCACCGGCACCGCGGCCATGAGCTTCTTGGTATAGGGATGTTGCGGATTGGCGAAAATCGAGGCACGAGGACCGATTTCGACAATTTCACCAAGATACATGACCGCAACCCGGTGGCTGACCCTTTCCACCACCGCCATATCGTGGCTGATGAACAGAAATGCGATCTTGAACTGCTCCTGTAAATCGAGCAGCAGGTTGCACACCTGCGCCTTGATCGACACATCCAGTGCAGACACGCTTTCATCCGCGATGATCACCTTGGGATTGAGTGCCAGTGCACGGGCGATGGCGATGCGTTGACGTTGGCCACCGGAAAACTCATGCGGATACCGGTCCATCATCGATGCCGACAGGCCAACGCGCTCCAAAAGATCGGCCGCCATCTGTCTTGCCTGCGAAGGCACCGCGATCTTGTGCTTGATCATCGGTTCTGCCACGGCATAACCCACCGTCATGCGCGGATTGAGGCTGGAAAACGGATCCTGAAAAATCATCTGAACGCTTCGGCGCATGTTACGGAGTGCGACCTGATCGAGCTTGAGGACATCGAAACCATCCAGCGTCACATCCCCACTACGCGGCTCCACCAGACGGGCAATCGAGCGCCCTGTCGTGGACTTTCCACAGCCGGACTCGCCGACCAGAGAGAGCGTCTCACCCTGAAACAGGTCGAAAGACACATTTTCAACGGCATGCACGGCACCGGTCTTTCGACCGAACAGGCCCGATCCGACATCAAAACGCGTTACGAGGTTCTTGACCGAAAGAACGGGTGTCAATCCGCCTTCAACAGTATTAGGGACCTCCTTGGCCTCGGAGATCACGCCGCTCGACGTATCGACGCGCGGGAAGCGCAAAGGCCAGTCATGCCCCTCCATGGAGCCAAGTTTGGGAACGGCTGCAAGCAAGGCACGCGTATAAGGATGCTGCCCGCGATGGAAGATGTCGGCTGTCTCGCCTGTTTCCACCTGATCGCCCCGAAACATCACGATGGTGCGGTCAGCAATTTCTGCCACGACCCCCATATCGTGGGTGATGAAAAGAACGGCCATACCTTCCTCTTCCTGCAACTGCTTGATGAGGTCGAGGATCTGTCCCTGGATCGTGACATCAAGCGCGGTCGTGGGCTCATCTGCAATCAACAGCTTCGGCTTGGAGGCCAGCGCCATGGCGATCATCACACGCTGGCGCATCCCGCCCGAAAACTGGTGCGGATATTCGTCGAAGCGGCCTTGGGCGTTGGGTATACGCACCTTTTCCAGGAGCCGGATGGTTTCTGCACGGGCTTGCGCCTTGGTCATGCCCTTGTGCCGCGTCAGGACTTCTGAAATCTGTCGCCCGATGGTGAAGACCGGGTTGAGCGATGTCATCGGCTCCTGAAAAATCATCGCCATGTCGTTGCCACGCACTGTGCGCATTTCTTTTTCGGAAATGGTGAGAATATCTTTCCCGCCAAGCAGCACCTTGCCGTCGATGCGGCTGGATCGTGGCTCCAGCAGACGCATGACCGACAGGGACGTGACGCTTTTGCCGGAGCCGCTTTCGCCGACGATGGCGACTGTTTCACCGGCCTTCACTTCAAAGGACAGGCCACGAACGACGGTCTTCCACTCACCATCGACCAAAAAGGCGGTGCTCAGGTTTTGAACCGAAAGAACGGTTTCGCCCGACGATGCTTTCACGACTTCGGCCATAACGTCATCTCCCCACGGCGTAGGCTTGCATGAGACGCGGCGTGGCGGCAGCTCTGAGAAGGCCATCCGCATCCCGCCGTGCAGCCGTCAGGCGACCCACCGTCCAGGGATCGGCTGCGGTAACATCGTGTCCACGGGATTTGAGATCGGCCAGAGCCTGCTCGCCAATGCTGCTTTCGATCATCACATTGCCGGGCTGACGCGTACGTGGATAGAACGAGCCGGGAAAATGCGTGGTATGGAACAACGGCAGATCGATAGCCTGCTGCAAGTTCATCCCGAAATGCGCGTAACGCAGGAAGAAGGCCAGTTGCCATTGGTCCTGCTGATCGCCCCCCGGCGTGCCGAAAGCCAGTGTCGGTTTGCCCTCGAACAGGCCGAGTGATGGCGTCAGCGTTGTGCGTGGACGTTTGCCCGGCGCCAATGATGTCGGAAGGCCGGGTTTCATCCAGAACATCTGTGCGCGCGAATTGAGGCAAAAGCCGAGGCCCGGAATGATCGGCGAAGACTGCAACCAGCCGCCCGATGGCGTGACCGAAACCATGTTGCCTTCGCGGTCGATGACATCGATATGCACGGTATCGCCACGCTTTTCTGTCAGGTGCGACATGGTCGGCTCATAGACGGCACCCACCCCGGCCATCGTGTTCAGCATATCCATGGTGAGATCATGCTGTGTATCGAAACCGGGGATACGACCGGGCCGCAGATCCATCGACGCCTTACCGGTAATCAGTTTGCGGCGTTCGTCATTGTATCCATCTGAAAGCAGGGTCTGGATTGGAACTTGTGCATGTTCCGGATCACCGTAATAGACTTCACGGTCAGCGTAGGAAAGCTTCATGGCTTCCACCACAGTGTGGACGAAATCGACGCCTGCCGGGTCCATCGCACCGATATCGATGCCCTTCAGCAACGCAAGGGATTGCAGAAGCACCGGCCCCTGCCCCCAAGGGCCTGTCTTGGCAATCGTCCAGCCGTGATAATCATACGTCGTCGGCTCTTCTATGGTGGCCGTCCAGTTGGACATGTCGTCGGCGGTGAGCACGCCCTTGTGCCGTTGACCGCTGGCATCCATCACCTCCGCCGTCTTCAGATAGTCGCTGATCGCCTCTGCAACAAAACCGCGATAGAACGCGTCACGGGCCGCGTCGATACCAGCCTCACGGCCTGTCTTTGCCTCGGCTTCCGCAATGATCCGCTTCCATGTCTGCGCCAGAACCGGGTTCTTGAAGCTGGACAAGGGCTGGGGCGCGACACCGCCCGGTAGCCAGGTTTCGTAGGATGTCGGCCATTCCTTCTGGAAGAAATCGGCGAGCCCTTCAATGGTCGCCGCCACGCGCGGCAAGAGTGGGTGACCGTGTTCGAGATAATAGATCGATGGCTCCAGCACCTCACGAACGGACATCGTGCCGTAATCGCGCAGCATCAGCATCCAGCCGTCGAACGCACCGGGAATGACCGTAGCCAGCAGGCCGTCTCCAGGAATAAGATCGATACCCTCCGCGCTATAGTGCTCGATGGTGGCCGCCGCAGGCGCCGTACCCTGCGCACAGATGACCTCGACCTTGTCTTTTTTCTTCGAGTAGATGATGGCCGGCATGTCGCCACCCGGTCCATTCAGATGCGGTTCGAGAACCTGCAACACAAAACCCGTCGCAACGGCCGCATCGAAGGCGTTTCCACCTTTTTCCAAAATGCTCATGCCGACAGCAGAGGCGATCCAGTGGGTTGAGGTAACGACGCCGAAGGTACCGAGAATTTCAGGCCGTGTGGTGAAAGCATTCATGACAGTTTCCTTTGGAAATTCCTAGTTTTCGCGTGGGTCAAGCGCATCGCGCAGACCATCGCCCAGCAGATTGAACCCGATCACGACACAGAAGATCGCGGCCCCAGGCCACATCGCCATCCATGGCGCTTGCGTCAGAAAGTTCTTGGCGACGTTAAGCATCGAGCCCCAGCTTGGCGCCGGTGCCTGTTGGCCCAGCCCCAGAAACGACAGGCTGGCCTCCGCGATGATGGCTGTCGCCACCGTCAGAGTCGCCTGCACGATGATGGGCGGCACGATGTTGGGCAGGATGTAGCGCAGCATGATATCGCCATGGCCAAGACCGATGGAGCGCGCGCCTTCGATATAGTCCTCGGTCTTGATGGCCATGACCTGCGACCGTGTCAGTCGCACGAAGATCGGCATCGCTGACAGACCGATGGCGATCATGGCATTGGTCAGGCTCGGCCCGAGGAACGCGGCAAGTGCAATGGCCATGATGAGAAATGGCATGGCAAGAAACGCTTCGGTAATGCGCGAGATCACCTGATCGACCCAGCCGCCGAAATAGCCCGACACAAGCCCGAACGGCACACCCAGCAACACGGCGATCGCAACCGAGACCACTCCGGCCATCAAGGATGCCTGCGCACCCCAGATCATTCTCGACAGAACGTCTCGACCGATATCATCTGTGCCAAGCCAGTGCGCTGCCGAGGGCGCCTTGCGAATGGCTCCCCAGCTTGTTGCGACCGGGTCCGCCAATGGCAAGACGGGTGCTGCAATCGCAAGCAGCGTGAAGAAGGCGATGATGATGAGCCCGGCAATCGCGCTGCGATTACGCTTCATCTTTTTCCACGCCCTGCTTTGGGCAGCCTTGGGCTTTTCGGCAGGAATTGCCTCTACGGACAGGCTCATAGGGTTGCCCTCATGCGCGGGTTGAGCAGGACCGTCACGACATCGGCCAACAGGTTCATGAAGATGAACCCGACCGCCGTGCACAGGACCACGCCTTGCACCACCGCGTAATCACGGTTGAACACGGCATCGACGATGAGCTTGCCGAAACCGGGAATGGTGAAAATCTGCTCGGTCAGAACGGCACCGGCGAGAAGCTCCCCGAACAACAGCGCTGTCAGCGTAATGACTGGTAGAAGCGCATTTCGGAAGGAATGGCTGAGCACGACTTCACGCGTGGAAAGACCCTTGGCGCGTGCGGTGCGAATATAATCCGACTTCATAACCGATAGCATGGAGGAGCGCGTGTGCCGCATGAGTGTTGCCGCAAGCCCGGTTCCCAATACGAAGGAGGGCATGATCATGGTTTGCAGCGACCTCACGGGATCGACAAAAATGGACTCGTAACCAGACGCCGGAAGCCAGCCAAGCTGTACGGATACGAAAAGGATGAGCATGATGCCCAGCCAGAAATTTGGGATGGACAGCCCCGACAGGGCGACGATATTGGCGACGTAGTCGATCCAGGTGTTTTGTTTGACAGCGGCCAGAATGCCCATGGGAACACCGATGGCAAAGGCGAAGAACATCGACATCAGGGCGAGCTGGATCGTCACCGGCAGCTTTTCGGCCACAAGCTCCAGAACGGGCTGGTTGGTGCGAAGCGATACGCCGAAATCGCCTTGGACAACCGACCCGATCCAGTAAAAATACTGGTAAACGACCGGATCATTCATCCGGTATTTTTCCCGCAACAGCTCGATGACGGCGGGATCGCGCTCTTCTCCGGCCATGGCGAGGATAGGATCACCCGGCAAAAGCTTCTGCAGCGAAAAAACAAAGACGGAAATGATCAGCAGCGTCGGGATCGCTACCAGCAGCCGCTTGGCGATGTAGATATGCATAAAAGCAAGTCCTTATACGGGCAAGGCTCTTGGACCGGGAGTGCGAGACGCAGCCAATGGGTGCGTCTCGCCATGTGCACGCGGCAGACTTAGTCGGCTTTCTTGACGCCCGCCAGGCGGATCATGCCGTCGCCGGATGGGGTAAACCCGGTGATCTTTTTGGAATAGGCATAGAGATACGCCTGATGGCCGAGATAGATCAGCGGCAAATCCTCATCCAGGATTTTCGTCGCCGCATCGTACTTTGTCTTGCGCACGGCATTGTCCGTCGATGCACGCGCCTCATTCAGCAACTTGTCGACTTCCGGGTTGCAATATTTGGTGTCGTTGATGCCACCCTTGCAGGTCACGAACTGGTGGATGTTGCCATCCGGGTCGGAACGGCCGGACCAATCGGAGCGTGACAGCACGTAATTGCCCGCTGTCTGCTCAGACAGAAGCGTCGCGAATTCCGTGGCCTTCAGCTTCACATCAAATCCGGCTTCGGCGGCCATGGACTGGATGACCTGCATCGCCTGCGTTTGCGTTGTATTGTTGGCATGTTGAAGTTCGATTTCGTACTTTTCGAAACCGGCTTCCTTCATCAACGCTTTTGCCTTGTCCACATCGCGCGCGGGAACGGGAATGTCCTTGTTGTACCAAGGGCTGGTTGGCGGCCAAGGCTGGTTGCCCGCCATCGCAGTCCCTTCGAACACCACCTGATTGATCGCTTCGCGGTCGATAGAGAGTGAGAATGCCTGACGCAGGCGCTTGTCCTTGCCGAACGGATTGTCGGCCTTGGCGCCGTTGCCGATGTTGACATACAGAGCCATATAGCCGGGACCGACAACCTCTCCATAATTCAACTTGTCGTCCGCCTTGACGGCAGCGACGTCGGACGCCGAAATACGCTCTGCAAGATCAAGATCTCCCGATTGCAGGTTGGCGAGACGCACGGTCGTATCCGGGATGGGCAGGAACGTGACCTTGTCGATGAAGATGTTGTCCTTGTTCCAGTAATCGGCAAACTTCTCCAGAACGATGCGATCCTGCTGAATGCGCTCAACGAATTTAAAGGCGCCCGAGCAAACCGGGTTCTTGGAGAAGTTGGCACCCAGTTCCTTGCCAGCCTTTGGCGAAATCATCATGCCTGCACGGTCAGAAAGCTGCGCAAGCAAGCTGGCATCCGGACTCTTCAGCGTAAACTTGACCTGGTACGGTCCGGTCGCTTCGACCTTCGCGACGGAGGCCAGTTCGCTCTTGCGGCGCGATTCCGGCAACGTCATGTTGCGATCGATGTTGTAGACGACCGCTTCGGCATTGAACGGTGTACCATCATGGAAGACCACGCCTTCACGCAGATCCATCGTCAAGGTTCCGCCATTGTCGCCCCACGCCCATTTGGTCGCAAGCTGCGGAATGACAGCGAGATTGTTGTCGAGATCAACCAGCTTGTCGCAAAGGCTCGTATAGACAATACGACCCACGAATGTCCGGGACTGAGCGGGGTCCAGCACATCGGCATCGTCCATCAGGCCGATCCGCAGATCCGCCGACAGCACCGGTGTTGCCAGCAACGTGCCAATGAGAAGCAGTCCGGAAAGTCTAGCTAAGCGTTTCATTTTGTCTGTTCCCTTGGTGGTTTGGGTGGAAATCGGCCGGTTTTCCGGTCTCTGATTATGGCATTGTCCGTGTTAGCGCGGATCGGTCTCCTGCACGGTGGCAGGCGCGTCCTGCGCGACCATCGATGTCTGGCGGATCAACCGCTCCTGAAGCGTCAGCAGGTGATTGCGCATGGCCTCACCCGCCCGCTCCGGGTCTCGTGAAGCGATCGCCTCGATAATATCCGTATGCTGGTCGCGCGATTCTTTCAGCGTTCTGTCCTGCTTTCGGGCACGTTCGCGCACCGCCTGCCAAACCGGGTCCTGGCGAACGCGGTTGATGACATCGAAAAGCGACAGAAAAAGCTGATTACCAGCCGTCTGCGCAATCAATCGATGCAACGAGCCATCCCAAAGCTCGCGCCAGTCTGCATCTGTGCGTTCGTAGATTTTGTCGCGAAGCTCCCGCATACGGGCGATGTCAGCATTTTTGGCCCGCATGGCGGCCAGTTGTGCGAGTTGCGGCTCTATCCGCAGGCGCACTTCCATGATTTCCATGAAATTGGTTCCAGATACAAGGCTAGCGGCGTGCTCGCTCCAGCTATCGGGTTTCTGTCCTAGAAATGTACCTGCACCCTGCTTTCTCCAGATGAGCCCCTCGGCTTCCAAAACCTCCAGCGCTCTGCGTATCTCCCGTCGGCCCAGACCGAAACGCTCTGATAGCAGTCTCTCGGTCGGTAATTTGCCGTCAGGGGACATTGTTGTCACCCGCAACAGTTCACGTAACCTCTCCAGCGCGTAGTTGGAGTTTTCTGGTGCTCTGACAGAAGTCTTTTGATCCAATGGTTCGTACCAATTTCGAATTGGTTCCAGTGAAACCGTTAATTCCGCGGCCGTCAAGCCTAATTATGATGCACAATAAAAATCGCAAAAAAAGAAGGCATCCAGCGTTCATCTGTCACGCAAATCATTCCAATCGCCGATCATGAACAAGCGGAGTGCGAGCGCAAAAAAGCATCGCGCTGGGCGAAAATTGATGCTTTTCGAGCGTCTGTCGATCTCTTACGCCTGCTTCAGAAAAGATTGGGACAGGGAAGCGAAATGGGAAAGCCGTTTTACTGGAATGAACTGAACACCCTCGATTTTGCAGGCTTGTCCGTCGATCGAACCATTGCTGTCCTGCCGATCGCGTCGACGGAGCAGCACGGCCCACATCTGCCGGTGGCAACCGACGTTGCAATTGCAAACGGCATGTTGGAGGAACTCAAAGTTCAGCGACCGGATGACCTTGATTTCCTTGTTCTGCCGACACAGGAAATCGGTAAAGCCAACGAGCATGTTTACGGACCGGGGACGCTGTCGTTCGGCGCCGAAATCCTCATTCCGGCCTGGACCGCGATTGGTGCGAAGGTCGCGGAGGCGGGCCTTCGCAAAATGGTGATTGTCAATTCCCATGGCGGAAATGTCGATATCATGAGCATCGTTGCCCGCGAGCTGCGTGTCAAACATCACATGGCGGTCGTCAGCACGCAGTGGGGCCGCTTCGGCAATCCGGAGGGCTTGATCTCCGAGCATGAGCAGAAATTCGGAATTCATGGCGGTGATGTCGAGACATCGCTGATGCTGCACTTCCGTCCTGACCTCGTGCGGATGGAGCACGCCCAAAACTTCATCTCCAAGGCCGAATGGATGAAAGAACAGTCCCGGCTTTTACAGCCCCTTCCACCGCACTCCCTTGCCTGGATTGCCCATGATCTCAATCCGCACGGCGTCGTCGGAAATGCGGCCGCCGCAACAGCAACCAAGGGCGCCGCCATATGTCGCCATCAGGTCGCGGGCTTCGTCGAGTTATTGCGCGATCTGTCAGACTATTCACTGGACAACCTCTATGTGAAGTGAGCAGCTTCGCCTTTGTCCGGCTGACGCTGTGGCGGCACATGGCCCTTTGCCTCCAACTCCGTCACAAGCTCTGACAATCGGGATAGCAGAAACTCAACAAACAGACTTGTCACCGTATCGAGTGAAGAGCGGGAACGCGCAAAGAGCTTCATCGGCTGGTGCCGGGAATGTGGGCCAGCCAATGGCCGGAAGACGAGCTCCCCTCGACGGCATTCCGCTAAAACATCGAGAGGATTGAGCAGCGTCAGTCCCGTTCCAAGCTTGACCAACTGCTTGAGCATGTCGGACGCGTTGCTTTCCACCACGGGCTGCACAGCGACAGAAAGCGGCGCGAACGCCAGATTGATGACGTTACGAAGACTGGTGCCGGACTGTGCCAGAACCAGAGGCTCCTGTGCGACATCGGCAAGATCGATGGGTCCGTCACCCGCCAATCGGTGCCCGGGCGGCATCACGACGCCAATCGGTATGTCGAAATTGGCGAGTGTCCGAATGCCGGGCGTAGCGGGGATATTAAATCCCAGGCCGATATCCACTTCGCCGGCCAGCACCGGTGAAATTGTCGTTGACGGACCATCATTTCGCAGATGGACGTGTATTCTTTGATACTTGGCGATAAAGCTGGCGACAATCTCCGGCAACGGTCCTGCGGCAAGCCCAACGGTCGCGACCATCGACACCTTGCCTGCCTGGGGCATTTTTAATCCGCGAATACGCCCTTCCATCCGCTCATAGGTCTTGAGAACCTCGCGGATATGCTCGATGCACAACTCCCCTGCCGCGGTTAACCTCAATCCGCGCGGCATGCGCTCGAAGATTGGCGCACCCAACTCTTCCTCCAGCGCCAAAATTTGACGGTTGATCGCCGAGGATGCCACGTTCAGCCTGGCCGCAGCCTTGCGGATCGAGCCGCATCTGGCAATCTCATCGATGTAGCGAAGTTTCCGCGAATGCAGCACCGGTAAAGTCCTCTGCTCAATTTTAAGACGCGCTGCCCTTTTCGGCAGTTCGTTTTGGAAGCGATGCTCTAAAGGCATCAATGCGCACGAATTTTGATGCTTTTCAAAGATCAATGCAACCGCTCAAATGAAAGGGAACGGGCACGCCTACGATGCCTGTAAAAGGGAACGATTCAAAATGTTCAGAGATTCCAAGACAAAGAGCTGCGTGGCCGCATTGGGATTGTGCGCCGCTACGTTATCCGCCCAGCCCGCATCCGCACTTGACGAGGTCAGCTATGGAACGAACTGGCTGGCACAGGCTGAACATGGCGGTTTTTATCAGGCCGTAGCTGATGGCACATATGAGCGGCATGGTCTGAAGGTGACCATCGTCCAGGGCGGTCCAAATGCCGCCAACCGGTCTCTTCTGTTTGCCGGAAAAGTCGATTTCTACATGAGTGGTCAGTTGGGTGACATGGATGCGCGCAAGGAGGGAATTCCGGTGGTCGGTGTTGCCTCGCTGTTCCAGAAAGATCCACAGATGCTGATGGCGCACCCTGACGCTGGGATCGAAACGTTCGGCGACATGAGCAAGCTGACGACCATATTCATGGGCAAGGAGGGCTTCGCAACCTACTTCGAGTGGATGAAGAAGAACTATCCAGGGTTCAAGGAAGAGCAATACAAGCCCTACACGTTCAACCCGGCACCGTTCATCGCCGACAAGCAATCTGCACAGCAAGGCTACCTGACCTCGGAACCCTATGAGGTCGAGAAGCAGACGGGCTGGAAGCCGAAGGTCTTTCTGCTGGCTGACGCGGGATACGCACCCTATTCGACGATGATAACAGCCATGCAAAAGACGGTCGATGAAAAGCCGGAGATGGTTCAGCGCTTCGTCGATGCCACGCTGGAGGGCTGGTACACTTACCTTTACGGTGACAACAAGGCTGGTAACGACCTGATCAAGAAAGATAATCCGGAGATGACGGATGGTCAGATCGCTTTTTCCATCGCGAAGATGAAAGAATACGGCATTCTTGAATCGGGTGAAGCTCTGACCAAGGGCATCGGCTGCATGACCGACGAGAGATACAAGAAGTTCTTTGACGATATGGTGGCGATTGGCGTTGAGCCCGGCGATCTGGATTACAAGCAGGCCTATACAACGAAGTTCGTCTGCAAGGGCGTGGGCATGGCGCTCAAGAAATAGGAAAATCGATGGGATCGCACGCCTCGTTTCGACGGGTGAGCCGTGATGATCCCGTCGCCCTAACCGATCGCGAGTCCCGACGTCACGATATTTGCCAAGGCCATGCAATGACCCTACCGCCAGTTTCGAAACCACCCGCCAGCACCGAAGGTCGAAAACGACCTCTGGTCAGCATGAGGGGCGTTTCAAAGCAGTTTTCAAATGGGACACTGGCGCTGTCCGATGTATCGTTGAGCATCGATAGTGGCGAGTTCGTGAGCCTGCTCGGCCCCTCCGGCTGTGGAAAATCGACGGCGCTAAGGATCATCGCAGGTCTCGGAGACGCCACATCGGGCACGATCGACTGGCCAAGCTCGCGTATCAACGCGAAGGGCTTGCCGGATGGCGATATCTCATTCGTCTTTCAGGAACCGACGCTGATGCCCTGGCAGACGGTCTTCGGAAACGTCCATCTGCCACTGAAGCTGCGGGGCGTGTCCAAATCGGCCGCCAAGAACGACGTGGCGCGCGCGCTCGAAACTGTTGGTCTCAGCGACTTCGCAAATGCCTATCCGCGAGAATTGTCCGGTGGCATGAAGATGCGTGTTTCAATCGCACGAGCACTCGTGACAAAGCCAAAATTGCTGTTGATGGACGAACCATTCGCGGCGTTGGACGAGATCACGCGGCAAAAGCTGAATGACGACGTGCTGACATTGTGGAAACAGACCGGCATCGCTGTCGTCTTCGTCACGCATTCGGTTTTTGAGAGCGCCTATCTGTCCAATCGTATTGTGATCATGCGGCCAAGGCCGGGCCGCGTGCATGCAGATTTCCCTCTGGTTACCAGCTTGGAACGAGATGCACACTATCGCACGTCTGAGGAATATCGTCGGGCCTGCGAAAAGGTGTCCACCATGCTGATTGAAGCCATGGATGGCGGAGAACACCAATGACCTTCAACCGCGACATGGCTTTGCGCATCACGATACCGATCGCCGTGGTTATCTGTATGATCCTGATATGGCAGGCCATCATCAGCGCCTATGCGATCCCACAATATATCCTGCCCGGCCCGGTCGCGGTGGGAAAGTCGCTCTATAATGACTGGGGCACGCTGTCGCCCGCATTGCTGGTGACCACAAAGATCACGCTTCAGGCGCTGGCACTGGCTTTGATGGGGGGCGTGGGGATCGCCATCATTCTCGTGCAATCCAAATGGTTGGAGATTGCGCTGTATCCCATCACGGTCATTCTTCAGGTGACACCCATCGTGGCGATTGCACCACTGATCCTCATTTACACACCGACGACCCAGATTGCGCTTCTGATCTGTGCCTTCCTCGTCGCATTCTTCCCGATCCTGTCGAACATGGCGCAGGGCCTGAAAAGCGTCGATCACAATCTGCTCAACCTGTTCGACCTGTATGGTGCCTCTCGCTGGCAAACACTGATCTATCTCAAACTTCCATCAGCGCTGCCCTATTTTATGACCGGCCTGCGGATTGGCGGCGGACTTGCACTCATCGCAGCCGTTGTCGCAGAATTCGCCGCAGGCTCGGCCGGGGCCGGTTCCGGCCTCGCATTCCGGCTCCTGGAATCGCAATACCGCCTGAACATTCCCAGGCTTTTTGCGGCACTGGTGCTGTTGTCGCTGCTCGGGGTTGTGATCTTCTGCATAACCTCGTTTATTTCCTGGCTTTTCCTGCACCGTTGGCATGAAAGCAGCCTGAGGAGAGAAAATTGATGACATATGGATTTACGCGAGTGCCACAAGAAGAACGTTTTGCATTGATCAATGCCACCTTGCCCTCGGTCACCCTGGAAGGGTTTGCAGCACCGGCAAAAGATGGTCTGGTTTCTGCCGACATCGTGATCGCGGGTAGGATGATCGAGACAGTCTTACCGGCAGGTTCCGCGCCTTTAGATCTGCCACGAACGGACCTGCGCAACGGCATGATTTTCCCGTGTTTCGTCGATATGCACACCCACCTAGACAAAGGCCATGTTTGGGATCGGCGAGCAAACCCAGACGGTACCTTCACAGGCGCTCTGGATAATGTACGCGAAGACCGCGTCGCTCACTGGTCATCTCAGGACATTCGTGCACGCATGGAGTTCTCACTAAGGGCCGCCTTTGCGCATGGCACAAAACTCATCCGGACGCATCTGGATAGCGTCCCACCGCAGACGGATATCTCCTTTCCGCTGTTTGCAGAGATCCAGCAGGAGTGGAAGGATCGTATCGTCTTGCAGGCAGTCGCTCTTCTACCGCTTGACAGCGTACTCGACAAACCGGTTTTCGATGCCATCGTCGCCACCACCAGAAAATACGGTGGACTGCTGGGCGGCGCGACCCGCATCCTGCCGGATTTTGACAAGATCCTCGACGCGCTGTTTCGCAGCGCTGCCGACAATGGCCTCGATATAGACCTGCATGTCGATGAGACCGAAGACCGGGAAGTGCTGACGCTAGAGGCCATCGCCGACGCCAAACGGCGCTCCGGCTTCCAAGGCTCAGTGACAGTTGGCCACTGCTGTTCACTTGCTCTTCAGGACGAGGAGACAATAAAGCGGGTTATCGGTAAAGTCGCGGACGCCGATATCTCGGTCGTGTCATTACCGATGTGCAATATGTATCTGCAGGATCGCCATGCAGGCCGCACGCCTCGCTGGCGCGGACCGACGCTGTTTCAGGAACTTACGGCCGCCGGTGTATCCACAGCCGTTGCTTCCGACAACACCCGCGATCCATTCTACGCCTATGGCGATCTCGATGCCGTCGAGGTGCTGCGTGAATCCGTGCGTATTTTGCATCTGGACCACCCGATTGATAACGTGGCGCGTATTGTGACCACGACGCCTGCCAACATCCTGGGCCGCACGGATATTGGCCGCATCGGGCCAGGGCTTCCAGCCGATCTGGTGATGTTTAATGCGCGCCGGTGGAGCGAGCTCCTTTCCCGTCCACAAGCAGACCGCATCGTGATGCGCAATGGCAAGGCCATCGACCGTTGCTTGCCAGACTACCGTGACCTTGATCCCATATTAATGAAAGAGTGAAACATGGCCGACTATGCGCAGATCAAGAAGGAGCTTGAAGGCATTGCAACGGAAGACAATCCTGCCCTTGTGCGCCAAAAAAGCCGCGACTTCTATTGGTACTCACCCGTTTTGAAACGTCAGTTGGATAACGTCACCGCCGACCTCGTCGTTTCGCCAAAGTCGGTTGAAGAGGTCATCCAGACGCTCAAGGTCGCACATGCCCATTCCGTGCCGGTAACGCCACGCGGCGCCGGTACCGGCAACTACGGTCAAGCCATGCCGCTGTCGGGCGGGATTGTCTTGAACATGATCAACATGAGCGCGGTCAAGGAAATCCATCCTGGCCGCGTGATCGCCGAGCCCGGCATTGTCATCGCGGAACTCGACCGCCAGACGAAGGCGCATTCCAACCAGGAACTGCGTTTCCATCCCTCGACCGCCCAGTCGGCGACCATCGGTGGCTTCATCGCGGGCGGCTCGGGCGGTGTCGGCTCAGTTCATTGGGGCGGGTTGCGTGATCTGGGTAACATCTTGCGCTTGAAGGTCGTGACGATGGAAGCCGAACCACGGCTGCTCGACCTGACGGCATGGGATTTGCAAAAAGTGACCCACGCCTATGGCACCAACGGCATCATCGTTGAGGTCGAGATGCCACTGGCACCTGCCTATGAGTGGGTGGACGTTCTTGTGGGTTACGATGACTACATGGACGCGGTTCGCTTTGGCGACGCAGTTGCCCACAAGAACGGTATTCTGGTGAAGGAAATCGCGCCGATTGCCGCACCCATTCCGTATGACTACTTCCCACGCCACAAACCCTTCATCCGTCACAGAAACCAATCGATCTGCGTTTTCATGGTCGCACCGCAATCCATGGATGCGTTCACCGCATTCACCGAGCGTCAGAAAGGGGAGATACTGTTTCGCTCCGACAAGGTCGAAAGCATGAAGGGCATTCCACATGCCTACGAACTTGCGTGGAACCACACGACGCTGCGCGCGCTCAAGGTCGATCCAAGTTTTACCTATCTACAGGTTCAATATCCTGGACCCGACCATGTCGCGAAAGTCCAGAAAATGACGCAGATTTTCGGTGACGAGGTCCCGGGGCATCTGGAGTTCCTCAAATTCGATGGCCACATCCAGTGCTCGGGTCTACCCCTCGTCCGTTTTGCGACGGAAGAACGGTTGGAGGAGATCATAAAAATCCACCAGGACAATGGGTGCCCGATTTTCAATCCTCATCGATATACTCTGGAGGAAGGCGGCATGAAGCAGACGGATACCGTTCAGCTCGCCTTCAAAAAAGAGACTGATCCGCAAGGGTTGCTCAACCCCGGTAAGATGATCGCCTGGGAAAACCCCGACTTCGATTTCAAAAGCGGTGAGAACTATCTTTTCCCTGGTCTGGCGGCAGCGGGTGGCTGATGAAGATTTTGGTTCTTCACGCCCACCCGGTTGAATCGAGCTTCGGCTCGGCCCTGCATAATGAGGCCGTTGAAACGCTTCGCAGGGCTGGACACGAGGTGGATGACTGCGATCTCTATGCGGAAAACTTCAACCCTGTCCTGACACGAGAAGAACGCCTTGGCTACCACACGGTGCCGGCCAATATCGAACCGGTACGCTCCTATGTCGAGAGGTTGCGGACAGCGGATGCGCTGGTCATCGTGACACCCGTGTGGAATTTTGGGTGGCCGGCAATCCTGAAGGGGTATTTCGACCGCGTCTGGTTGCCCGGCGTCACTTTCGACATGGATGAAGGCGACAGAGGCAAGCTGACCCGCAAGTTGAAGAGCATCAAGAAACTTGTCGTCGTGACGACCTATGGCGGCAACCGCTGGCGCGCGTTCCTTGCCGGTGACCCACCAAGGAAAATGGCAACGCGAGTGTTGCGCGCGGTGATCAATCCGACAAGGGGCGTCACCTATCTCGCCCACTACGATATGAACAACTGCACAGTTGAGACACGTACGAAATTTCTAGAAAAAGTCCGCGCAGAGATGCTGCGCCTCTAGAGAGGTCGCTGTGAGACACGGCATCCAAGACATTTAGACAGAAATCGAAAAACCTAAAAAACCTTGGCCGCGGTGACCTCTACTTCCACCAGGAATTCTGCACGGGTGAATCCGCCGACGACAAGCAAGGTCGAAACTGGCTTGGGATCGAGCGTAAAACGATCACGAACCGCCATATAGGCAGGAAAGTCTTCACGTTTGGTCACGAAGCCGCAAATGCGGATAACATCCGCATAGGTCATGCCCGCCTCGTCCAAAACAGCGCCAATCGCCTTGAAACACAATTCGGCCTGTGCGGAAACATCATGCGGGATAACATCATCCGGCGTAACCCCAAGTTGCCCGGAGGTAACAAGCAAACTCGCGCCCGCCTCAACCAGCATTCCGTGGTTATAGGCGCCGAATGGCTGACGAACAGAGGGTGGGTTGAAAACACGCTTCATATCGGACTCTCTTATTGACCATCAAAACCAGGCTGCGCCAGCATCCTTGCTTACGCACGACACGGACAGAATGGCACGGAAAATATGACTGATAAATAAGCAATTCACACCTAAAGGCACACGTTTGAAATGAGTTTTTATTTGCAATTTCCAGTCCAAAAAACCATCAATGCTCTGGATCGCGTATCTCCAAAACCAATCTTCCAACATCAAAAACTAATTTAATTTCAACGCACAAGCACTTACGAAGTCTTAACTGAAAATCACGGAATTATGACGAGTTAACACAATATTGCCGAATAACGATCACCTTGCCGCCAAGTCGTCTCCGAAAGGCAAGTCATGTTCTATCAGCAAGGCAAGAGCCCCTCTTTTAGTGGTGAAAAATTTACCCAGCGGATTGTTGTTCCGATGGCGGGTATTCTTATCATCGCTATTGTCGTGGTCATCGGGTTTCTTTTTGTTGCCGCAGACAGACAGAACAGTCTTGAGGTCGAATCTTCGACCAAGCTTGCCCAGACAGCACTTGCCGTGAAGACACGCGAAGTCGCGCGCAATCTTAAGGACTACGCGGTCTGGGAAGATGTCTATAACAATCTGTATCTCAAGATAGACACGCAGTGGGCAGCGACCGACGGCAACATCGGCGCAAACATTTTCGAGGGTCTGGGATACGAGGCAGCATTCGCTATCAACTCGGCAGGGGACACGGTCTATGCCGTCATAGACGGCGTTCCTGAAAAAATAGACGCCTTTGCGCTCATTCCGGAGGGACTGCGCGAGCTGATGAAAAGCTCCCACAGTCAGGTGGAGCCCGTTACAGGCTTGCTACGATCTGGTAAAGATGTGGTCATTGTCGCCGCCACCTCCATTCTGCCGCCATCGGTCGACCGCGCATCTGTTGACGTGGCAACGTTGACCTCCATCGTCTTCGCAAAAAAGCTGAACCATTCCTTTCTTGAAAAAATGGGCCAGGACTATCTCCTCTCAGGCTTGACCCATGACGACGTTGCGCCTGCTGCAGCCGAAGCCTCTCTCCACCTGACATCATCTGATGGCAAGTCGCTGGGTGCGATCACATGGGTGCCGGCGAAGCCGGGTTATAAGCTGTTGCCCGTTCTGGCACCGCCTTTGGCCATTTGCGTCATCATCCTTGGTGCTTTCTCTTTTCTCGTTGTACGAAACATTCGCAGATCGACGAAGGCGCTCGAAGAGTCTGCCAGGACGGTCGAGGCCTATGCTCAGACGCTGCAGGAAAGCGAGGCCCGCTTTAAGGATGTCGCCGAAGCATCGTCGGACTGGATATGGGAATGCGACCCGCAGCTTCAGATGATGTTTCTGTCAAGCCGCTTTTCGGAGGTCACCGGCATCGCTGCGGCCAGCGTTCTCGGCAAGACCCTGCCCCAATTCTTCCAGAGCGACAGCGACAATGACGGATGGACGAAGCTGCTACAGGAAACATCCGAGCGGCATGCCTTCCGGGATCTGCGCTGCCTGTACAAGGATGCGTCGGGAACAACCCGCGTGTGCAGGCTCGCTGGTCGGCCCAGCCATAATGTGGCGGGAAATTTCGTCGGGTTCCGCGGCACCGCAACAGATATTACCGAAGAGGTCGAAGCACAGGCGCGCGCCAGCCACCTCGCTCTTCACGATGCCTTGACCGGACTGCCCAACCGCGTCCTCTTCCGCGAACGCCTCAACACGGCTCTTTCCGGCAGCGGCGCAAAAGCCTCGCGTGTTTCGGTCATCTGCCTGGATCTTGATCACTTCAAGGAAGTCAACGATACGCTGGGCCACGGCGCAGGTGACATCCTTCTGCGACAGCTGTCACAGCGCCTGTTGGCATGCGTCAGGTCCACCGACACCGTTGCCAGGCTTGGTGGCGACGAGTTTGCCATCATCCAGACCGGCGTCAGCCAACCGGCAAAATCGGAACAGCTTTGCCGCAGGCTGATCGAGGTCGTAAAAGCACCTTTCGAAATAGACGGAAACGAGATTCATGTCGGAGTGAGCCTGGGGATCGCAATGTGCAGGGAATCGGGCAACGACCCTGAACGCATTCTCAAAAATGCAGACATAGCGCTCTATCGCGCAAAACAGGCAGGCCGCGCGACCTATCGCATTTTCGAAGCCCACATGGATCTGGAATTGCAGGAACGCAAATCACTGGAGCATGATTTGCGCCAGGCGATGCTCAAGAACCAGCTGGAGCTGCACTATCAGCCGCTGATCGACATCGGCACGAAAAAGGTCGTGACCGTCGAGGCGCTCATTCGCTGGCGTCATCCCGTTCGCGGTATCGTTCCTCCAATCGACTTCATCCCTCTGGCGGAGGAGACAAACCTGATCGTTGCTATCGGAGAATGGGTTCTTGAAACGGCTTGTAAACAGGCATTGAGCTGGCCAGACCTACGGGTTGCGGTAAACCTTTCGCCGGTTCAGTTCCGAAATCGCGAACTGGTAGAGGTTGTAAAGGATGTCCTTAGACGCACAGGTCTCGACCCGTCGCGCCTCGAGCTTGAAATCACCGAAAGCGTCCTTATCAACGATGTCAGCTCGGCGCTCGCCACCTTGAATGCCCTTAAAGATCTGGGTGTGAAGATCGCAATGGATGACTTTGGAACGGGTTATTCATCGCTCGGATATCTGAACTCGTTCCCGTTCGACAAGATCAAGATCGACAAATCCTTCATCGGCGACATGAGCGACAAGGACAAGTCCGGGGCGATCGTGAAATCGGTTATCAGCCTGGGTCAAAGTCTCAATATGGTTACGACGGCGGAGGGCGTGGAAACCGCCGAACAGGCGACTTTCTTGACCCAAGAGGGCTGCGATCAATTGCAGGGTTACTTCTTCAGCAGGCCTATTACGGCAACCGAACTGACGAGTTTCATGCTCGACTGGAACGAGCGCGAGAATGCGCAAGACCCCGACGTGAGCGTTGCCGCTTAAACATAACAAACAACACTATAACAGGGACAGACTATGAACGCGCAGAGCTTACGCCTCCTCGATCTCGATCAGGCCAATCCTACCGACACATTGCCACAGACCATCGAAACCGCTCTGTCTCCGGCCGAGAGCAAGCGTCGTTCAGGTCCACCTCTGGAAGTTTTCGAGAGCGTGGATGCGATTATTTCGGACCTTCGTCCGACGGAGCCGGTCTTTTGCCTGCAACCCTCAAAAATCAGACAGGCCGCCAAGCGCTTCAGTGTTTTTCCGGGTCGCCCGCTTTATGCCGTCAAATGCAATCCTCATCCTTTTGTTCTGGAGACCCTCTTTCAGGCCGGTATAACGGATTTCGACGTGGCATCACTTGAGGAAGTGCGCCTTATTGATCGCCTGTTCGGCAGCTCGGCCGGTCAGTTCTTCAACAACCCGGCCAAATCACGCCCGGCGATCCGTACCGCCTCTTTCAATCACGGCATCCGTTTCTACACAGCAGACTGCGAAGAAGAAATTGAGAAGATCTTCCAGGAAGCGGATTTCGACAGCGATCTCATGGTTGCCGTTCGCCTAGCCACCAAGCCAGCCGATGCGCGCTATGTCCTTTCAACAAAATTCGGTGCACAGCCCGATGATGCGGCGCGGATGCTCAAGATCATCCAGAAGCGCGGGGCAAAGGCAGGCATTTCCTTTCATGTCGGCTCGCAATGTCTCGCTCCGGAAGCGTTCTCGGCAGCCATTACCCTTGCGTCGAAAGTGTCCCGTGCCGCAGGCGTGCCACTGAGCGTGCTCAACGTGGGTGGTGGTTTTCCGGCGGCCTATCCGGGAGACCGGGTGCAGGGTCTGGAACATTACTTCGCACAAATCGTGCATGCCCGTCGCGGTATCGATCTTCCGCATGGCTGCATCGTGCTGTGCGAGCCGGGACGCTCTCTTGTTGCTGAAGCCGGAACGACCATCGTTCAGGTCGTGGTTCGCCGCGACCGGGCGATCTACATCAATGATGGTGTCTTCGGGACTTTGCAGGAACTGACCCATCCCAAGGAAACACGCCCCATTCGGCTGATCCGTCATCACGCCCGGCCCGCTGCTCCCATGGCCAGTTTCAAGGTTTACGGCCCGACTTGCGATTCCAACGACGTGCTTGGCGCTCCACTGACATTGCCGAATGACGTTCAGGAAGGTGACTGGATCGAAATCGGTATGATGGGTGCCTATAGCCTGTCGATGCGGACCCACTTCAACGGGTTCCATGCCGACAAAATCGTCGTGCTGGGCGAGTAGGCTCAAACATCTTATGATCACCACCCCAAAGCGCGTCGGTCGTTTGACAGCTTCTTTGATCGGCGCCGTCGGGGTTATTCTCTGGGCGACGGAAACGATGCTCGTCACTTTGACGACATCGATCCCGCCTCTTCAAACGGTCGCGCTGGCGTTCATGTTTTCGGCGGCAATGTCGCCTGCCGTGTGGTTGCTGACCGGAAGCCATCCTCTCGAGGCGTTTCGGCAGCCCATACGTGTGTGGGTATTCACCGTCGTTTCTCTGGTGGGCTATCATAGCTGCATCTATTATGCCACGCAGCAGGCGCCACCCGCCGCTGCCGCTCTGCTGCAGTCCACCACCCCTTTGATGATCGTGCTGGGCTCTGCCTTCCTCCCGGGCGAGCGGCTGCGATGGTGGCATGTTGTCGGAGCCCTCCTGGGTTTTGTCGGTGTCACGATGCTGGTCGAAACCGGCGGCGAAGGGGCTTCAACAGGTTCATCGTTTTTCTATCTCGCGTTGATCGGCGTCGCAGCAGGCCTGTGGGGCCTTTATTCCGTGATTGCGCGCACCTTGCCGGATGTGCCGTCATCGACGCTTGGTGTATTTTACGCTGCTTCAGCTGTGATCACATTTGCAGCGCACTTCCTGCTTGAAACGTGGGTCCCGCCGCAGCCAATCGAGTGGTTTGCGGTCGCAGCTCTCGGTATTTTTCCGATGGGTCTTGCCATCTACTTTTGGGATTTCGGCCTCAAGCGGGGCGATATTCAGGCGCTGGGTGCATTCTCCTACGTCGAACCCTTTATCGGCGCTGTCCTCGTGGCCGTGTTTACGGGCGCGGCGCTGAGCTTGTCCCTGTTCTGGTCAGGTCTTCTTGTCGTAACGGGTGCGGTGATTGCCAGCGCGGGTCTGTGGAAAAAATCGCAGACGACGTTCCCCGCGATTGCTTCCTCAGCCCTGCCCGAAACCTGGCTGACCTCTGTAAGCACCATCGCGTCTCGAACCGACCTTCTTGACGTGACGAACCGTGTCGTGACGAGACTGGTATTGATCGGTCGGGACTACGACAATCCACGTTCCCATGATCGTGAGATGAAGGAACTGCTTTTCGCACTCGGCTGTCTCGTCCAGATATGGGATGAACTGGAATCAGAACATGACGACAATGCACAGCCAAGCCCTTCCTGCACACTGGTTGCATGACGGAAATGGCGGCATGCAACCTCACAGAGGCCATCTTGGAGCCAGAGGCAGTCGTTCATCTCTCCACTCTCCAAATATGACACATAGGGTGGACGAGCACAGAGTATAGTCTGGTCATGGTCTATACTCGGCCGAATTGCGGATGACGAAGCGTGCGCTCGATGCCACGCAGTTCGGCCAAACCTTTCAGGCGGCCAATGGCAGGGTAGCCGGGTTGCGCGCCCCGGGTCTCATCATCCAGAATTTCCTGTCCGTGGTCAGGCCGCATGGCAATACGATGGTCTTCACGACCTTCCGCGCGTCTGCGCTTTTCCTCCTCCAGCAGCGCCGCCATGACCGCTACCATATCGGTTGCTCCTTCGAGATGCTCGTCCTCGAAAAAGGAGCAGGGCGTGGCGTCGGTCTCGCGTGTCACATTGCGCAGATGCACGAAATGGATACGATCTGCGAAGGTTTTTGCGATGAGCGGCAGATCATTATCGGCGCGCGCGCCAAGTGAGCCGGTGCACAGCGTGACGCCATTGAAACGACTCTTCACCTGGTCAAGCATATACGTATAATCGGCCTGCGTAGAAAGAATGCGGGGCAGACCGAGGAGCGGCCAAGGCGGATCATCGCCATGGGCACAGATGTTGATGCCAACCGCCTCTGCGACCGGCACGACCTCAGACAGAAAATCGACCAGGTTGGATTGCAGCCGCGACCGATCAACACCCTGATAGGTCCGCAGTTTTTCCAGAAGCTGGTCCAGCGTGTAGCCATCCGCCGAACCGGGCAACCCTGCGCTGATGTTTTGTGCGAGCGCGACAGTCCTTCTATCCGGCATTGCGGAAAAGCGCTTCGCCGCCTCTTCCACCAACCACGCAGGATAATCGTGCTTGGCGTCGGGACGTTTCAGGATGTGAATGTCAAACGCTGCGAAGTCTGTCAGGTCGAACCGCATGGCCTTCGCGCCATGACGTGTTTCCCAGCGCAAATCGGTCCGCGTCCAATCCAGAATCGGCATGAAATTGTAGCAGACGGTGCGGATACCGCTGGCAGACAGACGGCGCAGGGTCTCTTGCCAATTCGCGATGTGAGCTTTCCAGTTGCCGGTCTGTGTTTTGATGTCTTCTGAAACCGGCACGCTTTCCACCACATCCCAATAAAGACCACCAGCCTTGATGGCTTCGTGGCGCATGATGATGTCATCCACAGGCCAGACGGCACCGGTCTCGATGTGATGAAGCGCACTGACGATCCCTTCAGCCCCGGCCTGCGCGGCGTCGCGTACCGTTACCTTGTCCACCGGACCGAACCAGCGCCATGTATATTTCATGTCTCGAAATCCTCCTCTGTAAACTTTGCATGGAACGCGACGGACTGCCCTCCCGCTGAACAATGATTTTCAGCGCACCCGGGTGCTGGTTCCTATATGGCAGCGCCTTTTCAGCCTGATCGAAAGAAAAACCAGTCGTAATGCGCGTCAACCGTATGAGGGCCGGGGATGTCTGGCTGAACATGGCCTAAGGCACAAAGACAGATGGCTGGATGCCGGACAGCCGATAAAAGGATTGGGCGTTCTTTCCGAAGACTGCTGCCTTATCGGCATCAGGGACGATATCTCGGCATTCTTCAAACCAGGATCGGTAATCGGACACGAGAGTGAGAACTGGCCAATCGCTCCCCCAGATCGTTTTTCGGGTCCCGAAAAGCTCGAATATGGTTTCAGCATAGGGCCTGACAGCAGCGAGCCGACGATTGCCATCCGCCTCGGTCAACAGGCCGGAGAGTTTGCAATGGACATTCGGCAACATCGCCAATTCCGACATCGCCCGTCGCCACGCAACGAGATGGCCTTGCGCTATGAAAGGTTTCGCGCCGTGATCGATGACGATACGCAAATCTCGGTGGCGCTGCGCAAACTTCAGAAGAGGACCAAAATGTCGAGGTGTCACCAGTGCGTCGAATGACAAATCATGTCTCACCAATGCATCTATTGCCGGAGTAGCCTTCGGGTCAAGAATCCAGTTGGTGTCATCGATGTCCTGAAGCATCGGACGAATGCCTTTAAACTTCGGATGTGTCGCATAGTGATCAAGACGCTGAACGGTCACGGGATCGATAAGGTCGACCCACCCGACGACACCAAGGATGGATGGTACCGATTGCGCAAGCTCAAGGAGAAAGTCCGTATCCTCGGCCCGACCAAGCGACTGCACGACAACGGTTCCGTCAACGCCGTCCGCTTCGAGGCAGGGCTGCAAATCCTTCGGCTCGAAATCACGATGAATCGCAGTAAGCTCGGCAGGAGGCCAAGCCCCTTCCCTTGACCTCATCAACCAATAGTGCTGATGAGCGTCGATGATCATGGCCTGTCACCTGTGGGGAGTGGCGTGCCATCGACGAAAATCCCGCGACCTTGCAAGTCCTTCCAGATGGAAACCGGAATGCTCTCCTCAAACCAGGCGATATTACTCTTGATCTGGTCGGCATTGCGCGCTCCCGACACAACACTGACGACCGCAGGGTGTGCTGCCGCAAACTGCAGAGCGACGGCTGGCAGCGATACACCGGCGTCCCGGCACATTCCGTCAAGCACATCCACCCGCTCCAGAAGATGCGCAGGCGCGTCCGCGTAGTTAAACTTGCGGTTTCCTGCCAGAAGACCGGAATTGAAAACTCCCGCTATGACGACACCCACACCGCGTTCAACGCAACGGTCGAGAACCGCGAGGCTCCCCTGCTCTAACGCGGTGTAACGACCGGCAAGCATCGCGATATCCAGATCGAAGACGTCCATGGTCTGATTGATGATCTCAGCGTCGTTGACACCCAGCCCCACGGCTTTGGTAGATCCCTCACGACGAAGGTTTTCAAGCGCCCGAAACCCGCCACCCGTTGTGATCTGGTTCCAGTAGTGGTCGTGTTCGTCGCCATGCTGTGCGGCACCGATGTCGTGCACGTAGAGAATATCCGGCGCCAGAATTCCCAGTCGTGACTGGCTCGCTTCGAATGACCGCATGATGCCGTCATAGGTGTAGTCGAACACGGGTCTGAATGGTAGAGGATCGACAAAATCGTTCTCATGGTCTCCAACGGATGCATCCGGCGTCATCACCCGCCCGACCTTGGTACTGACGACATAGTCTTCTCTCGCATGCTCGCCAAGCATGGTGCCAAGACGGAGTTCTGACCGGGTAAATCCGTAATAGGGCGCTGTGTCGAAATAGCGGACATCTGCATTCCAGGCGGCATCGAAGGTCGCCTTGGCTTCATCATAGGGTGTGACCCGATAGAGGTTTCCCATCTGCGCGCAGCCAAGGCCGAACACGGGGATATCAAGCTCCACCCTTGGAAGTCTGCGCCGGTCCGATACCTTCATATCCTGCCTTTTTTACGCCAGACGACGCCCAGATCGAGATGGGCGTCGTGGGTTGATCCACCTAGTGAGAACGGATTTCGCTTCGGTTTTGTCGATAACCTTGAGGAGGATGTGAACGGTGATCGCTGTCAAAATCCCGCCCCTGCCGCCGTCCTTGATCAGCAACAATCTGCCAGCTCGGTTTTTGCTCAAGACCGCACGCGTTTTATCCTGTCTCAGGTTGAACGTTGCATCGTCTAAAGCGGAAACGCCGGGAAATTCCGTCGCGATATCGTTATGCTGAAAAATAACGTCATGAGAGCTGACGACAGCAGCCGCTCGACAATTGACTTGACCGGCCGCCATGCTCTTCCTCCATTGCCTGCGCAATCGCCTCCCCGCTGCGCAGACAATGGAATTTTAGACTTGCGGATAAATTGGTCAAGCCAATTGATGTCTTGGTGGAGACGTTTGCCGAGACGATCGAGCGCCGATTGGGTTCTCAGTTTTTTTCCGCAGAAGTTTCTTTCCTGACGCGCCTTGGGAGAAGCGACTTTAAAAGGCCCCATGTCGGCGACACGATATAGGTCGCTGCCGGGATGGCGATGAAGCCGACGATAATGCCCACGACGCCCGCACCGGCAGCCTCGACAAACCAGGACGCGATGGAGGCAACTGAAGGAACGGCTTGAGAGACGGCATGTCCTGCCGCCTCAATCAGATGCGCAGGAGCCTCTATGCCGAATGTTTCCAACCCGTGCACGACTATACCCCCACCCACCCAGATCATGGCGGCGGTACCAACCACGCCCAGGATTTTGAGAAAATACGGCATCGCGACCACGATGCCGCGTCCGAAGCCTCTCGCAATCGATCCGATGGTAGAGTTCGATTTCACCTGTGCCAACATGAGGCCGAAGTCGTCCGCCTTTACGATCACAGCCACGCCACCATACACGAGAGCGGTGATGCCCAGACCCACAGCTGCAAGAATAAAAGCTTGCGAAATGACGCTGCCCGGATCAAGCGCGCCGAGCGTTATCGCCATGATTTCAGCCGACAGGATGAAGTCGGTCTTGATCGCACCGGCAACTTTCGCATCCTCGAGTGCCTGTGGGTTGACGCTTGCCGTTTCCAATTTCGACTCATGCGCTTCCGCCGCATGGGGAACGACAAGCCCATAGACCTTTTCGGCACCTTCATAGCAGAGGTAGAGGCCGCCGAGCATCAATAGCGGAGTGATCGCCTGCGGTGCGATCAGACTGAGCACAAGAGCGACCGGAAGCAGGATCAACAATTTGTTCTTCAGAGAACCCAGTGCGATCTTCCAGATGATCGGCAATTCGCGAGCGGGTGAAAACCCGGTCACGTAGCGGGGCGTCACTGCGGCGTCATCGATGACAACCCCTGCGGCCTTGGCGCCAGCCTTGGCAGCCTGACCAGCGATGTCGTCCAGAGACGCTGCCGCAACTTTGGCAAGAGCTGCGATGTCATCGAAAAGGGCGATCAGTCCGACACTCATGAGCGCCTCCGTTTATCAGAAAAATTCAGGCCGCTTGAGCCAAAAATCTTAGTTGTTGAAGAATGTTGGCCCGGCAGATTTGCGAAAACCTGCCATGCCACACTTTATATCGCAAGAACAGGCAGGTGTCGGCGATCGCTCCAAGCAATGCGGGATAGAGATCTGAAGAATTCCGTCGTCGCGCCGCGTGAAGTGTTGGCGCGGCAACGGTCATATCAGCCTTCCAGTTGCTTGATCACAGCCCGCGCAGCAGCGACAACGGCTTCGGTGGTGATGCCGAATTTCCGGTAGACATCATCAATCTTGCCTGATGCGCCAAAACGATGCATGCCGACAAACTTCCCGTCGATGCCGATATATCGGTCCCAGGAATCCTGCACAGCCGCTTCGACGGCAACGCGGGCGCGTGTCTCGCCGACAACTGAACGCTGATAGGCGCTGTCTTGCTTTTCGAACAACAACCTGCATGGCATGGAGACAACGGCGGTTGGAATGCCGTCCCGTTGCAGAAGATCACGGGCGTTGACGGCGAGCTGCAATTCCGAGCCAGAGGCAAAAATCGTCATTTGCCGCTCGCCGCCATCCGCTTCCAGAAGAACGTAACCTCCCCGGGCCGAACGATTTTCATCGCCAGCTTCGCCTCTCAGCAAGGGCATCGGCTGACGGGAGAGAGCAATCAAAGCCGCCTGTCGTGGCGCGTCCAATATGGCCTCCCAGCACTCGGCCGTCTCGATGGAATCGCCGGGGCGATAGACAGCAAGCTGTGGAATGGCGCGACGGGCGCTGAGATGTTCGATGGGCTGATGAGTTGGACCGTCTTCTCCCAGACCGATGGAATCATGGGTCATCACGAAGATGGTTCGAATCTCCATCATGGCAGCCAACCGAATGGCCGGACGGCAGTAGTCGGAGAATGTCATGAACGTTCCACCGTAGGGGATAAGGCCGCCATGCAGGGCAATACCGTTCATCATGGCCGCCATGCCGTGCTCGCGTACGCCGTAATGCACGTAGGAACCGGAAAACTCACCTGGTACGATCTCGGTCTGGTTCTTCGCCTTTGTATTGTTGGATGGCGTCAGATCAGCTGATCCGCCCAGCATTTCGGGAATAGCATCGAACAGATGATTGAGAACGATGCCGCTGGCCTGTCGGGTTGCAAGATCCTTCTCGCTTTTTGCCAGCTCTGCCTTCGCGCCTGTTATCGCTGTGCGCCAGCCGGCAGGAAGCTCTCCGTCCATACGGCGTTTGAAGTCTTCAGCCACCTCGCTCTTCGTCTGGGCGAGCCGCTTTGTCCACGCCTGCTGTGCCGAACGACCCTTGGCACCAATCCTGCGCCAGTCGTCGAGAAGGTTCTGAGGGATTTCAAATGGCGGTGACGACCAGTTCAACAGTTCACGCGCACCGGCGATCTCTTCCTCGCCCGGCGCGTCGCTATGCGCTTTTTGAGTGCCGGCCTTTGTTGGAAATCCAAAACCGATAATTGTGCGGCAGGAGATGAGCGACGGTTTATCGGTTACATTCCTGGCTTCGATGATCGCAGCGCGGATCGCATCCGTATCGTGCCCATCAATTTCTATGACGTGCCAGTTGGACGCGTGAAAACGAGCGGTTTGGTCATCCGATTCAGCCAGGTTGGTCGCGCCATCGATCGAGATCGAATTATTGTCAAAAAAAGCGATAAGCCGCCCCAGCTTGCGGTGCCCCGCGAAGGAGATCGCTTCCTGGCTGATGCCCTCCATAAGGCATCCGTCGCCCAGGAACACATAAGTGAAGTGGTCGACGAGATCATCCCCAAATTGCGCGTTCATAACCCTCTCGGCGAAGGAAAAGCCCACCGAGTTCGCCAGCCCCTGCCCCAGCGGTCCGGTGGTGGTCTCGATGCCTGTCGCGTGATGGTACTCCGGATGGCCTGCAGTTCGGCTGTCTATCTGGCGAAAGCGCTTGATCTCATCGAGGGTCATGTCCTCATAACCCGTCAGGTACAACAGGCTGTACAACAGCATGGAGCCATGACCGTTCGAAATGAGGAAGCGGTCACGGTCGAACCAATGTGGCTCCTGAGGGTCGAAGGTCATGAATTCGGAAAAAAGAACCGTTGCAATATCCGCCATGCCCATTGGCATGCCGGGATGGCCGCTTTTTGCGTTCTGCACGGCGTCCATTGACAAAAACCGGATGCAATTTGCAAGTTCGCGCAGATGCGGGTCACGCGGTGGCGGGACAGATTTCTGAGTTGATACGGTTGATTGATCCTGCATGGGAAAACTCCTTGGGCATGCACGCGTTCGCGGCGCCACCTCTGATAAGCCAGTTGGAGCATCAGATGTTCCAGCACTCAGCCGTCTTTCTCTGCATTCCCGACCTCAAATCGCGAGGATGGCCCTGCGCACTCCAGTCACGGAAAATACCATCGATAAGTCGCAATTGCCGATGACGTTGGTTGAACAAGTCGCGGCAAACGCTTGGCGACGCCAGCACAATTCAACAACCGAATATAACGACTTCGAGGAAAATGAGATGCAAATTGGAATGATGGGACTGGGCAGAATGGGCGCGAACATGGTTCGGCGCCTATTGAAGGGCGGCCATGAATGCGTTGTCTTCGATATCAATCCCGCAAACGTTGCCGCACTGGTCGCAGAGGGCGCCACAGGCGCGACGTCGATGGAGGATTTTGCTTCCAAACTGACGAAACCCGCCTGCGCATGGCTCATGCTCCCTGCAGCAATCACCGGGCAGAATGTGGACAAACTCGCGGCGCTGATGGCGCCGGGCGACATCATCATCGACGGAGGCAATTCATACTACCACGATGACGTCGACAAAGCAGAACAACTGCGCGCCAAAGGCATCGATTACGTCGATGTCGGCACCAGCGGCGGCGTCTGGGGCTTGGAGCGCGGTTATTGCCTGATGATCGGCGGGCCTGAGAAGGCGGTGCGCCATCTCGACCCTGTCTTCGCGACATTGGCGCCTGGCGGCAATCCACTTGATATCGAGGCCCCCAGCGAAGCGCTGAAGACAGCGCAGTTTGGCTATCTTCACTGCGGCCCCACCGGTGCAGGTCACTTTGTCAAAATGGTCCACAACGGTATCGAATACGGCATGATGGCTGCCTATGCAGAAGGAATGAACATTCTAAAAGCTGCCAATGCGGGCAAAAAGACACGGGATGTCGATGCTGAAACCAGCCCGCTGCCAACACCGCAATATTACCAGTTCGACATCGATATGGCCGCTGTCTCCGAAGTTTGGAGACACGGCAGCGTTATCAGTTCCTGGCTTCTGGATTTGACGGCGGATGCGCTGAAGCAGGACCCAGAACTCGCGTCGTACGGTGGTCGTGTCTCCGATTCCGGCGAGGGGCGCTGGACATTGAAAGCGGCAATCGACACCGGTGTGCCGACCCCCGTTTTGTCTTCAGCCGTGTTCCAGCGGTTCAGTTCCCAGGGCGAGTCCCTCTACGCAGACAAGTTGCTGTCTGCCATGCGGTTTGCCTTTGGCGGCCATCACGAAAAACCAAAATCCGATGCTGGAATGAAACCGGCCTGACCTCCCCCCAAACAGAAGAGCAAGGATCGGCAGCTTAGCTCCGGTCCTGCTCGGACGTACTGACCAACTTTGCAGCCGCCCGGTTTGCCTGGCCCAGTGCATCGATCATCGCGTGGCCGGCGGCAAGCTCGGCGGCGAGTACGCCGATAAATTCATCCCCCGCACCGTGCGTACTTTGAACCTCAACCTTTATGGCGGCAATCACGATTTCACCGCCATCTCGACTTGCATAGGCGACGCCTGCTCCGCCAGCGGTTACTACCACCTCCGGATAGGTTTGGGCGAGGATTTTGGCAGCCGTCAAAGCGCCATCCAATGTTTCCACGACCGGCGTATCTGCCAGCATTTCAGCCTCGATGGCGTTGACCACAAGGATGTCGATCAGTGGCTGGAGCGCCGTTGAAAGAACACGTGCAGGGGCGGCATTGATCAGAATGCGGCCACCGGCCTGTCTTACGGCTTTTGCTCCCGCAACGTTGGCGGCATCCGGGATTTCATTTTGCAGAACCAGAAGCGTCGTCTTTGAAAGGACCTCATGAGCTGCGGCGACATCGACCTCACCGAGTGTCAGATTGCTGCCTGAGACGATGACCGCGCCGTAGTCTCCTTCGTCATCGAAAATGGCAACGCTCATCCCCGTGGACCGGGAAGCATCACCACGGACAAAAGTGTGATCGACACCTTTACGCGCCAGATTGGCAAGGAGAAAACGGCCAAAATCGTCCTCCGCGACCGCGCCTATCATCGACGTGGACATGCCGGTGCGGGCGCAAGATACCGCCTGATTGCCACCCTTGCCGCCGAACTTGGGATGCCAAGATGTGCCCGTCACGGTCTCACCTTTTCGTGGGCGCGATGGACCCATAACAGCAATATCATAATGCAGACTGCCCAGGACGGTGACGAGCGGCGATGATGTCATGAAAGTCTATCTTTCCGTTTGGATTTGACGGCAGACATGGTCCGGTCAAGATTTGTTTCAGCCGACTGGTAGTCGCGCTGTGCAACCGCCATGAAGACGGCGTCGAGAATATTCAATTGTGCGATGCGCGCGGCGGCATTCTCACCCATCAGGGGCGATCCCTGTGCGGTGGAACAGAGAACCACATCGGCGGCCTGCGCTAGCGCGGAAGAGTTGTAGTTCGTGATCGCAATCGTTTGCGCGCCGTTGCGCTTGGCCAGCTGAAGCGCTTCGATGATCGCGGTGGTATTGCCGGAATGGGAAAAGCCGATGGCGATATCGCCGTTGGTCAACAGCGCTGCCGACATCAGCATCATATGAACATCATCGAACACGGATGCGCGAACACCGATACGCAGGAACTTGTGCGACACGTCCCGAGCGATTTGTGCAGAACCGCCGACGCCATAAAAATCCCGTTGCCTAGCGCTGTGGATGAGGTCGGCAGCCTTGTCGAAGGCCACCATATCCAGAATGGACAGTGTTTCCTCCAAGGCATTGATCGAGGTGCGAAAAACCTTCTGAACGATCTCCTGGGACGTGTCCTCAACGGACAGTTCCTGGTGCATTTCTGCCGTCGGTTGGCGATTGTACTGGCTCACCGCTGTGCGAAAATCGCGGTACCCGGAAAAGCCGAGCTTCTTGGTGATCTTCACCACCATGGCTTCCGACACGCCGGCGTCGTCAGCGATCTGCTTCAGCGACGTTTCATCGCTGAAATCACGCATCGCGAAAACGGTATCCACGACCTTTGCTTCGAGCGCTGTCAGCAAGGGCATCATCATGCGAATGCGCGGGCCGACTGTCTTCGTGTCGAAGCTTTCCGAATTCATTCTCTTCCCCTTGTCGCACGATCAATCATCATGGCGACGAGGATTATAAGGCCAGTGGCGAGCAGTTGATAGAAGGCCTGAACATTCATCAACGTCAAACCGTTGCGCATTGCACCCAAGATGATGGCGCCCAGTATCGTACCGAGAATGCTGCCTTTCCCGCCCATCAGGGACGCACCACCAATAGCCGCGGCCGCGATGGCATCCAATTCCCACAGGTTTCCAAGAATAGGTTCGGCAGCCCCCAGACGACCAATGAGAATGAGAGAGGCAAGTGCAGCCAGACCACCGGAAATGACATAGGCCGTAATCTTGGTGCGGGCGATCGGAACGCCTGCGACATAGGCAGCCTCTTCATTGCCGCCAACCGCCATCAAATACTCGCCAATCGGCGTTTTCTTGAGCAATATCCATGCGGCAATGGCAACAACGGCAACGATCAGCACCGGCGTCGGGATGCCGAAGAGATTGCCGTTAAAGAGAGACCGGAACCCCGCTGGAATCCCGAGAACGGGATTGCCACCGGTGTAGATCAACGCGATGGCGCGATAAGTGCTGAGTGTTCCCAGCGTCACGATGAAAGGTTGCAGGCCCACATAGGCAACCAGCACGCCATTGATCAAACCGCAGAGAACGCCAACGCCGAGACCTGCCAGAATGGCAAGCGGGATCGGTGTACCCGCCACAAGCAGGCTGGCGGTAACAACAGCAGAGATTGCAGCTGTGGGGCCAACCGACAGATCGATGCCCCCGGAGATGATGACCAGCGTCATACCGAGTGCCAGGCACGCATTGATGCTGGACTGCTGGAGAATGTTGACAAGATTTCGCTCGGAAATGAACCCCGGAACGAGGGCTGCAAACACCGCCATGATGACGACGAGGCCGATCAACGTCCCTGCATCGCGAAGCGAAAACGAGAAGCGACGGAAGGCGGGGCCGGAGTTGGGCGTGACATTGGAAGTGCTGGTCATGGATGGTCCTGTCCGTTCATACGGGTCGCGCAATGCGCGCGTCGTCCGCATCGGCATTCGCCCCTGGAATGGCATGCGCGACAATCGCGCTTTCGCTCAGTTGATCACGTGGAATATCTGCCGCAATCCGCCCTTCCCGCATGACCAGCACGCGATCCGAAAGGCGGATAACCTCGGGCAGCTCGGAGGATACGACGATGATGGAATGACCTTCCCGGGCGAGGTCTTCGATCAGATGATAGATTTCTGACTTGGCCCCCACATCGATGCCGCGGGTCGGCTCATCGAACAGCAGGATTTGTGATTTGGCCGCCAGCCAGCGCGCAATGATGGCCTTTTGCTGGTTACCGCCGCTGAACAACCGGATCGGACGATCCAGCTGGAAGGGCCGCAGGTTAACGCGCTTCAAAAAGTCCTGTGCGGTCGCGCGCAGTTTCGAATTGCTGATCATCCCGCCGGATGAAAACGTGCCAAGCGAGGCCAGTGCCATATTGGTGGCAACGGGGCGCAGGGGAATGATACCCTCCCTTTTACGCTCTTCCGGCACCAGACCGATGCCAGAGGCGATTGCATCGCGTGGATTGGAGAAGCTCTGTTCTTTCCCGTCAATGACAATCGAACCGGCGCTCAGGCGATCGACACCAGCCAGCAAGCGCAGGAGTTCCGTGCGCCCGGAGCCGACCAACCCGGCGATACCAAGGACTTCACCCTTGTGCAGGCTGAAGGACACATCGCGAATTCTGGTCGCTGACGACAGATTTCTGGCTTCGAGCTTGACGGTATCGGTCACGAAGGAATTATGGTGTTCCTGCATCAATTCGCGACCGACCATCTTGGCGATCACGTCCTTTTCCGAAACCGTGGCGAGATCCACGATATCAACCAGCTTGCCATCGCGCATGATGCTGGAGCGTTGGCAGATGCGAAAGACCTCATCCATCTTGTGCGATACATAGATGATCGATACGCCGGTTTTGGATAGGCTGGCGATGACCTCTGCCAGTCGGTCGAACTCGCTGGGCGTCAGGCTCGACGTCGGCTCATCCATGGCGATGACCTTCGCTTTGTCGAGAAGCGCTCGGCCGATTTCGACGATCTGGCGCTGAGCGACCTTGAGAGATGATATCGGCGCCGAAGGATCAATGGTTTTGTCGATCATCGACAGCGCTTCTGCAGCGCGCTCTTCCTGCTCGCGGCGGGACACGAATAGGCCGCCCATATGCGTCAGCGAATGACCGAGAAACATGTTCTGGGCGACGCTCAAATGCGGGACCTGCTGAAGTTCCTGGTGGATCATCGCGATACCGGCGGCCCGGGCATCCATCGGTTTCTTGAAGGCGACAGCCTCTCCGTCCACAAAGACAGTGCCGGATGTAGGGCGAAACACGCCGGACAAAATGCGCAAAAGCGTGGATTTGCCAGCGCCGTTTTCACCGAGAAGTCCGTGGATCTCGCCGGGGACGACCTCAAACGAAACATCCGTCAATGCGTTTACGCCGGGAAAGCTCTTGGAAATCGTCTCGAATCTCAGTCTCGGCGTCATCGCTCAATCTCCTGCTTGATGGGGATGCCGGCAGAACCGGCCTCCCCCTTCGCGTTCTTTACTTTGCAGTCTTGGCGTCTTCCATCAGAACGGCGCGCACATCGACGCCCGTGCCCTGATAGCGGCTGAGATTATCGGCAGTGATCAACGCCTGCGGGGTGGCCACCACGCGCGGCAATTTTTGACCAGCGACGAGGCGCAGTGCTGTTTCCAGCGCGACTTCACCTGTCAGAACCGGGAAGCTATCGACTGTGCCGGTCAATTCGCCAGCCTTGATCGAGGCATAGGCATCAGAGATGCCATCCGTACCGAAGACTGCGACCTTGCCGGCAAGACCCGCAGCCTTGACGGCTTCGACAATACCAAGCGCCATGCCGTCATTGTTGGCGTAGAAGCCGATCAGGTCGGGGTGCTGGTTGAGGATGTTGGTCGCTGCGTCATAGGATGTCTGACGATCCCAGTTGCCAGGAACGCTGGCGACGACCTGAAACTTGCCACCTTCGCTGATGGTCGACTTGAAACCATCGGTGCGCTGGACGGCCGCGTAAACACCGGCCTGCCCTTCAACAATAGCGACCTTGCCGCCCTGCGGACGGTTCTGAATGAACCACTTGGCAACGCGTACGCCGTTGTCGCGCTGCACGTTACCGACATAATGTTCGGCCTGCGGGATGACGGCATCGTTGACGTTGACGACAGGAATATTGGCTGCCTTGGCCTGTTCGATGACCGGCTGCAAGTTGGCATCCGTCTGTGGCGATACCAGCAGGACGTTATAGCCCTGCGTGATCATGCCCTCGGCAATGGTAAGCTGGCCGAGTTGGTCACCTTCGCTCTGGGCCGCTTGGTAAGCAACTGGTACATTGACCTTCTTTCCGAACGCCTCATAGCCCAGACCCAGGGAGCGCCAATATTCGTTGGTCAGCGTCTTGGACACCGCTCCGGCCTTCGTACCCTCTGGCATTTTTGGGAACGGGCCAAGCTTGGCTTCGAGCTGCGACCAGTCCATGCGGTCTTTTTCCGTGTCGGAATTGAGCGGTGCAAGTTCCTGCGCGAAAGCGGCGCTGAACAGAAAGCTGGCGGCAAGCCCCGCAGCAACGGTCGTCTTCAAAAAGGTCTTCATCGGTTTCCTCCCGGATGGTGTTGTTTTCGGCAAACCTTCGGCCTGCCTTTGGTGAAAGGTTCAGATTTAGAAAAAGTCAGCGGTTTTGCTTCAGCCGAGCATAAGCTCCTGAATGACCGCCTGGGCCGAGACGGCGTCCTGCCGCTCTACGGCACCGGACAGGCGATTGTCCTGATCGATACGATCAACGACTTTCAGCATGCGCTTGACGGTCTGGATGTTCACTTCGCACTCGTGAACGGGGTCTAGACCTGTCATATCCGGGAACGTATCGAAGTAGATCGCGCCATCGTAGCCATCCTTGCGGATCTGCCGCAGAAGCTCGATCGTCTGCTGCGTGTGGACGGCGCCTACCATCAGGCCGTCGTCGCGCTTGGCATAACCATCATTGAGATGAACACCGAGCACGCGGCTGTAACGGGCGATTAGCGCTGCGGCAAATGCAGGTTGTTCGTCGGCATAGAGAACATGCGCGAAATCCAGCGTTACGCCGAGATTGGGCATGTCAACGTCCTTGATGGCGAGAAGCGTCGTGGCGCAATCGGGCATCAGGCTGTAGGAGCGCGGCTCGTTGGGCTTGTACTCAATGCTGACGAGGCAATCCGGATCATGGGCACAAACTTCACGAATTCCGTCGATCTCGTGTTGCCATAGCGTATGGTAGTCTGCCTGGAACGCATAATCGAAGCCGTCCTGACCGAGCCATAGGGTCATGAGGTTGCTGCCCGCCGCACGGGCTGCATCGATACCCTTCTTCGTCAGGTCGATCGCCTCACGTCGCACTGCCGCATCCGGATTGGTAAAAGCGCCGATCTTGAAGGCCGGATTTGTGTAATAGCGCATTGCAAAACCATTGATCGCAAGGCCCAGATCACCAATCTGTCGGGCCAAAAGGGCTGGATCATCTGCGACGTGGTCTGGATAATTGAGATCGAGATCGGTCAATCCGTCCACCTTTGCAGCGCGCGTCGCCATCTGCAGCATCGTCGGCTTGCCGGAAAGGTCAGGCCATTCGGCCTGCGGCTTCGAGGCGAAAGAATTCAAACGTGTGGCAAATTTCAATGGGGTCAAGGCAATGGCTCACTTCAATCGTTGTTGCGACAACTTCACAAATTAATTTTATTTTGTAAAGCTATATATGTTGTGCATTGCATCAAATCGAACTTTCAACACGCTTTTCCACCGTCAGTCTGGCTCATACGGACGCGCAAATGGGCACGCAGGGCGTGTCATCGCGGATTTCATAAGTCAGAGACATGTACAGTCGGAAACGTTGTATCAGCTGGCTAGAACGGCCTCGATTTCATCGAGCGACGGCATGGCAGGGGCTGTTCCGCGCCGTGTGACGGCAATACCAGCCGCTGCACATCCAAACCGTGCAGCATCCAGTGGACTGGATCCGCGCGAAAGTGCCGCAGCAAAACCACCCACAAAGGCGTCCCCGGCACCGGTCGTATCAATGGCTGGACCGCAGTTGACGGCGGGAACATGGACGGACTGGTCTTGTGCATGAAACAACACGCCGCGCGCGCCCAACGTAATGAGCGCTATGCCGACGCCACGCGACAGCAGCACGTCACCTGCACGCCTTGCGTCCTCCAGCGTGTCAAGCGGATGACCCACGAGTGCGGCGGCTTCGGTTTCGTTCGGAACGATAAAGTCGCAAAGCGAATAGATTTCATCCGGGAAGGCATCCGCCGGAGCGGGATTGAAAATCGTCGTCACCGCTGCATTACGGGCGATTTCCAGCGCCCGGTGCGCCGCCCGTGCAGGCTGCTCCAACTGCGTCACGAAAACCTCAGATGTCTCGATGGTATCCCGTGCCGATTCGACATCATCGATATCGATCGTGCCCGCTGCACCCGCATAAACGATGATGGCGTTGTCGCCGTTCGTGTCGTTGACATAGATGAAGGCTGCGCCCGTGGGCTGATCGTCCATGATCGTCAGCTTGGCCGTGACACCGGCCTGCTCGTAAGTCTTCAGCGCAAGGTCACCGAACGTATCGCGCCCTATTTTGGAGATGAAAGAGACGTCGGCACCGGCACGTGCAGCCGCTACGGCCTGATTGGAGCCTTTGCCCCCCGGACCAACGGAAAAACCACTGCCGCTGATAGTTTCGCCAATAGCGGGCAATCGTGGTGCAAGATAAGCTGTGTCGGCAACGAAAATGCCCAGAATAGATATGCCCGACTTCATGTTGTTCTCCTCAACGCCCTATTTAACCGCCCCGGCTGTCAGGCCCTTGACGATGTAACGCTCCAGGAAAATTCCGACGAGAACAAGCGGCATGATGGCAGCTGTCGCGATCGCCGCCATGGACCACCAGTTGATGCCTTGTGAGCCGGTCTGGCTTGCCACCATCACCGGAAGCGTCTTTGCGTTGGAACTCGTCAGCAGCGCTGCGAAGAAATACTCGTTCCAGCACAGAATGACCGATAGAATGAAAGCCGCAACCATCCCCGGCAGAGCGATGGGCAAAACGATGCGCATGAAGGCACCCCATATCGAGCAGCCGTCCACCAATGCGGCCTGTTCCAGCTCGACCGGGATCGTGTCGAACTGATCCCGCATGATCCAGATGACGATGGGCAGCACCATCAGAGTGTAGACGAGAATAAGGCCAACCAGCGTATCAAGCAGCATCAGATGCTTGTAGAGGACCAGAAACGGCATTGCCAAAACAACGGGTGGCAGGATGAGCTGCGACAGGAAGAAGAAGGAGATATCCTTGTTCTTCATCCAGAGAAATTTATAGGAGAAGCGGCTGAGGCCATAGGCTGCCAGAGAGCCGATGACGACAGCAAGGAAAGATGCGCCCGCAGAAGCGACGATACTGTTGAAAAAGCGCCGGATGAATTCGTCTCGAACAGTAGACTGCGCAAAAATCGTATCCGGCGAAAGGCCGAGAGAACGCCAGCCTTTCCAGTCCGGCGTGAAGTCAACGAAGGGAATGAGATGTCCCTGCGTGACGTTGACAGCCGTCTTGAACGAGGTGGTGATCGTCCAGTAGATCGGAAACAGCGAAATAAACGCCCAGAAGACCAGAGCCGCGTAAATCAGCAGGCTGCTCGTCATAAATTGCGGGCGGCGTGACCACAGGCTTGGTCGTCTTGTGGATGTTTCAACAGAAGTCGCCATGGTTTTAGCCTCAATTGTCACGCTGCATCCACCGGCTCGTTCCTTTGAGGATGAGCGCGACGAAGATAATGATGATGACCAGATAAAACTCCGCCAGCATGGTTCCATAGCCGACATTGGAGCGATCGCGGTACTCACGGAAGATGAAGCTGGACACGGTGTCCGTTGCACCGCCCGGTCCGCCAGCGGTGACATTGATAACGATATCGGCGAGTTTCAACTGGAAGATGATGCGTAGGATGATGACGGTGATGCTGACCGGCAGCATCAGCGGGAAGGTGATTTCCTTGAAACTCTGCCAGCCGGAGGCACCGTCCACCTTCGCCGCCTCCTTGATTTCCGAAGGCAGCGCCTGAAGGCCTGCCAGCAGCAAGATCATCATGAAGGGAATGGACACCCAGGCATCCATTGCAATGATGGAGGAACGCGCAAGCCAGGGTGTCGCAAAGAATGCCGGATTGTCCCAGCCAAGATGGCGGGCGAGCGTTGCAGCCGGACCGAATCGGTATTCCATCAACGACTTGCCGATCATCCAGCTGACCGCGACAGGGCTCAGCATCAGTGGCAACAGAAAGGCGACGCGAAAAAATTTGCGCGCCTTGATCTCGGCGTTGAGAAGCAATGCCAGACCGAAGGCAATGGCATATTGGACCAGCACCGATAGAACATAATAGACCATGTTCAATAGTGCGTTCCAGAAATAGCGATCCGCAAACAGGGTTCGCAGATTATCGAGGCCGTTGAAACGACGCCCCGCAACCGCACTGAGATTCCAGTCGGTAAAAGCAATGTAGAGGCCGAAAACAGTGGGGAAGACTACCATGGCGACGGTGAAAAGAACAGCAGGCAGCACGAAGGCCGCCTTTTGCCCCGCCTCCCCCCGGATCAGAATCTGCGCGGCGCAGAGCGCTGTTGCCCAGATGATGTAGGCAAACAGCAGAGGTCGCCAACTGACGAGACCAAGCGTGGTGAGGCCCGCTGCCTCGAAAATCTGTAACGCAAAGACGACGAAAAGCAAAACAGTTGCCGCCAGAAGCAAAAGCTTGCCCCGTCTGACAGCGCTCGTTTTAACATGGGTCTGTTCCACCGGTTGCAGAGTTGACGTGATCGTATGCGACATGGGCAAACCTCAAGGCTGGAAAGCCGTATTCAAGCGGGCATGGCTCAGGCGGCGCGATATGGGCCGCCTGAGTCTGAAGGTTACGGCATCAAACGCCCAGTGAAGCCTTGTAGAGCGCTATCTGCTTTTCGCGGCCAAGCTGGTCTGTGACTTTCTCCCAGGCTGCCGCAATGGCATCCGCCCCTTCCTGCGCGCTTGCCTGACCGGCAAACACTTTGGCCAATTCGTCTTCCGCAACGCTATAGTATTGGAAAATGCCGGGAATTCGCGGCTCGATCGCAGCGTTCGGGTGGTTGTAGGAGTTGGACTGCGAAGCGAGGTAGTTCGAGATGAACGCCTCGTCATAGCCAGCCGTTACCCATTCCTTGATATCGAACTGGCTCTTTCGATAGCACTGGAAGCCGGATGGATAGGCGGCGGTCCACAGAGCGATGTCCTTGCCGCCCAGATGCGCTGCCGCACTCCAGGCCGCTTTCTTCTTTTTCTCGTCGCTGTCGACCCGTGCCATGACGTAAACGCCCCAGCCGAGATAGGCCATGTTCGGCGCGAAATTGGGACCGCTTGCGAGCTTGTCCCATTTGCCGGTCTTGGAATTGTAAACATCGTCAGAGCCTGGCAGAATATCAAATCCAATGGTTTCCCCGATGACGGAGGTGTCGCTGGTGCGCGCGGCGGCACCCACATCACCCCACCACGAGACCATCGATCCGGTTCCTGCCAGAAACTGCTGGAAGGCGGCGGTGCCGGGATCGGCGTTCAGCTGATCGCCCGCTTCCGATGGCAGCGCATCCATCACGTCCTGAATGGCGCGAACCCAGGCAGGATTGTTGATACGCGGCTTCATCGTGTCGGTATCGAACAGCCAGGCCTTGTCGTCAGGATGCTTGGCATAGGCCGTGGCGCGGCTACCGAGGAAGTAGAAGCCGAAACCGCCCCATGCCTTTGGCGAATCGAGATAGCCGATGGCGTCCATGCCGCCGACGGTCTTGCCCTTGAGGAACTTGGTGACTTCCTGAACTTTCTGCCAGGTCTTGGGAACGCCCCAATCGCCCTCATGGTCTTCATCCTTCCAGGCCTTGGCCAGATCGGCATCGGTGAAATAGTCGGTGCGATAATTAAAGTTATGGCAATCACCATCGACGGACACACGATAGGTCTTGCCGTCCCACGTGCCTACAGGCGCCTTCAGGTAATCGACGTAATCATCCATGTCGATCTGGGCCTTGACCCAATCCGGCATTTCGGATGCCAGGCCCTTGCCGCAGACATCGCCCTCGAAAGGCGCGCCCATTTCAAGCAGATCGAAATCAACCGTGCCCGTCGCGATTGCCTGCTGAAGCCGCGGATTGTAATCGGCCTGTGCCAAGTCGATCCAGGTGATTTTGGCCCCGGTATAATCTTCCCAAGGCTTGAGGAAGCCGCGGAACAAGACGTTATGAAGGTTCTGGTTGTTGAGACCCATGAAGGAGAGCTCGACACCGGCAAACTCGCCCTGCTTCACGGTCTTCTTGGTGGCTTCGAGACACATCTCACCAACCTTTTGCCAGTCGGCATCGGTCGGCGAACCCTTGCCCACGCCTGGCACCTGCAGAATTTGCGTCCGAAGGTTTGCGTCCTGCGCGTAAGCGGCGCCGATAGGACCAAGCATGCTACCCGCAGCGGCCACTGCGCCAAGGCTTGCGCTGGTTTTCAAGATAGCGCGGCGGCTCAGGCCTATCGCCATCATTCTTTCGAAATCACTGACTTTCATGCGGTTCTCCTCCCGTTGATTTGGTATCGTCGCCGTTCTCCTCAAGGCGACGAAAAGATTTTACTCCAGCCGCAGCCCGCTTTCGCCATCGAACAAATGAACCAGCGCTGCGTTCGGCGTCATTGCAATCGTGCCGCCTGCTGGCTCCTCCACACGGTCGCGAAACACGCCGATGATCTTCTGCTGTCCAAGCTTGGCAAACACCTGCGTTTCCGAACCGGTTGACTCTACTACCGTCACCTGCGCATCGACGGAACCGCCGAGCGTGAAATGCTCAGGCCGGATACCGTAAAACGCAGACTTTCCGTCGGATCCGGGCGGCACGCGCAAAAGCGGCAATCGAATCCCCTCCTCCGCCTCGAAATACGGTTCCGGAGAATGCCGGATATGACCCTTGATGAGGTTCATAGATGGAGACCCGATAAAACCGGCCACGAATGTGTTGGCGGGCTTGTCGTAAAGCGTCAGAGGTGAGCCGATCTGCTCGACCCGGCCATCACGCAAGACGACAATCCTATCCGCCATGGTCATGGCCTCGACCTGATCATGCGTCACGTAAATCATCGTCGTGGCCAACCGCCGCTGCAATTCCTTGATCTCCGCGCGCATCTGCACACGCAGTTTGGCGTCAAGGTTGGAAAGCGGCTCGTCGAACAGAAAGACCTTGGGGTCACGAACAATGGCACGCCCCATCGCCACGCGCTGGCGCTGGCCACCGGAAAGCTGGCGAGGATAGCGGTTGAGATAGGGTATGAGGTCAAGGATCTCAGCTGCCTTGCGCACCTTCGCGTCGATATCTGCCTTGGCTTCGCCGCGCATTTTCAGCGCAAACCCCATATTCTCCGCAACGGTCTTGTGCGGATAAAGGGCGTAACTCTGAAAGACCATCGCGATATCACGGTCCTTCGGCGGCAAGTCGTTGACCACTTTGCCGTCAATCTGGATATCGCCAAACGTGATTGGTTCGAGACCGGCGACCATGCGCAGCAGCGTTGACTTTCCGCAGCCGGACGGTCCCACCAGAACGACGAATTCCCCGTCCGGTATTTCAACGGAAACGCCATGGATCACCGTCAGGCTACCATAGGCTTTTCCGACATTGACGATGTTCATCGATGCCAAACGTTTTTCTCCTCCCACGGCGCCGCGCACTCCTCGCGACGTCGCATCCCTCCCTGATCAGCCGGCGGGTACAGCGAAGAGCCGCACCCGCCGGAGCTATCCTTGGGAGGATGTCATCCGTTGCGCAAACTTCACACATATTTTATTGATTGTAAATTGGCCGATTTGGATAACGCGAAATATTTGTCGATCCACAACGACCCAGCCTTAAAATGTCATATTTACTGCTAAATCTACTGAGGAATTTGTTGAAATTTCAAAAATTTTCCCGCAGCCTTTACAGCTATCCGTTGCTACATTACAAATATGACATAAGTCGTGAAGTTCACAGCCGGATTTTAAGGGAGGAAATGGTCGTGCTCAAAGGAATAGATCCGGTTATCAATGCTGAACTTCTATATGTACTGATGTTGATGGGGCACGGCGACCAATTGGTTCTGTGCGACATCAATCACCCCGCCCAGACCATCGCAAAACACACGACCCATGGTCGCATCATCAACGTGTCTGGCTGCGGTCTCGAGCGAGCTGCCGAAGCAATCCTCAAGCTCTTCCCGTTGGATACATTCGTTGAGGCACCGGTCAAGCGTATGCAAGTCGTTGGCGACCCGGACGGTCAGGTGCCCATCTTTTCAGCGATGCAGACCGTCGTCAATAGCGCAGAGGGACGTTCGATCCGGATTGAGGCGCTGGAGCGCTTTGATTTCTACGAAGCAGCGAAGCGTTCATTTGCCATCGTACGAACGTCCGATCCTGGGCCCTATGGCTGCTTCATCTTCACAAAGGGCGTCTGTTAGCAAGATCAAGCCAGTGCGGCGTCCTGTTTGGCAACAGTGTGCCTAACGGATGGATCAAACCAGTCCCAGCTGTTTTTCTGGCTCCGCTTCATGCGATAAAGCGCCTGATCCGCGGCATGCAGGAGTTGATCCAAATTGCCGCCGTGATCCGGGTAGAGGCTGGCACCGATCGTAGCGCCGACCTCGACGCTCTCTCCCCGCACGCAAAAAGGCTTTTGAAAAGCCGTCGCTATCCTTTGGCACACCCGCTCGGCCACGCCTTGGTCTCTCAGCCCTGGGAGGAGAATGACGAATTCGTCCCCACCCATGCGCACGATTGTATCATTGTGACGAACGGACTGGCGAAGCCGTGTCGCCACCATTTTCAGAATATCGTCTCCGGCCTCATGACCATAATGGTCGTTGATCGGCTTGAAATTGTCGAGATCAACCATCAGAAGCGCCGTCATCGGCTGCCGTCTCGATGTTTCTGTATTGGCGATGATCTCAAGCCACTTGTCTTTCAAGACACGCCGGTTTCCAAGGCCCGTCAAAGGATCTTCGTTGGCAATGCGTTTCAGCACGTTTTCCGTGAGTTTCTGCGCGGAAATGTCTTCGAAAACTGCAATAGCCAGATCGAACTCGTGCAGGACAATGCCTCTGTGCAAAGCCGACACGGTGGAGCCATTGGCATGTCTGACGTTGACTTCAAACTCCTGGATTTCAGTGATACCCGACGATTTGCGCTTCCAGAGGGTGTCCCAGCGAATGCGCGCCTGTTTTTGCTCGGCGTCATCGAGGTAGGTTTCATCGATCCAATCATCGACCGTCATGAAGCAGCCGTTCTGATATCCGAACGTCCGGGTGAAAGCCTTGTTCATGAAACGGATATGGCCATCGGGTATGGATGCCCAGGAAATCGGAATTGGCAAGGTGTCGAGGATGACGATCAGGTCCTCATCGAATCTGGTCGTGCCTTTCGCCATACGTGCGAAAAAATCTTTCATGTCACTGACCTTTTAGGGATTTCAAGAGAGGAATGCTCTCTCGAAACGAGGATTCGATTTGGATATCAACACGCCAGGAGAATTTTCGGCTGCTGGCGCTCCATCAACCATTCTACCAGTGCGGCGCTTCTGACGGGGCGTGACAACCAGTAACCCTGGATTTCGTCGCACCCCATTGCCTGAAGCAAATCAGCAGTCTCAACCGTTTCGACACCCTCGGCAACGACCCGGTAGCCAAGGCTGTGGGAGAGATCGATCATCGAGCGAACCAGCACGCGTTCGCGATTGCCATTGATCATATCCGACACGAACGAGCGATCGATCTTGACGATATCCGCAGGCAGTTTTTGGAGGTAAGCAATACTGCTGTAGCCGGTACCGAAGTCATCGATCGCGAGTTGCACGCCTGCCGCCTTCAATTGATCGAGCAGACCGAAAGCGCCTTCGGTTTCCTTCATCATGACAGTTTCAGTCAATTCCAGTTCGATCTGGTCCGGATCCACCTGGTATTTTGCAAGCTTCGTCATCAATCTTTCGAAGAAATCCTGCTCTTCGAGGTTCAGTGCCGAGAGATTGATCGACAGCTTGAAGCGCATGCCACGGGCCCGCCATTGGGACAGATTCGACAAAGCCTCGTCCAACACCCAGTCTGTCAGGCTCCGCGCGCAGGATGAAACCTCGATGACTGGGATGAACTCTACCGGCGATATCGGGCCAAGCACGGGGTGGTCCCAGCGCAGCAGTGCTTCAGCGCTCAAGACCTCACCTGTTTCCACGTCCATACGCGGCTGGAAAACGAGGGACAACTGGTCATCGGATGTCAACGCTGCCCGGAAATCCTGTAGAATTCTATAATTACGGCGGTGACGCAAATCCATTGCGGGTGAGAACAAACCAATTTTGCTGACACTTTCGCGCGCATCCTGCGCCGCGCTCTGCATCGAGCGCAAGACATCTTCTGGCGACGTATTCTGTGGATGGAAGACAACGATGCCGATCGATGGAGTCATCGCCATCTGAAAGGCGCTGTCGGCTTGCAGTTCATGCAGCTTCTGCTCCAGCAGGAGTGTATAATCGTCGACGTTCACGCCTTCCTGTGCGAAAAATGCAAACTGCATGGGACCGACATGGTAGGGAGCGTCATCCGGCCCGACATGCTCTCTCAAGATGTTGACGGCGGCCTGAATGGACGTATCGAAATAGGATGGGCCGAGCACGCGCGAGAGGTGTTCGAACTGTTCGGTCTGCGCCAGGTCGAGCAGACAGATGATCCGCTCCTTCACATCGCCACGCGCGACCATGTCCGAGAGATCGTTGAGCAACTGATAGCGATTCGGAAGTCCGCTGGACGGCTCTATGCGCCCCAGTGCGTGGGTCAGTTCCACCTGATCCATGACCATTGCCGCAAGGTCGACCAACGTCGCCATTTCGTCCGAGGTTATGTCACGCGGCTCAGTTCCCAGAACGCACAATGCACCGAGACCAAAGCCCTCAGCAGTTATAAGCGGCGCTCCGGCGTAAAAGCGAATGCCAGCATTGCCAAGGGTGCTGTCTACATAACAGTCGTCATCTTGAAAATCATTGATAACGAAAGGTTTTCTGCTTTCGGCAACCTCAGAACAGGGCGCTTTGTGACGTGGAATTTCATTGTGGTCGACACCCACCTTTGACTTGAACCATTGGCGATGCGTATCTGTCAGGGAAACCGCAGCGATCGGAAGGCCGAAAATATTCGCCGCGAGCCGCGTTATCCGATCAAAGTTTTCGCTTGGAAGCGTATCGAGAAGACGTAAATTCTTGAGGCTGGCAAGTCTGGCTATTTCATCGTGCATTCGTCGTGTCCATAGCAAAGCCATCGTGCAGGCCTGCACGTGCGCTTCACTTAACTGAGGGGTCTCTTCATTTTTGATGCAGCGATGCCGGGGAGCTCGCGCCAAATGGCGGCTCGGGTCGACCCGGCAGTTTTAAGGCATCATGCCTATGCTTCTTAAGAAATTCCGTATTGCCATTGTTTTACATCACAATAATTGAACTACATATAAATCGTTCCGCAGGAGTTCTTTTCATAGTTACGAAAATGGTAACCCGGCTATGAACTTTGTCCCCATGTCATATCGACAAGGGGTACCCTCCTACCGCATGCAACACTATTGAAGAAAATAATAATCGTTAGCCTTTGACGATAATAATTTAATTTCAATGATTTGATTATTATTCAGGCACGTGAAATTTAGATAGTTGGCACACACCATCGCACGATATACTGCTCTCCAAAATAATTCGAAAAACATTTCCCAAACGGCACCGATTGCCCCGTTATGCGTTATGATATTGCCATCAGGATGTTCAAATGCTCACCAATCAATGGCTGTCTCTTCTCATCATCGCGCTGATGATGGGCGCTTTCCTTTGGGGAAAATATAGATACGATGTGGTTGCGGTCGGCGCATTGCTCGCGGCTATATGCGTCGGTATTGTTCCAGCGAAAGAAGCTTTTTCCGGGTTTTCAGACGATATCGTCATCATCGTCGGTGCTGCGCTGATTGTCAGTGCCGCCATATCCAGATCCGGGGTTATGGATGTCGCATTGCGTCGTCTTTCCCCGGAAAGGCGTGGCCCTCGCGCCCAACTGATCATACTGGTGGTGATCGTCGCGGTTCTCTCGGCCTTCATCAAGAACATCGGCGCATTGGCAATCATGATTCCCGTAGCCATTCAGATGGCACGAAAGTCGAGCGTATCACCATCCATGTTCCTGATGCCGATGTCCTTTGCATCGCTGCTCGGCGGACTGATGACGCAGATCGGAACTTCTCCCAACATCATCGTCTCCCGCGTGCGGGAAGAAATTACGGGCCAGCCTTTCACCATGTTCGACTACACACCGGTAGGACTGGCACTCGTGGTCGCAGGAGTCGTTTTCCTTGGCTTTTTCTACAAATTGCTACCGGAGCGAACCCGCGACAAAGCCTCGATGGATGATGCTGTCAAGATCAAGAACTACACGACCGAAGCCAAGATCACGTCCACATCGACCGCCATTGGCCAATCTATCAGTTGGCTCCAAAAGCCGGGTGGCGGTGATGCAATGGTCACGGCCATTGTCAGCCCGCTTGGAAAAAAGCGAACACCCCTGCCCGATACCATTTTGAAAGATGGTGACCTTCTGATCATTGAAGGGGAGCAAGGCGCCCTCGACAAACTCGTCAGCGAGGCGAAGCTGCAACTATCGGACCGCAAATATGAGCCCTCGAGCTCCAGAGACATCAGCGCAGTCGAGGCCATCGTTGGCGAGCATTCGCGTCTGGTGGGGCTGAGTGCAAAGGACGTTGCGCTGTTTGACAGCACCGGCCTCAACCTGCTTGCCGTCAGCCGGCGGGATAAGCGCTTCAGCGAACGGCTGGGAGAAATAAAGATCCGCAATGGTGACATTCTCGTGCTGCAAGGCGACCTGCAAACTCTTCCCGATCTTCTGAGAGAATGGGGATGTCTTCCCCTTGTCGAGCGGAATCTCAAGCTTGGCAGTACGCGTAACGCATTGCTTCCGGTCGCTATTCTCGCCGTTACCATAGCAGCAACGGCATTCGGTGGCGTACCGGTCGCTGCAGCGTTCTTCGCGGCCGCGTTTCTCATGGTGGTCACCGGCGCCTCGCCATTGCGCGAAGTTTACCACCATCTCGACGCCCCCATTCTGATTATGCTGGCGGCACTGATCCCGGTCAGCGATTCGCTGCGAACGACCGGCACAACCGACATCATCGCCAACTTGCTATCGCGCACTGCTGAAATGTTGCCGCCTTACGGCGCGCTGGCGCTGATCATGGTGGCTGCCATGGCGGTGACGCCGTTCCTCAACAATGCGGCCACAGTGCTGGTCATGGCGCCTATTGCGGCGACCTTTGCTGGCAAGCTCGGCTTTCAACCGGACGCATTTTTGATGGCCGTGGCGATTGGGGCAGGTTGCGACTTCCTGACCCCGATTGGACACCAGTGCAACACGCTCGTCATGGGACCAGGCGGGTACCGGTTCGGAGACTACGCGCGTCTCGGCCTGCCCTTGTCGTTCATCGTATTGATTGTCAGCGTTCCCATACTACTCATGGTATGGCCAATTTAGCCCGCTGTACGATTGCAAAAAACCGTGTGGAGCTAAGGCTTCACACGGCTCTCTCGGTCTGATGCAAACTGTCAGCAATTACGCCAGTTCAGGCAATCCGCTCAGAAGCTTGTCAAGCGTGACAGGATAGTCTCTGACGCGAATACCGGTGGCGTTGTAAACCGCATTTGCTATCGCAGCAGATACGCCACAGAGGCCAAGTTCTCCCACACCCTTGGCCTTCATAGGAGACGACATCGGGTCGGTCTCATCGAGAAAAATGACCTCCTGCGCTGGGATGTCGGCGTGGACGGGGACTTCGTAGCCCGCCAGATCGTGGTTGACGAAAAAACCACGCGTTGTATCGACCGCAAGTTCTTCGGACAATGCACCGCCAGCGCCCATTGTCATGGCACCGATAACCTGGCTCCGTGCGGTGATAGGGTTGAGGATACGTCCTGCGGCACAGACCGCCAGCATGCGACGAATGCGGGTCTCACCCGTCGCGATATCGACGCCAACTTCGACGAAATGTGCGCCGAAGGTGGATTGCTGGTGTGTTTCCGTCAGATCGCCCCACTCCATCTTGTCTTCGCCCACCAAACCATCCGGTCCAGCAGCTTCCGCAAGCGGTACAGTGCGGTTGCCCGATATGACTGCGCCGCCCTCGAACACAGCGTCCTGCGAGTTGAAGCCAAGTTTTTTGGCGATTTCCTCGCGGAGTTTCACACAGGCAGCATAAACCCCAGATGTCGAGGAGTTTGCACCAAACTGTCCGCCAGAACCGGCCGAGACAGGAAAGGCGGAGTCGCCCAGTTTGACGTCGATCTGGTCGACGGAGAGTCCCATCATTTCAGCCGCTGTCTGCGCAATGATCGTATAGCTCCCCGTGCCGATATCGGTCATATCGGTCTCTACGGTGATTTTTCCGCTGTTATCGAGCGTCACACGCGCACCGGAGGGAACAACGAGATTGTCGCGAAACGCTGCAGCGACCCCCATACCGACAAGCCATTTCCCATCTCGGCGGGTGGCAACGTCAGGACGGTTGCTCCACCCGAAGCGGTCCTTGCCGACAGTCAGGCAGCCGATGAGGTCTCGATGAGAGAAAGGGCGCTCTGGTTTTTCCGGGTCAACCTGCGTGTCATTGATGATACGGAACTCGATGGGATCCACACCCGCCTTTTCCGCAATCTCGTCAATCGCAATCTCAAGTGCCATCAGGCCGGGTGCTTCACCGGGCGCGCGCATGGCGTTGCCTTCTGGAAGGTTCAATTCGGCCAGCCGCATCGCTGTCATTCTGTTCTTGCCTGCATACAGCAAGCGAGTCTGGTTCACCGCGACTTCAAGTTGACCCTCGGGTTGATCGCCTGACCAGCTCTCGTGTCCGATGGCGGTGATCTTCCCCTCCGTATCTGTACCGATGCGAATGCGCTGAATGGTGGCCGGCCTATGCGTTCCATTGTTGATGATGAAGGGGCGCGGCAGCGCCACTTTCACAGCACGCTTCGCTTCTTTCGCGCCGAATGACGCGAGAACGGCATCGACGCGCAGGAACAGCTTTCCGCCGAAACCACCTCCAATATAGGGTGACCTCAGCTGAATTTTGTCCTTGTCGATACCAAGCGTCGTCGCGAGATCCGTACGCCACCAGTCAATCATTTGGCTGGAAGACCAAATGGACAGTTTGCCATCGTCCCAGGAGGCGATGGACGCATGCGGCTCCATCATGGCGTGGGATTGATCCGGTGTTGTGTAGGACTGGTCCAGCGTTACGGGTGCCGCCCGAAATGCGACATCAAAGTCACCAATGGCAGTGTCCGGCTTTTGCTTTTCGTCCGGTTTTTTCGCCGAATCCTTTTCGGCATGGAGATCGAAAGCGCCTTTTTCCTCGATGTAATCGACCTTGACGAGAGATGCAGCGGCGCGCGCCTGTTCAAAAGTTTCAGCAACAACAACAGCAATAGCCTGATGGTAATGCTGGATCTCATCGCCGCCGAACAGATTTGCCGTATTGAACTCACCCTTCTCAAGCTTGCCAACGTCTAGCGTGGTGACAACCGCCAGGACGCCGGGAGCTTTTTTTGCAGCATCGACATCCATCGCCGTGATGCGGCCTTTCGCGATGGCCGAGCCAACGGGATAGCCATACGCATAATGCAGGTCGGGGTCGTGCCACTCATAAGCGTAAGTCGCCCGCCCTGTCGTCTTGAGCTGACCGTCGATACGGTGGATGGGCTTGCCGACGACCTTGAGTCGATCAATGGGATTGGTGGTGGCTGGTGTATCGAATTTCATGGCTCAACCCCTTGCTTCGGAGAGGACAGCGCCGAGCGTACGCTCAACGAGATCGACCTTGAAGCGGTTCTGTTCTGTAGGACGTGCGTCGGCGAGAATTGCGCGGGCCGTTTTACGGGCGCCGTTGGTAAGCTCGGCTTCGGCCGTTTCGACACGCCAGGGTTTGTGGGCAACGCCACCAACGGCGACCCGGCCCGTTCCATTTTCGTGAATCACGGCTCCGACAGAAATCAAGGCAAACGCGTATGATGCCCTGTCTCTGACTTTGCGATAAATTTGTTTTCCGCCCACAGGTGCCGGCAAAACCACCGAAGTAATGAATTCTCCTGCTTCAAGCGTCGTTTCGATATGCGGCGTATCACCGGGCAAGCGATGGAGCTCTTCGATGGGTATGGCGCGTTTGGTGCCATCAGGCTTGACCGTTTCCACAGTCGCATCCAACGCCCGCATGGCAATTGCCATATCACTCGGATGGGTCGCGATACAGGCATCGCTGACACCCACCACCGCGTGCTGCCGGCTAAAGCCAGCGATGGCGGAACAGCCGCTACCGGGGCTGCGCTTGTTACAGGGCTGGTTGGGGTCATAGAAGTAGGGACAGCGGGTCCGCTGCAGCAGGTTGCCTGCAGTTGTCGCCTTGTTTCGAAGCTGGCCGGAAGCACCGGCCACGAGAGCGCGGGATACGAGCCCATAATCACGGCGCACGACAGCGTGGGAAGCCAACTCTGTATTGCGCACCATTGCGCCAATGCGCAAGCCGCCTTCCGGCGTCGCTTCGATTGCATCAAGCCCCAGACCATTAACGTCGATCAAATGGGTTGGTGTTTCGATCTCGAGTTTCATCAGATCGAGAAGATTCGTTCCACCAGCGATAAATTTTGCATCGGGATTGGAAGCGGCAGACTTCACCGCTGTTTCGATTGACGTTGCGCGCTCGTAGGTAAAGGCCTTCATGCTCTGACACCCCCCACGTCCGAAATGGCATCAATGATGTTGGCGTAAGCGCCGCATCGACAGATGTTGCCGCTCATGCGCTCACGCACTTCGTCGGCTGTCAGTTGGACCGGAGTGGTCAGATCGCTCGTGACGTGGCTGGGGATATTCGCTTTTATCTCCTCAAGCACCGCCACGGAGGAACAGATCTGCCCCGGCGTGCAATAGCCGCACTGGAACCCGTCATGCTTGATAAAGGCTGCCTGCATCGGGTGGAGATTGCCGGGCTCGCCCAGCCCTTCGATCGTCACGACCTCGTCGCCATGATGCATGACTGCCAACGAAAGACACGAGTTTATCCGTTCACCACCGACCATGACCGTGCAGGCACCACATTGGCCATGGTCACATCCTTTTTTCGTTCCATTGAGATGAAGATGTTCGCGCAAAGCGTCCAGCAACGTCGTTCTATTATCTAAGTCGAGCACGTGGCTCTCACCATTTACGTTGAGTCTGACTTGAGAAGAATGTTCCATTTGGCTCCCCGGAATATGCGCCACCGCGCTTCCGGCGACACCCGCTGCCGCATTCACCGCGACAACTTGGTAAGTCAGTTCAACTCAAAAAGTTCCCGTGATTTTTTAATAGCCTACTGGTTGCACAGCCACATGTCCTCGTAACGGGTGTCCTTGTTCAAGTCCTGGCACGCGACGCACAGTCGGTTTTGCAGCTATTTCCAGCCAATGAAGAGATGCACGCGCTTGTGCAACATGATGATAAGCGTAAAGTCCCAGTGTTTGCTGCGGCGCTTACCGCTATCGCGTCGGTATGCGTAGACACTGAATATCTGGAGACTGTGATGAGGACTGAAGACGACCATGGGCATGGCGATCCGCTCGATGTGGCCGAACGCTGGAAAAAACGCGGCCGTGAGGTCGCGATAGCGACCGTCATCGAGACATGGGGCTCGGCACCCAGACCTCCCGGCAGTCATCTCGTCATCGATGCCGAAGGCAATTTCGAAGGCTCGGTTTCGGGTGGCTGCGTTGAAGGCTCGGTGATCGCCGCGGCGATTGATGTCATCGGCAACGGGACGTCGGAAATGCTTGAATTCGGCGTTGCCGATGAGACGGCATGGGCCGTGGGCCTGTCCTGCGGAGGACGCATTCGCGTCTTTGTCGAGAAAGTGCACTGATGGATCTGATCAGCCTTCAAACGCTGAACCGCTACCGTTCAGACCGTATCGCGGCAGCGACGATTACCAATCTCGATACTGGCAGCAGTCGTGTTGTAGCCGATGGCGAGGCTGTCGAGGGTGTTCTTGGCCAAGCCATCACAGCTGCGCTTCAATCCGGAAAGTCTGCTAGCGTCACCGTCGAAGACACCTCCTATTTCGTGAATGTCTATGTCCCGGCGACGCGGATTGTCATCATCGGGGCGGTCCATATCACACAGGCACTCGCACAGATGGCGCATCTGACCGGTTTTGATGTCTGCATCATTGATCCGCGGACCGCGTTCGCCACCACTGAACGCTTTGCACAGATGGATTTAACGGCCGATTGGCCGGAGGACGTCTTGAAGAACCGTCCGCTGGATCCGCATACGGCGCTTGTTGCCGTGACACATGATCCGAAGATCGATGACTTTCCGCTCGCCGAAGCGCTCCGAACCGGTTGTTTTTACGTCGGCGCGCTGGGGAGCCGCAAAACCCACCAGGCGAGGCTGGCACGGTTGAAGGACCAGGGATTGACCGAGGCGGAGCTTTCTCGCATCGCCGCACCTATCGGACTTGATATCGGTGCGGCCACCCCCGCTGAAATTGCTGTCGCTATCCTCGCAGAAATCATCAGCACACTGCGCTCTGGAAAGCCGAGCCTATCAAGGTAGATGGTTTAAGCTCTCGACCAGAACACCCCCAGCGGCTTCCACGGCTTGGGGCGTGTCGACATCCACTTGCGCTGCGGAACCGATCTCGACGTTGATGATCGGCAGGCCTGACGTCTCGATCAGATGTCGGGCACCGACATCACCTTCCAGACGCAGGATGGCGTCATGCAGGGAGCGCGGCAGGATAACTGGATTACCGGGTTTGCCGTCAAAAACGGCCCGGACGATTGCGGTGGCTCCCGATGCGTCGAAAGCATCGATAAGTTGATCGAGATGCACGCTAGAGAGGTCCGGCATATCCGCCAGCATAACCATGATACCGTCGGCATTGCGCGCCTCCTGCGTGGCGAACCCCGTCGCGAGGGAGCTCGCCATGCCCGATGCGTAATCCGGGTTGATGATCGTTGACAGCTTCAGGCCCGACAGGACGTTTATCAGGTCGTCTGCTCTGTGGCCGAGGACTAGGGCAACCGATGACGCCTTGCTACCAACTGCGACGGTGGCAGTCCGACGCAGAAGTGGAATCCCATCGAATTCGGCCAGCAACTTGTGAAGACCGCTGCTACCCATGCGGCTCGACATTCCGGCTGCGAGAAGAACGATTGCGACAGACATCTGGTCTTGCCTTTCTGAAACGTTATCTCGCGGCATCGGCCGTGAGCGAATTTCTTTCAATAGGCCGCCGACACCCAAGCCTGCTATCATGCCACCATCAGGCTTTTCACCTGTCAAAACACGCTCCAGGATCCAGTCGAACCCATTTTCCATCGGGCTGCGCGCACATCCCGGCGCTCCTATGACATGGGTTTCACCGATAAGGCCCAAAACCAGAAGATTTCCCGGATCGACGGGCATTCCAACCCGTAAAACGGTGCCCCCAGCCTCCCGGATGGCCTGCGGAATAACGTCGCCTTCATCGATGACAGCAGACGCACCAAAAACGACGATCAATTTCGGGGCATCGTCTTGCAGGGCTGAAACCTCTCTAAGCGCTTCTGAAAGTGCCTGCGTTTCATGCGTTGTGCGACTCTCCCGCTGTAGGGAGTTGCCACAAACGGCAAGACGTCTGGCCAGGATCCGGGCTGTCTTGTCCATGACAGAAGGCTTTAGTCTCGGCAATTCGGTGGCAATCAGACTGACGGCGAAGCGTTTGAATGGTCGCACACAAAATGCGGTCTGTTCCTTCATCACGGAACAGGCCGCCTCGATCTTCGACCTTGGAACAGCAAGTGGGATGATCTTAAACGTCGCGACAAGGTCATCAGCATTCACTCTCGAGTGGTCTGCCAGACAGGCAACGGTGATGGCAGGATCAATGCTGTTGAAACAGTCGATGACGGCTTTGTTTGCAACGAACACGCCTTTGACCGTCGAGTAGACATTGACCCGACCGGTTCTGGCTTCCGAAAACCTCAAGCTGTCCGCGCTCGCAGCGACAGCCAGCATGCTGGCTGCATCATCTTCACTCAGGTCGTCGCTCTCGAGGCGGGCAGCCGTTACGGTTTTTAATCCAGCCGCTTTCAAACGCTGCAAATCGGACCGCTTGAGAACGTGCCCCTTGGACAGATCGACACCGGAAAACCGCAGGGAATGGGCGAGCAAAAAACCCGTCGCATCATCAATGGGAAATTGCCCGAATTTCATGTGTATTGCCCCATGACGCGTCAGCCCGCGCGATTTGAGACATGCAAACGCCATGCATCCTGATTGGATGCATGGCGCAACGGGTGAAAGGTCGCTTTACTTGACGAGGGCGTCCAGGGGAATGGGTTCAGATATCGTCCAGTTGCCGACGACACCGGGTTTTCCGTTTTTCGTTTCCACGATGAGGTAACGAGCCTGGTTTTGATGGTGGAGTTCCGCGGTGAAGGTCCTTGGGCCAAAGAGTGTGGGTTCGTCCTTCATCTTTTCCAGCTCCGCAACGACTGCACTGGCTTCCGTGGTTTTTGCCCGCTCCACTGCCTTCGCCCAGACGTCGATCATGGAGTAACCAGGATAGACATATTGGCTCGATGGGTCAGAGCCTGTCTTCTTCTTGTAGGCGGCATTGAAGGTCTGGACGGCCGGGTTCGGATCGTCGCCATAGATTGAGCCCTGAACAGGCGTAAAGAAGTTGGACAGGTCGGGCACGGCCGACAGCCAATAGCTTCCGTCCACGCCGGAACCATTGAGGATCATCGAGTTGATACCGGCAGCACGGATTTGCTTGATGGCCGAGACCGCACCGGGCATCATCGTGCACAGCATGATCGCATCCGGCTCCTGCGGCAGCGCCTTGATGCGGGAAATCTGCGCAGCGATGGACGCATCCTCGTTCTTGAAGGTGTCTTTGCCGACGAGCTTCGCACCCTTGGCCTCAAGCTTCGGCATCATCCAGTCGAAGCCGTCGCAAATGCCTTTGTTATATTCGGTCCAGGTATCGAGCAGGCGGTAATAGGTCTTGGCCTTCTTCTCGTTGAAAGCCCATTCCGCCATCGTCGCACCCTGTACGGCAGCCAGCACAGAAGCGGAGAAACTGTGTGGGCCGACGCCCTGAATGCCCGCTTTCACGGATTCTGCACAGAGGAAGAACGAGACCAGTCCCGCATCTTCAGCCGCCAGCGCTGCCGGGGCACCGAAGTCGTAGTCGCACGATACGACGACCAGGTCGGCGCCCTGATCGATGACCGACAGACCGGCTTTGGCACCTTCCGCACGGTCGGACTTCGTATCGGCACTGACGACCTCGATCTTCTTGCCGAGCAGGCCGCCAGCCGCGTTGATCTCGTCGATGCGGATCATCGCCGCATCCTGCGCCGGTTTGTCATAGGCTTCCATGAAACCGGAAGCACCGGTGGCAAAGCCGACGACGATTTTATCGTCGTCTGCCCAAGCCGGTAAGGTCGTCATGGCGGTTGCCAGAACCGCAGACAGCATTCTCGTCATGTAAGCCATTCCGTTCTCCTTTATTGCCGTGCGGTTTCCTCTCCGCCGGCTATTTGTTTTGACTGCGACGAAACAAGGTGATCTCGCGATTGCCGATCAATCCGGCAGGACGGAGCGCAAGGATCACGATCATGATGACACCGAGGGCGATTTCCTGAAGCCCTTTGGGAAGGGCAAAGGTTGTTGCCCCGATGGGAACCCCGGCCTCAAGCATGCGGAGTGCCTGAATGAGGGCTGAGAGAAGAACCACACCGATCACAGCACCCGACAGACTGCTCATGCCACCGACGACCAGCATCGACAGCGTGATGAAAGTGAGGCCGAGATAGAAGGTATCGGGCGTGACGACACCGATGGAATGTGCCATCAACGCGCCACCCAGCCCCATGACCGTACCTGATATGGTGAAGGCGACAAGACGCTCCTTTGGGATATCCACGCCCGATGCGGCGGCAGCCGTCGGCTCATCACGCGCGGCGCGCAATGCCAGACCGGACCGGGAGATGGCATGCGCCCAAGCGATGAAAATGGCGATGACGGCAGCGCCGACATAGGGCCATATGGTTCTGACGATGGGGATGCCGACCACGGAAGACGTTGCGCCGGTCACATCTTCCCAATTGGAATAGACTGTGTTGATCATGGCCAGCACGGCAAATGTCGCAATCGATGCAGCGATGCCGGAAAGCCGCATCAACACCTTGCCGAAGACAAGCGCCACGATGCCGGCAAAGAGTGCTGCCAATATGGCCGCTTCCCAATAGGGCAGTCGTGTATCCAGCAACCATTGCGGCAGCCCGGGAAGCGCGCTTTTCTTCATGATCGGATTGATGGTCAGCCACGCCGCCGCATAGGCCCCGAGGCAGGTAAAGCCGATATGGCCGAAGCTCAGAACGCCCGAGTTTCCGATGAAGATGTAGAGCCCAACGACCAGTGTGACGCGGACGAAGACATCGATGACGGCTTGGTTGAACGGCTTGGAACCGGTCATCACCGTCAGCACCGCGATTGCCAGGAGCAGAAGTGACAACAGGATCGGCGTCATGATGGTGCGGCGCGCAAGTGTGAAAGGCGCTGGTTTTTTCGGAGCTGCCAATGCTGCGGGAAGGTCTTGTGTGGTTGCGATCGTCATGGCGTCAGACCCTTTCCTTGGTGCCGCGCGCGGCGATCAGGCCTTGCGGGCGGAACAACAGGACGAGAATGACCGCCCCATAAACAAAGGCATCGCGAAACGGGCGCGCATCCACCGGCAGAACGACCTGCATGATGACAGACGCAGCACCCAGCAAAAAGCCTGCAAGCACTGCTCCGGCCAGACTGCCGAGACCACCGATCACAGTCGCGATGAAGGCCATCAGCATAATAGATGCACCCATCTGGATATCGGCGGTGCCCGTCTGGCTGCCGAAGATCAGGGCGATGGCACCGGCCAGCGCGCCTGAAAGTGCAAAGGCACCCATGATGACGCGGTTGGCGCGAACACCCAGCATGCGGGCCATGGAAAAGTTTTCCGCCGCAGCACGCATTTCCAGCCCGAACCGGGTCCGCCGCAGGAAGAGCGACAGGCCAATCAGGATCAGGACCGTCGCGAGGATGGTGATCAATTGCAACAGCGGTAGCCGCGCGCCGAAAATCTCCACCGGCTGTGACAGCATCGGCAACAGCGAGATGGATTTCGGCCGGCTGGTAAACAGCATCAGCAGGAAGTAGCGTATGACGAAGCCGAGTGCGAAAGACGCAATCATCATGGTAGCCGGATTGGCACGCCTGAATCGGCGGAACACAACGATCTCACACAGGACCGAAAGCCCAGCCCCCGTTATCAACACCAGCGGCACCAGCAGATACCAAGGCAGTTGACCGGCAAAGACGATAGCCATGGCATCCGTCGAGGGCCATAACAGCGCAAAGATACAAAAGGCGATGACATCGCCATGCGCGAAGTTCACCAGCCGCATGACGCCGAAGATCAGCGCGATGCCGAGTGCGCCGAGTGCATAGAGCGAACCGAGAGACAGCGAGTCGAAGACGATCTGTAACATCTCAATGATCCTCATAACCGAAATAAGCTGCCTGAATGGCCTCGCTGTTGCCGAGTGCGCGCGCATCGCCGTCCAGCACGATCTCGCCGCCGCGCATGAGGATCATGCGTCCGCCGACCATGACGGCGCGGGCAGAGCTCTGCTCCACGACAAGCAGGGTTAATCGACGCTCGGCCCGCAGTGCGATCAGCCGCTCGTAAACCTGGTCGGTGATGTTGGGCGCCAGTCCGAGTGACGGCTCATCGATGGCGATGAGGCGCGGGTTCGTCATCAGTGCGCGACCGATGACAAGCATTTGTTGCTGACCGCCGGACAAAAGGCCAGCCTGCCCGTTTCGGCGCTCTTTCAGCATGGGAAAGGTCTCATAAACCGCCTCCAGTTCGGTCGCGGCGCGCGCACGCCAACCGCGATCTCGGGCGTGCATCCCCGTGCCGACCAGAAGATTTTCCTCTATGGTCAGAGAGCCGAAAACCTCCCGCCCCTCCGGCACCATGGAAAAGCCAAGGCGCGCAATATCTTCCGGCGCTTTGCCGGTGATATCGTTACCATGGAAATCTATGCGTCCGGCAGAGGCCGGGGTAACGCCCGCAATCGCGCGCATCAACGATGATTTTCCAGCCCCGTTCGGACCGGTGATGAAGAGGATTTCGCCCTCATCGATTGAGAAGGAAACACCCCGCACGGCGGTCAGTCTGCCATAGCGGATTTCGACGTCGGATACCGTTAGGATATTCATTGCAACGCCTCCACAACGGGCAAGTCCGTGTCGGCAGCTGTACCCATGTAGGCATGCCGCACCTTCTCGCTGCCGCGGATCGCGGCGGGTGTGCCCTCTTCGATGACCGCGCCGGAATCAAGGACAACGATGTGGTCGCACAGCCCCAGCACAAGGCCGACATTGTGTTCGATGATGAGAACACCACAGCCGAGTTCACGTGCAATGCGCCGGACCAGCGACGACAGGTCGGAGGCCTCATGGCTGCTCATTCCGGCAGCGGGTTCGTCGAGAAGAATATAGGATGGGCGGCCAATGAGCGCGCGGCCTATGGCAACCCGGCGCTCGTCCGTATAGGGCAGCGTACCGGCAATGCGCGAGCCGAGAGCGCCGATGCCCATCCAGTCCAGCATGGCCTGCGCTTCTGCAACGGCGGCTCGCCTGCTCATGCCGAGGCCTACACCGGTCACTTCGAGATTGTCGATAACGGCCAGATCCCGGAAAAGACGGCCACCCTGAAAGGTCCTGGCGATACCACGCCGTCGCACCATATGCGGCTTGAGCCCGCTGAGCGATGCCCCGTCGAGATTGATGGCTCCTTCGGTCGGAGCCTGAAAACCCGTCAGCACATTGACCAGTGTCGTCTTGCCAGCACCATTAGGACCAATCAGACCACTAATATGTCCGGGCGTTATATCCAACGTCACCGACGACAGCGCCTTTAGCCCTGCGAAGGCGACGGAGACGTTTTCCGCGCTAAGTTGACCCATTCCCCTGTTCCTTATGTTTTCAGGAGAGGGCATGCTGGAACGGACCGTGTGACGGCCTGAAAATTCCAGCGATGTTCCCCTTATTCTTCCGGCAATCTCTTCGGATCGCTCGGCTAACAAATTCACGCCGTTTACCGGCTTCGTCTTGTCGTTGCGCGCGCCGGATATAGTAATCTGGCGCTGCGGAGGGCCAATCGGGATTGACCAGTCCATCCCCGGTTCCTCGTCCGAAGAGATCCGACCGTATCAGGCGGCCAGGAATTCCTCTGCCTTCGCGAGCGCCGCCGTCCTGTCGGCCCGCGCCACAAGCGCCTCCTCCAGCGTTACGGGTACGAATTGCGCCGGTGTATGCGGCTGCATTTGCGCGATACGGTCCATATCCGCAGAAATGACGACGCCCAGCATCATGTAACCGCCACCCGACACCGCATCGCGATGAAGCACGATGGGTTCCGTGCCACTCGGCACCTGCACGGACCCATAGGGATAGCAGGCGTCAACGATATTGGAAGGGTCCGAACCGGCACCGAACGGCTGCTCGCGAGGAATGAATTCGAGTGGCGTGCCGCCCTTGAAGCGATAGCCGATACGGTCAGCTTCCGGCGCGACTTTCCAGGTATCCTCGAAAAAGCGCTTCCCCGCGGCGTCGGTTATCCGGTGCCAGTAAATGCCGGGCAGCATGCGGAGTTCGGCTGGCATGGCACCCAAACCGCGCAGATGCGACGGAAGCGAAAGCCCTGCTTTGCCGGAACCTTCGCCAACCGGAAGTTCGTCACCTGCTTTCAGGACGCGCCCCTCAAAACCGCCTAGGGCACCAAGCACATAGGTCGAGCGCGACCCCAGAACGACCGGAACGTCGATGCCGCCCGATATGGCAATATAAGCGCGCGCTCCTGCCTTGAGATATCCGAACGACAGACGATCACCTGCCTTCACGGCAAAGCTTTCCCATGTCGGCTGCTCCACGCCATTGACCTTGGGCGGAAGTTCGCCGCCGGTCACGGCGACGGTCAGAGGCTTTGTGAACTCCAGCTCTGGGCCCATGAAGGTGACTTCCAGGACAGCGGCACCGGGTTCGTTGCCCACCAGAAGATTGGCGATGCGGGTGGAAAAGCGGTCCATGCCACCGCCTTCGGGAATACCGGAATGATAATAACCGGGACGACCGAGATCCTGGACTGACGTGGCAAGGCCGGGTGTGATGACTTTAACGGCCATTGAGAAGCTCCATCAGTTGGGCATTGGTGCCGTAAATGTCGCTGTTGAAACTGGTGAGGCTGAAGGTGCAGTCACGCACCGTCGGCTGCCAGCGGTTAGCCTCGATCTCTTCAAGCATTGTGTCGTATTCGTCGCGAGTGATCGACTTGAACTTGACGATATCACCGGGTTTGAAAAGGCACATCTCGTCCGTCAGATACCGCACCTTGCGGGTCGGATCATAGATCGGAGCGGGTGTGACACCATACATCTGGTAGCCACCGGCCCCGCGCACGGAATAGATCGCGGCAAAGCAACCGCCATGCCCCACCGTCAGCTTTGGCGTATCCGTGCGAGGACGCAGATATTTCGGCGCTTCGATCTGCTTCTTGCGCTCGACCATCTGATAGAGCCACGGCAGACCAGCAACGAAGCCTACCATCGAGACGAACCATGGCTGGCCGGAATAGGCCGCGATGAACTCCTCGACCGTGCCGTAGCCGTTGATGCGGGCGGAATATTCCAGATCGGTCGAGTTTGGGTCCTGATGACGTTCGCGAAACCGCATGGCGGTCTCGTGCGTCCACGGGTCCTGGAAATAGACCGGCAGTTCGATGATCCGCGTCTTCAACGCAGCATCGGATTTCGAAGCTGCATCTTCCATCGACTTCAGCTCTTTCAACAGATCATGCGGGGAAATGATGTCAGGGTTGAAGCGAATCTGAAAGCTGGCATTGGCCGGGCAGGTTTCGGTAACACCCTTGATCTTCGCCTCACGCACCGCATTGATCATCGACAGGCCGGTGAAGAACGAAGCCAGCGACATCTCTTCGGACACTTCACCGAAAATATGTTCATCACCGCCGAAGTTGAATCGTATCGACATCACTTCTCCTTTTCAGCCGGCGAGCGCCGCTGCGTTTTCGGTAAGCCAGCCTTCCAGCCAGCGGGTGTGGACATCTCCGGACTGAACCGCAGGATCGGCTGCAAGTGCCAGAAACAGCGGCTTGGTCGTTTTTATGCCGGTAATTTCAAGCTCGTTCAGTGCACGCTTCAGGCGAGCAATGGCCGCTTCGCGCGTTTCCGCATGCACGATGAGCTTTGCCAGAAGGGAATCGTAAAATGGCGGTATCTCGTAGCCATTGTAGAGCATGGAATCGAACCGGACACCGGGACCGCCCGGTATCCTCAGATCATCGACCTTGCCGGGAAACGGCGCGAAATCCTTGGCTGGGTCTTCCGCGTTCAGACGAACCTCGATGGCATGGCCGTTGACCTTGATATCATCCTGAACCAGTCGTAGCGGCTCACCACCGGCAATCCGCAACATTTCGGCAACGAGATCGAGACCGGTAATGGCTTCGGTTACGGGGTGTTCCACCTGAATACGGGTGTTCATCTCGATAAAATAGAATGTGTCGGCTGCATCCTCATAGAGATATTCGACGGTTCCGGCACCCGAGTAAGACACCGCTTTCGCCAGCGCCACAGCAGACGCGCATAGCTTTTCGCGCAGAGCATCCGAAAGTGCTTGTGAAGGCGCCTCCTCCCAGACCTTTTGGCGTCTGCGCTGGAGCGAACATTCCCGCTCGTAGCAATGGACGGCGTTTTTTCCATCGGCCAAAACCTGCACCTCGATGTGGCGCGCCCGTCCTATGACCTTTTCCATATAGAGACCGCCGTCACCGAAGGCCGCCAGGGCCTCGGCCTGCGCCTGCGGATAGGCTTGCTCGAACTCGGCAAGTGAATTTGCGATGCGGATACCACGCCCACCGCCGCCGGCCGCGGCCTTGATCATGACCGGAAAACCGGTTTCCGCCAGAACATCCCGTGCGGCTTCCACGCTTTCGACGCGGCCAGCCGAACCCGGAACCACAGGCACCCCGGCAGCAGCCGCAGCCGATCGCGCCGATACCTTGTCGCCCATCAAACGGATCGCGTTGCCGGATGGACCGACGAAGATCAGTCCTGCTGCGGTCACAGCGTCGGAAAAGTCAGCGTTTTCCGCCAGAAAGCCATAGCCTGGATGTACGCTGTCGCATCCGGTGCTGCGCGCGGCCTCCAGCAACGCCTCGATGTTGAGATAGGACTTCTTCGCTGCGGGCGGTCCGATGTTGACGGCTTCATCTGCGAGGCGAACATGCAAGGCATCTGCATCGGCTGCGGAGTAAACAGCAACGGTTGCGATACCGAGATCCTGAGCTGCGCGGATCACCCGCACCGCGATCTCACCCCTGTTGGCAATCAGCAGCTTCTTCAGCATCAGCTTAGATCCGCCAGTGCCGCACCGGCCATGACCGGCTCCTCATTATCAACGAGAAAGTTGATGCCGCTTCCTGCCACGTCAGAGCGAACCTCGTGAAAGGACTTCATCACTTCGATAAGGCCGATCACGTCACCAACAGCCACATCCTCGCCATCTGCTTTGAGTGGCGGCTGGCCGGGGGCTGCACTACGATAAAATGTTCCGGGAAGGGGCGATAGAATGTGTGTCATGGCGTGGTTCTCCGGTTCCGACAATGCGAGAAAACTGCAAACATAAAACAGCCGTTGGCGGCCGTTGTCGATGTCAGTGCCAGGGCGCGATAGCTTCGCGCACGGCCTTGGCAATATCGATAGCATTCGGCGTGTCGGAATGAACGCAGATGGTCTCGCATGCGAGTGGAAACAGACTTCCATCGTTTGCCGTGCCCTGACCGTCCTTCAGCGCCCGCACGCAACGCTCCGCCATCAGGTCAGGATCTTTCGCATCATGCTCGCGGGTCACGATCAGTGCTCCACCTGGAGCATATTCCAGATCAGCGTAGAACTCCGGGATGAAGGTGATGCCGCGCTGTCGGTAGATTTTTTCGTGCATGGTATTGGTCATGCCAAACAGTGGCACGCCAAAGATTTCAGCCGCATCACAAATTCCGTGTGCAATCTCTTCCTGACGCGCAGCCATGCCGTAAAGGCTGCCATGTGGCTTGATGTGGTGCAGGGGCATATCCTCAGCCTTGAGGAAGCCCATCAAAGCACCAACCTGATAAATGACGCTGTTGGCAATTTCCTCGCGGCTCATCTTCATCTCGCGACGGCCAAAGCCCTGAAGATCGGGGAGCGAGGGATGCGCACCAACCTTTACGCCATGCTCCTTGGCACGCCGCACCGTCGAGCGCATATGGTCGGGATCGGAGGCATGGAAGCCGCAGGCAACGTTGGCGGCATCGATGAGCGGCATCAAGCCAGCATCATCACCCAGTCGGTAGAGGCCAAAGCTCTCCCCCATGTCACAGTTCAGCGTGACGCTCATGATCGAAATTCCCCTTGTATATGCTGCCGTCTTTGCGGCGTTGCACAAATCTTGTCTGAGGTTTTTACTCTTGTGAAATAGTAATTTTTTTAATGTAATATCAAAAAAAACGATAATCATTCGAGAGGTGAACTTTCATGAGCATCACATTGAAACAGCTTGATTATTTCATTGCTTCGGCTGAGAGCGGACAGGTCAGCCATGCCGCCGTCAATCTCAATATTTCCCAATCGGCGGTCACTGCGGCGATAAAAGCGCTTGAAGAGGAACTGGGTGTAAAACTGCTGGAACGCACCCACGCCGGAGTGCGCTTGACCATGGAAGGCGCAAGGTTTCTGGAACATGCCCGTATCATCACCGGCGCAGTGGCCGCTGCCGTGCACAGCCCCTTGAGAGAGCGCGAAGGTTACTCGGGTAAACTGACGCTTGGAATGACCTATACCGTCACCGGCTACTTCATGTCCAAATACTATGCGCGGTTTCGCAAGACCTATCCGCAAATCTCCGTCGAGTTGAAAGAGTTGCCGCGCACGGAACTTGAACGACAACTGGCCCGCGGTGACATCGATATGGCGCTGATGCTGGTGTCGAACCTTTGCAACACGGAGGAGCTGGAGGAGGAGGTTTTGATGCGATCCAGCCGTCGCCTGTGGCTTTCGGCAGATCACCATCTGCTCTTGCGCAATCACATCAGTCTGGCAGATATTGCGCAGGAAGATTATGTGATGCTGACAGTCGATGAAGCCAACGAAACCGCTGCACGATACTGGGATGTGGCCGGGCTGCAACCTCGTACGGTATTGACCACCAGCTCGGTTGAAGCCGTCCGCTCGCTTGTGGCGGCAGGCGTCGGTGTGACGATTCTTTCGGATATGGTCTATCGCCCCTGGTCGCTTGAAGGACAGCGCATCGAACTCAAACGACTGGTCGAGCCCATTCCGAGTATGGACGTCGGTCTTGCATGGGCAAAAGCCCGCCCTCTTCCAGCCGCAGCCAAGACCTTCCGCGCTTTCATGTCCGTCACGATGGGCGGCGGAGGCTGAAAGCGCGACGTCTCGGTGACTCTAGACCAGCCCTTCAGCGGCTATTGCCCCGGTCAAACGGTCAAGCGTACGGCCCATGCGAACCATGATTTCGTCGACCTCATCCGAGGTGATGATCATGGGCGGGCAAAGAGCCAGCTGGTCGCCAATGGCGCGGAAGATCAGCCCCTCCTCATGGCCGATCAGTGACGCGATCGCACCAGCCTTGCCGATCTTCTCGAACGGCTTTCGGGTTTCCTTGTTGGCCACCAGTTCCACCGCACCGATCAGGCCGGTACCGCGCGCTTCGCCGACGAGTGGATGATCCGCAAAGGAACGCAGACCGGCTTGAAACTGTGCTTCCAACCGGGCCGCGTTCCCCATCAGGTCACGTTCCTCGATAATGGCGAGGTTTTCCAGCGCAACGGCCGAAGCCACCGGATGACCGGATGCTGTGAAACCGTGACCGAACGCGCCGATTTTTTCAGAATTGTCTGCGATCGCCTGATAGATGGCATCGGAAAACATGACTGCCGCGAACGGCATGTAGGAGGAGGTAATCTGCTTGGAAAGCGTCATGATATCTGGCGTGAAATTGAATTTCTGGCAACCGAATGGCGTCCCGAGGCGACCGAAACCGCAGATGACTTCGTCCGAAACGATCAGGATATCGTTTGCGCGGCAAATCCGCTCGACACCCTCCCAGTAGCCCGCCGGCGGCGGCATGACGCCACCAGCAGCCATTAGCGGCTCACCGATGAAGGCAGCAATGGTATCGGCGCCTTCCGTTGTGATGACGGTTTCGAGCTCGGCAAGCAGGCGCGATGTGAACGCCGCCTCATCTTCTCCCTCCGCACCGAAGCGATAAAAATGCGGGCAGGTCAGGTGGTGTACCGGAATGGCGGGCAGATCGAAGTCCCTGTGATTGATCGGCAGGCCCGTCAGGCTGCCAGATGCGACAGTGATGCCGTGATATCCCTTGATCCGTGACAGAAATTTCTTCTTCTTGGGACGGCCTAGCGCATTGTTCATGTACCAGACCATCTTCACGATCGTATCGTTGGCCTCCGAGCCAGACGACGTGAAGAAGGCGCGGGTGATGTTGGCAGGCGTCATCTCGACGAGCTTCTCTGCCAACCGGATGGAAGGCTCATGCGACTTGGACGAGAACGTGTGATAGTAAGGCAGCTTCAGCATCTGCTTGTAGGCTGCCTCAGCCAGACGAGGCTCCGAGAACCCGACCGCCACCGACCACAGACCAGCCAGACCTTCGATATATTCCTTGCCGCGATCGTCATAAACACGAATGCCCTCGCCTCGCTCGATGACCAGTGGACCCGTGCGCTCATGCTGACGCAGGTTGGTATTGGGGTGCATTGTCGAGGCAATGTCTGCGGCGGCGAGCGAATTGGAAAGAATGTTCATGTCGGACCCATTGGCTGGAGTTGTAATGCGAAATATCGTTCAATGCGGTTTTCAGCGCAACGTGTTATCGATCCATGCGGGCGCGATATGAGGATGCAAAGAGGGAGGCTCCCGATCATGGAGCAGACGCAGAACCCGCGGAGCGGTCAGCGGCAAGCGCGAAACCGGCTTGCCGATAGCGCGTGAAACCGCACAGGCAATGGCGGACCCGACGGCGAGAATCGGGACCTCTCCTGCCCCTTTCGTTCCCAGCGGCCCCATCGACGGGGCGCCTTCGTAGAGATCGGCCACCACGGGAATGACATCCTGCGCCAGCGGTACCCGATAGGTCTCGAAACCATCCTGCGCGATGCGACCATCATCCGTCATCGTCACCTCTTCGTGTAACGCATAGCCAAAACCCTGCACGACACCACCCTGAACCTGCCCCATGATGGCGCGCGGATTGAGCGCCCGCCCGACATCCTGCACAACGCGATAGGCCAGCACCTCGACGTGACCGGTATCTGGATCAACTGCCACTTCTGCCTCATGGACGACAAAGACCGGAATATCGAGAGCGTCGATGAAATGCCCCATCGCGCAACCCGCCATGGCAGGCGTGTTCTTCGCGGTGAAGCTGCCGGTACCTGTGATCGGACCCGTCGTCGCCTGGGCGTGTGCGACGACAGCCGGGATCGTGACCCCGGAGCCGGGACGCCCGGTGATTTCCACCCGTCCTGCTCGCAAGACCAGATCGTTCGGCGCGGTCTGGAGCATCTCGCCTGCGGCGCGCAAAAGCTTCTCTTTCACTTCGGCGGCAGCACCGACACTGGCAGCGCCGATGGAGACGGTGGTTCGTCCACCGCCGACGCCCGCATCCAGAGCTGCCGCGTCCGTGTCGGCCTCTTTTACCACCACCTGATCAGGGCTCAATCCCAACTGGCCAGCCACGATCTGCGGCAGGGACTGCATCATGGTGCCTGAGCCGATCTCGACACCCGAGGTCACCAGCGTGGCGCTACCATCCGCATTCATGTTAATTGTCGCGGCAGACGGGCCGACGAAGATGAACCACGTCCCAACCGTGGTCGCGCGACCGTAAAGCCGACCATCGGCCTTGTCTTCGGCAGTGCCGGTTTTCGTTCGCAATGCGTCCATACGCTCCAGCATCGGACGTAACACATCACCTTCGAATATCTGACCGGTCGGACCGGGATCGCCATCGCCAAGCACATTGCGCTTGCGAAACTCGACCCCGTCCATGCCGATGGCATCGCAAATCTCGTCGGTGTGACGTTCCAGCGCAAAACCATTGTAAACACCGTTACACGCCCTGAACGCACCGTTGGGTGGCGTGTTGGTATAGACGGCACGGCTGACGAGCCGGGCGCTTCCCAGCCGGTAGCTGCCGCCCAAAGTGTGCGATGTCATGGTGGTGAGAAACACCTGCTCACCGCCATAAGCACCGCAATCCATCAGCACCACGGCCTCGCGTCCAACGATTTCACCCTGCGCCGTCACTGCCGAGCGAATGGTGATCTCCGCATTTTCCCGGCACAGACACGTCGCCATTTCCTCCTGACGGGTGTTTTCGAGAATGACGCTGCGCCCGGTCATACGGGCAAGAAGGGCCGTGATCGGCTCAATGGAAGCATCGAATTTCAGGCCGAAAGCACCGCCCACCGGTGGCACGGTGACGCGAACGCGCCCTGGTGGCAGTTGCATGACGCGCCCGGTCACATTGCGCACGGTCCAAGGCACCTGCGTCGACGTCTGAATATGCGCGCGCCCGTCTTCCCAACTGCCAATCGCCACACGCGGTTCGAACGGCACGTGGCTCTGCCGGCCAACCGAAAAGCTGCTTTCAACAATCGTCACGTCGTCGCGCGCAAACGCTGCATCGACATCGCCCCGGACCGATTTCGCTTCCCAGGCAATGTTGCGGGAGCGGGTACCGCCCTCCGCCAGAACCTCGTAATCACGCCAGTTTTCATGAACCAGCCGCGCGTCAGTCTCCAAAGCGTCGGCCATGGTGAGAACCGGGTCGAGCGTATCGATCTCTAGAGTAATCGCTTTCAGCGCCGCACGTGCTTCAGCCTCGGTTTCAGCAGCGATTGCGGCGATGGGTTCGCCGTTGTAGCGGATCATATCCACGGCAAACAGCGGATGATCGGCAATGCCGATGCCGTAATTTCCCGGCGCATCCGCAGCCGTGGCAATCGCCAGCACACCGGGGCAACCGAGTGCGGCAGACACATCGAGCCTGACAATGCGACCGCAGGGAACAGTAGAGCGCAATAACACGGCGTGCAGCATATCTGGACGGGCGCGGTCATTGGTATAGCGGGTGCGACCACGCAACTTGTCGCGGGCGTCACGGCGCGGAAGGTCCATAACGGTGGTGGAAACGTCAACCATCGGCGCGCGCTCCAGAAATGACGCCCATGACGGCATCGATGATCCGCTCGTAACCCGTGCAACGGCAGATATTGCCGACCATTGCCGCCTTCACATCGGCACGGCTCGCGCCTGCATTGTCGCGCAGAAAATGCGAGAGGCTCATTACCATGCCGGGAAAACACATGCCGCACTGAACTGCGTCAGCGGCTTCGAAGGCTGCCTGAAGCGGGTGCAACGGCCCGTCGCCGGTCGACATGGCCTCGATAGAGGTGACGCTCGCGCCGTCCAGCAAGCCGACCGGCTGAAGGCACGACATGACGGCCTCTCCATCGACATGCACGGTGCAGGCACCGCAGAAGCCTTCCCGGCATACGGCCTTGGTTCCGGTCAGAAACCGTTCGTTTCGCAGCACATCGACCAGTGGCGTCATCGGATCACCGCTGTAACGGCAAGTCGAACCGTTGATTTGAAATGAAACCGTCATCAAGACGCGTCCTCGCGCAAAAGCGTTTCCATGCCACGACGAACCAGTGCGGGTAGAACCTGGCAGCGATACCAGCTGTCGGCTTCGATTCCGTCTCGCCCGTTGAAGTCATTGCATTCCCGTGCAAGCGATGCGGCAATCTGCGCAGTCGCGGGACGTCCACCGGGCTCTTTCGAAAATGCGTCTTCAAGGCTCGTCCAGCGTCGTGCGACATCCTCGACGGAACCAACCGCCACGTTGATCCTACCCTTGCTCGACAGGGCACAGGACACGATTGCAACCGGGTAATCTCCGGCACGGCGCAGTGGCAGGCGGATATGGACGCTGGCTGTCGTCGCCCGTGGAACAAGAATACGCGTCATTATGGCATCGGCCAGCAGTTCCTGGCGATTGGCAAGGAAGGACGAAAGCGGCCATCGCATCTGTGCGTGATCAGCCCGCAACTCCACAATGGCATCCACTGCGAGAAGTGCCGGAACAAGGTCGGCTGCGGAAAAATCGGAGGTACACAGGTTTCCGCCCACCGTTGCGACACGCCGAATGGCCGGGTTGGCAGAAACCGAGGCGGCGCTTGCGATGGCTTCCAGACCGGCAACGCCGCGGAGGGCCTGCCCGAGCGCCTCGTGCGTGACGGACGCGCCGATGGTGACGGTACCGACATCGATATCGATGGCCTTCAAACCGTCCAATGCGTGCACAGAGACCAGATCGCGTGGCAGCGAAATGCCGCGTCTGGGATCACGCATCAACCAGGTACCACCCGCCAGAATCGCGGCACCTCGCCGTTTTGCAGCGAGTGCCTCACCGATCGTGCCGGCAACGGTCAGTGACCGTTCCAGATTGTCGACCATCGTTCAAAACCCCTTTTATGCCGTCTTTTGCGGCGTTGCGTCATAGTGGCCGAGCCCGCACTCCATGTGAAATAGTTGTTTCTTGAAAGTCATATCGATTAAACAGATGGCTCTGGTGTCCAGCGTCGGTCACCCCCAGTGCGCGACACTGCGCTTCTCGAAACTCTCGCGAAACTGCGCCGTTGTTTTTTCCAAGACGTCACCGCTTTCCCAGTCGAGAATAACGGCGAAACGGCGCACGGCGTCCAGTGAATCGATTTCACCCGCCTTGTAGCGGGCGGATACCGCGTGCGGATCCATGCGCGCCCAATCCTTGCGGTTTGCCCGTATCTCGTCGCGTGCTGCCTGCGTAGCAGCGCTATCGACCTCGTATGCGCAAAGATCGGCATCGATGACTTTCACGACCACGCCATAATCCACCTTCGCACGTTCGATGGACACATAGTCATCGATCACGTCCTCCATGACATGGGACGGATCACGCTCCAGTGGATCCCCAAAACCGCCGCCGCCTGCTGTCGGTCTCGCAAACTCGTCACCCGTATAGACGGGGTAATCCGAAAACACGGAGCCGAGCCATGTGTCGGCGTCTTCACCGGCACGGCGAATGGTCAAGCCATGCGGCATGGATGGAAGCCCACCCTCGACGCCCCAAACGACGGCGCGTTCGCGGTCGCAGATATAGGACATGACGGCGCCTTCGGCCTCCAGCAGAAGGGACGTTTTCTGAACACCGACGCCACCGCGCCATTTGCCCGGACCGGCGGAATCCCTCTTGATCTGAAACTCGGTGGTGCGGGTTGGATTGACGCGCTCATTGCCCTCATTGGGCTGGGACATCAGCCCGGTGCCGAAGCACGCGGTCGTCACGTCTGCACCATCCTTGCCGTTGCGACCGCCCCATCCGCCTGGTAGCCATTCATAAAACATGAAAATCGGCTTTTCAGGCTTGCGTGCGTCCCGGCCACCGGCCAGCAGATATTCGAGATTGAACGCGCAGGCGATGGCGCGTTCGGGCATGATCTGCGACCACATCTCGAAAATGGCATTCATGATTTTTTCAAACGGCATCAGGAAGCCGGTCACGGCAACAGGCCACTCGGCGCTGACGACGCTGTTTTTTGGCGCTGTCACATGGATCATACGGTAAAAACCACTGTTGAGCGGAAGATCGGGAAAGAAGGTCTTCATGCCCGCAACGACAGCCGAGAACGTCGCACCGGGCGCCGAGTTGTACATGGAGGCAATCGTCGAATGGCTGCCGGTGAAATCGTAGTGAACGGCATCGCCCTTGATCGTCATCTTGATGCGGATCGGGATCATCCCCTCCCCGGCACCCAGATCGCGGTCGATATAATCGACAGTCTCCCACGTGCCATCGGGCAGTTCCGCGAGCCGCTTTCGCACGGCACGCTCGACATAATCCTGCACCTCCTCCATGCCGCGCGTGACCTTGTGGCGACCGTATTTTTTCGTCAACCGCAGCAGTTCGCGTTCTGCCGCCTGCGTCGCCTGTGCCTGCGAGTGGATGTCGCCGATGATGGACGCGGGGTCACGCGTGTTGGCGGCAATCATGTTGGCCACATCAGAGCAGAACCGTCCCTGCCGAAAAAGCCGCACGGGCGTAATCCGCAAACCTTCGCGGAACATGTCGCGCGCCGTGACATCGAAAGAGCCGGGAACGGAGCCGCCAAGATCGGACCAGTGACCGTTGGACTGGGCAAAGCCGATCAGCGTATCCTCGTCGAAGATGGGTCGCACCAAGCGGACATCGCTGAAATGCGTGCCGCCGGCATAGGGATCGTTGATCGCGTAGACGTCACCGGGGGCCATATCGCCCTCAAAAACACGGATGACCTCCTTGCAGGTGTTGTGCAGGGTGCCAACATGCACGGCGATGTCGTAATTGCCCTGCGCAACGGAATTGCCGTCGGCATCATGCAGCGCGTTGGAAAAGTCTCTGTTGTAGATGACGAAGGAATAGCAGGTGCGCAGCATCTGCTCCGCCATCTGATCGACCGTGGTGATGAACGAGTTCTTCAAGACCTCGAAGGTCACGGGGTCGAGGCCGTTTTCTGTTTCCGCAAACTTGGTCATGTCTCAGCCTTTCGTACCGATCAGAATATTCAGGAAAGCATCGACCCGCGCGCTCATGCCCGGTGGCACAACTGTGGTGGAATCGAACTGCTCCACGATGGCGGGTCCGGTAAACATCGCCCCCGCCTCCAGCACGTCGCGCTGATAGATGGCGGCGTCATGGGCGATGCCATCGAACCAGACCGCCCGTCGTGTCACCGGGTCGGGTGCGTGGTCCCTCACCTCGTATTTCGGCAGGTCGGCCTTGGGAACGATGCCGACAGCCTGGATGGCAATACGGAAGATCGAGACAGGGGCCTCATCACGGCGATAATTGAACTCGCGTTCATGTTCGGCGTGGAAGGCCTCGATCAACGCGCCGATACTCTCGATCTTTGCGGGGGCATTGACGGCAAGCGAGCGCCATTGGCCCTGGTACATCATCTCCACCATGCGCTGCAAAGCCATGTCACCGGCCGCGATCCCCTCATGAGAAAGCCGCTCCGTCGCTTGGCCTTCCATGCGCTGGAACGCCGCTTCCATCTCGTCGGGGGCAACGGCGGATGCGTCCGCCATGAAACTTTCGGAGAAATCGTGCTGCACATCCACCAGCAGGCATCCAAGGGCGGAGGTGACACCGGGGTTGGGTGGCACGATGACCGTTGGGATGGAGAGTTCCCTGGCGACCGCCGCCCCGTGGAGCGCGCCAGCACCGCCAAAGGCGACCAGCGCAAAATCACGCGGATCGTAACCACGACTGACGGACAGAAGGCGTACGGCATTGGCCATATTGGCGTTGGCAACCGCGATGATCGCTTCGGCAGCCTTGTGAAGGCTCATTCCAAACGGGGTTGCGACCGTTTCCTGAACCGCCGTCGCCGCAAGCGTCGGGTCAAGCGTGATCTTGCCGCCCGCAAGGCTGCTGCCGAGCCGCCCCAGAACCACATTCGCGTCGGTATTCGTGGCGACCGGGTTGCCGTTACGATAGCAGGCGGGTCCCGGATGGGCACCGGCGGACTGCGGACCGTTGCGCAGCGATCCGCCCTCGTCCTGCCATGCGAGAGAACCACCACCGGCACCGATGGTCAGAACCTCGATTGACGGGAAACGAATGGGATATCCATATTCGATGTACCAGTCCTTGGTGATCCGGGACTGGCCGTTCCATGCCAACGACACATCTGTGCTGGTCCCGCCCATATCGAAGCCGATGGAATTGGGGAAGCCGCAGAGATTGCCGATGAAACGGCTGGCGATGGCACCGGCGGCGATGCCGGAACCGGCAAGGCGAGCCGAAAATTCTCTGACGCTGGCAGGCGTCATGACGCCGCCGCCCGAGTGGAGAAGCAAGAGATCCCGATGATATCCTCCTGCTGCGAGTTTGTCGCTGAGGCGCGACACGTAATCCACAACGACCGGTGCGCAGACGGCATTCGCCATGGTGGTTGAGAACCGTTCGTGCTCGAAAATTTCCGGCATGACCTCGCAAGACACCGACACCGGAATATCCGGCATGACCTGTTTCAGAATGTCGCGCATACGCCGCTCATTCGCGCCATTGACGTAGGAATTCATGAAGCAGACCGCCACCGATTTCACGTCTCGCTTCTTGAGGATTTCGGCCACGCGTCGGGCATCCTCCTCGTTCAGCACCTCCAAAACCACGCCCTCTGCATCCACGCGCTCGCGCACCGTCAGCCGGTCGCGCCTGGGAATGTAAGGCTTGGCAACATCCTTGTAGGTGTCCCAAAGGTCTTCCTTGTTGGCCCGGCGAATTTCGACGACATCACGAAAACCTTCGGTGCAGACCATCGCGGCGCGCGGCAGGCGGCGCGTGATCAGGGCATTGGTCGCCACCGTCGTGCCATGGGAAAACATGGTCACTTCGGACAGGTCGATACCGGCCTGCTCTACGCCGTTCAGAATGGCGCGCATCGGATCATCCGGCGTCGAACCGGTTTTCTCGATACGGATAGCACCTGTATCCTCGTCCATGATGCAGATATCCGTGAAGGTTCCGCCGACATCCACGGCAACTCTGGTTCTGGTCATTCTCGTATCCTTAAGGCTGTTTGAGGCCGCAGTTATGCTGCCCGGCCAACCGCACAGGCGGCCAGAGTCGACATCCTCTCAAATGGGATGGTTTATTGCGTCAGTGTCGAAGCGTGTCCGGCGATGAGCGTGCCCGCAGCACGGCCTGCCGGCGCGTATCGCTGGGAGAACACCCAAATCTGGTCCGGTAGTGTCGGCAGAATTGCGATTGGTCGGCAAATCCCCAGCGATAGGCGATTTCGGCGATAGTCGCCGTATTGGTCCCCGACATCAATTCCTCGGCGCAATGGTCGAGGCGGCTATCGCGGATGAAGCCGTTGATCGACTTGTTGCTTTCCTGAAACAGTCCCTGCAGGTAGCGCAGGGAAATTCCGCCAGCGTCCGCCACGGCCTGTGGCCCAAGCGACCGGCTCTTGATGTTGTCGCGGATATACTGCTCGGCCCGATGCAGATGGCCCGCCCGGATGGAGGAAATACTGCTGTCCAGCACCCGGTCGTCACTGACGATCGACAGGCAGAGCATTTCAAGAATATGTCTGCCGGTCATTTCTCGTGCCGCTTCACTGAGACCCTCAACATGCCCGATGGTGGTGCGCACGGTATCCAGAAACAATGCGGCAACGCCGCTCGTACCATCGAAACTCAAGGCGCTGAACCGGTCAGTCGAGCCGATGCGGGATCGCACGCTGGCGGATGGCACCTTCAGGACCCACAAGGCGTTGGGCCGCCCATGCCAGAATTCGTAGGGCGCATCACCCCGTTCCAGCAAAAAACCACCGGGATTGCATTTGACGCTACGCGAGCCCTGAGAAAAATTGATCTCGCTGAGCTCGGGAATGGAAACCAGAAGGCTGGCATCACTTTCGTTCAGGAAATGGCGGCGGTGCCTTTTGTAGCTCACGCCGTCGCACTGCATCCGCGACACACCCACCAGCCCCAGAGACCAGGTTTCCAGTGTCCCGGTAAATTCGCGTCGGCTGCGATACTCGGTATCCAGCGGAAAGTATGTTTCCGTTACTGCGGCCTGCCAGGCATCGCCTCCAGCAAGACCGCCGACATTATCGACGACGTATCTCATTCTTCGATATTCCCCTGTGGTCCGAATTTTCCGGTTCCTTTTATTGACGTCAGGATACATCAATTTCGAGGAGCGTATTGTTAAAAAACGCACAAGTTTCTGAAGCCAGCCGTATCGCTGTCAGGGCCGGGCTGCCTTCACGCGCGGTGTTTTTGGTTGTGCTGCCGCTGCGGGCTCCCTATCTTGCCGTTAGAGGTGTGTGGAGTGCGCACACCCGTTCGGGAGCGACGCATTTCGGTTGCCAAGGGCTGGAATGCAACAAGGTGAGGAGACGGGAATGTCCGACGAAAAGACGGTAAAGGACTGGGCTGGGCTTGCGGAAAAAGAGCTCAAGCAGTCGCCGGACAGCCTTGTATGGCAGACGCCGGAAGGTATCGATATCAAGCCGCTCTACACCGCCGACGATATCCAGGACATTCCCCACCTCGGCAGCATGCCTGGCTTCAAGCCATTCGTGCGCGGGCCTCGCGCCACCATGTATGCGGGCCGTCCCTGGACCATCCGCCAATACGCCGGCTTCTCAACGGCGGAAGAATCCAATGCGTTCTACAAGCGCAATCTGGCCGCAGGACAAAAAGGACTTTCCGTCGCCTTCGATCTTGCGACCCACCGTGGCTACGACAGCGACCATGAGCGTGTGGTCGGCGACGTTGGCAAGGCCGGTGTCGCCATCGACAGCGTGGAAGATATGAAGATCCTCTTCGACGGGATACCGCTCGACGAAATGTCGGTCTCCATGACGATGAACGGCGCGGTCATCCCCATCCTCGCCAGCTTCATCGTCGCGGGTGAGGAGCAGGGCTGCTCCAGAGCAAAGTTATCCGGCACCATTCAGAACGACATTCTCAAAGAATTCATGGTGCGCAACACCTATATCTACCCGCCCGAACCCTCCATGCGCATCATTGCCGACATCATCGAATATACGGCGAGGGAAATGCCGCGTTTCAATTCGATTTCGATTTCCGGCTATCACATGCAGGAAGCCGGAGCGACACTGGTGCAGGAGCTGGCATTCACCCTGGCAGATGGACGTGAATATGTCCGCGCGGCGCTGAAAAAGGGTTTGAACGTCGATGATTTTGCCGGACGACTGTCGTTCTTCTTCGCAATCGGCATGAACTTTTTCATGGAGGCGGCAAAGCTGCGCGCCGCACGGTTGCTTTGGGCGCGGATCATGGAAGAATTCAAGCCGCAGAAGGCATCGTCTTCGATGCTGCGCACCCACTGCCAGACATCGGGCGTATCGCTTCAGGAGCAGGACCCTTACAACAACATCATCCGCACTGCCTATGAAGCACTTTCGGCAGCACTCGGCGGAACGCAATCGCTCCACACCAATGCGCTCGACGAAGCCATGGCACTACCGACCGATTTCTCCGCCCGCATTGCCCGCAATACCCAGCTTATCCTCCAGCACGAAACCGGCGTCACGAAAGTCATCGATCCGCTGGCTGGCTCTTACTACGTCGAAAGCCTGACGAACGACCTCGCGGAAAAAGCGTGGGCCCTGATGGAGGAGGTCGAGGCGCTCGGTGGGATGACGAAAGCCGTCGATGATGGCCTGCCGAAAAGGTTGATCGAGGAAGCGGCCACCAAGCGACAGGCAGCCGTCGACCGTGGGGAGGAAATCATTGTCGGTGTCAACAAGTATCGTCTCGAAAATGAAGACCCCATCGACATCCTTGATATCGATAACACCGTCGTTCGCACATCGCAGATCAAACGCTTGGAGATGCTTCGCCGCCAACGAAATCAAGCATCCGTCGATGCAGCTCTTTCAAGATTGACCGAAATTGCCCGCACCGGGAACGGCAATTTGCTGGAATCCGCGATTGAAGCCGCCCGCGCCCGCGCAAGCGTCGGAGAAATTTCAGACGCGATGCGCAGCGTTTTCGGAGACCATACAGCAGTTCCGGAAGTTGTGCATGATGTGTACGGCGCCGCATATGAGGACGACCCGGAATATATAACGCTGTGTACCCGCTTGGGTGAACTGTCCAACATTGTTGGTTCGAAACCGAAAATGTTGATCGCGAAACTCGGTCAGGACGGGCATGATCGCGGCGCAAAAATCATCGCGTCGGCCTTTGGTGATATCGGTTTCGATGTCCTGGCTGGCCCCTTGTTCCAGACACCGGATGAGGCTGCAACGCTCGCCGTCGAACACAAGGTTCATGTGGTGGGAATGTCATCGCTCGCTGCGGGTCACAAGACGCTTGCGCCACAACTGGTCCAAGCCCTGAAAGACAAGGGTGCGGAGAATGTTATCGTTATCGTGGGCGGTGTGGTTCCCCGGCAGGATTACGAGTTCCTGCTCGCCAATGGCGTGGCGGCTGTTTTTGGCCCCGGCACCAACGTGCTGGAAGCCGCCCGTGCCGTCATCGATCTGATGCAAGGGCGGCTTCGCAACGCGTGACGGCAATCGGACTGGCGGCCTCTACAGCGTCGCCAGCAACCGGTTGTTCAGCATGCCCGCAGATGCCTGCTGCATGGCGACTTTCTTTTCGATGGCTTCGATAATCGTATCGGTAAAATCCACATTCGCGAGTTCACGAATGTGCGAAAGGCCGCCGGGTGAAAAGACGTTGACCTCGAGTATCTTGTCTCCCACGATATCGAGGCCGACCAAGAACATGCCGTCTTCCACCAGTTTCGGCCGCATCATTTCTGCCAGTGCGATCACCGCATCATTCACTTCGACGGCCTCTGCCGTGCCGCTGGCGTGGATGTTGGATCGCAGGTCGCCCTTTGCAGGCACACGACGAAGGGCGGCATACTGACCGTCGCGCATCAACGGCTCGCCATTCATCATGAAAAAGCGAATGTCACCCTCTTTTGCGGCAGGCAGATAGGCCTGCGCAATCAAATATCCTTCGATGCTGACGGCCTCGAAAATCTGGTTGAGATTGGTCTCCTTACTGGATCCGATCTTGAAGACATTTCTGCCGCCCGAACCCTGCAGAGGCTTGACGATGACGCCCTTCGGGTGGGCATCGGCGAAGGCTCTGATTTCCTCGACGTTGCGCGAGATGAGCGTCGTCGGTCTGACGATTTCTGGAAAGCTCTGGAAATAGAGCTTGTTCTGAGCGAGCGCCAGGCCTTCAGGATCGTTCAAGACAACGACGCCCCGCTGCTCGGCCAGACGACCGAACAGAATACCAGAATGAACCGCCCATGGACGTGCGGTTTGATCCAGAGAGGGGTCATTCCGCAGCATCAGCACGTCTATATCCTCGATGTCGATCGTCTCCCGCTCCAGTTTCTTTTCCTGAAGCAGCGCGTGGAAGTTTTCGGTCTTCTTGTATTTCTGGCGTGGAACCACGAGGCCATGCACCACAAGCGAGTCGTCCCGTCGCAACGTGAAATCACCCGGCGTCAGATAGATGACCTCGTGGCCACGGTTGAGTGCTGCCATAGCCAGCAGTCCCGTCGCGAATGTCGGCTGCTCGCCTTCGATTGAATTCACGAAAAAAGCGATACGCATGTGTCCTCCCTTACAAGGTTGCCATCTCGGCTATCGGTAATCCTGATCGTATGATGTCGAGGCGTTCCTGGGCTTCGGTAGAACCGAGAAATGCGGGTCTGATGACGGGTGAACGCAGAAGGCCGCGCAACGCCAGTTCCTGCATGATGGGAAAATGAGCCGCAGAAATCTTTCCCATCCAGAACGGATCGAGTGAGCCACCTTTTTTCAAATGCTCGAGGATTTCACTCAGTCCGCGAAGATAGATTGCGTCCTTCGAAAGCCCTCCCCCGCGATAAATTCTCAGCACCATGTTGAACGCGGCCGCATCATCAAAGCCATGTTCGCTCGTCATCAAGCGATACGTCTCCAGAAATTCAGCACCATCCAGCATCGCGGCACAACCAACAGCGCGCCCGGCGATCAACCGCAATCGATCACGCGTCATGCCTCCTGCGAGATATTCAGCCAGAACGGCCAAGCCCTCCTGCACACCCTCGTATCCCGAAAGCCCGGTTCTGAAGAGCCGCAGACCCTGCGCGGAGCCATTGAAATAGGTGAGAAGATGAACGCCGATCTCATGATGCAACAATGCATCCAGTCGTCTTTTTTCCATGACTGTGTGTCGCGACACGAACAACTTGCTGCCAGATACCATCAAACCCGGCGGCAGATCGTCACGGATATCAACACGCGCGTCGAACGTAGGATCTTCGAGGTGATAGGCATTCACCATTTCGCGCGCTTTTTTCGTTACCTCGTAACAATCCGCCATGGCAATCTCCTCGCCATGATCTGGACGAGGGCATTGCCCCAGGACGGTCTGGGCAAGAGCAAGTAAGGACGGCTCGACAGAGCCGTAAAGCGCCCGGCTGAAATCTGTGAACTGACGTTTGTGGAGATGTGCCAGCATACTCAGCTGGAGATCGATCTCCTGCTGTTTTTCACGGTAGAGATTGTAAAGGACAGGGTCTTCCAGGTGATCAAAAGCCACCGAATAAAGTTTGCGTTTCTGCTCCTCGATATCGACACTCAAAGGACGATAAAGAAAATGCGGAGCGGACTGAAAATTGCTCGCTTTGAAGTCTGCAAGCGCCTTGCGTGCGTTGATCGGCGTCACCGAAAGCAGAAAATCGAATGATGCCGCGATATCATCGACCGAGCGATCGGCTCTGCGCACAGCGTCCACAAATGCCTTACGGCCCAATGCGCGATGAGACGTGACTTTCAAGATGTCCGACGTGCTGGAAAATGCAGCAAACGCACGCAGTCCCGCATCGAACAGATCCGCAATCATCGTTTCGCGAAGCCCGGGGTAATCCGCACCCGATTCCGGTTGGCGATAAATGGGCGCGAAGCGTACGCCGATACAGGAAAATCGCAGCCCGGCTGCCTTCAGATGAGAGACGGGATTGTTTTCAGCGTCCGGGTAGATAATGCGAGGCGTCCGAAACCGAATATCAGCGTCGCAAACGGCTTTGACAAAAACACGCTCCGCATGTTGCGCCTCGAGGTCCGGCGTGGCGGAGACCCTCACGTCGTACTGCGGCAAAAATGGCGAATCGTCCGCCAAGAGGACGTCGTGTTCCAACTCGCCCATATCAAGCACGATGAAGGCGCCGAAACGCTTTTTCATCTCGGTGCCGACCAGATCCAGAATCGGCATCGCTTCCGCAACGTCGGCGGCAATCAGATAGGACGCATTTGCAGCCGCGATGTCACGCGCCGCAAGCCCATTTGCGCCGTTGATGAGGTGCAGGCAGATGAAAGGCAATGGTCTGTCGATGTGCAGCCGTCCATCAAGGCCAATATCCTGCCGAATGGCCTTCCCCTCACCCAAGAGCGCTGCGACCTGTTCCAGGCCTCGATTTGTTTCAGTAAAGTCCTTGGTTTGTGACGCACTCATCTGCGCCCCGCCAGCAGATCCTCAAGGATTGGTTCAAGCGATTGGATCGCTTTGCCGATATCCTGAATCATCGAGACGTCCGGCTCGCCTGTCCACTCGTCCATAAAGATTTTCTTGAACTCGATTGCAATCGCGCAGCCATTTTGAGGAAAGCGCTCATGCACGAAGCGTGTCTGTTCGCCCTTGCCTTGAAAAGCTACATTTTCCCGCACATCAAGGCGTCGCCCGCCGATCTTGGCAGCGCTAAAGTGCTCTATCGTCGCGTCGATCACATCCGCCCAGCGGTCTCTCTGCATCGAGATCGTGCCGATGTTGACATCAGGCGCCTTGGCTTGCGCTGTAGGCTTTTCGTCCGCACCATCGCGGCGATGATTGTAGCTGTGAACATCAAGAAGCACGAATGCTCCGTGACGAGCCTGCATTTGCATCAGCAGATGCTCGAGCGTGGCATAATAGTCATCGTGAAAATTGAGGGATCTTAAAATCACCTGTTCGGGCGGTCTGTCCTTCCACACCTCTAGCCCCCATGCCTGCTGCGGCTCAAGGTAAATCGCCTCATCTTTTGCACGGTTGAGATCGACTTCAAACCGGGAGTGGTTGACAACAACGCGGTTGACCAGTCCAGCGATCATATCGGCTGTGAACGGGTCTTCTTCCCGAAGCCGCTGCGCGCCAGACAGCGCCATCAGTTCCTCGACCTCAGAGCGCGTTGCATGACCATCGTGAATGGCTGTGGCGATGACGGGAGAATCACCTGATACAACCGACCAATATTGCTGTTCTCCACGAGCCGTTTCCGCGACGCCATTTGTCATGTTTCCCCCTCATACGTTGATTTGGAAACACGAAAACCGGGAACTTGTTCCTTATTCTGATCGGAGCACCGCTTCTGCTGACCCATTTCGCCAAGCAAAACAGTGTCAGGTCACAAAAGCATCAAAAACTTGCACCGCCGCTGCCAGAGCAGCCATTTAACCCTTGCGCGCATCCTGTTTGCTGGTTAAGAGAACGCCCGCACGAACCTTACAGTTCGTGCCCGCGGAGAGGTGGCAGAGTGGTCGAATGCACCGCACTCGAAATGCGGCATACCTGCAAGGGTATCGTGGGTTCAAATCCCACCCTCTCCGCCATAACAGACCCAGGGGTGACAATGGCTTTGGTCAAAAACCTGGCTTTATCTTCGGTTTATTATTCGGCTCACATTGATCAACGTCACAACTGCGGCCCTTTCCACTGAACGCCAGCCTTTCTATGAAGTCGACCAGCGCGTTTTCCGTTTTGCCGACCTCATAGTCGGTCAAGTAGCTCTGTCTTTTTGGCGGCAAATTCTTCGTCTGAAATTATACCTTTTGAACGCAGACCTGCGAGCCGCTCGATTTTGCTGATGATGTCGTCTTGGTGGAAAGCTGTCTGTTCTGGAACCGCGCTTACACTTGGAGGCGCCATTGGCGGAACTTCCGCTGGCTGCATCTGTATCCGAGCCGCACTCTGTGGGACTTGGGGCGCGTCCGGGTTGTCGCTCGTGGGGACGATATCGAGATCAGCCACACGGATAAGACCATGCTGGGATGTGAAGGTCAGGGACTGGTCGCCGCTCTGTTGCTGGGAAAAGCCGCCAATGTTGTGATCTTGAGTATCGTAGACAGTGATCTGTCCGTTGACATCGATGGCCAACCGGCGGCTTGCCGGAAAGAACGCGTAGCGGAGGTTGTTCTGGGAACCCGTTGACGACGCCTGTCCCAGATGTTGCGGCCAGGAGCTGTTTTGCGAACTCGACTGGTAGAAAAAGCTGTTACCGTTTCCCTGGCTTTGAGACTGATGAGGCCGATCCAGTTTCGGGCCAGACAGTCTACCTGACCTTATGTGATCGGCGATCTCGGAGCAGAGCATGTCAACGCGATGCTTCAGGCCATTGTTGAACATGTCTCCGACCATGATCATGCCGCCGTTCGACCATTGCCCCATCCCGCCAAGCTCGGAGTGATTGAACTGCGCCTGATTGGTGTTGCCTGCAATCAACGCCATTGTGAGATGCTCGATGACGCCTTGGCTGACGCCGTGTCGCTGGGATAGGCCATCGACAATGCTTTGTTCCTGAGTATCTCTGATCACAAGCTGCGCTCCATTGGTTCGGAATTTCTTATTACATTTGCGAGGCCGTGAAGATAGGCGTTGCAGCACGTGAGGCAACATCGAGAGACAGAGTTAGTTTAAGGCTCTCAGGTTCAAAAATCCGCCAGAATCATACCGGGAACTCCCTTCAGGCGCATCCTGTGCGTGATCTTCAATGTCGATTGGAGATCACATGGCGATGGCACGGACACTCGAAGGACGCTCGCAAGCTCGGGCTAGGATGACTGCACCTGGCTCCAGAACCCCGACTTCCGCCCGTACTCTCGTTTCAGGTCAGCGACATAAGCATCGTGCGACTGTCTGCTCCCGAAGTCCTCGATTTGGCTCGCCAGCGAGCCGCATTCTGCAAGGTGTCGTGCTGCGTGCTTGTATCGGCTCGATCGGCCATTTCTCAGAGTGAAGTCGATCATGGATCGAAGGACGACTGTCGCTGCTAGCGGCTGTTTCGCGGACAGTGCGTCCGCAACCGGCGTCATCAGTCCGTAGAGGTCCCCATCCAGCTCCGCCTCTCGCTTCATGACCAGCTTTGCTGCCTCTGCTGGTGAGGGCCAGCGCAGGAAAAAGTGCAGAGCACGATGGACGTTCGGGAATGCCTGCGCGTAGCCGAACGCCTTCGCCTCCGCCTCAATGTCATCGAAGTCGGGCAGGCGTTTGACATAGGCGCGCAGATGCTCATCGTTCAACGACTGCTCAAAACACCTCCACCGGAATGCCTGGGCTTCTTGACCACGCCCTAGTGCGTCCAGCGCCTGAATACGGGCCAACTCCCACTCGAAGGGGACATCCGTTCGTCTGTTCGTCTCAACTTTGTCGAGCACCTCTAAAGCTTCTTCGGCTCGTCCCGCTGATACGAGGCGGTTGGCGATGTCTGCTGCAACCATCGGCGTTGCGCGTGTCTTTTCGGGCTGTTGTGCGATATAGGCATCCACGTCGCCCAAAGCGTCAGCGATTTCCTGGAGAGCGATGCGGATTGTGAGGTCTTTATGGTTGCCGTAGACCTCGTCCTCGTAGATCGCGCCAGCACTGCTCCAACCGATGACTGTCCGGTCCGTCTTGCGAGCTTTCTCTTTCGGTTCTTTCGACCAGGTGACAAAAAGCGCTCTGAGACGCGTAAGGCCCTCATTCTCCAGAGCTGGGATCATGGCCGTGATCAGCCGGTCAAACTGGCCATAGCCGTTGTCCTGCAATGCCGTGAATATCTTTTCGGAGAGCACGTCGATGTCGATATTCGCAGCCTTGGCGATCGCCCCGGCATCATGGCATGCCTGATGGAAGCTCTGGATCAACAAACCGCTGCCGTCGTCCGACCGCCCAAACAGCGGATCTGCGACCGCCAGGAACTGCCAGATCAGCTCGAAGGCCTCGGCGGGGTCATGCGGCGCAACGGCATCAACGATCGTCTTGCGCTGGGTCTCCAGGTCCATCTTCATTGCCTTGACCTTGCGCCAATCGATGAATGTACGGGCGCGCATGATCGTTGACAGCCTCTTGCGAACCTCTCTGGAAACATCCGCGCTGCTGTGGCTGCCTGCGATCTCCATCCGGAGACGACGCTTGTGTGCGGCGCTGCCAGTGCTGATCTCAATGAGAAGCTCGGCAAGCCTTTGTGCGCCGAGCACCTCTAGGTTCTTCGCGTTGAGTGTCGTCTTGGCTGCCATGCGTCGTCTTCGATTTGCTTCGCGCCAACGTTAACCGGTCTGGTCCTTCTGGCCAAGGCGAGCGTGCTGAAATTATCCTTGGCAAAGGGGCTTCCTGCGCGTCATGTCGATCGCACCTGGAGATTGAGATGGCAGCAATCGTTAAACGCAGAGGACGCTCGCACGCACAGGTTCGTCGTCGAAGCATAAAACCCAAGTGTCTCCGCACTCCGGACAGAACAGTGCGCCGCCTTTGGCCGACCAGCAGAAACCGCAGACCCGGTCGGACGCGTCGCTCTCGCTCCGGCCCCATACGGAGGCGGGATCGATGTTGCGAGCCTTCTTGGTCAGGAAGGGTTTCCTGCAGCCCGTGGTCACCGGCTGCAGGACTGGCGTCTCAGGGAAGGACACGCCGGTTTTTACCAGCATGATCCGACAGGAAGAACACGAGTGACGTACGTTCGTCCGAGGTGACGGTCAGCACCTCGTGCGGGACCTCGCAACGACTGACCAGCACGGTGCCGTATTCGGGACGAAACACAGTCGGTTCGCTTTCTGTGGGGTGCACGACGAATTCGCCGCCTGAAAAGCTCTTGCCGAGCTGGATGACCACGGCCACATCGTAATCCGGGTTGCTGTCGCGGTCGACATGCCGTCCGATGAAGGACCCCTGGGTCATGCGATTGATCTGGCAGCGGCGAAGATGTTTCTCCGTGCCGAGAAGCCGCCGAAAGAAATCGCGCCTGCTCTCGTCGTCGAGGATAGCCAGGATCGCGTCCGAATGGGGCGAATTGACCCGGCGCGGCAGTTCTCCGGCAAGATCCACCACGATCCGCCGGACATGCAGTAGATTGGGCTCTCCCGCATCGCCGATCAGAACCTTTTCTTCCGGCAGTTGCGACTGCGCTGTGTCGATACGCTGCAGCTCTTCCGGCGTGAAGATGATCTCGGGGGGAAACATTGCCGTACCGCTATCTGCGAGCATATCGAAATGCTCGCTGGTGATCGGGATCGGGACAGGTTGGAACTCACTGACTTCACCAACATTCTTCAGCATATATTGGCCCTACTCATAGTTTCGTTGAAGATAGAGAACAGGAATTTCCGAGGCGATGGAATAAAAGCGCCCCATTTTATGGTCGTCCGCACCCAGGATGAGGGGATTTTGCAGGTCCTTGCTTGCGGCAACGATCTGCCCCATTGCCGCATATTCCGCAGCTTGCCTGAGGGCGATATCGAGATAGAAACCGTCTTCCCGATTCTTGCAGCCGTACCAGCGATCATAGAGCTCGCGTCGACCGAGCGCGGTGGCGCGTACCCACGGTTCCCGCCCAATGGCGGACAGGTCGCCGTCCCGTATGCGCAAAAGCATTTCCTTCCATCGCATCATCCAACCCTGTCGGCCGCCGCATAGGTCGGTGAAGGGATGGCTGGCAACGGCAATAGGCGCCCGCTGTTGGATCGTCCGCGCCTGGGCCGCGACCTTCCTCAGGAAGGTCGCATCATCAACGCCGAGGCGCTGGCAGGTCTCGTCGGAAAACCCTTCGAAATCGCCGGGCGCCACGAGATATCGGACATCCAGACCAAGCCGCTCGCAGAGTAGCGCGTGCAGCCGTGGCGCCGCTTGGAACAGATGGGCAGCCGTCACGCCGATATCCTCGCCGAGGCCTGCGAATGTGAACCGATGGCGGCGGGCGCGCACGCGCCGGTCGGGTCCGTTACCGGCCGCTTCTTCGGTTTCGTTGATGGGCTCCACCGCATAGTCAGGGCAGACCGGCGAAACGATGGTCAGGGTCTCGCCATCGAGACCCTTGCGCAGCCAGAGCGCCAGCTTCTCCAGCTGCGCCTTTTCCGGCGCGACGATCCCCACCTCGTGAAATACCACGCGGATCTCGGCTGCGATGTCTGGAAGTAGGCGATCGAGCGGATCCGCGGGTCTCGCAGTGTAGTGCGGAACCCGCTCCATCAGCAGCGACAGAAGGCTCGGTTTTAGCCCTTTATAATGATAATCGATGACGACCCCATCGTCGGAGATATGCCACCTGAAATCTGCGTATTTCTCCCTGATCATCAGGTAGAAAGGCAGATTTCGGCACTGCAGGCTGGGTATCGAGTTGCGTATTTCCCAATAACGGCGGTGGAGCATCTCCAGGTCGAGATTGATTTCGGGCTGATAGGGCGCGGATGGCGGCGCCTTGGTGGAGCTTGCTATTTCCTTCAAGATGGTTTGACTGAGGCCCCTGTCTATAAAGCCATGAGACAGGTTGTGGGCACGCGCGGCTTCCGGCGTCATTGCTTTCTCCTGACGAACTGTGAAAATATGGAAACGTGGAAGTTGAAACTTAGGCGGTTTCCCGCCCGCGCTGAGCAGAGTCCCACAATGGGCACTGGTTCACCTGTCGTGCGCTACGTTCGCGTTCGCGTGCCCATTTCCAGATACCGAAGGCATCTGTCTCGCCGTAGCAAACCTGGTCGCGGACGACTTTCCAGCTCTCGATAAGACTCCAGGTTTCGGCCATTGGACCATATTTCGAAGGCAGCCCCTCGGCAGCCGCGCGTTCACGGGCAATCGACCAGAAATTCACCCGGGGCGAGCGGTGATGGAAATCGTGGCTCGGCAGATCTTGCATGAAGGAAAACAGCTTGACCGGGAGATCGACGAGGAAAACCTGCGCCCACCATGTTCCTCGCAACAGCAAGCCGCGATAGCCCCGCTCATCGCGCGGATAAGGCCGACCAAGGAAACGTCCCCACGTCAGTGATGCATAGAAAACGAAGGGCGGGACGTCTGCCGGCCGGGTGGCAAACCAAAGGTGCTCGGTCGTGTGCTGTAACCAGGACGAATACTGGGTGACCACGAAAAGCGGTACCATGTAGTAGATGAGGAAGATGTCCATCGTACCGGTGGCCGCGACGACGGAAAGCACCACCGCCCAGAAGGCGATACGCGAAATGATTTCAGAGCGCTCCGGAATAATGAAATTGTGTCGCAGCCTAAAGAGGATGTGGTTCCAGATCGCTCGCGGGTGAAATGGTGCCAGCACCAGACGCTGCCAGAACAGCCGCTCCGGCATGCCGGGATAGAATCCGTGGTCCGTCATGAACTGTTCATCCGGATCATCCTCCGTGCAGAGGGATGTGCTGGCATGATGATCGCCTGCATGGATGCGATGATATTCGTCCCAGGTCAGGTGCATGACCGGAATAGACATGAACCACTTGCCGAGGAACCGCGCCAGTTGCTGGTTGCGGATGGAGGCACCATGGTTGGTATAGTGGAAAGTATGGAGCAGGCCGCGGGTCCTGTTGGTTACGATGACCCACAGTGCCAGCGTGCAGACCACCTTGGTCACCACGCCGATGTAGGGGCTGCTGTAAAGGTGGGCGCCAAGGACCAAGGATGCTGCGATCAGTCCCCAAGACCACAGAAGCTGTAGACCGAGCTGCCAGGGCGCGAGCAACGTTTCGACAGGACGGCGCGGCTCGTGCCGGACCGGATACTTCCCGGTCAGCCAGGTCCAGAACCATTGGCATGGAAGATGGGCATATGTAGCGCGAACATCGATCCCCCAGCCATAACGCGAGGAGCGGGAGCCGAAATCGGCGACGTCGGTCCTGTTTGAATGACGGCTTGTACTGCCGGTGGAACTCAATTCTAGGCGCGGGCAAGCATTCTCTCGAGGCATGAATATTTCCTCTCTTGTATCGCTGAAAATGTCTAGTATGAAATTAAATTGATATATAACAATATTGAATGATTGATCTATTGCGTTATCGGACGAGTGTTCTCTTACCTATGATCACAGTGGCGATGGTCAATGCCGTGAAGACCAGCGTCACGAGACTGAGATCCTCACCGAGGAACCAAACAGCAAAAAGCCATGTGAAGAACGGTTGGAGGAGTTGCACTTGGCTAACGCGAGCGATGCCACCAATCGCCAAAGCCTGATACCAAAAGAAAAATCCGATCAGGGAATTGACGAGCGCAAGAAAAGCAAAGGCGACCCATGGCACAACTGGCAAGGCAGCGAAATTATCCCAGTTGGCCGTCGCGATCGTGGCAGGTATGAGGAGCGGCAAGCTGGCAACCAGGGTCCAGCAGATAACCTGCCACCCCCCCAGGGAGCGGGCCAGTATGCCTCCCTGCGCATAACCAATCCCTGCCATTACCACGGCGCCGATCAGCGCCAAGTCACCGGTATAGAACGACAAATCCGCTGTACCACCCTGACTGTAGAGCGAAAACGTGAAAACCAGGGCGAAGCCGACCAACGCGACCACCCAAAAAGCAAAAGATGGCCGCTCTTTAGAAAGAAAGCAGCCGATAAGGGCCGTAGCGAGGGGAAGGCTACCAAGGACAATCCCTCCATGACTAGCTGGCACCGTTTTCATGCCCAGCGCCGTCAACAGAGGAAAACCGAACGCTATACCTGAAGCCGTCAGAGCAAGTCGCCCCCATTGTTGCCGTGTTGGAAACCGCTGACGAGTCGCCATGAGGACAACCACCGCACCCATTGCAGCAAGGCAACTTCTCCCCAAACCAATATCCCATGTATTGAGATAGTGCGTTAAATACCGCGTGATAGGGAGCGTAAGAGAGAAGGCCAAAACCGCTACTGTTCCGAGTATGAGGCCGATATTTTCGTGAGCTGAGGTTGTGGCGCGCGCGCCTGCGTTCTGCAATAAGGCCATTCAGAAAATTCCTTCTGCAAGCGTGTGCAGCTGATAATATCATCAGTCGAACAAAATGAACTAGAGCATTATCTAAAAATTTGCATTTAATGCACCAGTACAAAATGTCACGTCACAAAAAATGAGTCAAGCGTAAGGAGATGAAATGTGGATGCCTAAAATAGGCACAGGATCGGTCGACACCGCGCCGATCTATCTGCGCATCGTCGAGGCCCTGTCGCGTGACGTTGCGTCGGGTCATCTTGTCGGTGGTGACGCCCTGCCGCCCCACAGAAACCTTGCGAAGGCACTGGGAGTCAGTCCAGGCACGATTACGCGAGCTTACCTCGAGGCCGAAACGCGTGGATTGATTGAAGGGCATGTTGGGCGAGGCACACGTGTCAGCGGGCTTGCCGCCCGTGCCGGTCAGGCCAATGAAACCGCCAGTGCAAAACCACGATCCGAAGAGATCCGTAACCGCAATTTCGCAACGCTCAATCTTGCCCTCAATGAACCACCGATGGTGCAGTCGCTTTATCGTCTTGCAGACGTGTTTGCCGAACTCGGCAACAATCCCGAAAGCTGGCTCGACTTCTGCAGCTACGGCCCGTCAGCAGGCTTCGATGCGCACAGGGTCTCTTTCGCACGATGGATCACCTCGCAGGGCCTGCCAGCAGACTCGCGAAGGATGGCTGTGTGCAAAGGGGCACAGCATGCCATCAGCCTTGCCTTCTCCGTAAGCACGGCGCGGGGAGACACTGTGCTGGTTGAGAGCTTCACCTATACGGGCGTTCGATCTGCAGCGGCCCAGAACGATCTTCGGCTGTGTGCTGTTCCCATGGACGACGAAGGGATTTTGCCCGAAGCCCTCGAAGAGGCAGCCCGGCGAACGGGGGCTCGGGTTGCGTATTTGGTGCCGACCTTGCAGAATCCCACAACCAGCGTGATGAGCCTGAAGCGTCGGGAGGACATCATCGAGATTGCCCGAAGGTTAAATCTCATCCTCGTCGAAGATGATGTTTACGGCGCCCTTATCCCTGGAGCACCACCGCCACTGGCGGCGTTGGCGCCCGACATCTGCTTTTACATCAGCAGCCTTTCCAAAACCGTCTGCCCGGCTCTGCGAACAGGATTTATCCTTGCGCCCAACGACCGTTTTTTCAGCGCGATTAGCAGTCGGCTACAAGCAACCATGATCACGGCTACGTCCCTTGATACGGTCATTGCCTCTCGCCTGATAGAGACTGGTGCCGCTCGGATCATCATTGACGACGTGCGTACAGAATCTCAACGCCGGACACGGGCGGCGCAAGAACTACTGGGCCCGGACGTCGCGCTCAAATCCAAGGACGGAGGCTTCCATATCTGGCTGCCGATGCCCGCCGAGAAAGCCGAAGAGGTTTTGTCGGCGGCGGTCGTGAACGGCATTGCCATCACACCGCCAAGTTCTATCGAAGGGTCCGGAGATGGCCAGTCGGGACTGCGGCTCTGTCTGGGTGCGCCCAGTTTCGAGGATCTCACAGCAGGTCTCAATTCGCTGCGACCCTTGCTCATCTCGACGTAACAGGCCCTATAACTGGGATGAACCGGCTAGACGAGAGCCCCTCCCCCACACGCGCGCAGGCTTAGCGGTTTGACCGGGGTGTCAATCAGCGCACACAAATTTGTTGTCTTCAATCACTGCATAACAACAGATTTAATCTTCACGAACGTCGTCGGCGCAAAAGATGCCGCGATCAACAGGTGAGTCCATTGCCGCATTACGCGAATGAGACGCGGTCGGGCCGCGCCTCATTCAAAACGTCATAGGCATCAGGCAGCACCAGCCGGGTCGCCGATCGGCAACAAGGCTGGGTTGAGTGTCGGATCGTTTGGGTTTTTCGTGTCACCGGGATCACTGATGGGCGGGACGGGTGGCTTTTCCTGCACGCGATCTGGAATGCCGGGTGTCGACGTTGGGCCGCGTGGCGTTTCTGCGGGGTTATCTGGAGCCGGGTTGATATCTCTCATGACATTTCTCCTTTAGGGTACTGCCAAGCAAACTGGTGGTACGCCAACAGGTTCCAGAACTATCGTTATTTCGCGGCTTAAACGGATAAAGTGAAACGGCCTTCAGACCATGGAGGTCACATGCATCATCCACCGCGGTATGATCTTCATGGCGATTTTCTTTTGGACAATCCGCTCGATTGGGCGACACATGTTACCCACCGACGTCGAAGAAAAGCCGCCGACCTGCATGTGAGCTCTGGTCGGCGACTTGATGCTTTTGAGCCTGTTTTGCAGACTTTACTGCTTTTTCTTGACGTCCTGCGACAGGTCTGCCTCATCGGCAACGATCGTTGCTGCCTCGATCTGTAGAACGTCTTTTGCATTTTTCCGAGCGGTCTCGATCGCGAGATTAGCACTTAGACTGCGCTCGTTTGCTTGCAAACCATCATCACTACCGCGCATAACCCCGTCGTCTGCCTCTCCGCGCGCTTTCAGACGATCCGCCAACGCGGTCATTTCATTCCTGCGTTCAGCTTCATTGAGAGACAAAGTTCGTTTCTCGCGTTGGGCCTTGAGGTCGGCGACATCCGCTTCAAATCGCTGAAAAGCCTTGTCGTCCTTGATACGGGCCTCATGGCGGCTTTGGAGTTGCGGCAACAGAGCGCTTGTCGTTCCTTTAGCGGCATATTTCGCAGGCTTGATTTCGGAAAACGGCAATGCGTTGTCGTAGCTCGATTCACCCAGCAGCTTGGGATCGGACAGACCCGGCAGGCTGATGTCGGGTGTGACACCATGCAATTGCGTCGTGCCACCATCGATACGGAAAAACTGTGCGATGGTGAGTTTCAGCTGGCCGAATTCCGGCTTGGTGTTGCGGGCAACCTGATCGAGATCGACAACCGTCTGGACCGTACCCTTACCGAAACTCGGCTCGCCCACGATCACCCCACGGCCATAATCCTGTATGGCGGCCGCGAAAATTTCCGAGGCCGAAGCAGAACCGCGGTTGATCAGAACGCCGACGGGACCTGACCATGCCGGCGTTGACAGATCATCGCTTTCGACCTTGATCTTGCCCTCTGCGTCCCGCTGCTGGACAACCGGCCCCTTGCCGACAAACAAGCCGGTCAAATCAATTGCCTCCGACAGGGATCCGCCGCCATTGTCACGCAGATCGACAAGCACGCCGTCCACATTCTCCTGCTTCAACTCTCCAAGCAGCTTGGCAACATCTCGGCTGGCGCTTCTGTAATTCTTGTCACCTTTTCGGCGCGCTTCAAAATCCTCGTAAAAGGTCGGCAGCGTGATCACGCCAATTTTGCGCGTGACACCATCCTTGAGCACGGGGACGATCGTCTTTTGAGCGGCCTGTTTTTCCAGGCTGACCTTGTCTCTGATGAGAGTGATAACACGGTGGTTTGCATTTCCACCCGCATCTGCAGGCAAGATATCCAGTCGAACGGTGGAGTCTTTTTCACCCCGTATCATTTGGACCACTTCATCCAGCCGGGTTCCGACAACCTCTTTAATCTCGCCATCCTGACCCTGCCCCACGCCAATGATGCGATCGCCAACGGCAAGTTTTCCGGACAATTGGGCCGGACCACCTGCAACGAGTTCACGAATTGTGGTGTAACCATCACGTTCCTGCAGAACGGCACCGATACCAACCAGAGAAAGTCTCATCGAGATGTCGAACTCGTTGGACGCTGCGGCACTGAAATAGTCGGTATGAGGATCCACTGCCGTTGTGTAGGCGGCCATGAACGTCTGGAACACGTCGTCGCTCTTGTAGGGATAAACGCGCTCCAGAATATTCTTGTAACGCTTGTCCAGAGTATCACGAATCGCCGTATCGGCCTGACCCGCCAGCTTCAGACGCAGCCAGTCACTTTTAACCCGCTTGCGCCAAAGCTCATTGCTCTCCTGCGCAGATTGCGCCCATGGGGCATCCTCTCGGAAAAGCGAATATTCTTCTTTTGCTGTGAAATCGAACGGCTGCTTGAGCAGGCCACGGGCGTAGGTCATGCGATCGACGACCCGCTGGGTATAAACGTTGAAAATGGAAAACGGAATTTCTAGGTTTTCGTCCAGTATCCCGTTATCGATGCTGTTTTTGCCAACCATGAAGGTGTCGATATCAGCCTGCATGAACAGCATCCTGTCCGGGTCGAGAGACTTGATGAACTTGTCCATGATTTTTGCGGAGAGCGCGTCATCGAGCGGAACAGGCTTATAGGCATACCTCCCAAGGAACTGCGCACTCAGATTGGCGGCTTGCGCCTGAGTGCTGGATGGCTCCAAGACAGGAGGTTTCGCGAGCTCTTGAGAAAAAGCAGAGGACGCAACAAACAGAATTAAGCCAACAAAACCATACTTCATGCGCATTCAGCGTTATTCCTTATCGACGTCTTGAATCAACTCTACTGAAATCTAGAGAGCAATTGTGATTTTTTAACAAGTCCGCACCGTGTGTCTTGAACACAATGATGCGATCATTACACGATGTGCAGCAGCCAATTCATCATCAATTTCCCACCATCGTCTCACAGATAAATGGCGCGCAATTCCCTCCATGCATATCGGGTGCGCAAAAACCATTGGGCAGGTCGCGCAAAAACCCTTGCCGGGATGGCGCACTGAGTCCATACACACGTCATGACGTCTGATTCAAAAATATTCGTTGGACTGAAGTCCGCGCGCAAAAAATCGACAAGCGCTAGCGAGCCGACAGGTCCGAAATGTCAGTGGGACGGTTGCGACAAGACCGGTACGCATCGCGCACCTGTTGGACCCATGGCCGAAGGACTGTATCTCATGTTCTGCATCGAGCATGTCAGAGATTACAACAAGGGATACAGCTTCACGTCAGCCCCATCGAGCGATGAAGTGGCGCGCTACCAAAAGGAAGCTGCTGAAGGTCGCCGCGTGACCTTTGGCACACGGGTCGACCGGTCGACGGAAATTCCGATGCCCTCGACCGCACGCTCCGGTTCTGCAAAAGCATTGAATCAGCGCAAGACGGCAGCTCAGCGTCAGGCGCAAAAAGCCGATCTTCAGAAACGCAAGCTCAAGGTGCTCGAAGCAAAGGCTTTCGACACGCTAGGCCTCGAAGCAGATGCGACGCCTGAAGATATCAGGCGCCGTTACCGGGAAAGGCTTAAGATGCATCACCCAGATGGCAACCAGGGCGACCGCACCTCGGAAGCAGCGCTTCAAGCGACGATCGAGGCACACAAGATACTGAAGCTGAATGGCTTTTGCTGACGCGTTGTGATCGTCAACCGTAATGTCGCAATAAGGGGGTCGTGTTCTAATAAATCTTGGAACGCGACTTTGCTGCGAGGTCTTCGATCATGACCGAAGCGTCTTTCAACGCGCTTCGACATTGATCGACAGGAACGTCACCGACGGCCAAATCAGCGGAAATCTTCTCTAGAAACGTCACGGCATCGCGGACGTTTTGCGCTGGATGTCTGTCGATCTTGTCTCTCAAGTCCCGCACCGCGACAACGGCGTGATCAAGCAGTTCACGGATTTTGGCGGGGTCGGTGTCTGAAACGTGTTCAGAGGTTTCCAACAGCTCCGAGATGAGTGCGGCATAATTCATCGACAAAGCTCTCCAGGGTTAACCCACCGTATGCAGACCACACGGTCGGCGTGGTCCTTTGGTTCTAACAGCTTAAGCGGTGAGAACAACCTTGATACGGTTGTCTTTTTTCCCGAAAAGTTTTGTACAAGCCCGGTCCGTCTTCCAGTTTCGCTCTGTATGTGATCGCGGAAAGATAGAAGCTATGGCGCATTCGAGAAGACAAGTTCCATACGGTCTGCCAAGAAACGCGTGACGATGCTTTGTACGGGTGCATCGTTCTGATCGATATCGATTGCCCGACTGACAAGGACGATACTATCGGGCGCACAAGTGAGGAAGCTGACATCGCGAGATGATGCGCGTTCAGCGGTCAATCTCGTTTCCTTGCGCCGATAATCCGCAAGACCCTCCATTTCCAGTGCCTTTGTGATGGAGCCGGTCTCGGCATAGGCGGCGATGATCCCGGGAAACCGGTCTGCGGAAAAAAGAGAGGTCGATCTGGACAGCGGAACACCGGCTGCCACGGCCAGATGCTCCATACGATGCAGCGGCGCTCCGATCTTGCAATCCAGCAGGCTTGCCTGTGCAGCGTTGGCAACAATCAGCTCGGCATTGATCAATCGCCCCGATGGCTCCAACGATTGTCGCATCATGTTTTCGGAAAAGCGGGCCCTCGTGCCAATCGGATAAACAATGCGCTGGGGCACCGCATTGACGAAGGTGCCGCGACCGCGCTCAGCGCGAAGAAGCCCCTCACTGGATAACGCAGCGATTGCTCGCCTGACGGTATGGCGATTGACCCCGTACTGAGACGCCAAGGCGCCCTCCGTTGGCAATTGATCGTCTATCGCCCCCTCGCTGATGGCATTGCGGATGCCGTCTGCAACGCGCCGCCACCGTGAAACGCCATCATCGAGATCGTCCACGCAAGCCCTCCACAAACACCAGGCTGTCATTCTTCTGTCACCGTATTGAGTGTATATATCAAATATGATTAGTTGTCTACACAACTAGATAAATATGGATGAGAGATGACACGCATCAAGCACCCCTTTGACACTGCAGTTCTCTCAAGAAAAAGCGCTCTCGACATCCTGTCGGCGGCGCCTGCTGTTCTGCTGGATGAACGTTACTCGCGGATGGCTCCATCGCTGCCCACCGCTTCACCGGTACGCGGCCCGGAAATCGGCACCGTCATGGTTCGAGGCAGAATTGGCGGTGGTGGTGCCACCTTTAATCTAGGCGAAGCGAGCGTCACTCGTGCAACGATCAAGCTCGTGACAGGTGAGGTCGGCCACTCCATCGTGCTGGGCCGGGACCAAAACAAGGCACGCATCGTCGCCCATCTCGATGCGCTACGGCAAATCGACACCTGGCAGCAACGTATCGATGACGAAATCACCCGGCCCATCCTCTCCGCAATCAACGACGAGAAGCAAAAGCGCGCCGAAGAGACGGAAGCGACAAAGGTCGATTTCTTCACCGTCACACGAGGAGAAGACTGATGCAAACAGCAACATTCGATGGCGGCTTCACCGATCCTGTTTTCGCCTCCCAGAGTGTTTTCCGAGCGGTAATGGATGCTTTTTCCAGACCTGGAACGAACGTTGATCTCGGCACCGTCGCAACCGGCCCTGCGCCCCTCACCTGCGCTGCCTCTGCCATTTTGCTGACGCTTGCGGATTATGACACCCCGGTCTGGTTTGAAAACGCGGGCGACATGCAGAGTGCTGCCGAATGGCTGGTCTTCCATTCGGGCGCACCGGTCACACCAGAGCAAGGCAAGGCAAGCTTTGCGGTTCTTAGTGAGAAAAGCCGAATTGATAACTGGAAAGATTTTGCTGTGGGGACGATGAGCTATCCCGACCGCTCTGCAACGTTGATCCTTCCGGTTCACGCCATGACTGGCGGGACCATGCTGCAACTCTCCGGCCCCGGGATTGAAAACACGCACGCCATTTCACCATCCGGCCTGCCGGAAGGCTTTGCCAAATGGGCGCTGGAGAACAACGCGTCTTACCCACTGGGCCTCGACGTCATCATCGTTTGTGGCAGCGAGGCGTTGGCCCTCCCGCGCACAACGCGCATCAAGGAGATTTGAAGCGATGTATGTGGCCGTAAAGGGCGGTGAAGCCGCTATCGACAAAGCTCATAAGCTGTTGGCCGACAGACGCCGAGGCGATCGCGATGTGCCTGCGCTGACATTGGAGCAGATTGCCGGTCAGCTTTCGCTTGGCGTTGATCGCGTCATGGCCGAGGGTTCTCTCTATGATCCAGAACTGGCTGCTATGGCCGTTCGGCAATCCCGCGGCGACCTCATCGAGGCGATTTTTCTGCTGCGGGCTTATCGCACCACCCTGCCCCGTTTCGGATATTCCCAACCGATCGACACGGGGGCCATGCAGATCGAACGCCGGGTATCTGCCACCTATAAGGATATCCCCGGTGGCCAACTGTTGGGACCCACCTTCGACTATACCCACCGCCTGATCGACCCCGCCATGGCCGTTGACGAGACCGTTGATCAGCCGGAACGGCGCGAGGCCCAGCAAGAGAGCACCTATCCACGCATCACGGATATCCTCAACGATGAAGGCTTGATCGAGCCTGACATCCAGTCGGAAGAAGAGCCGACGGATATGACCCGTGAGCCGACGTCATTTCCGGCGAACCGAGATCTGCGACTTCAGGCGCTAGCGCGTGGCGACGAGGGATTTCTGCTGTCGCTCGGTTACTCCACGCAACGAGGCTACGGCCGCACTCACCCCTTTGTCGGAGAAGTGCGCATCGGGCTCGTCGAGGTCGAGGTGGATGTCCCGGAGCTTGGCTTTGCGGTTTCCATTGGTTCCATTCGTGTCACCGAGTGCCAGATGGTGTCGCAGTTCAAGGGCACCACGGCAGACGGCCCGCGCTTCACGCGGGGCTATGGGCTGGTGTTCGGGCAGTCCGAACGAAAAGCTATGGCTGTCAGCCTCGTTGACCGAGCGTTGCGCGCCGATGAATTCGATGAGCAACGGACCGCGCCCGCACAGGACGAAGAGTTCGTGTTGGCCCATTGCGATAATGTCGAAGCCACCGGATTCGTCGAACATCTCAAATTACCGCATTACGTGGATTTCCAGGCCGAACTCGGTCTGCTGCGCATGTTGCGGAAGGAAAACGAAGAGACCTCGGCCAGCAAGGAGGCAGCAGAATGAACCTGCCCAGTTACAACTTCGCCTATCTGGATGAGCAGACGAAACGCATGATCCGTCGGGCAATCCTGAAGGCCATCGCCATCCCCGGCTATCAGGTGCCGTTCGCCTCCCGCGAGATGCCCATGCCTTATGGCTGGGGAACCGGCGGCGTTCAGGTGACGGCTGCGATCCTCGGCCCGGACGACGTTCTCAAGGTCATCGACCAGGGTGCCGACGACACGACGAATGCAGTCTCGATCCGTGCTTTTTTTGCCAAGACCGCGGGCGTGGCAACGACGACGAAAACCACAGAAGCCAGTGTCATCCAGACGCGCCACCGCATTCCCGAGACGCCTCTCAAGGCCGGCCAAACCATTGTCTATCAGGTCCCCATTCCTGAGCCGCTACGTTTCCTCGAACCGCGTGAAACGGAGACGCGCATCATGCACGGGTTGGAAGAATACGGCCTGATTCAGGTCAAGCTTTATGAGGATATCGCCAGACACGGCCATATCGCAACGACGTACGATTACCCCGTCAAGATCGAGGGCCGTTATGTGATGGGCCCCTCGCCCATTCCGAAATTCGACAATCCGAAAATGCACAATTCGCCCGCATTACAGCTGTTCGGTGCTGGTCGCGAGAAGCGGATTTATGCGCTTCCACCCTTCACGGACGTCGTTAGCCTCGACTTCGAAGACCATCCTTTCGAGGTCCAGACGTTCACTGCACCCTGCGCTCTATGCAATGCCACCGGCGTCTACCTCGATGAAGTTGTGACCGACGACCAAGGCGGACGCATGTTCGTGTGTTCCGACACAGATCATTGCGAAACGAGACAGGGAGACGGCCATCAGGGTCTAGGAATGCCGAAGGCTGCGATGGGAGAGCAACCATGAGCGATCCCATACTGTCCGTGCGCGATCTTGAACGTCGCTATGGCGCCTTCATCGGCTGCACCGGTGTTTCTTTCGACGTCTGGCCGGGCGAGGTCATCGCAATTGTCGGCGAATCCGGGTCCGGCAAGACGACATTGCTGAACTGTACTTCGGCGCGGCTCGACCGCTCTGCCGGTAGCGTCCGGTATCGGATGCGTGACGGGCGTTTTCCCGATCTTGCCGATCTATCTGAGGCTGAGAGACGCTTCTTGATGCGCACGGACTGGGGCTTCGTTCACCAGAACCCGGCCGACGGTTTGCGGATGCGGGTTTCGGCAGGCGCCAATGTCGGTGAACGCCTTATGGCCATTGGAGAGCGTCATTACGGCGATATTCGCCGCAACGCCAGCGATTGGCTGGCGCGTGTCGAAATTGCCACTGATCGTATCGATGACCAGCCTGTGACATTTTCAGGCGGCATGCGCCAAAGATTGCAGATCGCCCGCAATCTGGTGACCCACCCTCGCCTGATTTTCATGGATGAGCCGACCGGCGGTCTGGACGTTTCCGTTCAGGCGCGTGTTCTCGATCTGCTTCGCGGGCTGGTCAGCGACCTTGGTCTGTCTGTCGTCCTCGTCACCCATGACCTCGCTGTGGCGCGCCTTTTGTCGCAGCGGATGCTCGTGATGAAAGATGGAAAGGTCGTCGAAAACGGTTTGACCGATCGCGTGCTGGACGACCCGCAACATGCCTACACGCAGCTTCTTGTCGCCTCGATACCGGAGAGTTGAGATGAGCCTTCATCAACCGTCCATCAATGCTGCCGAGACCGTTCTTCTATCGGTGGAGAACGTCGCCAAATCCTTCACCATGCATCTGCGCGACGGACTTGTTCTGCCCGTCGTCAACGATGTCAATTTTGAGCTCCATCGCGGCGAATGCGTGGTGCTCGGCGGACCATCGGGCATCGGAAAATCGTCGATATTGCGGATGGTTTACGGTAATTACGCCATCGACCGTGGCCAGATCTGGGTCCGTGACACCAAGTCTGGAGCCATGCGTAATCTGGGAGGCGGCGATCCGAGACTGGTGTTGGAACTGCGAAACGAAAGCATCGGCTATGTCAGCCAGTTTTTAAGAGCCGTGCCGCGTGTCTCCGCTCTTGATGTCGTTGCAGCACCTCTGCTGGCCCGCGGCATATCCCGGGCCGAAGCATTGGAGCGTGCAGAGGTCATGCTTTTGCGACTGAACCTGCCGCAGACACTTTTCAGCCTGCCGCCAGCGACCTTTTCGGGTGGAGAAAAGCAGCGCGTCAATATTGCACGCGGCTTTATCACAGATCACCCCATCCTGCTTCTCGATGAGCCGACGGCGTCACTCGACTCGGAAAACCGCGACATCGTGGTTGCGATGATTGCGGAAAAGACGGATGCTGGAACAGCGGTGCTTGGAATTTTCCATGACCAACCCGTGCGAGACGCGGTGGCGACCCGCATTCTGGATGTATCAACCTTTTCCGCTCGAAAGATGTCAGCATGACCAAGCTTTCCCTAGAGCCTCTGATTCATTCGACAGCAGAGGTCAGCGACTGCCAACTTGGGCGCTACACCGAGATCGCCGGGGGATGTCGTATCTCGGAGACGATCCTCGCTGACTACTCCTACATCGAGCGCAACGGTCAGGTATGGTGCGCGACCATCGGCAAGTTTGCCAATATCGCCGCCAGTGTCCGCATCAATGCCACCAACCACCCGATGGACAGGGCAAGCCTGCATCATTTCACCTACCGCGCCGGAGACTACTGGCCACAAGGCGAAGAAGAGGCCGATTTCTTTGCCGCAAGGCGTGCGAAACGCGTGGTGATTGGTCATGATGTCTGGATCGGCCATGGCGCCACCATCCTGCCGGGCGTGACAATCGGCAATGGTGCCGTCGTCGGTTCGGGTGCTGTCGTCTCGCGCGATGTCGCGGCCTACACCATTGTCGGCGGCGTCCCCGCCCGTCTGATCCGGGCTCGCTTCGACGCCCAGACCGGTCAGCGCATGGATAACCTTGCATGGTGGGACTGGTCGCATGATCGCCTTTTCGAAGCACTCCAAGATTTTCGCGATCTCCCAGCCGAAGAATTCATCAGCCGTTATGGCGGTTGACACGAAACTTTCACCGAACCGTCACTGAACGATCATCAAAAGCCATCCAATCTCTTTGAACAGACCCAAGCACGGAGACGGGCAATGACGGCGATTATGGTTTCCAATCTCTCGAAGACTTACGGCTCGACCCGAGCCCTGTCCGGTGTCAGCCTGATGGTCGAAAAAGGCGAGATGGTCGCCCTCATCGGAGCATCCGGCTCCGGCAAAAGCACTTTGATCCGTCATATTGCGGGCCTTGAAACCGGCGATGGTCGTAATGGCCGGATCGATGTTTTAGGCAATGTGTCGCAGAGCGCCGGACGCCTGACGGACAAGGTCAAGCGCGGCGCGGTCTCGGTCATCTTCCAGCAGTTCAATCTGGTGGGCCGCATGTCGGTTCTCACCAATGTCCTTATCGGCCACCTGGGCCAGATACCGCGCTGGCGTGGAACGCTTGGTCTGTTCAATCGGGAAGAAAAGAATGCGGCTATTGCGGCCCTTGCCCGCGTGGGTATTCCACAAGTGGCGACCCAGCGGTCTTCGACGCTTTCCGGAGGCCAGCAGCAACGAGCGGCCATCGCGCGGACCCTGGTGCAGGGTGCTGAAATTCTGATCGCGGACGAACCGATTTCGGCGCTTGATCCGTCTTCGGCTCGGCGGGTGATGGACGTTCTCGCCACCATCAACACGCAAGACAACATCACCATTCTGGTCTCGCTGCATCAGGTCGAATATGCGCGGCGATATTGCAAGCGAACGATTGCGATGCGCGACGGCGAAATCGTGTTCGACGGCGCTTCAAGCGAACTTTCCAATGCATTCCTTGCCGAACTCTACGGTTCGGCGTCGGAAGAACTCGTCCTGCCGGAAGCTCCGGCGGAGTACCCGGCTCCCCAACCCTGTGCGGAGCCTCAACACCGTCAGTTGGCCCTTTTAGGCGTCTGACCGACGATCACCGGAGACCACTCATGAACGCGATACTGAAAAGCATGGCGGCGATGTCTGTCGCCTTGACGATCTCCTCCGCAGCCTTGGCGCAGGACAACACGATCAATTTCGGCATTATCTCCACGGAATCCCAGCAAAACCTCAAGACCAGCTGGGACCCGCTTCTGGCCGATATGAAGAAGCAGACAGGCCTCGACATCAAGGCCTTCTTCGCGTCCGACTATGCCGGCATCATCGAAGGCATGCGCTTCAACAAGGTGCAGGTCGCCTGGTACGGCAACAAGTCTGCGATGGAAGCGGTCGATCGCGCTGATGGCGAAGTCTTCGTCCAGAGCATGCCGATCAATGGTGATCCGGGCTATTGGTCCGTCGTCATCGTACCTACAGACAGCAAGATCCAGACCATTGATGACGTGCTGACATGCGACAAGTCGCTCAACTTCGGTCTGGGCGACCCGAATTCGACATCCGGATATCTCGTGCCGATGACGTTTGTCTTCAGCGCTCGTGGTATCGATCCCAAGACCTGCTTCAAGAATGTCACCAACGCCAACCACGAAACCAATGCAATGGCGGTTGCCAACAAGCAGGTCGATGCTGCAGCCAACAACACCGAAAACATGGCCTTGATCAAGCAGAACAAGCCGGACGCATTTGCGAAAATCCGCGAAATCTGGCGCTCGCCGCTGATCCCGTCTGACCCGATCGTTTGGCGCAAGGATCTTCCCGATGCGACCAAGGAAAAAATCCGGACGTTCTTCGTGACCTACGGCACCGACAAGTCGACAGGTAATGTTGCCGAGGAGAAAAAGATCCTTGCCAGCCTGAAGTGGGGACCGTTCCGTCCCTCGACCAACAAGCAGCTGCTGCCGATCCGCGTGATGGAGCTAACGAAATCACTCTCGCAGGTCGAAGCCGACACGTCTCTTTCTGCCGAAGCCAAGGCTGAAAAGATCAAGTCCTTGACCGACCAGAAGACCAGGTTCGAAGCCGAACTCGCAGAGGCGTCCAAGACCTGAGGTCACCACGCGTAAGGGGCGGGAGAAGTTGCCCGCCCCTCTTTTGAAAAACCGGAATCGTGTGCCATGAGCGAGACAATTCTTTCTAAGGGTGCTGTAGCCGGTCTGCCAACTGGCAGGCAACCGGGCAGCATTCGCAATTGGAGCCTGATGCTCGGTCTGGCGGCTGCATTGATTTTCAGCTGGAGCCCGGCAGAGATGGATCGCTGGACCTACCTGTTTACCGATGGCGGCAACATGGCGGAATATGCCAAGGACTTCCTGCGTCCGGACTTCAAGACGTGGCCCTATTATCTCGAAGAGATGATGGTCACCGTGCAGATTGCGCTTTGGGGCACATGTCTCGCGGTCCTGGTATCGATACCATTTGGCATTCTCTCTGCCCACAACATGACGCCCTGGTGGATCAACCAGCCAGTACGGCGATTAATGGACATGTTCCGTGCCATCCACGAAGTCGTGTTCGCGGTCCTTTTCGTGGTTGCAGTAGGGCTTGGCCCGTTCGCCGGCGTCATGGCCCTGTTCATTCATACGACCGGAATTCTGGCAAAACTGTTTTCGGAAGCAGTGGAAGCCATCGACCCGCGGCCCGTCGAAGCGATCCGAACCACTGGCGCGTCCAGAGTGCAGCAGGTCATCTTCGGCGTTATTCCGCAGGTCTTGCCTTTATGGATTTCGTTTTCCCTCTACCGACTGGAATCCAACGTCCGCTCGGCAACCGTGCTTGGCCTGATCGGCGCAGGCGGCATCGGCCAGATCCTCTTCGAAACCATTCGTGGCTTCTATTACCCGCAAGCCTCCGCCATCATCATCATTATCGTTTTGACGGTGACCGTGATGGACCTGATTTCGCAACAGCTCCGCAAGCTCGTCATCTGACAAGATCCAAAGCTTTCTCGTCTCGCGGTCATTGGCAACCGCGAGACCATGTCTTGATTGTAGGTTGTCCGGCGGTCAATCGAAGGAGATCAGAACCTCACCCGCTTGCAAATACCCGCCCTCTTTGGCCACAAGACGGACCTTGCCTGCTTTCGGAGCCGTCACCTGCGTCTCCATTTTCATCGCCTCCATAACGGCGACGAGATCGCCTTCGGCCACATCCGCTCCGTCTTCGACCTTGAAGGATTGAAGCGTGCCGGAAATGGGTGCCAGGATGCCCTCTGTTTTGGGGATCGCCTCGACTGCTTCTGTGGAACGTACGCCAGCACCGGTAAAACCTGCCAGCAATAGATGCGGCAGGCCGACGGATACGCGCTTTCCGTCAATTTCCAGCCATGTGCGGGTCATCGTGGCGTCGTCTCCCGGTGCGGGGCGCTCCATGGCATCGGGCATGTCGGCAAAATCGGTCTCGATCCAGCGGGTGTGAACCTTGAAGCCATCCGTTCCGATAAAATCATCCGTATCGATGGCGGCGCGGTGGAACGGCAGAACCGTGGCGATGCCTTCGATGCGGAATTCCTTCAGGGCGCGGCGGGCGCGGCGCAGCACCTGATCTCGATCCGCACCTGTCACGATCAGTTTCGCCATTAGCGAATCGAACACGCCGGGTATCGTCGAGCCGGTGACGACGCCGCTATCCATGCGGATGCCGGGGCCTGATGGCGGATCGAACAGGGTGATTTTTCCGGGCGTCGGCAGAAAGCCGCGACCGGGATCTTCGGCATTGATGCGGAATTCCATGGAATGGCCGCGTGGTTCCGGCGTTTCGAAGACGCGCAGCTTATGGCCTTCCGCAATACGGAACTGCTCTATGACGAGATCAATGCCTGAGGTCTCTTCCGTTACCGGATGCTCCACCTGAAGACGTGTGTTGACTTCAAGGAAAGAAATCGTACCGTCCACGCCCAGCAGAAATTCCACGGTGCCCGCCCCGGAATAACCGGCCGCCGCACAGATGGCCTTTGCCGCCTCATGGATTTTCTGACGCTGTTCTGGTGACAGAAACGGCGCCGGTGCTTCTTCGATCAGCTTCTGGTTACGGCGCTGCAACGAACAATCGCGCGTGCCGAGAACCAGAACATTGCCGTGCTTATCGGCAATGACCTGCGCTTCGATGTGGCGCGGACGGTCCAGGAACCGTTCCAGAAAACATTCGCCACGCCCGAAGGCGGCTGTCGCTTCGCGCACTGCAGAACTGTAGAGATCGGAGATCTCTTCCATTTTCCAGGCAACCTTAATGCCGCGTCCGCCGCCGCCATGGGCGGCCTTGATGGCAACCGGTAGGCCGTGCTGTTGGGCAAAGGCGGTAACTTCCGCTGCTGTTTCAACCGGCCCATCGCTGCCTGCGACCAGAGGCGCGCCAACGCTGGTGGCAATGCGGCGCGCTTCCACCTTGTCACCCAGAACCTTGATTACATCAGGGTCAGGGCCAATCCAGATCAGGCCTGCGTCGATAACGGCCTGCGCAAATTCGGCACGTTCCGACAGGAAGCCATAACCGGGATGGACCGCATCCGCACCGGAGCGCTTGGCGATAGCAATCAGCTTTTCAATATCGAGATAGGTTTGCGCCGGACGCACGCCGTCCAGGGCGTAGGCTTCATCGGCCAGTCGCACGAAAACTGCGTCCTGATCAGGATCGGCATAAACGGCAACCGATCCGATACCGTAATCTCGGCAGGCGCGAATGATGCGCACCGCGATCTCACCGCGATTGGCAATCAGCACTTTTTTCATGGGCGTTCTCCCGAAAGCTCTGTGTTTTTTATGGCCGAAATCTCCGCGAATGGCCCAAGCGGGCGAAACTGGATTTTGGCGTTGATGGGTATCTGACCCGCGAGGTCCAAGTGGTATTCCGCAACGGCACCGATGACCGGATATCCTCCCGTCAGCGGATGGTCGGCGAGAAACAGCACCGGCTGACCGCTATGGGGTATCTGGATTGCACCCGTTGCTGTGCCTTCGCTCGGCAATTCCGCACTGTCCTTGCGCTCCAGCGGCGTTTCACCAGCAAGGCGAATGCCGACGCGGCTGGACTGCGGCGTGACCTGCCAGAGCTGGCTTGTCAGTGTTTCGATACCGCGTTGTGTGAACCAGTCGGTGCGTGGACCCATCACGACATCCAGCGTGACGACATCACCCACTTGGGGCAGATCAAAGGCTGGAACCTCATCGATGGACACGCTGGAAAGGCCGTTTTTATTCTTTTTCAGATTGAGGATCGACCCCGCAGTGACCGTATCCGGCCCCACAACCGCAAGCGTATCCGTGGATGTGCTCCCAAGAACCGGCGCGACTTCGAAACCGCCTCGGACCGCGAGGTAACAGCGCATACCTTTTGCAGGATTGCCAAATGTCACCACATCGCCTGCCTCCAGAGAGATTGGCATGTAGGGGTTGGCTTCGACGCTGTAGGCATCAGATTTCACGGTTATGATACAGGATGCGCCTGCAACACCGATGACTGCGCGGCTGGTGCTTTTAAAGGAAAAGCCGCCAAGTGTGATTTCCAGACAGGCGGTGTTGGCCGGGTTGCCAACGATGCGATTTGCCGTGTTTAAGGCGGAACGATCCAGAGCGCCGGACGCGGACACGCCTTGTCCCGTCTGGCCAAACCGCCCAAGGTCTTGAAACACGGCGGGCATGGGTGCGGCCAGCACGTCGAAATGAGCGGCTTCTGTGTTCGCCACGGGTTTCGCGACAGCAGGCTTTGCTGCGGGAATGTCGATGTTGCGGTCAGCCTTGTCCATATCGAAAAAGCGGACGCGATAACCGGGCTGAAACAGCGCGCCGGGATCGCGGTCGATATCCCACATTTTCAGGGGCGTGGTGCCGAGGATTTGCCAGCCGCCGGGGCTGTTTTGCGGATAAACGCCACTGAAGGCACCGGCAAGGGCAACCGAGCCCATAGGGATACGGGTGCGCGGGCTTTTGCGGCGCGGCACATGTAGCGCCGGATCACCGCCGACCAGATATCCGAACCCGGGTGCAAAACCACAGAACGCGACGGTAAATTCACTGTCCGTATGTCGCCGAATAACCTCTTCGACACTGAGGCCCGTCAGTTCGGCGACATCGGCCAGATCTTCGCCATCGTAGCGAACCGGTATTTCCACCAGATTGTCGGACGGAGCAATCTTTGCCGAGAGATCACGGGTGGCGATTTCAGCCGCCAGCGCCTGCGCCCCGATGGTTTCAGGCCGAAACCGGATCATCAGCGTGCGAGCAGCCGGAACCGTTTCCTCGACACCTTCGACGGGGTTGGCCTCAAGCGATGCAAACAGGGCAAGTGTCTGGTCGAGGTCATCAAGTTCCACCAGAATAGTCGTGAGGCTGACGGGTAAAAAACGCATCGTGTCCTCACGCATGATAGGCGGAATCGGGAATATCGGTGATGAACATGTAACCTGGGGAATGTGTGATCGCGAACGGCACACCGGACGCCATCACTGCGGCTTGTGGTGTAACACCGCAGGCCCAGAACACCGGAATTTCACCAGCTTCGATCCGCACCGCGTCACCAAAATCCGGCTTCGCGAGATCGGCAATGCCGAGTTCTGCCGGCGAACCGACATGCACGGGCGAGCCGTGAACAGCCGGGAAGCGACCCGAAATCGTTGCGGCATCTGCCACGCGCGTGGCGGGGATTGGGCGCATGGAAACAACCATATTGCCCTTCAACCGACCGGCAGGACGGCATGGCCGGTTGGTGAGATACATCGGCACATTGGATTTATCCGTCATATGGCGGATTTCAATGCCGGCTTCCACCATGGGCGTTTCAAACGTGAAGCTGCACCCGATGAGGAAGGCCACGAGGTCATCGCGCTCTGCCCATGCGGCGGTAGCGTCTGCGGTTTCCTCCGACAGCTTGCCATCCCGCCAGATCCGGTACTGCGGCAGATCGGTTCTGAGATCGGCACCGGGAGCAAGCACAGTGGTCGGAACGCCAGGGTCGGAAACATCCAGAACCGGGCAGGCCTTGGGGTTGCGCTGCGCATAAAGCAGGAAATCAAACGCCCAGTCACGCGGCAGGACAATCATGTTGGCCTGCGTGAAACCAGGTGCGATGCCGGATGTCGGCGCGACCAGACCGCCGCGATAATCGTCACGCGCCTTGCGTGCTGCTGTGGCATCCGTGTGGTTCAGGTAGGAAGTGGGGATCGTCATGGATCGCTCCTTAATTGTTGGAGGCGAAAGAACGGATGTCGATGCCTTCCGCTTCGAACCGTTTGCGAATTTGCTGCGCAATGGCGACGGCACCGGGGCTATCGCCATGAACGCAGATGGATTGCGCCTCGATTTTGATGATGCTGCCATCGATGGCTTCAAGCGTACCCGTTCGGGCAAGCTGCACCATGCGGTCAGCGATTTTTTCCGCATCATGCAACACCGCACCGGCCTCGCGGCGGGAGACGAGCTGACCTTGCGGCGTGTAGGCACGGTCGGCGAAGGCTTCGGCAACCACTGCCAGACCCGATTTGCGTGCAAGGTCGAGGATCGGCGCATTGGCAAGGCCCATGAGAACCAGCGAGGGATCGATGGCCTTGATACCGTCGATCACCGCTTGACCCTGCTTTGCGTCATTGGCGATGCGGTTATACAGCGCGCCGTGCGGTTTGACGTAACGCACCGTGGTGCCAGCGGCTGCGGCAATACCTTTCAGCGCGCCAATCTGGTAGATGACATCGGCAATCAATTCTTCCGACGTCACATCCAGATCCCGACGGCCGAAGCCGACGCGGTCCGGATAGGAGACATGGGCTCCCACGACGACACTATTGTCGGCAGCCGCTTTGACGGTGCGGAAAATACCGGCCGGATCGCCCGCATGAAAACCGCAGGCAATGTTGGCGCTGGAGACGACAGATAGCATCGCGCCGTCGTCTCCCATGCTCCAGGCACCGTAGCTTTCGCCAAGATCGCTGTTCAGATCAATGGAAGCCATGTCTTTCTCCTTATGCCGTCAGAAGCGCGAAGATGGGTCCGATGGACTTGTAGCCCATGTACCAGGTCAGCGCGCTGACCAGAATGCCGAGCACCAGAAGCCAGCGCGGATAACGGTACCCTTCCATCAGATCAGACCGCGCCCAAGCCGCATAGACAAAGATCGACAGGCCAATGGGAAGAATGAGACCGTTGAGACCACCGACAAAGACGAGCATCTGTGCTGGTGGCGTGGTGATGACGAGGTAGAAGAAGAGAGAAACCGCGATGAAGATGACCGTCGCGATATTGCGACCGCGTTCGCTGATATCCTTCTTGAAGACCGTAATAAAGGAGACCGACGTATAGGCAGCACCGATCACCGAGGTGATGGCCGCGGCCCACAGAACGACGCCGAATATTCTCAACCCGATATCACCGGCGGCCGACTGGAAGGCCTGCGCGGCAGGGTTTGCGCCCTTGCCCGAAACGTCGATAATGACGCCACTGGCGACAACGCCCAGAATGGCAAGGAAGAGTACGTAACGCATGACGCCCGTCACGGCGATGCCGGTGAGTGCGGCGCGATTGATGGATGGAAGATTTTCAACGCCGACCATGCCTTTGTCGAGAAGACGATGGGCGCCCGAATAGGTGATGTACCCGCCGACAGTACCGCCAACGATGGTGGTAATTGTCGCAAAATCGATTGTGGAGGGCAGGAATGTCTGGAACAGCGCATCGCCGACCGGCGGATTGGATGCAAACGCCACATAGACCGTAAGCGCGATCATCAGAAGACCGGCGAAAATGATAAAGCGGTCAACGGCCATACCGGCGCGTTTCGACAGGAAGATGCCGATGGCAAGAAGTGCGCTCAGCGCCCCGCCCCACTTCGGATCAAGCCCAAGCATGGCGTTGAGGCCAAGGCCGGAGCCACCGATGTTGCCGATGTTGAAGAACAGTCCGCCGACAATAACGAGAATGGCCAGCACATAACCCGAACCGGGGATCGCCGCATTGGCGATGTCGGAGGCGCGCATGCGGGTAAGCGTCACGATACGCCAGATGTTCAACTGGACGACGAAGTCGATCAAAATCGATGCAAGAATGGCGAAAGCGAAGGCCGATCCGAGCTTGGTGGTAAAGGTGGCCGTCTGGGTAATGAAGCCCGGGCCGATGGCCGAGGTCGCCATCAGAAAGATGGCGGCTGTGAGAGATGCGCGCCGCGATTTCGCAAACTCGACGCTCTGGGCAAGCTTGTTCTGCTCCATGGATTTTCTCCTTATCGCACTCCGCCCCTCGCGGATGCTGTGCAGTGATCTTGGCGTCATCTACAAAATTGTCAATATTGTTGAACAATAAAATTATATCGTTCTTTCATTATGCGCAATCTTTGGAACATATGCGTTGAAAATAAGCACGATTTTTACCTGTTCTGCTCGCAATTTGTGATATTGCACCCGCATTAGCGGCGCGACAAAAACGCTATCGGACGATGGATGTCCGATTGAAGAGCTTTGAGGAAATGCCATGACGGAAAATTTGCCGCTTGCAGATCGTGTGGCCAAGGATATTCGTGACCTTTTGATCACCGGCGCGTTGGCGCCGGGGCAGCGTCTGTCGGAAGCGGCTTTCAGCGAACGCCTTGACGTGTCTCGAAACTCGCTACGGGAGGCCTTTCGCCTTTTAACCAAAGACGGCCTGTTGCGGCACGAAGCCAATCGCGGTGTTTTCGTTTCTGCGCCCAGTACGGATCAGATCATCGATATCTACCGTGTACGCCGCATGCTGGAATGCAGCGCGTTACGGCAGGCATGGCCCAGGCATCCGGCAACGACAACCATGCGCGACGCGGTTGAGTACGCCAAGATACACCGCGATCTGAAGCAATGGCGTGAAGTCGGTAGCGCCAATATGAGGTTCCACGCAGCCGTGGTCGATCTGTCCGACAGCAGCCGACTGAGCGATTTCTATGCCCGTGTTGCTGCGGAACTGCGTCTCAGCTTCGGGCTGTTGAAAGACCCCGAGCAATTACACTCGCCCTTTGTCGACATGAATGAGCAGATCCTCTCTCTGGTCGAAAAAGGCAACGTCGTCGAGGCCGCCGCTCAGATGGAGCAATACCTCAACCTTTCCGAACGCACGGTTCTCAAGGCACTGGAACGGGCAGCCAAATAGACCCAGCAAAACGCGCCGATATTGCAGTGGAAAGCAACGTGCCAATATGCCATGAGGGACCTATCAGACAACCGGTGCTTCAGAGTAAAATTCCCGACCGTCGCCAAGCTGAACGAGTATGCCATGCAGGATAATACCAACGGCTCCGTCATCGTCATTTCAAGCCACGTCATGCGCGGCTCAGTCGGCAACCGAGCCGTTGTGTTTGCGCTTGAAACACTTGGATTTCCGGTATGGGCCGTGCCCACCATCGTGATGCCGTGGCATCCGGGCCATGGGCCGTCCACGCGGCTGCGATTCGACAATGGCGAGTTCGAGAAGGCCATGCAGGATCTGGCCGGTTGCAAATGGGCGGGCGAAGTCAGAGCGGTCCTGACGGGATATTTCGGCAGCGCCGACCAGGTCCGCTCCGCAGCAACGCTCATTCGCTCGCTGAAAGCACGCCATGCTGATCTCATCTATGTCTGCGACCCCGTCATGGGCGACAATGGCGGGCTTTATGTGCCGGTCGAAACGGCACAAGCCATACGTGACGAACTCATTCCGCTTGCCACCGTTGCCACACCAAACCGCTACGAACTCGGTTGGATGAGCGGGGCGGAGCTTGAAACAAACAACGAGATCATGGACGCGGCACTGGCACTCGGACCGGCGAAAATGCTGGTAACCTCGGCTGTTCCGATGATGGCGGGTGGCATAGGAAATCTGTTCCTAAGCGGTCGCCATGCTTTGCTGGCTGAGCATCGCTCGATAGAGAATGTGCCGAACGGCCTGGGCGACCTGTTCGCTGCGCTTTTTCTGGCGCGGTTGCTTCAGGGTCTCGATGACGAAAAAGCGTTACAACTGGCCACGGCAAGCGTGTTTGAGGTCTTGGCTCGAACCATGAAACGGGGCGTCAATGAGTTGACACTGGAAACGGATGCCTCAAGCCTTTCCACACCCATGGCAATGGTTCAGATGCGCCATCTCTTGCATCCGTCGCGAAGCAAGCGCACATAGCAGAGCAAAAAAAGGGTTTTCAACGCGCCAAGCATCATTTTACGATACTGGCCCAGCATAATGGTACCGAGATATCCATGAAAGATTTCCCCGACTACCTTCTCAATGGCTACAAGAATTTTATGGCCGGTCGTTACACCGATGAACGCGAACGTTATCGTGTCTTGGCCGACACCGGACAGAAGCCACAAACCCTTATTATCGCCTGTTGCGACTCCCGTTCTGCGCCGGAAACCATTTTCGATTGCGGCCCGGGCGAGCTCTTCGTGATGAGAAACGTGGCCAACATGGTGCCACCGTTCGAACCCGATGGGCAGTACCACGCGACATCGGCTGCCATTGAGTATGCCGTGCAGGTGTTGAAGGTCAAGAACATCGTCGTCATGGGCCATGGCCGCTGCGGCGGAATTCAGGCTGCGCTCGACCCCAATTTCGAGTCTCTGTCTCCGGGTGACTTCATCGGCAAGTGGATGAACATGGTCAAATCCGCAGCCGAGCAAATACAGAGCAATGACGTGATGACAACGTCTGAGCGCCAGACAGCGCTGGAGCGCGTTTCGATTCGAAACTCGATCAGCAATCTGCGTGGCTTTCCTTTCGTAAAGGCACAGGAAGCCGCTGGCCAAGTGAAGCTGCACGGCGCCTGGTTCGATATCTCAACCGGCGAATTGTGGGTCATGGACAGCAAAACGGGCGACTTTCGCCGCCCGACTGTCTGATTGATGTTATCCGATGACGGCCAGGTCTACTGGCCGTCTATGGCCTTGCCGATATAGGCGATGGACTGCTGATAAACGCTGGCGGCATTCCATCCCTGGATAGCAGCGAAGTTCGTCTGGCCCTGCTGATAACCGGCACCGCGCTGCCAACCATGACCAACGAGGAAGTTTGCCGTGGACGCCAGAGCATCCGCACGCGATCCAACCAGATCGATACGACCGTTGCGATCGAAATCGACGCCATAGCGGACAACGTTGAGCGGCAGGAACTGCGTCTGGCCAATCTCACCATGAGCAGCACCCTTGGCCGTTACGCTCAGATTACCACTGCCGACCAGTTTCAGAGCGGCGTAAAGCTGCTCCGTGAAATAGTCAGAGCGACGGCAGTCGTAGGATAGTGTCGCGACCGCAGACAGGGTGTGCTGGTTGCCCAAGAAACCGCCAAAACCTGTTTCCATACCCCAGATCGCCAGAAGTGGCCCCGCAGGTACACCGTAGGCCCGCTCAATGTTGTCAAACAATGCGGCATTGCTCTTCTTCATGGCCTTGCCACGAGAAATGATCGCCTGACCGCCACGCTTTTGCATGAACTGATCGAAGGACAGCTTGAAGCTGTGCTGACCGCGATCGGCGCGTATAGTTGGCTGGTTGTAGGAAACATTCGAAAACGCCCTATCCAGAACAGACGCGCTGATACCACGGCCTGCGGCCTCTTGCTTGAATGAACCGACCCAGGCGTCAAAGCCGGCCGAGGTATTGCCGCATTGTGCGGCCAGTGACGGCGTTGCCGCCAATGCCGAAACCATCACCACGCCAACGGAAAAAGCTTTCATTGCCCGCATCAGAACCTGCCTTCAATATTTCGGGGATTATACCCAACCTGTGGCCACGTCACAGAAAATGTGCTGATTTCAAAGTGCCTGCCAACATCAAAACCAGCAAATAAACTGCCCGTGATAGCAACAAACTCAAAAACCCGCCCATTCTCGCAGTGGAGTGGACGGGTTATAGTTAATATTTGTTAAAAAACCGTATCAGGCAACAGCCTTACGCGGCTTAATCAATCCACGATTGACCAAGAGCTCGGCGATCTGGATGGCGTTGAGGGCAGCCCCCTTGCGCAGGTTGTCCGACACAACCCAGATGTTCAGGCCGTTTTCAACGGTCGCATCCTCACGAATACGCGAAATATAGGTCGCATCTTCACCTGCACATTCGACCGGCGTGATGTAGCCACCGTTCTCATGCTTGTCGATGACGAGGCAACCGGGTGCTTCACGCAGGATATCGCGTGCCTGATCGGCGGTGATTTCGTTTTCGAATTCGATGTTGACCGATTCCGAATGACCGATGAACACAGGCACACGCACGGCGGTGCACGTCACCTTGATCTTCGGGTCCAGCATCTTCTTGGTCTCAGCCAGAACCTTCCACTCTTCCTTCGTGTAACCGTCTTCCATGAAGACATCGATGTGCGGGATGACGTTGAAGGCGATGCGCTTGGTGAACTTCTTGACCTCGATCGAGTCCGCTACGAACACCGCACGCGTTTGCTGGAAGAGTTCGTCCATTCCTTCCTTACCGGCGCCGGATACCGACTGGTAGGTGGAGACGACGATGCGCTTGATCTTGGCAAAATCATGCAGAGGCTTTAGCGCGACGACAAGTTGAGCCGTGGAGCAATTGGGGTTGGCAATGATGTTGCGCTTCTTGAAGCCTTCGATAGCGTCGGCATTCACTTCCGGCACGATCAAAGGAACATCCTGATCATAGCGCCATGCTGAAGAATTATCGATAACCACGCAGCCCTGCGCGCCGATTTTTGGCGACCACTTCTTGGAAACATCACCACCAGCCGACATCAGGCAGATATCGGTATCGGAGAAATCGTAATTTTCCAGATTGGAAACCTTCAACGTCCGATCGCCGTAGGACACTTCCGTGCCTTGGCTACGGGCGGAAGCCAACGGAACGACCTCATCGACCGGAAAGCCGCGCTCGGAAAGGATGTTGAGCATTTCGCGACCGACATTACCGGTGGCACCTGCGATTGCAACTTTGAAACCCATGATAAAGCTCTCTTTCTGCCTCTCCTCTTTTTGGTGAGGGGAACCCGCATGGCTGCGGCTTCCTTTTCCCCGACCAAACCGGGGAGAGAGCGGTGGGCCAGAGACGTCAGACGGTTTTAATCGTCGTTTTGGCCGTAATTCGGATGGAATGGGACAAGCACGATGGACCACCGGCAGGTTCTGCCGGATGCTGCAAGACAACCATGTCGATGACATGTCTCATCAAGATCGTGCTCCTTTTCGTGGCAAAGCTATTATGGTGTTTCCGATTTCTGTCAAGCGTAAACGCCTGCCATTTCGGTCCCCACGCCACGGAATCCGACCTCAGTCGCCACATTAATCGAACGTCGCCTTAGACTAAAGTCATAAGCCGAAAGCATTGCTCTTCCTTTCGTTAATTTTCTGTCACTCTGTCGTCAGGGACATCGCACCGCAAGGATCGCCTGGGGGAGAAACAGGCTTCCGCGATGTGCCATTTATTCTGTGGAGGACAGACAATGGCGACTATAGCACATGCAAGGCCTGAAAAGGCGCGCCCGATGACGGGCGAAGAGAAGAAGGTGATTTTCGCCTCTTCTCTGGGGACCGTATTCGAGTGGTACGACTTTTATCTCTACGGCTCTCTGGCCATCTATATCGGCGCGAATTTCTTCAGCCAATATCCGGAAACAACCCGTAATATCTTTGCGCTGCTGGCCTTTGCGGCAGGCTTTCTCGTTCGCCCCTTCGGCGCGCTGGTGTTCGGTCGACTGGGCGATCTCGTCGGTCGCAAATATACCTTCCTCGTCACCATTCTGATCATGGGTTTTTCGACCTTTTTGGTCGGCATTCTGCCTAACGCATCGCAGATTGGCATTGCAGCACCGATCATCCTCATCGTTTTGCGCATGGCACAGGGCCTGGCACTCGGCGGTGAATATGGTGGAGCGGCAACCTATGTGGCCGAACATGCACCCAACGGGCGTCGCGGTTACTACACCTCGTGGATCCAGACGACTGCGACACTTGGCCTGTTCCTGTCCCTCGTCGTCATCTTGGGCGTGCAGTTTGCTGTTGGCCGCGAAGCCTTTGCCGATTGGGGATGGCGCATCCCGTTCCTGCTTTCCGTCATTCTGCTGGGCGTATCCGTCTGGATCCGACTGAAAATGAGCGAATCGCCAGCCTTCAAGAAAATGAAGGAAGAGGGCAAGACGTCGAAGGCACCACTCAGCGAAGCCTTCGGTCAGTGGAAGAATGCCAAGATTGCGATCATTGCGCTGGTCGGTGCCGTCATCGGTCAGGCCGTCGTCTGGTACACCGGCCAGTTTTACGCCCTCTTTTTCCTCCAGAGCATTTTGAAGGTTGATGGACAGTCTGCCAACATCATGGTCGCCTGCGCGTTGCTACTGGGCACAGGCTTCTTCGTTCTGTTCGGCTGGCTTTCCGACAAGATCGGTCGCAAGCCGATCATCATGGCAGGTCTTGTTCTTGCAATGCTGACCTATTTCCCGTTGTTCAAAGCACTGACATGGGCTGGCAATCCTGCCCTTGCACAGGCTCAAGCAACGGTTCGTGCGACGGTTACGGCAGCTCCCGGCGATTGCCGCTTCCAGTTCAACCCAACAGGTACGGCAAAATTCACCACCTCCTGCGATATCGCGACCTCGTTTCTGACCAGAAACTCGGTTCCCTATGATGTTGTTGAGGGTCCTGCTGGTCAGCCTGCATCCGTCAAAATCGGCGATGCGACGATCGCAAGCTACGACGCCATTGCAGCAGGTGCCAATGCCGCTGCAAATGACCGAGCCTTCCAAAAGCAGATCAACATCGCGCTTCACGATAGCGGTTACCCGCTGGTTCGTGGTGCAGCTCAGGTTCCAGCCGCAAAGTTGGACGCCTTCGTCGCGGCGAACCCCGAACTCGGCCTCAACGCAGATGCTATCCGCGCAACACCCGCCAAAACGGTACCTGCAGACAAGCTCGTCGCCGACAAGCTGTTGACACCTGCAGACGTCAACGGCGTGACCGAAATGGCTGTCTACACGGTCGCCGGCGGTGGAGCATTCTCGATGTTTGCCGATCCTGCTGCAGTCAACTGGATCGTCATCATTGCCGTTCTGACCGTTCTCGTCATCTATGTCACGATGGTCTATGGCCCGATTGCCGCACTTTTGGTCGAACTCTTCCCGACCCGCATTCGCTACACCGGCATGTCCCTGCCCTACCACATTGGTAACGGCTGGTTCGGCGGCCTTCTGCCTGCCACGGCATTCGCCATGAGTGCTGCCAAGGGCGACATCTACTATGGCCTCTGGTATCCGATCATCTTCGCAGGCATTACAGTGGTCGTTGGCCTCCTGTTCCTGCCCGAGACGAAAGATCGCGACATTCACAAGATGCAATAGTCAGCATTTGAAGCAGAAAACCCGGCGAGGATATCGCCGGGTTTTTTAGTAAGGACAGCTTGTCACTTTTCAGATGTGGCGATAGGCCCGTTTGAAATAGATCAAAGCTTCCTCGCCTGTGTTGACCACCGTGTCACGCACGTCACAAATCAGAATATCGTGGGTGCCGCCATCATGGATGGTCCGGATTTGGCAATCGAACGAGCAAAGAGCCCCAGTCAGCACCGGCGAACCGGTTTCGAGCTTATTCCATTCGCCAGCGGCAAAGCGCTCCTCAATGGGGGTTTTGCCACCAAAAAGACTACTCAACTGTTCCTGGTCCGCAGCGAGCGTGTTCACGCAGACCACTCCATTCTCAACGACGAACTTGTAGGCGGAGGAGTTGCGGTTAAGGCAGACGAGCAATGTCGGCGGGCTGTCCGACACGCTGCATACCGCCGTTGCGGCAAAACCCGCTTTGCCTGCCGGTCCGTCTGTCGTGACGATATTCACCGCACCGGCCAGCCGTGACATGGCGTTGCGGAAGCCGAGGCTCAGATCCTCGGCAGTCTTCGTCTCCATTGCGGTATCCTTTTCGAGAGACAGTGGCTGCATCACATCACCTTTTCCTAATCCGTGATCATGCCAACAGGCAGGCATCTTCAAATGGCAACCGTGGCAAGCGACCAAACAGCTTCGACGGATCGCCATAACCAAGATTGATGAGGAAATTGGATTTCCACGTCGTTCCGGCAAAGAACGCCTCGTCGACTTTCGCCTTGTCGAAACCGGACATCGCACCGGTGTCCAATCCTAGCGACCTTGCCGCCAGAATGAGATAGCCTGCCTGAAGCGTGGCGTTCCGGAATGCTGTTTCCTCGGCAACCGCCGGGCTTGAGGTAAACCACGATCTGGCATCCGCATGCGGGAACAACTCTGGCAGTTTTTCATAGAATTCGCTGTCTATGGCAGCGATGACCGTAACCGGTGCGGTCATGGTCTTTTCGAGATTGCCGGACGACAGGGAAGGCCTCAGCTTTTCCTTGGCTTCGGGCGAGCGCACGAAAATGAAACGGGCTGGGCAACAATTGGCCGACGTGGGCGCCATTTTTGTCAGGTCATAAACGTCGCGCAGCAATGCGTCGCTGACCGGCTTGTCAGACCATCCATTGTGCGAGCGGGCTTCCGTAAACACAGTGGCGAGCGCCTGTTGATCCAAAGTCATCGTGAAAATCCTCAATTATATCGATTTCGGAGTGAGCAGGAATTTCTCCAACCCCACGTTAAAACCTGTGGCATCGGTAATATTAACCGCATGAGCGCCCTCATCCAACATGAAGAGCTCGGCATTTGGCAAGCCCTCTGCAAGCCGCGTCGAGCGTGTGTAGGGTACGAGCAGGTCGTCTTTTGCGGCCACCACAAGCGTCCTGTTGCCGATCTCGCCCAACCGATCATCCACATCGAAAGCCCTCAGCGCTGCAATGCGACGCAGAACGTTATCCCTGCCTTGAAAATGCGTCACGCCATGTGCATCATCTTTGGCCAGACGCTCCGCATTCTCAGACATCCATATTGCCGGATAGAGAAAAAGAGGCTGCGCCTTGACGAAAGCTTCCACGCCGGAATTTTCCAGCAGCGAAATGCGTGTGTCAAAGCACCGTCCGGAATGGGCGTCCGCCTTGCTCCAGGCATTGATGAGGACGAGGCTATCCAAAAGACCGGGCTTGCGCAGGGCAAGATCAAGCCCGATCAAACCGCCCAAGGCATGACCCATGAAGTGGAATGTTTCGAGGTTCAACTGGCTTGCAATCTCAAGCACATCATCCGCCATCGCGGAAATGCCGCCATTTGCGGGAACCGCGCCACCCGTTCGTCCCGTGCCACGGTGGTCATAGATAACCACACGGAAATGCTGCTCCAGCATCTCCATTTGCGGCGCCCAATACGCCCCAGATCCGCCAAGACCGGATGACAAAAGAATAGTTTGCGCGTCCGGTTCGCGTCGACCCTGAACCTCGAAATACATCTTGTCAGATCCTGTCCGTCACCGACCGATATGCGCCACGGTTGCGATTTCGACCAACGCGTCCGGCTTTACCAGTCCGCACTGGATGCAATAACGCGCCGGTTTGTCGCCGGGGAAATACTCGGCGTAAACCGCGTTGACGGCCTGATAGTTCGCCCAGTCTGTCACGAAGATATGGTTCATGGTGACATCTTCCATGGTGCCTCCAGCGGTTTCGATAACGGACTTGATGGTTTCCAGCACATGTCGGGTTTGCGCTGCCGCATCCCCCACATGCACAACATCGTTGTTCTTGTCGAAAGGTAGCGTGCCCGACACGTAGACGATGCCATCCGCCAGTGTTCCCGGCGAAAACGGTGCGATTGGCTTGGCTGTGCCTTCCGGTACGATGATTTTTTTCGGCATTGTCTGTTCTCCTCTTTTATGGCGATTGATCAGTTTTCGATGGGTGCAGCCTGCGATATGACGGCGCAAAAATCATTTACCGTCGCCACCCAGCCAAAAAACTTTTCGACATTGTAGACGGTCGCCTGCTGGATGAAATCCGGGCCCAGATGGTGGGTCGCATCCTCCAGCATCACCCCGAAATATTCGAGATGAAAGGCATCGCGAAGCGAGCTTTCCACGCAGACATTGGTGGCGATGCCAACGAAAACGAGGTTTCGGATGCCCCTCGCCCGCAACACACTGTCCATATTGGTATTGAAGAAACCGCTATAGCGCGTTTTGGGTACAAGAATATCGCCCGGCTGCGGCTGCAGCTCATCAACGATGGCATAATCCCATGTCCCCTTCGCCAACAGCTTTCCTTGCAATTCCGGCCGCGAACGCATGGTTTTCAGCGCGTTGGACTTGTGCCAGTTGGGGGAGCCGGGGCCGCCTGCTTCAACATAATCGCTATCCCAGCCGTTCTGGAAATAGATGACCTGCACGCCAGCCGCACGGGCGGCCGTCACTGTCTTGCCGATATTCGCGATGGTGGATTTTGCGCCCGAAATGTCGAATCCGGCCAGATCAACATAACCGCCTTCCGTGGAATAGGCGTTCTGCATGTCGACGACCACGACGGCGGTTTCGCTGGGCTTCAACGAAATCGGTTCTGGTCTTGCGGGAAGCGTTACGCTTTCCGAGAGGCTTCTGGGCGGATTATATCCTGCGACCACTGTATCCGTCATTCCGCAGCCTCCAAGGCGGCCATTACATGCTGCCTGCTCTTCATCAGAGGCTGCACATATTTGCCGAATTTTTCAATGCCTTCGACAAAGTCGTCAAATGTCAGCATGACACCACCGGTACCCGGCACCTCACTCATCTCGTCCAGCATGGCAGCAACCTCTTCATAGGAGCCGATCAGCGTTCCCATGTTGATGTTGACGGCGGAAACCGGGTTCGACATATGCCGCACATTGGTATCGGCGCCCGATTTCGTATCCACCGAGCTTTGCAGTCCGAGCCACTTGATGGCCTCTTGGTCAGCGCCAGCCTTGTAATGCTCCCATTTTGCCCACGCGTCCTCGGACTTCTCCTCGGCCAGCACCATGGTCAGGACACAGGATCTCACATCGCGTCCTGTCTTCTCAGTCGCAGCCAGCAGTCGCTCATTTGTTGGGGCAAAAGCCTTGGGCGTGTTAACCCCCACACCGAAGCAGAAGCTGTAATCTGCATACTGGGCTGAGAACGCCATGCCCTTATCGGACGAACCGGCGCAGATCAGCTTGACCTTACCCTCCGGGACCGGCTTCATCCGGCAATCGTCCATCGTGAAATATTTGCCCTTGAGGTCCGACTGGCCCGTCGTCAGAAGCTCCTGAAGCACCGTCGTGTATTCGCCAAGATATTCGTAGCGATCACCGAAATAGTCATCGCCCGGCCACATGCCCATCTGGCTATATTCCGGTCGCTGCCAGCCCGTGACCAGATTGATACCGAAGCGACCGCCGGAAATCGAATCAATGGTCGTCGCCATGCGCGCGACGATCGCTGGCGGCATGACCAGAGTGGCAGTCGTTCCGAAAAGCTTGATTTTAGACGTTACGGCTGCGAGCCCCGCCATGAGCGTGAAGGATTCCAGATTGTAGTCCCAGAACTCCGTCTTGCCACCAAAGCCACGCAGCTTGATCATCGAAAGTGCGAAATCAAACCCGTACTTCTCCGCAGCCAGCGTGATCTGCTTGTTGAGTTCGAAACTCGGCTTGTACTGCGGAGCATTCTCCGAAAGCAGCCAGCCATTGTTCCCAATCGGAATGAAAACACCGATTTCCATATGCATCCTCCAGTTCTTGTTCCCGTGTTGAACGTTTGAAAGATTGAACGCAGGTTCCGTGCCAGACTTGGAGGCACAGGAAAAACAGTGATTTACAAGGTAGCGGATTTCCGATCTTTATCAAATGATAAATTTTTTACCTTTTGATAAATTTATTGCCTATTTATTTGGCAGCAGAAACTGCAGATGCGGGCGCGTGATGTTTTCAGCCTTCAAATTGCTCGCGGACCCTAGCGAGGGTCGGTTGGCGGCGCTGCAAAGACTTTCCAAATATATCTGGCAATCAGAAAAACGTCATATATTTTGTGGTGTTCGCTTTGGCGACGGACTACTGAAACTGGATCAAGTCCACCCCTCGCGCTTTTCATCCTGCTGGACGCAAAATCATGCTGAAGAAAAACCAGACGCCCACTGAAACCATAGGAGACGTCGTGTTCCGGCGAATCCGCCAGGATATCATTTCGGGCCACCTGTTACCCGGATCCAAGATAAAGCTGGAGCAGACCAAAGAGCGCTACGAGATCAGCATTCCGTCGTTGCGGGAGATCCTCAGCCGCTTGGCCATGGAAAATCTCGTCGTGGCAGAGGGACAGCGCGGCTTTGAAGTCAGCCCGGTATCACGGCAAGAGCTTTACGAACTTGCCGATCTACGGATCGTATTAGAAACACACGCGCTGGAGTTGGCCTTTGTCGAAGGTGATATCGACTGGGAAGGACATATCGTTGCCGCCCATTACAAGCTCGCTGCGGCTGAGCGAACGCTGTTGAATGGCGACGCGTCGCGCACGATCGACTGGGTGCGCTACGACTGGGAATTTCACCATGCAATCGTGTCGGCGTGCAACTCATCGACGTTGATGGCAACACTATCGTCGGTGTTTGATCGCTTTTTAAGATACCACCTGCTTGCCAAAACGTTTCGCGGCGTCGCGGTCGTGAGCGATCACAAACTCCTGTTCGAAGCCGCTCTTAAAAGAGATATCGAAGGCGCTAAAGCAATCGTTAGAGGCCATGTCTTGAGCGGCGTCGAACATGTTTTGAAAAGCGGCTTTCTTTCCTGACAACCAGAAACACCCTCTTAAAATGAGAATATGTTTTCTAAAATACCTGTTGATTTGAATATCCGTTACTGCAACTATGCGTCGTGCAGTGAAGGGTGAGGAATAGCTGCGAAGCATATGCCGTTTCATAACAGGAGGAGGAATTCAATGTTCAAATCATCATGGACACGTCGCCATATCTTGCTGGCGACAGCAATGATGACCGCAGGTCTGGGACTTGCGCAACCGGCTGCTGCGATTACACCCGATGAGATCAAGGCTCGAGGCAAGCTCATCGTTGGTATTCAGGGAGACAACCCGCCCTGGGGCTTTGTAACCAGCGCAGGAAAACAGGATGGGCTTGATGCGGATATTGCCACACTGTTTGGCAAGGAACTCGGCGTGCCCGTCGAATTCGTCCCGCTTGAGGTGAATAATCGGATCCCCGCTTTGACCAGTGGGCGTGTTGACCTTCTGTTTGCAACCATGGCCATGCTGCCAGACCGGGCCAAAGCCGTGCAGTTCAGCAAGCCCTATGTGGCCAACACCATCGTTTTGATCGGGCCAAAATCCATGTCGATCAAGACCAACGACGATATGGCAAACCTGACAATCTCCGTTGCAAAGGGTGCAGCGCAGGACACCCAGGTCACGAAAAATGCACCTTCGACCGCCACGATCCGCCGGTATGACGGAGACGCAGCAAGCGTCCAGGCTCTGGCTTCCGGTCAGGTGCAGGCATTGGGCGGCAATATTTTCTACATGGACCGCGTCGAGAAAGCACGCCCCGGCGAGTTTGAAAACAAGCTGGAGTTCCAGAAGCTCTATAACGGCGCGTGCACACGTTTAGGCGAAAAAGAAATCAACGCTTCGCTCAATACCTTTATCGACAAGATCAAGACGAATGGCGAACTCAAGGCAATCTACGACAAGTGGATGAAAGTGCCGGTACCGGAATTTCCGGAGAGTCTCGAAGGCATTTCCTTCGTCGCGAAATAGCCGTCAGTCCGGCCTTTCTGTCTTAAAAAACGGTGGGCGCGCAGCGACGCCCGCCGGCCCCTTTCCCGCGCGCCTACATCTGACGATAGTCCGAAGAGCCCGATCATGAGCAAAAAAATATTCATCTTGAATGGACCGAACCTCAATCTTCTGGGGCAGAGAGAACCTTCGATCTACGGCACCACTACGCTTCAGGACATCAAGGATCGATGTATCGCAAAGTCGAACAGCTTGGGTTTCGATATCGAGTTCCGACAGACGAATTTTGAGGGTGAGTTGGTCGAGAGCGTGCATCAAGCCCGCGAAGAAGCTTGCGGAATTATCATCAACCCCGCCGCATACACCTTCACGTCCATCGCACTTATGGATGCCCTGAAAACATTCGATCCGCCCAAGATCGAACTTCACATTTCGAATGTTCATGCCCGCGAAAGCATCTACCACCATTCGCTGATTTCCCGTGTTGCGACCGCCATTCTGATCGGCTTTGGTGCCGCAGGCTATGAACTGGCCATTCAGGCGATGGTCGGCATGGTGACACCCGTGGAGGCATCATGAATTACCAGCTCGATTTCACACCCGTGATAGACGGTCTTCCAAGTCTGCTGTCTGCTTGCCTTGGAACATTCACGCTCGCCTTGTGCGGCATGGTTCTTGCGATCATCATCGGAATTGGTGGCGTCGCCCTGCGCGATTCCCGTTTCAAGGCGGTGAGATGGCTCGTCATCGGCTTTGTGGAAATCATCCGCAACACGCCGTTCCTGGTGCAGATATTCTTTATCTATTTTGCCCTGCCTCTTGCAGGTGTTCGGCTCGATCCAACTCCAACGGCGATCATCGCGCTGGGAATCAATGGGGGTGCCTATGCAATCGAGATTATTCGTGGCGGTGTCCAGTCCATCTCCAAAGGACAAAGGGAGGCAGGTCTCGCCCTTGGCCTTCATAAGGCACAAGTTTTCCGGCTGATTGTTCTCAAGCCTGCTCTGCGTGCCATTTACCCCTCACTGACAAGTCAGTTCGTCCTTCTGACGCTGTCCACGAGCATTGCGTCCGCGATCTCGGCCTATGAATTGACGTCGGTCTCCCAACAGATCGAATCCGAAAGTTTCCGCAGTTTCGAAATCTATTTCACCATCACGCTTCTCTATCTCGTGATGTCCTGGATCATGATGCGCCTCTTCTCCCTGTTTTCGGCGCGCTACTTCGCTTACCCCGTCAAGTAGGAGCTGCGATATGGGTTATGATGAATTTGTCTTCCTGTTGATCGGTCTCAAGTGGACAGTCGCGTTGTCCGCTGTCGGGTTTGTCTTTGGCTGCATGGCAGGGCTTCTGGTCGCTCTGGCGCGAACATCCGGCATCGTCCTTCTGGAGCGGGTGACGTCTGCCTATATCGCGGTGTTCCAGGGCACGCCGCTTCTGATGCAGCTCTTCGTGGTTTATTACGGGCTGGCGCTCCTCGGATTTCGGCTCGATGCTTGGATTGCAGTCGCGATCGGCCTTACCCTTCATGCCAGCGCCTATCTGGGGGAAATCTGGCGCGGCTCCATCGACGCTGTTCCCAAGGGGCAGATCGAAGCGGCAAAGGCTCTTAGCCTTCGCTATGTTTCCCGTACGAAAGACGTCGTTCTGCCGCAGGCGATTCGAATCTCGCTTCCGGCAACGGTGGGTTTCCTTGTCCAGCTGATCAAAGGAACGTCGCTGGCTTCCATCGTCGGCTTCACAGAACTGACGCGCGCCGGCAACATTATCTCGAACCAGATATTCGAACCGCTGACCGTTTTCAGCATCGTCGGCGCCCTCTACTTCGTGATGTGCTGCCCTCTGACGATTTTGGGAGCCCATCTTGAGCGGAAATTTGCCGTGGCGACCCGCTGACAAGAGATTTTTTGGTCTCTAATCGCGTTTAATTTGACTCATTGGCTTTCTGTTCTAACCTTGGGAGTTGATGGAGGCGCAAACGCGCTATAAAGAGTTTGTCGCGGAGTCAAACGGCTACGGAAATAAAAAGGAACTGTCATGCCTACCGGTACTGTGAAATTTTTTAACGACGACAAAGGCTTCGGCTTCATTACACCTGAAAACGGCGGAACAGACGTGTTCGTTCACGTGTCTTCCCTGCAGCAGGGTGGTTCGCTTAGAGAAGGTGACAAGGTCAGCTTCGAAATCGGCCAGGACCGTAAGACGGGCAAGTCGAAGGCAGAAAACGTCAGCGTTCTCTAACGCTTATCTGCGCTAGCCTGCCGCTCATACCGGCAGGCTAGACCGATCTCTTTTGGTTGCGTTTGATTTATGCGCCGATCGTAAAGTCAATAAGCCCGCTACCGATCAACGAACCTTCCGTTTTTCAGGATTGCGTCGGAAGAACCGGCCCGTCGACACGGACATGCGCATCGCGCGTGCAAACTCCTAAATCATCCCTCTGATAAACGAATTCTGTCTCAACGGATGTAACCCTGCGGTGAAGTCCGCAGTTCAGCCAGCTCGGGCGTTGATTGTCGGCTGCATCAACCCATGCCGGAGGTCTGGATGGCGTTGAAATTTGCCGTCATCGTCGATGTGGCCTTGAAGGCTGCACGGTCCGCGTCGCCCGAACCCAATGATGATCAGACGGTCCTTCGACCATCTCGCATTGTAAAGCGCGCCGCTCCCGACTACCCCTGAGTTTCCAAAAGCTGCTTCAATTCACGCACGGTTGCCTCATCGGTTTGCTTGCGCTCAGGGCCGGTGAACCCGAGCATCGAAAGCCTCCTATTTGTACCGGATGGTGCATTGGCGGAACAGGATGCGTGGATTTCATTGATGACGAGACGGCACAGGATCTCGGTAACCATATGTGGCCGAATGCCTGCTCCTGGCATGATAGAGATGCGACCGTGCGCGACCTCGATCATCTTCGCCAGCTGGTCTACGCCTTCAAGCGCTGATCTTGCGCCACCGGATGTCAGAATTCTGGAGAACCCCAGCGAAACCGCCGCCTCCACCGCCTCAGGGAAATCAGGAACGACGTCTACGGCACGATGGAGCGTCGTGTCGAGACCCTGCGCATGAGCACAGAGCTCCTCCAGCGTGTTGGTATCAAGCGCCCCATTCGCAAGAGAAGCACCCAATACGACACCTGAAACACCCGCGCTTCGCGCCGCATCGATATCGTGCTTCATCATATCCACTTCAGCACGTTCGAAGACGAAATCACCCGAACGCGGGCGTATCATGACACTGACGGGGATATTCTTGGCGCCGGCAAGATGCATGAACCCTTTGGATGGCGTCACACCGCCACCCGAAAGGGCCGCGCAAAGCTCGATACGATCTGCCCCGCCCCTAATCGCTGCATCCAGCCCGGCTACATCATCGACGCAAATCTCAAGAATCATGGGAATTCCTTTTCGTCTGCATCCATAAGCTGAACTGGCATGATTTGCAAAAATACGGGCTATCGCCGTTTTCCTGGTCCATCTAGGGTAAAGAGCATGACGATGCCTGCCAAACCAAAGACAGCACCAAGGATCGATGCTCCCGAATAGTCGGAGACATAGGTGCCGATTGCAAACACCAGAGAGCCGATGCCCGCACTCAGAAAGATGTTGACGGCAATCAGCGAACTGCCGAGCCCTGGGCGGTCGGCAATCAACTCCTGAAGATAGGTTATGGGTATGCTGATGAGGGCTGCGGCTCCCAATCCGCTGATCAGTGTTTGCGCGTAAATGTGCCAAGGCTGCGTGGCGAACCCTTGTAACACAAGATAGACCGAATAGAGGATGGCCCCCGCGGCAAGGGTTGTCGTTTGCGCAAAGCGCCGCTCGACCATGCCCCACATGATGATGAAAACAATCTCCAGTCCAGCGACAATGCCGACGACGATGCCAACATCTGTCACCGTGCCCTTTGCGGACCCTGTAATGATGAGCGCACGTACGAAGTCGTTGAGGTGCAGCATGGAGGAGATCAGCGCAATACTGATAACGCGCAGCAACACATGGCGCGAACAGATTTCGCCCAGTGACGCAAAAAGGCCGAACCGCCCCTCTCCGTTTCTCACGACCGGTGCAGCAGTCTTTGGGAGATAGAAAGCGACTAACAGGAAACAAACAGTCGCAAAAATGCCCGATAGGAGAAACGCAGAGAGCATGTTGCTCGAGGCGGCGAGAAAAATGCCGACAAGGCCCGGGACCAACACCCATGAGAGCGAGATCGTTGCCCGCATGACGGAGTTTACCGATATCATCTCTTTTGGCGGCAGGTCTTTGGCATCAGCGCGCACATGCGCGAAGATCAGCGAATTCATGGCGCCAAAAATCGGCAACAACAGCAACTTGGCGGCGATGAAGGCAGGCGCGTTTGCCGCGAAATAGACCAGGAAATAGCCAGAGATACCAAACAGGGCGATACACAGTATCGGTCTGCGATATTCACCCAGCCGATCCGCGAGGATGCCCATCAACACGCTGGCGCTGACATTGATGACGGCAGCGACCAGCATCAAGAGTGAGTATACGCCGTCGCTCAGCCCCAGTTCCCGGATGCCGATGACCGCCTGATAGGGTGCTGTCGCTGCATTGGAGAACCCGAAAAACAGAATGGCAAGCGCAGCCACCCTTATCGATGGGTTTCGAATGACGATGGAAAAGGCGGCGCGCATGGTCTTATGTCCTGCTGTAAAAGGCTGGCAACCCAAAAATCTTCTAAAGCAGGCGTTTCCGTCGGCTGATGTCTACAGTCAACTCCAGCGCGAAGATCGGCGTGCCTGCGGCACATACTGGAAATCCGCCTGGAAAGGATAGATATTTCCATCCCTGCGTTCGTTCCGCAGGCTTTCAATGTTCTGATTGATGACACCGTTGGTTAAAGCCATCAGATTGGGATTGGCAATGGGAGCGAGTTCCGGTGAAAGATAGCCGGATTTGACAACCAGAAGCCTGACCTTGGAGGGATCAAAGCCAAGGCGCGTGAAATCCGAGATCATGTGATAGGGCCGACGCCTGGACGCGAGGATGACGATGACGCCACCGATTTCGACAACGGCCTGCCGCTCGTTCGCAGCCTCATGATCGTCCAGCTTCAAAACCCTTGCAGCGACCTCGACAGAAGGGCTAGAGGGATCGAGACTACCACCGATCTTCAGGTCGATGACGGCGCCTTCTCCTGCTGCAAAACAGGCATCAACTGCCGGTCGGTCGGTGATGCCGCCCAAAAGTGCGCCCTGCCAGTTTCGTTTGATCAATGCCTGCAACACATCGGCACGGTCACCAACGCCACCGCCCGTCGGGTTGTCGCCGGAATCAGCCAGAATGGTCGGTCGCGTCCCGGTCGTCTCGGCAATATCAAGAATGTCGTCCAGCGCCTCCGTCACAGGCCCGAAACGGAACGACTTGCGCGCATCCCAGTAGGATTGCGCAATTTCCGTTACCACCTGTTCCGCAGCAGCCACTTCCGTTCCAGTCACCACAGCGCAGGCCGTCGCGCGCGGTTCGTCTGCCCAGACATAACCGATCATCAAATTCGCATCTAATATTCCGGGCCTCGCATCGAAGGCTGGCAACGCAGAATAAAGACTTTTTGCCGGCTCATCCTCGGTGGAGGTTTTTTCGCCCGGCAGCAGAACGGGCACCTTGGCCCATGCGACGCCCGGCCTCACGCCCGTCTTCAGCGCATTCACCAGCATGGACCACGCACGCACCATGGTTTCTCGCACGTCAATGTGCGGGGCTGTGCGATAGGCCGCGAAAATATCGAGCTGGTCTACGATCCTCTGGCTGACATTGCCATGCAGATCGTAACTTGCCGCTACAATGACGTCGGGTCCGACGATGGCACGCGCCGCAGAGATCCAGTCCCCCTCGGCATCATCCATACCATCGACATTCATTGCCCCATGCATGGCAAGATAAAGCCCGTCCACCGGTAGAGCGGCGCTTAGCCGCTCCAGAAAATCCTGTTTGAAGATATCGTAGGTCTCACGCGAAAGCGGCCCCCCCGGAACCGCGCGCGCATGCAGGAGCGGCAGGTGCTCGACACCGTCTGCATCGAGGAAATTGAAATAGTCCATGCCGACAAGTTCACCGCCCCTGAAAACGCGAAAATCTTCGACCTGCATCAGCACCGTCGAATAGGTGCTGCATTCCGTATGAATTCCACCGAACGCAATGCGCATGAAAACCTCTCTTAAAAGACCGGGTGCGAAGGAACAATGGCGGCAAAACGTAGCCAGTCTTTCTTTGCTTTCGGTGTCCATGCCGCTTCCGCAATGGCGGGCAGGCGTGGGAAGACCAGATGATTGAAATAGTCCCGTGTCAGGAAATGCTCGGTCCAGATGCACGCCTGAACGCCCTTCATCCTGTCCTTCAGATCATCAGGAAAATCACCCTCCGCTTCGTAATGGTAGGTGTGATAAGGCGGCACGGTTCCGGCCCAGCTGGCGCCCGGCTCCTGCCATGCTTCATCCTGAACCATGTCCAGATAATAGGCCTGCCCCGGCGTCATCACCACATCGTAACCCTGCTTCGCCAGCTCGATGCCGACGTCAGGCTTCTGCCATGCCATCAGCAAGGTGCCGTGCGGGTTGACGCCACCACCATGAGATACCTCGTCCCAGCCGGCAATATCGCGACCACGCTCATGCAACATGCCCTGAATGCGCTTCATGAAATAGGACTGGATGCCGAAAGTGCCATCCAGCCCTTCCCTGTCCATCAGTTGCTTGGCAAGCGGTGAGGCAAGCCATGAGCCATTGGCGACTTCGTCACCACCGATATGGATAAGCCGGGATGGGAACAGGTCGACCATTTCGTCGAAGATCTTGCCGATGAACTCATAAGTGAACTCGATTGCCGGATTGAGCGCGTTGTTCGGAAACCCCTGAACGGAACGGTAGCTATCCGGTGCCTCCTGCCCATCGGTCAGTTCAGGATAGGCAACGAGCGCCGCCGTGCTGTGGCCGGGAATATCGATCTCAGGCACAACCTCGACATTCAGCAGAGCGGCGTGGGCAACGATGGCCCTGACGTCATCCTGCGTATAATGTCCCTCAACCGGCTCTGCACTGTTGCCTAGTTGTGGCAACAGAGGCTCGTCGGGACCGCGCTTCACCCCCACAGTCGTCAAAAGCGGGTAGGCCTTGATCTCCAGTCGCCATGCCTCGTCATCGGACAAGTGCCAGTGGAAACGGTTCATGCGATACCAGGCCATGATGTCGATCAGCCGCGCAACATCATCCGTCGGATAGAATTGGCGCGACACATCCAGGTGGCATCCGCGCCAGCTGTAACGCGGCGCGTCTTTGATCGTACCCGAGATGGGGAAGCGAAATTTTGCTGGCTCTGTCCGTGCGCCATGCAGCAGTTGCGCGAGCACTGTCAGGCCATATTGCCGTCCTGCAGGTGCCGAGTATTCCAGAACCACATCAGTTTCGGAAAAAGAAAGGCAATAGGCCTCCGTCTCCAGCCCGCTGTTTTGCTCAAACGTCAACGTCCGCCCCTCATGGACAGGCGCAAGGCAGAATGGCACATGGGCGCTGGTATAAAGCCTGCGGAACAGCGAAATAGCCGTATCGACTGCCAGAACATCATCCGGTTTTGCATCCTCAGACGGGAACAGTGCGACGGGAAACGTCTCTCCAGCTTCAGCCGAGACATCCGCCGGCCACGGCTGGATGGCGAACGGCAAGTCGAGTTCTCCTTGCGGCAAAAGCACCGGCGGCGGTTCGCTGTGGCGACCTTCCAGCATGAGATCTCCAACGGCAACCGTGTGATGCGTACCATCGGAAAGGCTGACATAGGCGGATTTTGCACCATCCGTGCGATGGCGCGCGGGGCGTAACAATCCATCGACCGTAAAACGCCATGCCTGACCCGGCTTCAGTTCAAAACCAGCAGGAGGAGCAAACTCATGGAAATTGGCGTTACGGCGCAGATACACGGCATTGCCGCAGACAGGCTTGTCGATCGTTCGCGTCAGCGACGTATAGACAATGCGGAAGTCTTTCAGGGGTTGGTGGGAAAGGTTGAACAGCGTGAAGACGAAACCGCCGCTCGGGTCATCCTCATTGGGGTGCCACGCATTTTCAAGACGGTACTGTGCAAGCGTCATGATCGTTCCCTTTTGTAGTTCTGCGACGGGGCGGGCCGTCCTTCAATAGTGCTCGGATTGCGAAAATGTATGCGCAAGCGGAGCCTGTCCTGCGGTCAGACCACAGTCCACGGCCAAACAGACACCGCTGATGGCGGCGGCCTGATCGCTGGCCAGAAAACCGACGGCATTGGCCACATCATCCGGCAGAACAATGCGCCGGAGTGGATACCAGTGCTTTGCCTCTTCAAAGACCTGCGGATTGGCTTTCGCGCGGGCTTCCCACGCCTGCGTGCGCACCGTCCCGGGTGCCACGGCATTGGCGCGGATGCCGAATTTCCCGTATTCGACGGCAATCAGTTTGGTCAGATGAATGAGCCCGGCCTTGGCTGCGCTATAAGCCGGGTGGCCAAAGACGGACATTCCGTTGACCGAAGCGATGTTGATGAGCGACCCTTGGGACTGTTTCAGTGCGTCCTCGAAGGCTCTGAAACACAAAAACGGTGCCTCCAGATTGAGCGCATTATCTAGCCGCCAGATTTCGGGGGTCGTATCGTGCAGACTGACGGCTCTTGCAGCACCGGCATTGTTGACCAGAGTGCGCACGATGCCCAAAGCGCGGATGTCTTTGGAAAGCTCAGTGAGGCTTGCAGCATCCGTTACATCGCATTCGATCGCCATGAACGACGAACCAGCCAGCGATGCGACAGCCCGATTAACTGCGGGACCATCAATATCCACGAGGACCACACGGTCATGGGTATCGGCCAGCCTGACAGCAATGGCACGACCGATGTCGCCTGCACCGCCGGTTACAATTGCTATCGTTTCCGCCATCCTCATGTCTCTCCGTCGGTCAGTCGCCGAGCAACTGGCGGTCATCGCCGTCCCGGTGTTCAATCAATTGCTGCTTGATATGCCGCAGCGTCATCATGGACTGCTGCTTGTTCTCGTAAGCAACGAGGCTGGCGATCATGTCGACAACAGCCAGATAAGCGTAGCGCGATGATGTTGGCCTGAAGATGTTGCTGCCCTCCGGCACATCGACCGGAACAACGATGTCTGCCGCAAGCGCCACCGGGCTGTCACTCTGGGTGAGAGCGATCGAGGAAACGCCCATTTCACGCGCCAGCGTGAAGCACTTCACCAGCTCCATGTTTCTTCCCGAAAAGGACGAACCGACAATCACGTCATTCGGCCGGGCGGCGGCCGTCATCATCAGTTGCATGCTGTGATCGCTGCTGGTGGTCACACGCAGGCCCAGCCGGAAAAGACGGTTCTGGATTTCGCCAGCAATCATCGAGGAATTCCCGCCTGACCCGAATGCATAGACATTGCCACTGCAAGAAATGGCCGCCGCGGCCCGAGCCAAAACAGCAGGGTCAAGTGTGCGGTGGAGCAGAAAAAGCGCATCCTGCGCCTTTGTAAGTATGTCCTCAGCGACATCCGAAGGCCCCGTACGGGGTATCTCCGGGTTGAGGTAGCGCGCACCCACATAGGCAGTCTTTGCCAGATTGACCTTGAAATCGGCAAAACTTTGAAGACCGAGCCGGCGGCAAAAACGGGTCACCGTTGGCGGAGAAACCTGCGCTCGTCCAGCCAGCTCGATGATCGAAGCATTGACGGCGAATTCGAAATCGGCCAGCAGAATATCCGCAATTCGCCGTTCCGATTGCGAAAACTGCTCTTCATTGTCCTGCAATTTCGCAAAAATATCCATCCGCACGCCGCTCCGATTGATGCCAAAGATCAGACTTTGGCTTTATAGGCGATGCAGTCTATTTCCACCTTGCAGTCAACCATCATCGACGCCTGCACACAGGCACGGGCGGGAGGATGTTCTCCGAAATAACTCTCATAGATCTTGTTGAAACTCCAGAAATCGCGCGGGTCATCCAGCCAAACGCCGCACCGCACCACATGCTCGACGCCGTAACCGGCCTCGTGAAGAATAGCGATGAGATTTTCGATCGTCTTATGGGTCTGCTCCACAATACCGCCAGCAATGATCTCGCCGTCAACCATTGCGACCTGACCGGAAACATGGAGCCAGCCGTCTGCCTCGACTGCTCGTGCAAACGGCAGTCTCTGCCCGCCTGCACCCGCCTTTTCAGCTCCGTACCGCTTGATCGTCATCACCATACCCATGCAAATTATTTTCTTTATTCGTTGACAGGACACCATAGAAAAGGGATCTTTGCCAGTGAAAAACAGTGATTATGAAAATAATTTCAACATTGGATCATTTGCATGCGCGACCCTTTCAAAAACCCCTTCCCTGAAACCGATGCTGCGCGCCACGCCATCTGGGAGATGCTGGTGCCGCGCGATATTGATGCATTTCTGGCGGCAGACTGGTCCAAAGTGGAAGGTGACTTCATCGAAGCCGGCTTTTTGGCGATCAACGCGAACCGCGCTGACAACCCCGACAAATGGCGTCTTGGATTTCCGAATCTCATCGCATACCGCGACGAGTGGCTGCGCCAGGCACGGGATTTTCAAGGCCAAAGTTTCGCGGAAGATACCCGCAAGGCGATCTTCACCACGACCACGCTTGATGAAATCGAGATCGAAAATGACACCGCGCTGGTGCGCAAGAAATTTGATGGCGGTATTCGCAAGACGGATGGCTCGCTCGATGTCATGAAATGGCAGACGCTGTATTATTGCAGGCTCCATGGCGGTCGCTGGAAGATCAGCGGCTTTATCGGATATCTGCCAAATCCGATGGGCAGCGCTCTATAAGAAGGCAAGACATTGCGCATTTTCACCGCTGCACTGGCGACCGAGACGAATACGTTTTCACCTATATGCATCGACCGGAAGGCCTTCGAAGATTCCTTCTACGCAGGCCCTGGTCAGCATCCAGAAACGGCAACGCTGTGCACCGCCCCGGTTCCTGTCGGCCGCCGTTTGATGGCACAGAAGGGCTGGACCTTGATAGAGGGGAGTGCGGCATGGGCAGACCCGGCCGGACTGGTTAACCGCCAGACCTATGAAGGTTTACGCGACGAAATTCTGGAGCAGTTGCGCGCAGCCATGCCGGTAAATGCCGTCATTCTCGGCCTCCACGGCGCCATGGTCGCGGACGGCTATATCGATCCCGAAGGCGACTTTCTCACACGCATTCGTGAGATTGTCGGGACGAATTGTCTGGTTTGCGCCGAACTTGATCCGCACAGCCACCTCACCCAAAAACGTGTCACGGCTGCGGATTTCTTCGTTGCCTTCAAGGAGTTTCCGCATACGGATTTTGTTGACCGTGCGCATGACCTCTGGAAGATCGTTATCGATACGCTTGAGGGCCGGATCAAACCCGTCATGTCCACCTTTGATTGTCGCATGATCGACGTCTTTCCGACCTCTCGCGAGCCAATGCGCTCATTCGTCGACAGGTTGATACAGATCGAACGCGAGGACGACGATGTGCTGTCACTGTCGGTCATCCATGGTTTCATGGCCGGTGATGTCCCGGAAATGGGGACAAAGACGATCGCTGTCACAAACGGCAAAAAAGACAAGGGTGAGCGCCTGGCGCGCGATCTTGGTCTGGAACTGTTTGCCAATCGCGGCAAACACATGATGCCGTGGACCGACGAGAAAAATGCCGTCACCAGCGCTATCGCAGCAGCTAGAGGCCCGGTGGTGATTGCCGATATGTGGGACAATCCGGGTGGCGGCACGGCCGGTGACGCGACGGTCGTACTCGCTGAGCTCTTTGCTCAAGCTGTAACCGATGCTGCCATCGGCACCATCTGGGACCCGATTGCCGTTCAAATCTGCATGGCTGCTGGCGAAGGTGCGGAAATTCCATTGCGCTTCGGCGCAAAATCCGCCCCTGGCACCGGCAATCCCATTGATGGTCGCGTGACGATCATCCGTCTGGTGCGCGGTGCGGAAATGCGTTTCGGGGAAAGCATCGCACCCTTTGGTGATTCAGCGCATATTCGTCTGAACGGTATCGATATCATCCTGAACTCGATTCGCGCCCAGAGCTACGATCCATCGCTCTTTTCGGCCATGGGCATCGACCCGACGTCGAAGAAAATTCTGGTCATCAAATCAACCAACCATTTTTATGCGGCCTTTTCGAAGATCGCGTCGGATATCATTTACTGCTCGGCAGGCACGCCCTACCCCAACAATCCCGCAACGACGCCCTATCAACATGCGCCGCGTGATATATGGCCGATGGTCAATAATCCCCATGGCGACGAGGCTTTTTGATATGACCCTTCCATTCGCAAATCCCGGTGATCTCATTCAAGCTCTCTCGACCCCGCTGGCGCTGGTCGATGAGGATAGGATGGAGACCAATATCCACCGGGTTCAGTCCTATATGGACCGTCATGGCTTGGCTTTTCGTCCACACATCAAAACGCACAAGATCCCAGCGATCGCAGCTTTGCAGGTCAAGGCCGGTGCCAAGGGAATCAACTGCCAAAAGGTGACGGAAGCGGAGGTTTTCGCCGATGCCGGTTTTGAAGATATCCTGATCACCTTTAATATTATCGGGCCGGAGAAGCTGGATCGTCTCTACGCGCTCAACACACGCATAAGCGGCCTGAAGGTTGTGGCGGATAGCGCAGCGACCGTTGAAGGCCTTGCGCGTCGGTTTTCTCCAGATCGCCCGCTGATGGTTCTCGTCGAATGTGACACCGGCGGTGGCCGTTGTGGTGTTCAGACCCCGCAGGAGGCGGCGGCGCTGGCATTGCATATCGCCGCATCTGATGGGCTCGATTTCGGGGGCCTGATGACATACCCCAAACCGGACAGCGCCGAAGCCGTCGAAGCATTCCTAGCATCGACAGTTGCACGACTGAAGGCAGACGGTGTCGAATGCGCGATCGTCACCAATGGCGGCTCGCCGAGCCTGTTCGATGCGCACCTCGTGCCATCCGCAACGGAGCACCGGGCCGGAACATATGTTTATAATGATCGATCCATGGTGCGTGCAGGTCATTGCTCGGTTGACGATTGCGCCATGACCATTCTGGCGACGGTTGTCTCCCGACCGACGCCAGACCGCGCCATTCTGGACGCAGGCTCAAAGGCGCTGACGTCAGATCTTCTGGGCTTTTCCGATTACGGGCTGATCCTCGAATATCCCGAAGCCGTCATAACCGGCCTGTCCGAAGAACACGGCACCGTGGATCTGTCGAGATCTACCGGCAAGCGACCTGAGATCGGCGAAAAGATCCGCATCATCCCCAACCACACCTGCGTCGTCTCCAACCTTCAGGATGTGATGACCTTTCACCGCAACGGCGTTGTCACCCGCGTCGAACCGGTCGCGGCGCGCGGGCTGGTTTGGTAATCGCAGGAAGATGGTGGCGGGGATGATCCCGCCTTTATTGTCCGAGCGCAATTGCAGACATATCCACCCGTCGCTCGAATGCGGCGCCACTTTCATCAAACAGATGGCAGTCGGATGCCTTGATGCCGGTCATGATCGGTTCTTCGATTGCAACAGGCGCTGCACCCGACAATAAAGCGCAGTAGTTCTCACCCGTTGGCGCCATACCATAGGCGATCGTGTTGATCCCAAGCCGTTCAATGACGTTCGGCACAACGCGAATGTTGAGGTCGCCAGCGCCGATGGCTGTGTGTTCAGGCCGGATCCCGAGCGTCAAGCTTGCGCCCTCGAGACCGGCACGCGGTTCGACCGGAACAGTGATCGTCTGACCATCATACTCGACCTTGATACCCTCCGCGCCAACGGCCTTGCAGATGACCGGCAGGAAATTCATTTTGGGATTGCCGATAAAGCCGGCAACAAACAGATTGGCCGGCTTGTGATAGAGCTCCAGCGGCGCGCCCACTTGCGCAATCTCACCGGCATTGAGCACCACGATGCGGTCAGCCATGGTCATGGCCTCCACTTGGTCGTGCGTCACATAGATCATTGTTGCTTGCAACGTCCGGTGAAGGTTGGTCAACTCGATCCGCATATCGGAGCGCAGGGCCGCGTCGAGGTTCGAAAGCGGCTCATCGAACAGAAAGATTTCCGGCTCCCGCACAATGGCACGACCGATGGCGACGCGCTGGCGCTGGCCGCCCGACAACATGCCCGGACGTTGCTGAAGACGCTGATCCAGTTGCAGGATCTTTGCAACGCTTTCGACCTTCTCCTTGAGCTTCGCCTCCTCCATCTTCTCGACTCGCAACGGAAAAGCGATATTTTCGAACACGGTCATGTGCGGATAGAGCGCATAGGACTGGAACACCATGGCAATGCCGCGCTTGACGGGTGCGAGATCGTTGACCTTCACTCCATCGATCACCACCTCGCCAGCAGTAATATCCTCAAGGCCTGCAATCATGCGCAGAAGCGTGGATTTGCCACAGCCGGACGGTCCGACGAAGACGACAAATTCGCCATCCTCGATTTCAAGTTGCACACCCTTGATGACTTCGAAGTGCCCGTAAGATTTGCGGACGTTGTTGAGAGAGAGCTGACCCAAAACCTGTCTTCCCCGCACCAGCCGAAGCTGCTGTTGTAATTGTGGTGGAGACAGCCGCGGGCACAAGGCTCGCGGCTGTCGAGATATCTGCTTATTTGTACTGTTCGACTTCGGCTGCAGCCTTTTTCAAGGCTTCCTCAGGCGTTGCCTTGGATGTCACGACAGACTGCACCATTTCGATCATGGCATTCTGGAAACCCTTGTAATCCTTGAACAGGGGCTCAGGACCACCGAACGCGATGCCGTCGATGAATGGCTTCCAGTACGGCTTGTCCTTGACCAGCTGATCGACCTTGGCAGATGGACGCAGTGGCGTGAGGCCGGAATCCGTTGTCAGTTCATATTCTTCCTGCGGACCGGGAGACGTGATGAACTTTGCAAATTCGATGGCCTTCTCCTCAACGCCCGAGCCCTTGAAGATAGCAAGGCTATCGGTGATGAGCAGCGTGCCCGGACCCTTTGCCGATGGACCAAGCGGGAGCGTCGTCACACCCCAGTTGATCTTGGTATTGAGCAGGCGGTAAGCGGCACCGGTGCTGTTCTGGATCATGCCGGCCTTGCCATCGAGGAAGATGGCACGGATTTCGTTCTGTTCGTAGGCCGTTGCCCCTTCGACAGAGTAAGGCGTGATGTCCTTGTAGGCCTGCAAGGCTGCCAGAATTTCCGGGCTGTCAAGCGTCACATTGCCTTCGGCATCGGTCACCTTGCCATTGTTGGTATAAACCCAATGCAGGAACTGGTGCATGGTGTTATCGAAGGTCTTGGCAGGCATGCCGTACCCGGCAATCCCTGTCTTTTCCTTGATGATCTTGGCGTATTCAATCTCTTCAGCCCAGGTTGTCGGTGGCTTCTCAGGATCGAGACCGGCCTGCTTGAACAGGTCCTTGTTCCAGTAAAGGGCCTTCGTCGAGAAGGCGACGGGCACGCCCCACTGCTGGTCATCGAAGGTGACCGTATCGGGAATGAATGGATAGTAGCCCTTCTTTTCGTCAGCCGTCATCGGCACGGGAACGATGAGGTCGTTCTCGGCAAATTCCTTCAGTGTGCGCGAACCGACATAAGCCATGGCGACAGGGGTGCCGGCGGCGGCAAGCGTTGTTGCTTTATCCTGGCACTGTTCCCAGCCGACCACTTCCGGAGCGACCTTCCATCCGAGGTTCTTGCCTTCCCATTCCTTGATGTATTTTTCATGCACCGGGTCAATCTTGTCGCCGCAATAGATCCAGCTGATTTCTTGATCCGCAGCATTTGCAGTCATGGCGCCAAGCGCGGTGGAGCCGAGCATGGCCAGGGCGAAAAGCCCGGTTTTGAGATGAACTGTCACGTTTTAGCTCCCGTTTTCTCTGGTGGTTGGCTTATTGTTTCACCGCGCCCGCGGTCAGGCCGCTGACGAGATAGCGTTGAAGAAAGAAGATCACGATGGTTGCTGGCGCAATGCCGACGAAGCTTGCCGCCATCAATTCGTTCCAGATCACTTCCTGTTTGCCGAAATATGCAAACAGACCGACCGGCAGAGGCGCATATTCCGTTTTCGAATTGAAGGTCAGCGCGAAGATGAACTGCTGCGCGTAAGACCCGATGAAGGTGGTGATTGCAACGACCATGATACCCGGCATCGCGATCGGCACGATGACGCGTCGCAAGGTATAGAGATGGCTTGCACCGTCCACGAACGCCGCCTCATCCAGTTCCCTTGGAATGCGCATCATGTAGGTTCGCAGCAGCCAGATAGCCGACGGAATGAGAAATGCGACACCCGGCACGATCATGGCAAAGTAGGTGTTCAAAACGCCCAGCGAGCGCATCAAGCGAAACAGCGGAATCAAAAGAACGGCGCCTGAGAACATGTTGACCGCGAGAAATGCCCCTAAAAGCGTTCCTGAGCCTTTGAACTCGAACCGTGCCAGCGCATAGGACGCCGGGACGACCAGGATCAGCACAACGGTTGTGACCACGATCGAAATCAGGAAAGAGTTGAAGATATAGCGCGCGAAACCGGGAATTCTGATCCACATGGTGCGGTAGGCCTCGAACGAACCGTTTTCTGGAATGAAACGGTAAGGTGAGGAAAACAGCTGGCTAAGCGGCTTCAATGATACCAGAAAGCCTTCCACGAAAGGCGATAGAATGAAAATCAGGAACACGGCGATCCCGGCATAGATGCCGATCAGTTCGTACCAGCTGTAGCGATTGATCAAAGCAGGTGGTTGTCTCATCGCTTGTCTCCGGCAGATAGGCGGCTGGTTACGCGGAAGTAGCAGACGCAGAAGATCGACAGGAATATGCAGATCAGGACCGCTCGGGCAGCACCCTCACCATATTTATTAGAGCCGATGGCAGTGCGATAAGTGTCGATGATCATCGTCGTCGTCTCGCCGCTCGGTCCACCACGGGTCAGAATCCAGATGATGTCGAAGGAATTGAATGTGGCAATCAACGACAGCATCGACATGGTGATCACCGAAGGGACCAGAAGCGGCAGCGTGATGCGACGGAAGCGGTAAAAACGCCCTGCGCCGTCGGTCCATGCAGCCTCATACAGATCCTGCGGAATGGATTGCATCGCGGCCAGCATATAGAGCGTTACCAATGGCACACCGATCCACACATCGGTGATGATGGTTGCCCAGAAAGCTGTGGAGCCGTTTGCGAGGAAAGCAATCGGCCCATCCACGAGACCAAAACGCTGCAGCATTCCGGAGATCATGCCGAACTGGCCATTATACATCCAGCCCCACATGAAGATGCCAATCGCCATCGGCACGATCCATGGAGGCATGGTCAGCATACGGAAAATCGTTCTTCCGGGAACGGCTGCATTCAGCATGCAGGCACCGAAAATTCCGATGATCATTTTGAACGAAACGGAGAAGAAGGTCCAAATGAAGGTGCGTAGAATAACTTCTGCGAAAGTCGCGTTGAAAATCTTGGTATAATTGGCCCATCCCACCCATTCCGTTGTCCGCTTCAACGAAGCATCGGTGAAGGACAGAATGAACGTATCAACCAAGGGATAGGCGACGATGACCGTGATATAGAGAATGGCGGGGAGAAGAAGGAGCCAGGCGAAGATGACTGTGCTGCGTTTTGCGTCCACCGTCGCCTCCCTCACGCTGTTTTTGCATCTGGAGCGGCAGACACGGACCCGTGCAGGGCGGCGTCATACGTTTCCCAAACAGATTGCAGGTCAATGACCTTGCGGCCGCGCCGTGCCTCGTCCATGGCCAGCGCCAAAATACCGGCCTCAATGGCATCCAGAGCCGAAACCGGCAGCGGTACTCCCGACACCACGTGAGCGATGACATCGGCTGCCATTTGCTCATCCGCGCCGTAGTGCTGCGACAAATTGGAGGCCGAGTAAGTGTTTGAGACGGTCTTCTCATTGGTGCGGGCATTGTGCACATTGAGGAAACCGCGAACAAAATCGCCCTCGGCCATACCCTTGGCACCCATCACGCAGAAGCGACGAAAGTCGTCTGGCACGTTCAGATTGGTATGGAACGCCAACGACGCGCCGTTCTCATATTCCACGATAGCCGTCTGATAATCGATAATGTCGCCATCGCTGTCGAAAACCTTGTCGGACCCCATCCAGCCGCTCGGCTTGCGATGGTAGACTTCCATATCGTTGATGCCGTCATTTTGCGGGGCATTAGCCAGCGTGAAGCTTTTGCGTCCACCAAAGCTGGAGACGTAGCGCGGACGTGCGCCGACGACCCCATTGTACAAGTCCAGATCGTGGCAGCATTTTTCCAGCATGAAGGAGCCGGAATAATGCTCATAACGCCGCCAGTCGCGCATGAAAAACGCACCATGATAGGGCGGAATATGTTCCGATGCCTCGATGGAAACCACCTCGCCCAGCTTGCCGTCTGCCTGCGCCTGCCGCAGATCGCGGTAGAGTGGCGAGTACCGCAGGACGAGACCGACCATCAGTCGCTCGTGGCCATGGATGTTGAGCAGCCGGGCCAGCTCAAAGCTTTCTTCGATGCTGACCACAATCGGCTTTTCGGTGAATATCGTATATCCCGCCTCAAGTCCCTGCCGGATGTGATCGAGATGCATGTGGTTGGGTGAACCGATCATCAAAAGATCGAACTCTTCATTGTCGAAAAGCGCCTGCGGCGTTTCGTACGCCGTGCCGACGGAAATGCCTTTCTCCTGCAAGCCGGGCAATCCGGCCGGCGCAGGGTCGACATATCCAACGATCTCGAAATCCTTGTCGATTTCACTGAAAACGTAACCGAGATATCCCAGACGAAATCCAAGCCCGACGATTCCCACTTTCATGATCTTATCGTTCCCTGTTTTTTGTTCCCGTAATTCTTTTTCGCAAATTACGCGCCATTTCTTCTGAAGGCTACGTTATTTGCGTTGAGCGCTTTCATTTCTGAAATTTATTTTCAGAAATTGGCAAACTTCGTCGCGTTATGAAAGCCCCTTCTAAAAAAATATTGATCCGATGCCCAGACTTCGAAAAAGAGCATATTTCGAACCAGCACCAAAACAATACCAAAAAAATGCCACCCGTCTATACCAATCGTCCCAGCAATTTAGAATTAATTAGGAAATGCGAGTCAATCCACGAGAACGCTGATAAAATCAGGCTCTTAACGAAGGGGGCCGAACTGGAATTTCTCGTTAGACGCGCATGTGGTTTGATTTTGGTATTGCTCATCGACCGGTCTGTGCTATAGCCAAAAGCGAGGCAGAATTGATAAAAGCACGAGCGAAAAAATCTTGGAGAGGTATTTATGGCGGATGTTCTGGAGCTTGACCGGTTACAGTCAGCATCAGGTGGGCCGCTTTACCTCAAGCTGCGACAGGCCATTGAGGATGCCATACAGGCAGGACGACTGAAGCATGGCGATGCCCTACCACCGGAACGGGACATGGCAGAGGAAGCGGCGGTCAGCCGCGTCACTGTTCGCAAAGCGATAGACGATCTGGCGCGTGACGGTCTTCTCGTCCGTCGTCACGGTTCCGGCACCTTCGTCGTCAAGCCTCTAGCCCGCATGCAGCAACCGCTGACACGGCTGACGTCATTTACAGAAGACATGCGCCGCAGAGGCATGACCGCCAGCACCCGTTGGCTGGACAGGGGTCTGTATTATCCAACTCCTGACGAACGAATGGCGCTCGGCCTGTCGTCCTCGTCACAGGTGGCCCGGTTGACCCGGTTACGCCTTGCCAACGAGCAGCCGATTGCGCTGGAGGTCACGAGCCTCCCGGACGATATTCTCAAAGACCCGCAATCGGTCGAAAACTCCCTTTACATGGTATTGAAAAAAAGTGGCATACGGCCCATCCGTGCCATCCAGCGCATTTCTGCGCGCAATCTGACCGATGACGAGACCGTACTTTTGGGCGTGCCGCCCGGCTCTGCGGCTTTGTCTGTTCAGCGCATGGCCTATCTGGAAAGCGGACGCATCATGGAGGTTTCCAAGGCACTGTATCGGAGCGATGCCTATGATCTGGTTGCCGAACTGACCATGGGTTCAGAGTAACCATACAATCAGGAAGACTGTGACATGACGACTTTAATGCGACAGGAAATTGATGAGATTCCAGATGCCGTTGCCCGGCTGTTGGAAACATCTTTGCCAATGCTGGAGGAGGCAGGACGCAATCTGAAAGCACAAGATCCGGCGGTGATCGTGACCATCGCTCGTGGCTCTTCGGACCACGCCGCACATTTTATGAAATACGCCATTGAACTCCAGACTGGCCTGCCCGTCGCATCGCTGGGGCCGTCGCTTGCCTCCATCTACGATGCACCTCTTAAGCTGGAACGGGCTGCGGCACTAGCGATTTCCCAATCCGGCAAAAGCCCGGATATTGTTGCACTTGCCCGCAATGTAAAGCGTGGCGGCGCGCTCACCTTTGCCCTGGTCAATACACTCTCCTCACCGTTGGCAGACGCCTCCACGCAGGCTATCGACATTCAGGCCGGGCCAGAAAAAGCTGTCGCCGCGACGAAATCCTTTGTGAATTCCATTGTCGCGGGCCTATCCATTCTTGCGGCAGCAACGGAAGACCAACTTTTGGTCAAAGCCATCGCGGCACTGCCCGCAAACTTTGCAAAAGCCATCGAACTTGACTGGAGCGAAATCGCCCAGGCTATCAAGGGCGAAGATTCTCTCTACATGCTTGGCCGTGGCCCTGCCCTTGCCATTGCGTCCGAAGCAGCCCTGAAATGCAAGGAAACATGTGAACTTCACGCTGAGGCCTACTCGTCGGCCGAGGTCATGCATGGCCCGGTTTCGTTGGTCGCACCACGGTTTCCAATCATTGCTTTTGCGGCACGTGATCGTGCCGAAGCATCGGTTGCTGAAACAGCCAACGGTCTTGCGGCAAAAGGCGCGAATGTTTTCCTCACGTCAGCCAAAGCGACATCGGCCACAGCCTTGCCCTTCGTCGAAACCAACCACCCGCTCACCGACGCGCTTCTGCTGATCGCACCCTTCTACGGCTTCATCGAAGCGCTGTCGCGCGCGCGTGGCTTCAATCCCGATGCGCCCGTTGCTCTGAACAAGGTAACGCAGACACGATGACCGATGCCAAGATCATCAGCGGCGCGCGCATCTTCGACGGCGAGATGTGGCACGACGGCAAATCACTTGTTGTCCAGCATGGGAAAGTCACCGCCATCTCGGCATCCGCTCATGACGATGCCGAAACCATCGACGCAACTGGACTGCTCATCGTGCCGGGCTTCGTCGATGTTCAGGTCAATGGCGGCGGCGGCGTGATGTTCAACAACCGGCCAGATGTGGATGGCATCACCCGGATTTGCGCAGCGCACGCCAGGTTCGGCACGACTGCCCTGATGGTGACACTGATCACGGATAGTCCTGACATCACCGTGAAAGCGGTTGAAGCTGGGATAGCGGCGCAGGAAACCGACGTGCCGGGGTTCCTCGGTCTCCATCTTGAAGGTCCGCATCTGTCTTCGGCTCGCAAAGGTACGCATGATCCGGCATTGATCCGACCGATGGAAGAAAAAGACCTGCACCTGCTTCTGAGCTGTAAGCAGAGACTTTCCCATATTCTGACGACCATAGCCCCGGAAAGCGTAAGCACAGCGCAGGTCACATCGCTCGCTCAGGCGGGCATCATTGTCAGCCTCGGGCATAGCGATGCGACATACGTGACGGCCGCACATTACGCTGACGCAGGCGCTTCGATGGTGACCCATCTTTTCAACGCCATGAGCCAGCTTGGCAACCGTGAACCTGGTCTTGTTGGCGCCGGGCTCCATGACAACAGGTTTCATTGCGGCATGATTGCCGATGGCTTCCACGTCGATCCGGTCTCGATGGCTCTAGCGCTGAAAGCAAAAAATCAGCCTGGTCGCATTTTTCTCGTGACCGATGCCATGTCGACCATCGGCACCGATGACACTGGGCTGGAACTGAACGGACGACATGTTTACCGGAAAGACGGGCGATTGACCCTTGCGGATGGAACGCTTGCAGGCGCCGATATCGACATGCTCTCCTGCATCCGTTTTGCTCACGAACGCATTGGCCTTCCGTTGGAGGAAGCCCTGCGCATGGCGTCGATGTACCCCGCACAGGCCATCAAGGCAGAGACAAAAGGCAGCCTTCTGGCGGGATATGATGCGGATTTCGTAATCTTGAACCGCGATCTCTCCATGAAGTCGACATGGATCGCTGGGAGCCCTGTATTCCACGCGGCGGCGTAACGATGCCGACTGTTTTGCCGTTCGTCTGCCTGACGCTTCGGTGTCATGTCGATTTATCATCGGTTCGGCAGGTTGGTCTTTGATCGCCTGCACGTTTGAGAAAAGCAAAGGTGTCTTAGCTGAAGAGCGCATTTCCGGGCGCTCCACGCCATAGAAATGGCCCCGCACACCATCGGGGCCACCCGTCTATTCCAATTCCAGCCGCTGCTTACATAGCGGGCAGAACGGCGATATCGCGGATTTCGGCCTCACTACCGGCGATAGCGCCCACTTCGGTGGCCGCCCCGGTTTCGAGATTGACGGTGTACAACATTTTGCCTGCTGCCAGATATGCGGTGTTCTTGCCGCCTTCCATACCTTGAATGTCGAAGGCGTAGGTCGCTGGCATTTCCTTCAAGCCGAGCTTGCCGATAGACTTCAATGTGCCATCGTTCGGCTTGGTCTGCTGGATCAAAGCGCCAATGGTGGCGTCGATGTTGTACATCGCTGTTTTTTCAGGCTTGCCGATTGAGTTCGTATAGGCGGCAGCGACGATATTGGGCGTCTCACCCTTGTGCATATCAGTCCCTTCGAAGGCGAGCGTACCATCGACAGTGACAGCACCAGTGTCAGGATGAACACGGTGGTTCGTGGTGCCACTCATGAAGCGGAGGCGGTCAGCCATCGGGTTGAAATCGACGACCAAGGGCGCTTGCGTGATTGTCAGCGTCTTGTCCATCTTGGCGATATCGGTTGCGGCACCTGTCTCGAGATTGATGGAAACGATCCGGAAGTCCGGTGTCACCCCGATGACGGTCTTGTTTGAAGGTCGGAAATCGATACCAACAAGTTTATCGACGCCGGTAACATCCATTGTTTTACTGACACTTGGCTTTTGTGTGTCGAACATGACGAGCGTTTTGTCACCTGTCAGCCCCAGGACAGGAGCAGCGATGCTTGTTCCAGCGGCTGTTACGAATACAGTGGACGCGATCAGAGCGAGGCGAATGGTGTTCATATCTTTCTCCCGTACGTTTTTCCGTTTGGAAGTCATCCCGCACTCGGCTTTGGATGCTTCTGTAGGCTAAGACACGCCAACCAGTTGTTTTGGATGCAGTCGGTTAAATTATTTTTTGCTGCATCCAAATATTCCGTCTGCGGGTAGTGGAATCATATGCGATGCTAGTCGCGATTAGGACGTTGAAAAGGACAGGATGCCGATGGGCGTTGCGCATGATGATCTGAACATTGCTCTTTCAGCATGTGCCAAGGGCGACAAGAGCGCGCTTCGGCGCATTTTTGATCGTGAGGCAGGCCAATTGACTGCCGTGGCGCAACGCATTGTGCGTCGACGCGATTTGGCTGAAGAGGTCGTGCAGGAGGCCTTCATTCGAATCTGGACCCACGCGCACCAGTACAGCGCCGACCGAGGATCTGCACGCGGTTGGATTTACGCGATTGTTCGCAACAGAGCCCTCAACCTTCTTCGCGACGGCAAGCGTGAACACACGGTCGCAGAGATCGAATCGATGAAAGAGAGCGATCAGGCTGATGAGATTATTGCCGTGTGGCAGAAGCTGGATCGGAATTCGCGCCTTTACGATTGTTTGAGCAATCTGGACGAGACCAAGCGGCGCGGTATCCTGATGGCCTACATCAACGGCTACACGCATGGTGAAATCGCTGGTCGATTACAGATGCCACTTGGCACGGTCAAATCCTGGATTCGCCGCGGACTGTCGACGCTGAGGGAGTGCATGGCATGAGAGCGGCGCAAGACAACATTGCCGACATCGCCGATGAATATGTTTTGGGCCTGATGGATGATGCAGAGGCGGCCAGAATTGAAATCGAGATGGAAGAGAACGAACAATTGCGGGCAGCAATCGACGCCAGTCGTGAGCGGTTTCTTCCATTGGACACCGGTATGGAACCGCTCGACGTCGATGACAGCCTTTGGCAACGCATCGAAACTCATCTTCCGCCTCAACGGCACTCTCCACAGTCATCAAGACCAAGCGGGGAGACCCCTGTCGCCAACGATAACCGGTCGGGTCTATGGCGCGTGACCGCAGTATCGGCCATTGCGGCGAGTTTGCTGCTCGCCGTCGGGTTGACCTTCAGCCTGATGCGTTCGGTAGACCCCATGGTTGTCGCAGTTCTCCTCAACGAAGCCGGGGACGTGCAAGCGGTCGTGGAAGACTTCGGAAACGACAATGCAACGGTTAGACTCCTGGCGGACTTCAACGTGCCCAAGGAAAAATCGATCCAGGTTTGGACCCTTCCCTCTCAGGAGATGGGACCTGTTTCGCTTGGGTTGCTTGAGGGTGTTCGTTCGACCAAGCTCACCGGACCGGCCTTGCCCGCCCCGCGCGGCGACCAACTCTACGAAATCACGCTTGAACAGGCAGGCGGATCTCCGACCGGCCGACCGACAGGCGCTATACTGGCAAAAGGATTTGCCCGCTTCCCACGTTAGCGCGCTATAGGGGCAATGTTTCGCTTCGGTTGGCGATATGATCTGGCTGGGGCCGTCTTTGAAATCGATCGGTAGATTTCTGCGGTCCTCATACCGATGGCCCGCCAATCATACTTTGCCATAACCTTGGAGCCGTTCTGTCGAACGGTGGCCGTCGATGCACTGTCGATCTTGCTCTGGAGGGCTGCGGATAACGCGGAGATATCGCCGAGCGGGAAGTAGCAACTATCTTCGAGAGCGAGAGCAAGGTTTGCTTCTATATCGCTCGCCAGCACCGGCAGGCCATGCGCCATGGCTTCCAAGAGAGCAATTGGCATACCCTCATGGCTCGATGGAAGAACGAAGAGGCCAGCATTGGCAAAGAGGCTTGCGAGCTTCTTGCCAGACTGGACGCCTGTCAGAACGACGTTCTGATTGGTTTTCGCACGAGCATGCAGTTCAGTGACATAGCTACTGTCCGCATCTCCCCCGCCCACCAAGACAAGCTTGATGTCTTTCAGTTTCGTCCGGCCGAAAGCATCGATGAGATCGAGCTGGCGTTTTTCCGCAACCAAGCGAGCAACGAGGAGGACGTATCGACCTTTTTTCAACCCGAACTCTTCCAGTATGCCGTCTTCCAGGTTCTTGGTGTCCACCTTCACGCCATTTGGAATGAAGTGGACCGGCGAATGAAAGTTCTGTTGCATGCGCTCGGCAATGTGCTTTGCAATCGCGATGCGCGCGTGAGAAAAGCGCATTCCTGCCCACTCGCCCAGTTGCAGAATTCGTTTCTCGATGGGGTTCCACTTCTCACGGTCGTAATCATAGCCATGATGCGTGAAAACCACACGCAAACCCAGAAGCCGGGCCAGCGGCGCGACCAGAGATGGGCCAACGGCATGGATGTGGACAATATCCGGGTTCAGGAGCCGTGCTTTAAAAAGAGCAAATGCCGTATGGAAGATCGCCTCCAGCCGCGCGCTGCGGGGTGCCCACAAGGGATGCACGGTGATGCCGCGCCACACATAGGCCTTCGTGTCGGCGACGTAGTTCTTGCGCGCAAAGACATGGACATCCGCACCCAGATCAACCAGATTCGACACGAGTTGCTCGACGTGGGTTTCAACGCCGCCCTGGACATTGGGAATACCCCGCAGTCCGATCATGCAGATACGCATGGAATCCAGGAAGTTGGCATTGTCTTCCGAATACGCCAGGCTCGTCGCCTCAAATGCAGGTCGTCGCTCCAGTGTCTCAACATGATCCATAGCCCGCTCCTAGTTCACATTAGAACATTAGGATATAATAACTTAAAATCTGGAATAGGCTAGTAGGTTCTGACAAACACAAGATTGATCCCGCAGGTATAGTAAACGGCGGGGCTGCACAAATCCGAACACTAGACCGAAATCTTCGATTCCGCGTTGTTTTCTCGCCTGAGAAACCTATACCCAAGGTTGATCATTGGCTTCTCCAAATACTCATAGACGAACACTGACAGGGCGAGCGTGAGACCTAGCCAGGCGAGCGCAGTCAACAGATCAGCCCCCGTGCCTGTGAGTGGAAGGAGTGAAAAAACCATGAGCGCGACAATCCCGTGAAAAAGGTAGATCGAGTAACTGAGCGCACCCAGCCACGAGAGAAACGGATGTTGGGGAAGCTCTGTTCTCACCGAAAATACAAAGGCGCATAGTGCTGCGAAATAGCTTGCGAGAATGGGAAATTTCGCAACAAGAAAAAAGCCATCCTGCCGGGAGAGCGAAAAGTCGCCGATGCTGAGAAGCACGATGGTCTGGATGAGCAAGACGCAGGTGGCCCCGATCCACGCACCCGCAAGATTGTCCACAAGCGCCATGCGCAACAACAGACCAAGATAAAGAAAAGAGACGTGCAAACTAATGTACTGCACGGGCAACACCCATCCGCCTGCCCGAAGGAAAATAGGAGCGGCCGTGGCCGAGGCGAGCAGAATTGCGAAGGATGCAATGACAAGAGGACGGTAAAGAATACCGAGTGCGAACAGACCGGCCGACAGAACGTAAAACACGATCTCGATCGTCAGTGTCCAATAGGCGCCTGACATCCAAGGCTGTCGAAATAAAGAGGGCATCATCGTCATATTCGCGATCAATGTCGACACGGGAGGAATTTGGCCGTGCATCGCCGAGGCAATCCAAAGGAAAAACAGCGCCAACCACATTGCGGGAAAAAGACGAAAAAAACGCGAGACTGCGAATCGGTGGAGCGGATGGCTGCCCCTTATGCTGAAGGGCACGACAAAGCCGCTGATCAAAAAGAACAAGACAACGCCGAAGCGCCCGGCATCAAAATGAGCAATACTGGCTGCAGCGATCCGAAACGCGATGCCATCATGGTGCGTCGCCTCACGCAGACTGTCCCCGAAGAAATGTTGGATGACGACGGAGAGAGCCGCTATTGCTCTGAGAGCATCGATGTTCTCGTAGCGACGGCTCGTTTTTCGTTGTCCACCGAGTTGGGCGACGGCTGCAGTCGACAATGCTTTGCTCAGTGCAGAATTATCAGGCGAATGCATCAAACCACACCTCTCGACCAGACCAAGTCAACCATGACATGAAATTTAATTTAAAGTAGTGAATTCTAAAATAACTAATTCATCTCTAAGACTGTTCGGAGTTGACGTTGCATGCAGAACTCATGCGTCAATGTCGAACCTGAACGAACGCAATGGCGGATGAGGCGGAAATGCCGATTGTCTTACGAAATAGTCTATTTAAGCTGATTGGCGCAGCCATTTTGATTGGCGTCTGGACCAAGCACAAATTGATGGGCTACCGAAAACCGAACACAGTCAGGGCAGACGACAGAAACGCGCGGATCGCCTACGTCCACGACGTCATTCAGTCCTGGTTGAAGTTTTTGCCACCCGATGTTTCCGTGAGGGAACGCTCGGTCCTTGAGTTAGGACCGGGATCATCTCTGGCGACGGGCGCCTTGCTTCTGGCACATGGGGCTAAATCCTACACGGCGGTCGATGCCTTCAGACTGGCAGCCGATGAAACGCAGGAGTTCCGTCTCGAAGCCATCGCGCGTTACCCTTGCGAGTTGCAGACAGAGGATGTTGAGGTCGCGCTCCAGACCCTGAAAGACCCTTCAGGCCTCCAATACGATGTGGACCCCGCATTCGATATACCCGCCCTCAGCAAAGGCAAAAAGTTCGATCTCATCCTCAGTTGTGCGGCATTCGAGCATTTCGATGCCGTGGAAACCACCATTGACGGACTAACGCGAGTGGCACAAAGCGGCTGCATCAGCCTTCATATTGTCGATCTCCAGACCCACACGAATGCGCTTCGGCAGCGTGATCCCAATAATATCTACCGATTTTCGAACCGGTTCTATTCTCGCTTCGCTTTTCCAGGCCAGCCGAACAGAAAGCGACCGATCGATTATGTCAGGGCGTTCGAGCGTAACGGCTGGGCCGACATCAGGGTCATCGCGGCCAAATCCATACCAAAAGATTCGAAGGAGAAACTGGCGTCAGGTCTCGCTGAAGACTTCAAACGTCCCGACATGGACATGCATATTCTGGATGCGGTGATTATCAGCCGATATCCATGACGGCCGCACCGTCAGCGAACGCCAAGGTCCCTATAGAGTGCCGTCGTGCGTTCCAGATATGCCCCTTGCGAAAACTCGCTGTTGACCCAGCCTCGGCCACGCTCGCCCATATCTTGGCGAGCCGGCTTAGGCAGGCTGTTCATAGTAGTCAGAACCTCGGCGAGGTTTTCGGCATCCAGCGATCGCGCGATCAAGCCCGTCTCCCCGTCTTTGATGAGTTCGGGTATTCCGCCAATGTCTGTTCCAATCACCGGACGTCCGAGAGCATAGGCTTCCAGCAGGCTGACCGGTGCGTTTTCGTACCACTCGGATGGCAGCACGAGCGCTTTGGCACCGGCGATAGCAGCGTGAAGAGCGCCTCCGGTCAAATAGCCTAAGAACTCGACATTGGCACCGACATCCTGCGCAAGTGCACGAAGTGACGCTTCATCGGGTCCGGTTCCTGCGATGCGCAGCCGTAGCCCTGAAAGGCCGGTTGCCCTGATCAACGTCGCGATGCCTTTTTCGGGCGCCAAACGGCCGGCAAAGAGAAAATAATCTCCCTCTTCCGACACAAGAGGATTGTCAGTGATCGACTGGTCGACAAAATTCGGGATATGAATGAGTTGCTCGCTCGGCCAGCCCCACTCGATGAGCTTGGCCTGATAGAACAGGCTCGGCACGATGATGCGATCGACGTAGTTTCGGTAAAGCCCGAACGTGCGGTGAACGGCGGTTTCAACCATGACGAGGCCACTCAGCGCGACCGATTCCTTCATGCATCTGTTCGTCAAGACATTATGGATGCGGCCGCCCTTGCACTTTTCACAGATCCCCTGAGGCGAGAGCATCTTGTATGCGGGACAGGCGAGCTTCAGGTCGTGGGCCGTCAGAACCGTCGGAACTCCCCGTTTCTTCAGGAGAGGGAAAATCGAGGGTGACATATGGTGATAAACGTTATGGGCGTGGGCGATATCGGGACGAACCTGATCGATAAGACGGCTGAGATGGGTCCGGGCTTTGCGAGAATAGATGACCTCCAGACTGTGCTCGATCTTGGTCAAAAGGCCGGATTGACGACCGAATTCTATCTCTGGAATGAAATGGGACGACCAAGGGGATGGGAGATTGTTCGGATGCTGCATCGAAAACGGCACTGCGCGCCAGCCGGCCCGCTCAAACATCTCGATCTGATCGAGAAATATCGCCTCCGCGCCGCCGCGCCGATAGAAATAGTTGTTGATTGCAAGCAACGTGCGTCCCATTCAGCCCGGCCCCACTTCCCCAATGTGACCGAGGGCGTCGCGCACGGGCAGCACAAGACATCCGGTTGAGACGGCATGGCGAACCAGAGATGAGAAGGTCTCGGGCGTACAGCCATAGGGCGTCGGGTCATTGCTGATGTCATGGGTGAAGAAAATGAGCCAGCCCGGCTCCGCCACAACCGCATCGATCTGACGGGTCAAAGCCCGTGCAGCCACGTCCGGCTGCCTGATTTCCATTCCCCAGAGATAGGACCGATTGACCTTGCCACGGTTGATGCGATCTCCACCGGCACGGGCCGTTGCGTAGCGCTTGGAAAAAGCATGCCGATGCCGGAGCGAACCCTGATTATAGGGATAGGCAAAATTCCTGAGCCCTCCTGCGTGATCGAAGCCGTCGAGAACCTCGGCATTGCCATTGAGATCGCGTGCCAGCTCCGAGCCGCTCAACGTGCTGACGGGCTTGTGCGCGAATGTGTGGCAGCCGATCTCATGACCGGATTGGGCAAGTGACCGGCATTCTTCTGCGGAGATCAGGTTGCGGTCGGGTTCTGCGGTCCCGATCAGACTTCCCGCAATGTAGAACGTGCCGCGGACACCGTTTTCTTCCAATATCCGCGCACCTTCCGTATATGCGGTGTCCGGCACATCATCAAAGGTGAACGACACGATTGGACGCTGGCATGTCACATTCAGCGTCGACACGGGCAATGCCCGAACGGCCCTTTCGGCAATACGCTCACCGACATATCTCGCCTTAGACAGCAACGGCATTTTTCCCCTCCCAGACGGGTTTCTTGTCGCTGACGAGGGTCATGCGAGATTGCATTTCCAGTCCGAATATGGAGACCAACATGAAAAAACAGATCGGGCTACCGCTTTGAAAGAAGATCACTTCGAGGCAGCCGGCGTAGATCACATAGAGCCATACCCGCATAAAAAGGCGCGACAGTGCGGGGCTGTTGGAACCTTTGCCCAGACGCCCGACGGCCCGCAAAGGCACAAAGATAACGAGGGCTATGGTGAGGATGAAGCCGGGAATTCCGGTCGTCAGCAAGGCATCGACATAGGCATTGTGCCCGTTAAAGGCCTTCACGGCCCAGGTCTCAAGTCCTGCCGAGCTCTGCGTGATGTCGGCGGTCTGCCAGAAACCTTGAAAGCCGTAGCCAAAAATGGGTGACTGGGTGATCGCGTCGAATGCAATCTTCCAGATATCGGTCCTGTTGGTGAAGGTAGGGTCAACACCCAGTGATGCGATGAGGCCGCGAAAACCTTCCGAAAGTGCGGCCCCCAATGCCAGAAGATTGAACGCAGCGATGCCACCGACCGCAATCGGCCAACGGCTCCAGCGAAACTTCTCGAATATCCACTGGAGAACAAGTATCAGCGGCAACATGGCAGTGGAGGATTTTCCGCCGGTCTGGATGAGGAAGACAACGGACAGGATGACAACAGCCAGCCCGCTTTTCTTCCAACCCACGCTGCGAAAATAGAGCCCGAAAAACGCAGCCAAAAGCATCACGGCCGCAGCCAGATTCTTGTGGGAATACTGCCCCCTCCAGAAGCCCGCATTCATTGGCTCGATCAGCTCGGTTGGCTGATGGATAGCCAGCATCGGCAGAAAGATAACACCGAAATAGGCTATACCCAGCGTAATCGCCGTCCCATAGAGCATCAGACGCGCAAACTGTTGTTCCGAACGCGCAAGCAGCAGAAACATCCCGGCATTGAGGCAGGTCAGTATCGCCAGAATGGTTCGTTTGATCGCGTCGACAGGATAGTTCGAAAGAACGGACGAGATGAGAAACCACGAAAACAGCGCGATAACAAGAATCTGCGGCTGACAGATGCGAGACCGCAGCGGATGGGTCAGGGCTGCATAGAGTGTGACGACAGTCAAAACCAGAAAAACCAGCTGGTTTAAGAGATTGGATCCGCCGGTGGCGTTCGATCCGCTGACCTCGACACTGGTGAGATCCACAAAGGGATTTGTCGTGATCCAGAAAAACAGGAACAGCCCCATAAAGACCAAAGACCTGATCTTGCCTTGAAAACCGGCGTATTCTTTCAGGCCCGAGACTATTTGCATCAGCTTCCCCGTTCGTAGCGCCAGTTGTTGTCTCGAAGAAGGACGAATAGACGGGTTGCCAGAACGGAAATGACACCCAGTATCAGCCCCGCCAGAACGCCGCCAATTGCCAGGAGTACGGTTGGTGGCGGCCAACTGCGTTTTTCCGGCGGCACCGGTTCTGTGACGATCCGCAGGTTGGAGACACTGATCTGCTGCTGCTCGCTGGTTTCACCAACCCGTTTCAAAAAGGTGTCATAGAGGGCAGATTTTGCCTGACTGTTACGCTCCAGCTCCTGGAGCTGGACTTGAGCCGTATCATCGGTGGACACACGTTTTTGGGCATTTTCCAGTTGGGCGCGCAAGGTGGCAACGGAGTTTTCCGCCTGATCCATATCAACCTGAATGGTCTGTAGCGAGCGTTCTGTCTCCCGCGCCATCTCTGCACGAAGCGTTCCAAGCTGCGCGCGTGCCGTCACAAGTTTTGGGTAGCGCGTACCATAGGTCAGCGCCAGTTCTTCGTACTGCTGTTTGAGGACACTGTATTGCGAGCGCAGCGCAATGAGCGTCGGAGAATCCAGCGTATCCGTAGGCACGATGCCATCGGTTGCCGGTTGGCTTAGCCGTTTGTAACGCGATTGAACGTCCGATAATCGAGAGGATGCTTCATTCAGCAGCGTGTTCAGCTGCGACACGCTTTGCGTATTGACGGAGCCGCCGCCGAGATTTTGGAGATTGTTATCCTGACGAAACTGCATCACGTCGTTGGCAGCCTGTGTGGCAGCAAGTCTCAGTTCTTCCAGACGATTGGACAGTGCGGCACTGGCGTTCTTTGCGAGATCGGTCTGGGTCGCCTCGAGTTCTTCGCGAAACGATTGCGCCAGTGTCGAAAGCACCGCCACCGACCGATCGGCGTCACGCGTCCACAGGCTTATCGAGACGAGATAGGTCCCGCCCTGGCGTGCGACTTTGATGCGCTTGGCAAGGTTTCGCATCGCGATAACAACGCCATCATCCGATGGCGTCGCGTTTGGCATTTTCAACCAGCTGAACAGACCTTCTTGCGTGTCGGCGGCGGAATTGAATTCCGGCACGTTCTGAAGCTTCTGCTGCTCGACCGTCCTCCGCAACACATTGCCCGACGTGATCAAAAGCAGCTTGCTCGAAATATCGAGTATCTGCGCGTCACTCTGGATGTTTGGCGTTGTGAGTTCGTTTGGCACGACCTGACCGGTCGGCGGCGGCAACAGAATGTCCATGCTGGATGTGTAGCGTGGCTTCACGGCAAGCCCGAAACCCACAGCCAAGGCACCACCCAAAAGTGCAAAAATAACGATGAAAAACAGGCCGCGACGCAGCCAGGCGAGTAAAATCGCAACTGTTACCATGGGCTCGACAGGCGTCGAACCCTTCGAATGGACGGTCGCACGAGGCACGGGATCGTCAAAGACCGGCCTGGTGCGCTTTTCGGTTGGGTACTCGTACATGCCTCACCGTAACCTCTACATCAATCAAAACGAAACATTTTCTTTATATACAGACTTACTAAATCATAGAGTCCGCTGATAAATCGTTTACAGCGCATCTGTTTTTGCGGCATGGATATGAACGAGATGATAAGCAGCGACAAAAAAGACAAGCCACGGTTGATCAGTATGCTGCTGTCCTACAGCGCATCGTCAGCGAGCCTGTTGATTGCCAACGCCGCGCAGCTCATCACATTCGCAATCCTGGCCCGTTCGTTCGGTGCGGAGGAATTTGGCCGCTACGTCTCCTTCATGGCCATTACCAGCATCGCTGTCCATCTGTGTGGACTGGGCGCCTCTGAGTGCCTCGTGCGCCGCGTGCCCCAAGACCCCCAATGCTTCCCACGGATATTCGGCCACAACCTTATTCTGACATGTGTCAGCGGAGCCACTCTGGTCGTCCTCGGCACCGTGCTTTTGCCGCAGTTCATCAGCTTCGGCGAAACGTCCGGGCAAAGCGTCCTGACCACATTTCAACTGGTGTTGACCAACGTCGTCCTCGTTCGATTGATCATGCTGGGTGAAAGTATTTTTCTCGCGCACTCCCGATATGGTGCTGCCAATGCATCCGTCGTCGGCTTTGCCTTCGTCCGCACCGTGACGGCGGCATTGGCGTGCTTCGCCTTCCAGGTGTCGACCGTCCAGAGTTGGGCAACATGGCAGCTCGGCGCCCATCTCTTGACACTCGTTCTCTATGCCGGTTTCGCCCTGCGCATCGGCCGCCCAAAATTCGTTATCGAAAGGGATGAAGTTCGGCTTGGACTGCTCTTTGCCACGCCCTTCATCTTCAGGGCCATTCGCCAAAACGTCGATTTGCTGGTGTTGGGTTTTGTGGCCGGAGCGGAGGTCGTGGGAAGTTATGGTGTCGCCAGACGCATTACCGATAGCAGCTACATGGCCATCGATGCGCTGAACCGGCTTGTTTACCCCCGTCTCGCCGTTGCCAGCATGTCGGGCATCCACAATGCCTTTCGGTTGACCATCCGTATTCTGGGCCTTGCCTTTGCTCTGGGTTTGATCGCAGCCATCGTGATCTTTGTCGCCGCTTCGTTCATGCCTTTGATTTTCGGACCCGAATACGTGTCTCTGCCGCAGTTTTTGCGGATCATGGCCTGGCTCATCGTTTTCGTCGCGATATGGTCCATCGCGGTCGATCTGCTCGGCGCTGCCGGTGAACACGCATCGCGGGCTTGGGTATTGAACCTCTCGAATGGCATTGGCGCATTGGTGATTGGCCTCGCGGCATGGGCATGGCCGCCCTACGGCATTTTCATCGCAGGCTACGCAATCGAAATCAGCATCGTTTTGGCAGCGTGGATCGTGGTGAGGCTTCATGTCACGCGGTCGTTGAAAGAAGCTCGGGAGGTCGCAGTATGACATTGGAACGTGCGACCAGGGTGCGACCTGCCGAACCTGCTGACGTCGCGCAAATCGCGGACCTCTTCGCGTCCGTGTTTCGGGGTCGGTCGAAGCCGAACAAAACCGAATTGAACACCTATCTCACCCAACTGATGTTTTCCCACCCGAATTACACACCGGACAATGGGAGTATCGTGTCAGTCGATGGGACCGGAAACGTCAAAAGCGTTCTGATTATTTTGCCCATGACGTACCGAATTGGGGAGGAACCGGTCACGGCACGGCTGGCGTGCGCCTTCATGGCGGCAGACGACGCAAACCCACGCAGCATCGCCGCTTTGATCTTTCAACTGCGCCCCCGGGTCAACCAGATCAGCTTCTCCGATAGCGCCGCACCCGTCAGCGTGTCTCATCTCAAAGCCATCGGCGGCGTCGAACTGCCGGTCCAAAGCTTGCGCTGGTACAAGGTTTTCAAGCCCCTGCCCGCGGCCACCGGTTATGTCAGGCGGCGCGTCTCTCAAAAATATCCAGCACTCCTCCACCAGGGCTCCTTACCTCTCCCAGCGTCCATGAGTGGAAGCAGGACAGCCTCCGGGTTCAGCGCTAGCCCGGTCGATGTGGACATGTATGCACAATACGCCAACCAGTTCCTGGCGAACTATACGGTCGCGCCGGTCTACTCCGCGCCAGATCTCGACTGGACCATCAAGGCATCCAGTGACGCATTGGGCCAAGGTCGCCTGGTCCTTGCTCAGGTGCAGGACGGCAATGGCGTTGTGAACGGCGTTTTCTCTTTTGTTCGAGCCAGAGGCGGCGAAGCGCAGATTCTCGATTTGTTATGGCAGACCGGCAAGCAGGAAGCCGTCGTCGACACTGTTTTTACTTCCCTGAAAGAAGCAGGCTTTGCCTTCGCCTCGGCACAGGTTCGGCCTGAGATCATACCGGCATTATCGAAGCAGAAGGGCATCTGGTATCGACATGTCACAGGCGTGTCCGCCGCCTCCAGATCGCCTGAGTTCAAGCAGGCCATGCAAAGCGGTCAGGCCTATATCGGCGGTGTTGCTGGCGAAAGCTGGAGCCGCCTGGTCCACGATTTCTATTGAGGTAATGATGGCTGTTTGATCGTCGTTTCGACCAGAAAATAGGTCGTTGGTCCCTGAGGCGTGTCGTTGCTCAGCGTGATCGTTTCACCTGCACCGGCATTTAGGACCGGGGGATACACACGCCCATCAAGCCCGACGGGGGAGATCGTTAAGGCACTGTCATTGCGCAAGCGAAGGGCGATCTGCATGCGGCGGATCTTCACCGGCAATTGCCCGAAATTGTCGATGATTCGCTCTTCCGCATCCCGAAACCTCATATCGGTGTTCTGCGCGTCAGACGCGAGAATGAGGAGCTGTTTCTGGCTTTTCTCAAGCTGCAAGCCGTCAAGCGATGACAGTGAAAACAGTCCTCTTCCATCTGCCGATTGCACTGTCACAAAACCGAGATCGACTGGCGTGTTCAGCACATCGAAAGCGAGAGCCTCCGTCAGAAGCGATCGTACAGCCATACTTTTTTCCGGCGCATTCAACTGCAATTCCCCGGTCTCGCTGAAGACATGGCCTTGGTCCAGATCGGCCGTGTGGGCGCCGGCCAGCAGTCCTTGCTCTTTCAACTTCGCAACAATGCCCATCGCCGTCTGGCCCGCGCGCGACGATGCGACAGCGACAGCGCTACCTGTGGATGATGACTGAAGTCCAACGGCACCGATCAATCCCAACCGCGTGAGCGCCTCAGGCTCCATATCGTTGACACCATCGGGCAGACCAGATTGCCCTTCGACGAGAAACGGTATGCGAAGCGAGGAGGATTTTACGTCGCCACGACGGAAAACGAGGGCACTCAGCGTCTCACCCGCGCGCGCCACCGGGTCGAGCGCAATGGCGTAGGGCAGCATCTGCTTCTTATGCGGAAAATCTTCGCCATAGGCGAGAACGATGGGGCCATGGGCATGCCGACACAGCACGTCCCACCCTTGCATGGCGGCAAATGCGGGTGCTGCAAGCCCCGCCTCGTATCGGAACGGGCTCCAGAAGAGATGGTCATATTCGGTGACGAAGAACGGGCGACCCAGCCAGCGCGCAAGCCCGATTGTCCGCAGATAAAGCAGCCCGTCCTCCAGCGAACTTTTGCCCTGAATGCTGGTGCCGGGCGCATAGGAATCCACCCAGTCCTGATAGGTGTTCATCGCTACTGCGTCTTGACTGGCGCGGGTCATGCCTGTCTGAACCGTCGGCCAGTTGTTGTAGGGCAAGATGATACCCTTGAAGCCAAGTTGACGCAGGGCGCTCGTCATCTTGACTGTTGCGCCCTGCTCTACATCGATAAAGAAAGATTGCAGGTCACGCATCCGCTCGCTGCGCTCGTAACGGTTGGTTGGCAACGCAATGGAGCGATTGGACAAGTCGCCTTCCATCACCCACCGGCCCCATTTTTGAGCGAGCGCTTGCATCGAACCATATTTTTTCAAAAGCCATTCGTTGAACAATGGCTTGAGACGTTCGGAAAATACAGTTCCCCGCGTCGCCTCCTGCATCATGGAATCGAATTCCAGACCGTTCTCGTTGAAAGGGACGATTGCGACCAGTGCCGGATCGTGAACCGGCGTCATGCTCGTGTAAGGATTGACCTTGGCGAGAAACAATTCCTGGAATTTAAGCCAGTGGCCGAAATCAGTCTCGTCGATCTGCGCACCAAGTTTCAGATCACCTTTAACCTCCCACCGATCGCCAAAACCACCGTAAGCACCTCTGGAAGAGGTAAGCCCGTCTAGAATCCAGGAGATGCCATTTCGTTTCAGTGCAGCCATCAGGTAGTGAACACGGTCAAGAACCTGCGGATTGAAATCGAAATCGGTCGTACGTCCCTCCATCAAAGCTGCATCCACATAATGGAAACGGGCGATGTTGTAGCCGTGCACTTTTAACTGTGCGGCATACCGATCCGCCATCGCGTGATCCGGAAACCCGCCAGACGCCGGGCTCCAGGCAAGCGAAGCGCACAGAAAACGCTGTGGTGTTTCGGTATTGTTGGCCTTCGCCAGCTTGCCAGCGGAATTGATCACGATCCTGGAGGCATCATTGATGGTGCCATTCGGAAGCATGCGAGAGAAATCCAGTGGGCTGCCCGGCTGAATTTCCAGTGACTGTTCGCGAACCGGGAGCCAATCATCCGCGATGGCTGGTTGGCCGACCGACAGGCACGCAATCAGACTGACGCGAACGAGTGTTTTCATTGCGACTTCAAAAGTTTGCTTTCAACCCACCTCTCGGGCGGCTGGCGCGCGCTCAGGAAACCGAGAGGCAGTGCAGCGGCGTGGAAACACCAAGCGACGACGGCATAAAACCCCAACGACAGACTGTGTTGCCGGATGCTCATCAAGGCGACCGGCGCGACGAGTGCAACCCCAAATACGATAAAGCCATATCCGTTGAAGAAGCCTGCGATAAGGCAGACCAACAGGATCACCCACCATGCATAGACACCCAGCCACAGTCGAATTTCGGAAAGCTCGCTGGTCAAATCTCCTAAACGAGACTGTTCGGACCCGGCACGCAACAGCTCGCCCACGCCACGAAGATATTTCGACGACCAGCGGCGTGTGAGCAGCACATAGGAATTGATGCTATGGCCGAAGTGGTCCACGAACCGCCTGTCGAGGCGATAAAGCGTCCACCCACGCAACCGAAGGCGCTGTCCAAGATCGAACTCTTCGTAACCGTGCAGATTCCGGTCTGAAAAATAACCGACGGCTTCGATAGCCGCTCGGCGATAAAGGCCACCCCCATTCAGCCGGTCAAGAACACCGGTCAGGTTTTCCGGTGCATGTCTCTGCACCCGCCGGGTAAACTCCAGATTATCGAGATTGACCTCGTTGACATGGCCGCTAACGCCCGCGACGCGCGGGTTCTTATCCATGTAGTCAAGTGCCGCAGGCAAAAATGTCGGATCCAGCAGCATATCGCCGTCCATCAGGCAAATGAACTCACCCTTGCTGTACTGATAACCCAGTTGTGGGCCAATGCCGCAACTGGCTTTGGCAGGCGCTTCAATCTGGGCGATGATGACCGGATATTGTGATGCGATCTCGACGGTTTTATCGCGCGACCCGCTATCGGCCACGATGATTTCGCCCTCAATACCCACCAATGCAGCCATGACGCTTTCGATAGCAGCGCCGATACGCTTTTCCTCGTTCAGCGTTTTGAGAATGACCGTTAGTTTCAAATTCGCATCCGACAACTGATAACAATGCCCCAAGGATACACATCCCTATCGAAACGTATATATGCGAAAGCTTAAATGCCTAACGCCGAACGTGTTATTTCCGCATTATCGTTACCATCCTGCAACCTGAACCCGTTGGCAACTCTTAAAAACGGAGCAGTCGGCCCGATGATTTCATGGCATCAGCCTCGTTACAAATGGTATAAATGACATAATGTTATAATCTTTTAGTTTGCACCATACAGTCTCGTATGCAATTATTTTGTGCAGTTTTATTCATTGTCAGGATGTCACCATTGATGCGCGACACTCATTCTCCGACCCCTCTTTATCATCGGGTTTATGCGGTCATGCGAGAGCGCATCTTGAAAGGTTACTACCCCAGCGAAGTCGCCGTTCCCAGCGAAGCTGAACTGTCTGAAAGTTTTTCCGTCAGCCGCATTACGATCCGCAAAGCAATGGAAATGTTGACGGCAGAGGGGCTCGTGACCCGAACGCGCGGGCGGGGCACTTATGTCACGGACCGCTCGAAAGAGAACAAACTCAACCGCGCAGTGGTGTCGAATATCAATGGCCTGTTCAGCTATCTCAACGCGGTGGGTAAAAGCACGCGACTGAAGGCGGTCAGTCTCGACCTTGGCGAGGCGCCGCCTCGGATCTGCGAGCAGATGGGAGTGGCACCGACCACCCAACTGGTTCGCGCGGTGCGCGTCCGCTCACTGGATCGTCGACCCTACTCCCTCTCCATTGCCTATTTGCTGCCGGAGATCGGAGGGACGCTCAGACGTCAGGACTTGGCGACAACCAACATGATTGACCTTGTCCAAAAAGCTGGCGCCGTGGTCGAGAAGGTCGAACAAACACTGACAGCCACACTGGCAGATGATTACGCTGCCAAACATCTGGAAATTCCAATCGGCGCGCCGCTGATGCTGGTCAACAGACTGTTTTTCGACGCCGAGCTCACGCCGTTCTACGCCGCTGAAATCTTCTACCGGGCCGACCGCTATGAATACCGCGTGTCGCTGAAGCGAGAAGATGGTAAGGATTTCTCGCTCGGCAATTGATGACACGGCCCAAGGAACTCCCCTTGCCTTAGGCCTTCGCTTCTGCTTCAGCTCCAGCTTTCATCATGGCGTGCAGCATGTCGAGCCTCGGTTCGACAGGCGGTGGATAAACGTCCCTGCCGTGGGTGAGGCCAAGCGCCAGAAAGGTCTCGACCAGCTTGTAAGTCAGGGGTCCGGGATTGACGACGGGGACAGGCAGGTTCGCAGCCAGATACTCTCCGGCCTGATGCATGGTTGTCGATCCCAGGCAAATGACCTCTGCACCATCGTCTTCGATACAGCGCATGGCAACATCGCGCATCCGTGGAAACACACTGTCCTCCTTGCCGCCCAGCAAGTTCGAGAAATCAGGCGGCTGATCGAAACTGCGCACAGAGGCGCATTGGCGGTCGAAACCATATTCTCTGATAGCCTTGCGATAACGTGGCAGCGCTGGCTCCCATTGCGCAAGCACGGAAAACTTGCCACCGAGCGTCAGCGCATAGAGCATCGAAGCCTTGCCTGCGCCGATGACGGGAATGGAGAGGACGGAGCGGAGCATGACCATGCCGCTATCCGACATCGTGTCGATGCAGACGGCGTCAAACCCTTCATCCTGCGCCTTGCACCCGGCCTCGAAGATGGCGAGGTCCATCAGCCCCCAGTCGTGCGGAGACATGAAGGATGTCGGGCCGCAGGTGACGGGGCGATAGGTCAGTTCCCAATCCGCAGGTAGCGGTACATATTGCGACTGCGCCTGACGATTGCGCACACCCTCGGCATCCAGTGCGAAGGGAACGATGACGAGAATGCGGATCATTGGTTGCTCTCCAGATAGGCCGCTCCGGCAGCGCCGATGGCGCGGATCATGTCGTGCTTTGGCGATAGGGGCGTCGGCCATGTCGCCTTGCTGTGGGTGAGCTTCAGGTCGAGTGCGATGGATGCCAGCTTGTAGGTCAGCGGTCCGGGATTGATGACGGGAACGCCGATGCGGGCAGACAGCCAGGAATGCGCCTCATGCATGGTCGTGGATCCCAGGATCAGCACCTGCGCGCCATCCTCTTCGACGCATTTTTTCGCGGCAGCCAGCAGAAGCGGGAACACCTCGTCTTCCTTGCCAGCCAGCAGGCTTTTATTATCAGGCGTTACGCCGATGGATCGCATGGAGGCACATTTATGCTCCATCCCAAGCTCGCCCAGCGTTTTGGTGTAGAGCATTTTCCAGCGATCCCACATCATGAGGATGGAGAACTTGTCACCCAGCATCTGCGCCATCAGCATGGAATGACGGCCCGGAGCGATAACCGGTATGGTGAGCACCGAGCGGAGCATCGACATGCCGCTATCGGACATGGTGTCGATGCAGATGGCATCGAAGCCGTCTTTCTCCGCGTCTAGACCTGCATCGAGGATCGAGACGTCAGCAAGGGCCATGTCGTGCTGGCTCGAATAGTTCTTCGGACCCATCCGAACGGATCGATAGTGAAACTCGATGCCTGGGCCGAGATCGACCGCATCCATCTGCGCTTGCCTGCGGGTGATGTCATCCTGCCCCATGGCAAACGGTACGATGACCATAACCTTCTTCATCAAGCTCTCCTCCTGTTTCAGCTTTCGGCAGCAATCCGCGCGGCGGTCATGCCCGCCAACCGACCGAAGCTGGTTGCCGTCAAAAGGCCGTTGCCGGACAGGTAGCCGTAATTGGAATCTCCCGAGACACCGCGCGCCGCGCCCCCACCTGCCAGCAGGTTCGGCAAGGCTGTGCCATCCTCGCGTAGCACTCGCGCCTCGGCGTTGATCACCAACCCGCCTTGGGTGTGGAACAGCGCGCCGTTGACTTTCACGGCATGATAGGGCGCGCTGAGCACATCATCCTGCGTGAACGTCCGACCAAACCGATCCGGCGTGCCGGTGCGTGCGGATGTATCGATGGCCTCGAATTCTTCCCGGATATCTGCAAGCGGCAGGCCTGTTACAGCCGCCAGTTCTTCCAGGCTGTTTGCTGTCTTGATGGCGCCCAGCTTGCGGATTTCCCGGTAATCGTAAAAGCCCATGCCCGCCTCATCTCCTCTGGAATCATAGATATCCCAGGCGATGTGGTCGGGCTGCGCTGCGACTTCTGCGGCATGTTCGGAATAGCCGCGCATCTCGTTGGAAAAGCGCTGGCCCTCGGCGTTCAAAAGAATGCCGCCCTTGGTGATAACGGCCCAGGTTAGTGGTAATCCGTGGGGGTGAGCGACAGAACCATGGCCCTGATAGCCACCCATATCTGCGAGCGCGGCACCAATTTCCAGTCCCCATTTCACCGCATCGCCGGTATTGGAAAGGTGACCGCAGCATTCTGCGTCCGCAATTTCGGGGATGTATTTCTGCACCAAGGCAACATCGCCAGCAAAGCCGCAGGAGGCCAGAACGAGCGCCTTGCAGCCCAGCATTTCCAGCGCGCCATCGGGCCGCCGAAACCGCACGCCGGTGACGCGACCAGTGGTATCCACATAGAGATCTTCGACGGACGCATTTGTGACGACATCGATATCGGCGTTGGACACAGCGGCAAGAAGCGCCTGCTCCAGATCCGCACCGGTACGACTTTTCGGGCCGTGCATGCGAAGGCGCGAATGACCGGGATAGATGAACCCCGTCACCAGTTCGAACTCCACCTTATGCGTATCCATCAGCCAGTCGATCATAGGACCTGCGGCTTGCGCCGCAACCAGCGCCATATCGTGCGGCGTATGGTCATGGGTCTTGGCTACGAGGTCTTTCGCAAAAAGTTCGGGGCTGTCCTCGATACCGGCTTCCTTCTGCAATCGGGTGCACGGTGCCGGAATGAGACCAGCGGACAGCGAGGTAGAGCCCGTCGGGTTCTCGTCCCGCTCCAGCACCATCACCTCTTGCCCCACATCGTGTGCCGCAAGGGCTGCGACGAGACCGCATGCCCCTGCCCCCACGACGACGACCGGCACTTCAAAATCGAACGTCACGCCTTCCGCAGATAGCACTGCCATGGCTCAAATCTCCTGCTCAATAGCTGGTGCGGTTTGCTTCGGGTGTGCCGTAGCGGGCTTCCAGTTCCTGAATTTCAGGCATCCGCGCCATGTCAAAGAACTCCTGGAAGTTCATGACGTTGGGAGCAACCGAAGCGATGGTCTCCTCGGTCTTCAAGACCTGAAGCGTCTTGCGCGCGGCTTCGCAGGCGGAAAGCAGCAGCCAGTTGGGGTAGATGATGAGCTTGAAACCTAGCGCTTCGATTTCCGACCGCGTCAGAAACGGCGTCTTGCCCGAGGTCGCCATATTGTAGAGCAGCGGAATGCCGGGAAAGCGCGGGGCGATGTGGGCTAAATCATCCGGGCCGGGGCTTTCGATGAAGATGATGTCAGCACCGGCTTCGCGGTACATCTCGGCTCGGTCAAAGGCGGCGTTTCGACCATGCAGCGCCAGAGCATCCGTGCGGGCGATGACGACAAAGTTCTGGTCGATCCGTGCATCCACGGCGGCCTTCACCTTCGCCACCATATCTTCGACTGGAACAATCTGCTTACCCGCCAGATGGCCGCAGCGCTTTGGCAGAACCTGGTCCTCCAGATGTACCGCAGCGACGCCGCCACGCTCATAAAGCTGAATGGCACGGCGGACGTTCAGCGGACCGCCGAAACCATTATCAGCATCGGCAATCAGCGGAATGTCGGAGGCGTCGGCAATACGCGTGGCATTATCGACCATCTCGGTCATGGTCAGCAGGCCGACATCCGGGTAGCCGAGACGCGTGGCGGATGTGCCAGCGCCCGTCATATACATGGCGTCAAAACCGGCTTCGGTTACGAGGCGGGCATACATGGCATCGACCACACCGGGCGCCATGAGGGCTCGTTCGCCTGCGAGCAGCTGCCGCAGACGCTGGGTACGTGTAAGGGACATTGTATTCTCCATTTCTCCGTAAATTGGCCCCGGCTTACTCCATCCGGGGCAGCATCTCACATTCCGAGATAGGCTTGGCGCAGCTGCGGATCCGCCAGCAGTGTGGCGGCCTCTCCCTGCATGACAAAACGCCCCTGCTCGATGACATAGGCGCGCTTTGCGACACTCAACGACTGCATCACGTTCTGCTCCACCAGCAATACAGCCACGCCATCCGCATTGATCTTCGTGATCAGACCAAACATCTCCTCGACCATGATGGGCGACAGACCGAGCGAGGGCTCGTCCAGAATAAGCAGTTCCGGCTCCGACATCATGCCCCGACCGATCGCCAGCATTTGCTGCTCACCGCCAGAAAGAGTACCCGCAAGCTGGGTTATTCGTTCACGAAGCCTCGGGAAGATTTCGCAGATGCGCTCGAAATTCTGCTTGGTGTTTTTGCTGGCACGGCGAAACGCACCAAGCTTCAGATTTTCTCCAACCGACAGATTGGGAAAAACCTTTCGGCCCTCCGGCACATGGGCGATGCCGAGCGCCACGATGTCACGCGCGTTTTTGCCTGTTATCGTCACGCCCTTGAAGGAGATCGATCCGGCGCTTGGTTTGATGAAGCCCGATATGACGTTGTTGAGCGTCGTCTTGCCAACGCCGTTGGACCCCAACAGGGCAACGATTTCGCCGTTTTCGACGCTCATATCGATGCCTCGCAGCACGCTCATCGAGCCATAGCCTGCGCGGATACCCTTGATATCAAGCATGGTTTTCCTCCTGCAGACGTGCGGCCGCACCATGGCCCAGATAGGCTTCCACCACGGATGGGTCCTTGACGAGTTCACGCGGCGTTCCGTGGGCAATCATCTTGCCCTGGTTCAGCACATAAGCCGTTTCGGCAAGCTGCATGACCGCCTGCATGACATGTTCGATCATCAGGAAGGTGTGCCCTTCGTCGCGGATCGTTCTGATAATGCCGACGATCTCGGTGATCTCGGACGGGATCAGCCCCGCCATGACCTCATCCAGCAGCAGCAGCTTGGCACCTGTTGCCAGCGCACGTGCAAGCTCCAGCCGCTTGCGTCCCGCAATCGTCAGCGACGATGCGGGGCGATCAAGCATCGCTCCCATGCCGAGCCGTTTTCCCACATCCCGCGCCACCGACATCGCTTCGCGACGGTCATGGTGGTGAAGATAGGCACCAACAGCGATGTTTTCCTGAACCGTCAGGCCTGCGAAGGGCTGGACGATCTGGAAGGTGCGGATCATCCCAAGTGCGCAGATGCTGTGCGGCGCAACGCCGGTGATGTCCTTGCCCTGAAAGCGGACGGTGCCTTCGTCCGGCTTGGTAAAACCGGCAATCATGGTGAAGCAGGTTGTCTTGCCAGCACCGTTGGGGCCCAGCAGTCCGACGATGGAACCCTCGGGTACATCGAGCGAAGCATCCGTGACGGCTTTCAAGCCGCCGAAGCTTTTGGAAAGATTTCGGACCTCAAGCATTGTCGTCCTCCTTCTTCTTGAAGGCACCAAGCTTGCCCGCAAGGCCGACAAGGCCGTTCGGCAGGAAGCGCAGCGCGCAGATCAGCACAATCGCGTAGAGCACGAAGTTCAGACCCGGCGCATTGGGCAGCAGATGTTTGGCACCTTCTCCGAGCAGGTGCAGGCCGAGCGTGCCGAGAAGTGGACCCCAAATCGTGCCCGCACCGCCGATAATCGGGCCGATCAGAGCTTCGATAGAGACCGCGCTGCCATAGACGACGTTGCTGTCGATGAAGAGCCACAGTTGGAGATACAGCACACCGGCCAGACCGCCGAATGCGCCGGAGATCGCCATCGCCTGCACCTTGATCTTGTAGGTGTCGATGCCGAGTGCACGCGCTGCATCTTCATTTTCCCTAACGGCGATCAGATAAGCACCGAAACGGGAATATTTGATGAGAGCCGTCAGCGCCATGACCAACGCGACCACGACCAACAGAGCGGTGTAAGCAATGACACGGTCGTTGAATTGCAGATTGCCAACGCCGGGTGCCAGCTTCAATTGCAATCCGCTACCACCGCCGGTGAAATCGAAGGAAGACGCGCAGATGCGCAGCACTTCTGCAAAGGCCAAGGTAACGAGCGCGAAGTAGGAGCCTCTCAAACCGTAACGGAAAGCAAGCGCGCCAATGAAGGCACCCATGATAGCACCTGCAAGAATGCCCGCGCCGAAGCCAACCCACGCATTGACACCATATTGCACCTGAAGGATGGCCGATGCATAGGCACCAGTGCCATAAAGTGCTGCGTGACCGAAGGAGGACATGCCGCCAAAACCGCCGGTGATATTCCATGACAGGGCAACGACGGCGACAATCAACGCATTGATGGTAAAGCCCATCCACACTGGCGACGACGCGAAATAGACCCCGAAGAGATAGGCGAGAGCCGCCGCAATAAGGGCAATTTGCCCGATGGATTGAGGTCTCATGTCTTTGCCCTCCCGAGTAGCCCTGACGGTTTGAAGAGAAGGATGAGAATGAAGGCTAGAAAGATGCCGATCTGACCGAGGCTTTCGCCAAGGAAGAGACCGCAGAGGGACTCGATGACACCCAGAAGCAGACCGGCGACCAAGGCACCCAGCAGACTGCCCATTCCGCCCAAGACCACCGTGGTGAAGGCAACGAGCACGAAGGTATAGCCAACCTGTGGGGTGATGTAGAAGGTTGGCAACAGCAGGCAAGCGGCAAGTGCCACGCAGGCCGTGCCGATGCCAAAACAAACCGCATAGGTGTGGTTGACATCGATACCGACGAGTTCGGCACCGCGCTTTTCAATCGCCACGGCGCGGATCGCCGAGCCTGTGCGGGTATAGGCCATGAAGCACCAAAGCAGCGGCGCGACGGCGAGCGCGGCACCAAAAGCAATCACGCGCCCGAGCGGCAGATAGGCGCCCAGCACTTCGACCGTATCATAGGCATAGGCGATATCGGCCGTGCGCGTATTGGACGTCCAGAAGTAGAGCGCCAGATTGTCGATGATCATCGACACCGCAAGCGTGATGAGCAGGACGTTCTGTTCCGATCCGCTGCTCATTGGCGCGATCAGGAACCGTTGCAGCACGTAACCCAACGCGAAGAAGGCCGGAAGAACGATCGGAATGGCGAGATACGGATCGATGCCGAAATGGAAATACAGAAAGTAGACGGCATAGAGCGCCAGCATCAACAGGCTGCCATGCGCGAAGTTGATGATGTGGAGCACGCCATAAATCAGGGTCAAGCCCAGCGCCACCAGCGCATAGACGGCTCCCATCATCAGGCCGCTCAACACGGCAGGTAAGATCAGACTTGACATAAGGGCTCGCCTCTCTGTCGTTTGAAGAGTGCCCCCACAGACATTCACGACCATGGGGGCGAGACCGCGTCAGTTTTGAGCAGGGATCGGGAAGACCGCTTCTGCGGTGGCATATTCCTTTGGAAAGACCAGTTCGATCTTTTCACCACGAATCTGCGTGTTCACCGGCCGAGAATTGACATTGTCGCCATTGACGAACTTTATCGGGCCGTAAGGCATGATCGACTGATCGAAGGTGGATGCAGCCAAAGCCTCGATCATCTTCTGGCGGTCGGCGGAACCGCTACGCTCCAGCGCGTCGGCAATAACCTGGATCGTCGCGTAGGACACCATGACGTCATAGGTCATATCCAGATTGGCAGCGGCAACGCTGGCGGCGAGCGCCTTGGACAAGTCCTTGGACGGATCGTACCAGTGATTGCAGTCCATGACGTACTGCGCGACCTTGTTGTTTTCGCGGACGAACTTGATGTTCGACGCCGCACCGCCAAGGATCGAATAGATCGCCTTCAGTTCTACGCGTTGCTGGCTGAGAGCGCGCGCCATCAGCGTATATTCGTTGATGTAGTTCGAAGGAATGAGAATATCGGCCTTGGACGCCTTGACGCGCAGCGCGATGTTGGAGAAGTCACGCTGGGGCGTTGGATGGGAAATGGTCTCAACGACCTCAATGCCCTGCTTTGGCAATTGCTCGGCCAGAATTTTTGCCATGTTGGAGCCGAAAGGCCCGTCTTCATGGACGATTGCCGCAGTCTTGACCGTACTGCCCGTGCTCTCATTCAGAAGCTTCAGGTTTTCGAGCGCGACGCTGGTGCACTTGTTAACGCCGGGGGTAAAGCGGAAGACATTCGGCAGGCCACGTTGGACAACCGTTTCCGCTGTACCGATGGAAAAGACCTGCGCGAGATTGTATTTTGCTGCAGCCTGTGAAGAGGCAAGCCCAAGCGCAGAGGCGGTCGCGCCAGTAAACGCACAGGCATCGGCCTGAATGAGAGTATCGACAGCAGCAGCTGCGGCTTCCGGGCGGCTCTGCGCATCGACCACGACGAGCTCAATTTTCGCGCCGCCCATGGACTTGATGCCGCCTGCGGCATTGATGGCTTCGGCTGCGAACTTTGCGCCGGCTGCACTTTGCGTGCCGTTGTAGGCAAGGTTACCCGTCAGCGGTTCGATGACACCAACCTTTATGGTCGGTGTCTGCGCGCGCAGGATGGACGGTGCGGCGAAACCGACGGCCAGGGCGCCGGATGCTTTTAGAAGGCTGCGTCTGTGAATTTCAAATGTCATTGTTATGCTCCCAGTTTTTTTATGAGACGGCAAAAGAAACTCGCTGGTCCGCCCGTCAACGGCCCAGCCAGGAATGTGACGCCATTCGATCGGTTTCGAAGGCGGTGATCTGCTCCATGAATGTGAACGTCATCTCGATCTCGTCCAGACCGCGTAAAATACAGTCACGCGCGAAGGGATCGATCGTGATGGGGTGCGTGCCGAGATTACCCGGCAGCACCAGTTGTGCGCCCTCCAGATCGACCGTAACCTCGGCATCCGGAAAACGGTTGAGATGATCCGCGAGCGCCTCGCAGTGTTCAGCGGCCAGGCGGACAGGCACGAGCCCGTTTTTCAGGGCATTGTTGAAGAAGATATCGCCGAAGCTCGGTGCGATGAGCGCCCGGATGCCATGATCGACCAAAGCGTAAACGGCGCCCTCACGGGACGATCCGCAACCGAAATTATCTTCGACCAGAAGGATGGTCGCGGCATCGGCACCCGGCTTGTTCAGTGGAAAGACCGGATCGAGGTCACCTTTTTCATTGCGCCGGATATCGTGAAACAGGAACTGCCCATAGCCCTGCGCGCGATCTTCCTTGAGAAAACGGCCGGGAATGATCTGGTCCGTGTCGCAGTTGACGCCGGGTATAGATATTGCCGTAGATGTTTCACGAATAAAGGCTTTCATCATCGTGTCCTCACATCCCGCGCACGTCGGTCAGACAGCCGCGGATGGCAGCGGCAGCAGCCATTGCGGGACTAACCAGATGGGTGCGGGCACCCGGGCCCTGGCGGCCGACGAAGTTACGATTTGAGGTGGAGGCACAGCGTTCACCGGGGCCAACCACATCGCCATTCATCGCCGCGCACATGGAACAGCCGGAGTCGCGCCATTCGAAACCCGCGTCGCGGAAGGTACGGGCAATGCCCTCAGCTTCTGCCTGCTCTTTTACCTGCGTCGAACCTGGCACGACTATGGCCGGTATCATTGCCCTGCGGCCTTTGAGTATGGAGGCGGCAGCCCGTAAATCCTCGATCCGGCTGTTGGTGCAGGAACCGATAAAGACCTTGTCCAGTTTCAAGCCGTCCAGAGGCGTGCCAGGGGTGAGCTCCATATATTCAAGTGATTTCGTTGCGGCCTTGCGCTTGTCAGAACTGTCGAAACTTGATGGGTCAGGAACGCGTCCGTCGATCGAAACGGCATCTTCCGGGCTCGTGCCCCATGTCACCATCGGCGCAATATCGGCACCATCCAACGACATTTCCGCGTCGAAAAAAGCCTCCGGATCGCTGGAGAGCGTGCGCCAATGCGCAACCGCGCCCTCCCATTCCTGCTCCGATGGCGCGAAATTGCGGCCTCTGACGTAAGCGAAAGTCGTCTCGTCTGCAGCAACCATACCGAAACGGGCAGCAGCCTCGATCGACATGTTACACAGCGTCAACCGCCCCTCAATGGAAAGGTCTCGAACAACCTGCCCGGCGAATTCGATGGCATGCCCCCCAGCGCCTGCTGCGCCGATCTTCGCGATCAGCGCCAGCATCACGTCCTTGGCCGTGACGCCCTGTCCAAGCTTTCCATCGATCGTGATCCGCATGGTTTTGGGACGTGACTGCCACAGCGTCTGGGTGGCCAGAACATGGGCGTTTTCGGATTGACCGATGCCGAAAGCGATTGCGCCCAGCGCGCCCTGGGTCGAGGTATGGCTGTCGGAACAGACGATGGTGAGGCCGGGAAGCGTAATACCCTGCTCCGGTGCCACGACGTGGACGATGCCCTGCTCACGGCTCGTTATTCCGAAATGGCGCATACCGCCCCATTCCATGTTTTCATCGAACGTATCGATCATGTGGGCAATGGCGGGACTTGCCGCATCACGCGATGTTCGCCCCCGTGTCGGGACATAGTGATCGGCGACACCGAAGATTTGCTGTGGACGCCGTGGCTTCAGGCCACGCCGTTTCAAATCCGCAAAGGCATGAAAACTGCCTTCATGGATCATATCGCGGTCGATATAAAGCAGCGATGGCCCGGCGGGATGTCGCAATATCTCATGCTCATCCCAGATCTTGCCCAACATTGTGCGCGGTGCGACTGCTTGCGCCATGACCTTGTCTTCCTGTTATCAGTTCGAGGTTCGGCTTTAGCGCGCAGCACGGAACGCTTCGCAAATGTCGCCTGCGGGCGCATTCCACACGCCGTCATGCGACAGAATGTAATCGAGCGCCTCACGCAGATATTCGATGCGGTAAGGCATGCCGGAGACCCAGCTATGCAGGGGAAGGCTCATGATGCGGCCGCCATAGTCCGCGCTTTCACGATAGAGAACGTCGAAGCGGTCCTTGACCTGCTGCACCCATTCCGCTTCGGAGTGGAAATACTCCTCGGCAACCACACGGTCGTCAGTCTCGTAGGCCATGGGAACGGCGAGGAGTGCACCGTTTTTCGTCTGCATCTCATAAGGCAAGTCGTCGTTTGCCCAATCCAGACTGTAAGCGACACCGTTGCACGCCAAAAGATCGGGCGTATTGAAACCCTGCGCCCGACCCGGCGACAGCCAGCCCTCGACCTTCTGTCCGCTCGCTTCACGAAGCAGTTTCAAGGCCTCGACGATGATGGCATTTTCTTCGTCTTCACCCAACCCGGAATGGTGGACCTTGCCCATATCCAGACCGTGGGCGATAATCTCATGCCCGCCTCTTACGACGGCTTCGATCAGTGCCGGATACCGCGCTGCAATCACACCATTGATGGCAAAGCTGGTTTCCAGCTCCTTTTCCGCCAGAAGCTTGAGAATGCGGAAAATGCCGATCCGATTTCCGTAGTCACGGTTCGTATAATATCGAAAGTCCGGGTACGGCATGGACAAGGCACCTGGCGCCTTGAATGGCTTGGATGGCATATCCAGTGGAAAATGCTGGACATGGGTGACGATGGAGAGCGCAACACGCGCGCCATCCGGCCATGCGATCGGCTTGCGAGTGAAAAGATTGCTCCACGCATAGCGGTCATGGTCCATGCCATAACGACGGGCGGGATAGTTGAGATAGTCTTCAGGCATTGACATCAGCGCGCACCTTTCCCGATTTTTTGGGCAGCCATAGCAGCGCTCATGGCGTCATAGGCACCGGTGGAATAGTAGGCGGCGGCAATCTCGCGGCCTGTCGTTTGCCACACGCCATCATGGCTGGCGATATATTCAATAGCTTCGGCAAACGCGTCGATGCGGTGCGGCTGCCCTACAAGGTATGGGTGTAGCGGAATGCACATGACAGTGCCGCTTTCGTCGCCTTCCTTGTAGAGCTGATCGAACTGCCGTTTGATGATTTCGCCGTAATGGCGCGATGTGACCTTCTGGCTGTTGTAGACGATGACGTCGTTCATCTCGAGCGAGTAAGGCATCGAGATCAGCTTGCCTGTGTTGACCTTGACCGGCATCGGCTGGTCGTCGTGGAACATATCGCAGGTATACTGAATACCGGCTTCCGACAGAATATCCATCGTCCAGAAATTGTTGGAGAGCGCGGGCGAGAGCCACCCGGCCAATTCCTGACCGGTGTGTTTGCGGACCGTATCGAAAGCATCGCGAATAACGGCGCGTTCCTGCTCGATATCGAGATTATAGACATAACGGGTGTTGTAGATACCGTGGGAAAAGAACTCCCAGCCACGATCAGCGCAGGCCTTGATGATTTCAGGGTGGTGGTCGCACAGCGCAACGTTCAAAGAGACGGAACCGCGAAACCCGGCCTTGTCCATCGCCGCCATCATCCGCTGCCAACCGGCCCGGTTGCCGTAATCGCGGTGGGAATATTGCAGGACATCCGGGTTCGGTCGCGCCCACGGCGTGCGGGTCGGATTGTTCGGCGGATTGTATTCGTAGAACTCGATGTTGGGCGCGATCCAGACGGCGATCTTCTTGTTGCCGGGCCAGACGATCTTGGGACGGTTCGGCCAAGGCAGGTAATCATAAAGCCCCAGATCCGACTTCATCGCGGTTCCCTCGGCAGCCATTTTAACGCTCCTCCGGCTGGTAGGCCTCGTACCAGGCAATGGCATCCGCCACGGGGATTACGTCGCCGTATTTCACCGCGATGTCGTAGAGGTTGGCGAAGTGTGGGCTCTCATGCTTGTCCGCGACACATTCCTCGGGAACGATAACCCGATAACCGCGCGAAATGGAATCGACGACGCAGGCGCGGACGCAGCCAGATGTAGAACCACCCGTCAGAACCACGGTATCGCACTGGTGCCAGACCATCAGGGACTGAAGATTCGTCTCGTGAAACGGAGACGCCATGCGCTTGTTGATGATGATGTCCTTGACGTGATCAATCTGCAGACGCGGATCGAACTCTGCCCTGCGCGAACCAACCTTGATGTTCTGAAGTGAGTCCGGCGTGTTGGTTCGGGTCCCCCAGACACCGCAATCTTCGCCCGACTCCATGTAGGCGACATAGGTCCAGGTCACGGGAAGCTTCTTGTCGCGGGCAAGGTTCGACAGTGTATTGACGTAATCGAGCTGCCTCGGATCAGTCTCGTAGGCAGACACGAATTCGCCAAGAGAAGTATAGGCACATTGCAGATCGATGTTGATCAACATCGGCTTGCGACCGAACCCGAACCGTTTACGTGTGGGATTTGCCTTGGCCTGCTCGTAAATCTGACGCGCGGTGAGCGATGAAGTTTCCATGATGACCTCCAGGACATGCGACCTCCCTGCACGACTGATTTCAGTCGCCATTTCCCTCACCAAGGGGTCGCTTTATACTTCCTATTGTTATCACTTTATATCATTTGTAAAGCCTCTTTCGGAAACTCCTAAGATGTCTTTTGCAAAGACGCATTCTGTCTGTGCAATTGCCTCTTGTGCGCCACGGCGAGCGCTAAGAAATGGGCAGATCCTGAAAAAAGAAAAGGAGGCAGGCCGGTATGGCCCACCCCCCGCTTCTCCATCGGTAGAGTTTGTTGACGGAGCTCAAGCCTTACCGCGCAACATACCGCTTCCAGGGATGCTCTTCCTTGAAGCCCAGGATTTCACGCGCCTTCCGGTTGGAGAGTGGCGCCTCGTCCGGCCCCATTTCCCGCAGGATCGGGGTGTTGGGGCAGTATTTGGCAAGAAATTCGGCCGTTGGCAGATCGGCCGTGATCGTATCATTGACGGCGTTGAAAACCTGATACCCAAGCCCGTCTTTTTCGATGCAGAGATGAACGAGAGTGCCAAGATCCCGCGCATCGATGTAGCTCCAGGCGTTGCGTTTTCGCGACATGGGATCATCGAGAAAGGCTGGAAAGTTGGAGTATTCATGCGGCTCGATGACATTGGCGATGCGCAGCGCATAGATATCTGCCTTGTACCGCATGGCAAAAGCCCGTGCCGTCTTTTCATTGACAAGCTTCGACAAGCCATAACTGTCCATGGGATCGGAATCATAACTCTCATCCAGTGGAAAGGCGTGAAAATCCTTTTCACCTTCCGCAAAGCAGACGCCGTAGGTCGTCTCGCTCGAGGCGATGATGACCTTGCGAACACCCAGCTTCATCGCTGCTTCGATCACATTGTATGTGCCGACCACGTTCGCTTCGAAGGTCTTGTTGTCAGGCTCGATCAACACACGGGGAATAGCCGCAAAATGCACGACAGCATCAGGTGCGGAAGGAGGTTCACCTTTTTCAAAACCATCGAACCCGAAATGTGTCGTCAGCGCATTAAAAACCTGGCCGCTATCGGTGATATCCGCAATCAACGTGTTGACCCCTGGCAAATCCAAGGGTTTTAAATCGACATTCAAAACGGAATAACCCTTTTCCAACAGCTTGGGAACGGCATGGCGTCCGGCCTTGCCTGTGCCACCTGTAAAAATGATACGCTTGGTCATGTCTGGCCTCCTCTAAAAGCAAATATCCAGCAAACCCGTCCATCAGCAGCGCTGAGGAAGACAGATTCTACGGGAGCGTTATAGACCTAACATAAGCCGCCCATGAGACCCGCCTGCTTTTAACGAATTTGGGCGGGAGCGGCGCACCAGGCCGCGAGATTCAACGTCTGAGGCGACGCAATCTCGCCGGAGATCGGCGAAGACCCGATCCGGGTCGAGTTTCAATGGGGTCAAATCCAGGTGTGCGATACGTGAGCTAATGCGTGGCCACATCATGCTGCGTTAAGATGCGCCGAGTCACCGAAGTTTCCGACGCGCTGATCAACAATTCCGGTTGCACAGTCGAAGTCAAACCAGCGGTCTCAAAGCGCCACGCTGCGCAAGCGTCTTTACTTGCCCTTGGGAGAACCTCTCAATGGTAAGCGGAAGCGCGTCGCAATCGAAATATCCAATCAGGAAACTCGGTTGGACTGCAGCGGCCAGAACCAGATCGTTTCGGAATTGTAGTAGCAACTTGAGCCGCACTGTGTGGCGTCAGTTCCGCCCAACACCAGATCGATGTGGCCACCGCCGCGATATCCGGGAATATTGTTGAAAGCGACAACGCCTTTGCGGGCGCCAATACCATTCTGGGCCGTGGCAGGCGTGTAGGGCTCATAACGGCCAAGGTAATTGTTTCGGGCGAGCAGATCGGCAAGCCGTCTCATCGAGACTTCAACGCCCTTCCCTGTGAAGGGACCTTTCAGGATTTTATGGGAACCAGGCACGACGTTGATGCCAGATTTGACGAACGCAAGGCTGACACGAATGGCACACGTGTTATTGTAGCTCGGATTACCGATAAAATCGTCCCATCCAATTTCGGTGAACAAGTCTTTCTGACTGACATAGTTGCCGCGCGATACTTCGCTGCTTGGATAATTTGCATAAAGTGTATCGAAATCAATGCGCATGACGATGTCCGATCAGTTTTTTTTAGGTTCACACGGAAATGCGATGACGAGCGCTTCTTCGACCAAAGCGGCTGCCGGTTCGGCAAGTTTTTCGGAGGGTATATCGACCAGATAGGTGTAGACGCGGTCTGTGATTTCGTGCGGTGCAATATCACCGGCACCACACCAGTGCGCGTTTGCCGTCAAATCTGCTACGGCTGCGATATAAGCGCTACTTTTGGCGACGGAAACCAAACGGCGGAGTTCCGGGTCGGAAACTTCAGGTGAAAGCTTGCCCTCGATTGCCTGCTTCAACTCGGAACCGGAGTATATCCAGGTCCGATCTGCCGCTTCCGATGGCAATGCAAAGCCCACCCACGACAGGAATGTTGTCAAGACGAGCGCTGGATACATGCCGAACATTTGTTGACCAATCGAAACGCGAGACGGAAACGTCACGGCAACGGAACAGCTCGCTTGACAATCTCCGGTGCGAGAAGGTCCCGCACCGGAGGCCAGGGCGATTAGGCAGCCTTTGTCGTCGCCAGATCGTAGGACGAGATCATTGGCGACTGCGGGTTGTTCTGATCGTCGAACGGTGTGTACTTCACTTCCATTTTGGTGAAGTTGAGCTTGATAGTCTCAACAGGACGGTCACCGCTGGAATCGACGGAGTAGCTGGCAATCAGAGTATTGGTTAGCAGGTACTCGATATAGGTGTTGCCGGGGTTACCGGTCGTGACGAGGTGGATCGTCGCCTGCTTGCCGGTGCGACCGGCGCATGCTTCACCAAAAAGCTTGGTGGAGGATGAGTCGCTGACCTTTGTGAGGATCACTTCCGAGATTGTCGGCTCGGAGGCTTCGCGGTTCGCCGCAGAACCAGCAGAGGTATTCATGTTACGAGCGACGTTCCAGTGAAGGGCTTCGATATCCATCCACTTACGGTGTTCCTCATGGGTTGCATCACCCTGAATGCCGTCCAACTGCAGATAAATTGGCATACTGTAAGCTCCTGTATTGATTGATAGACCTCTTGCTTCGAGGTCGGGTTACCTTTCGTCTAATGCCGCATGCGTCGAGAAACCCCATCCGACGCGGCAACTTTATCCGCAGCAGCTGCTGGAGCCGCCGCGAATTCGTCCATATTCCCAACCGCATCGGCACGGATGCCGAACCCGGTATCATCAAAATCGACAGTCACACGCCTCACCTTGTCGCCAGCGATGACCTTCTCGAGGAAGAAGCTGGACAAAGGCGGCAGGAGGTCTCTGCCAATCATGATTTCGATGGCGCGAGCGCCGATTTCGCTCGAACCGGCACGTCCGACGAGCGCTTCACGCGCCGCTGCCGAAAGTTCCAGTTCGGTTCCATAAGATGAGCGCACCCGCTCGGCTATTTTATCAATTTGGATGTCTACAATCCGGGAAAGTTGCTCAGGTCCCAGTGGCATGAAAGGCAGGATGACGGTTCGACCGAGGAACGCTGGCTTGAACTGCTTTGTCAGTTCCGGCATCAACAGTGCCTCAAGGGCCTCACCCTCTGGCATCGTGTCGGGATCAGCCGACAGAGCGGACAGGAGTTCTGATCCGGTATTGGCCGTCATGAAGATCGTCGTATTCTTGAAGTCGATGTCACGACCTTCGCCGTCTTTCAACATTCCCTTGTCGAAGACCTGATAGAAAATATCCTGAACGCCCGGATGCGCCTTATCGATTTCGTCCAGCAGCAGAACGCCAAACGGACGACGACGCACCGCTTCCGTCAAAACGCCACCCTCGCCATAACCGACATAGCCTGGCGGTGAGCCGAGAAGCAGGGAAACCTTATGTTCCTCCTTGAACTCGGACATATTGATTGTCGTTAGATGACCGTTCCCGCCATAGAGCAAGTCGGCGAGGGAGAGAGCGGTTTCTGTCTTGCCGGTGCCAGACATGCCGACAAGCATGAAAACGGCAGGTGGACGGCGAGGATCCGATAGGCCGGCTCTCGCCGTACGCATCGCATCCGCAATGCGATCGATGGCCCAATCCTGCCCGATGACGCGCTGCTTCATGCGCTCATCGAGCGTCTTGGCGCTTTCGATCTGGTCTGCCAGGAGTTTTCCGAGCGGAATGCCAGTCCATCGCGATACGACGGCCGCAATCATCTCCCGGTCTACCACCAACGGCACCAGTCTTTCGTCATGTCCATCGGACCGGGCGGCAACAGGTCTCAAAGGTGCGATGTTCGATGCCTCGATTGTCGAGGTCGAGGCATCGTCCGCTTGTGAAAGATCGAGAATTTCTGCATCGTATCGCGTGCGCACATCGTCTATCGATGCTTCGAGACTTTCGATCTCACTCTTGATCGCTTCGATCCGCTTGGTCATTTCCTCGTCAGAGCTTTCGCGCGACAGCCACTCAAGCTCGGTCGCCAGAAGACGCTTCTCGCTCTCCATGTTACGAAGCTTTTCCGGAAGCGTCTGGCGTGCGAGCGAAACGGCAGCAGCGGCCGTATCCAGCAAGCTGACAGCCTTGTCGGGCAGCTGTCGTGCGGGCATATAGCGTGCAGACAATTGCACGGCGGCGACGATCGCCTCGTCGCGTATCGTAACACCATGATGCTTGATAAAGGTATCTGCGATACCCCGGAGCATCCGAATGGCTGTCGTCTCATCAGGTTCGCGGATGTGAACTGGCTGGAACCTGCGCGTTAACGCAGCATCTTTTTCGAAATATTTCTTGTATTCGCTCCAGGTCGTCGCGGCCACTGTCCGGACCTCACCGCGGGCCAGCGCAGGCTTAAGAATATTTGCGGCATCTCCCTGCCCTGCGGCACCGCCCGCACCGACAAGCCCATGCGCCTCGTCAATGAAGAGAATAATGGGATCAACCGAACGCTTCACCGCGTCGATAACACCATGGAGACGTCGCTCGAATTCACCCTTCACGCCTGCGCCTGCCTGCAAAAGAGACAGATCGAGACTGAGAAGTCGCACGTCTCTCAGCTTTTCCGGTACGTTCCCGGAAACGATTTCCAGGGCCAATGCTTCCGCAACTGCCGTTTTCCCAACACCAGCCTCACCAACGAGAATGGGGTTGTTCTGCCGCCGCCGGGTCAGGATATCGATCATCTGTCGCAACTCTTCGTCGCGTCCGATGACCGGATCGACCTTGCCCTGACGGGCATCTTCAGTCATGTCCTGTGTGTAAAGCCGAAGAAAATCGTTTTGGTCTTTGCCCTGCCCCGACAGAGGCGAACCCTGTTCGTTCCTAGAGCCGCTCTCCGGCTGCAACGCCTGCTCCTCACGCAAAGCTTGCAAAGCAACGCGATCCACCAGTTTGAGCGAGGGGAACGCTGCCCGCACGAGACTGCGGAGCGAGGCCTCCTCATCAAGGGCGAGAATGAGATGAACGAGATCGACGTGGCTGCGACCGTCCTGTAATGATGCGAGAAGCCATGCCTCGCGACCAGTCGTCAAGACGTTCTGCGACAGGGAAAGCGCTTCGCCATCGCCGATTGCCGCATCGTCCAAAGCTCTATCGATCTCGGCGCGCAGATTATCGACCGGAATTTTCAGTTGAGCCAAAATGTCAGCATGCTTGTCGTTTTCCACAACCGCACACAACCAGTGGGCAATATCCACATACCGATGGTTACGCCGGGCAGCGACCGATGCGGCAGCCTCCAGCGACACCCGCAGGTCTGGCTCAAGCGCTTCGATCAGGCGATTGAGATCTATGTGCGACATGCAGCGGGCCTCCGATTTGCGACATTACACAACGTGACGTGGCATAGTTAGGTGGGTGAAACTCACTTGTCCAGCCAAAAGTTGCGTTTTTTATTTGACGAGTTTAAAATGAAGTCACCACAATTTCGCCTTATTTTCCATAAGTCTGGTTGGTGACTTACATTACGTAACGGAAGTAACCGTCACGGAAACATCATACTTTAAGAGGGATAGACTGATATTGAGTGCGCAAGAAGTCACAAGCAATATAGAATATCTTGGAGATTGCGGAGAAAATATTCGAGGCAATCAAAGAACTCGCGAACTTTACTATAGAATTAAGGATGAAAGAAACCAAGCTCGGGCAGAAGAGCGCTCTGTTTCCCCACAGGAAGTTCTCAGGGTTTCCAATAACTGGACAGAGGTTAGCAATCTCGGATTGCAGATTATATATTCTGAAAGTCGTGATATCGAAATATTGGCATGGCTTGCCGAAGCAGAACTTAGGTTGCGGGGCTACACCGGCTTACTCGAAATCTACCGCTTGACCCATGACATTTTGTGCAACCAGTGGGACTCGATCAAGTCGATCAGCGACGATGATGACGAAGAAAAATTTTCTCCGTTTGCCGGATTGAACGGTGTGGGAAGCGAAGGAACGCTTGTTCAGCCCTTGAGACTGAGCTCGCTCATTCCTGGCGGGAAATTCGGAGAACGGACACTCTGGGACTTTCAGTTGGCGCAGAGACCTGCTGAAACCAAGCGCCGTGAAGATTTGTATCAGGCGGCGTCCGAAGTCGGTGTCGCAGCGATGTCCGCACAATTGGCCGACGTGAACGCCTGCCTCGAAATGTTTGACGCGATCAGCGCAATTCTATCGGAACGGTGTGGGCCCAACGCACCCGCGAGTTCCAACATCAGAAATATCCTCATCGAAACAGCTGCCGCAATCCGCGCCCTGGGTGGAAAAGATGGCGCACCACCGCCGCCTCCACAGAATACACGCATAACGGATGAGGAAAATGCGCCTGCGCAGCCAGAAGTTCAGAAAAACTTAACTTCGAACCCGGAAGAAATCGCTTCACGTGACGACGCATTTGAAACTCTTCTCGCAGTTGCGCGTTACTTTCGCCGAACGGAACCGCATTCTCCGATTTCGTTGGCTATCGAAACATTGGTCCGCAGGGGGCGCATGGATTTTTCAGAGCTACTTGCCGAGCTGTTGCCCGAGGCGCAAGTGCGCAATGCGGTATTGACGGCAGCGGGCATAAAGCCGGGTGGCGAAGATGCCGGGAAATAGTGAAATCACGGGGGCGTGCTCCCCAAAGTCAGCAATGCTTTTAAAGCGTCAAGGAGGTTCCAATGCCAAGTGTACATGAGAAGCTGGAGCGTGTTCGCAAACCTCGCGTTCACATCAAATACGAAGTGGAAACCGAAGGCGCCATGGTGGTCAAGGAACTGCCATTTGTCGTTGGCGTGCTTGGTGATTTCTCCGGCAACCCCACCCAGCCATTGAAACCTTTTGGTGAACGCAAGTTCGTCCAGATCGACCGGGACAATTTCGATGAAGTCATGCGACGCATGACGCCTGGTCTGAACATGAGCGTTCCCAACACGCTCCAGGATGACGGAACGGATTTGCAGATCAACCTCAAATTCGAAAGCATGGACGATTTCCTGCCCGGCGCGGTGGTGGAGCAAGTTCCGGCACTCAAGGCCCTTCTCGATGCGCGCAACGAACTGCGCGACCTGCTTTCCAAAGCGGACCGTTCGGAAGACCTGGAGCGATTGCTGGAAGATATTCTGCAGAACAAGACTGATCTGGGAACGCTTGTATCTGAGCTGAAAGAGAAGAACGGCGAAGGCAAATAGCTTCGCTGCATTAGCATTGCTTCGTTGAGACGCCCCGGCAACGGGGCTTCCCCGGTTCTAGCGGCAGACAAGAAAGCCGCATTTGGAAGGATTGAGACATGAGCGCTGATAGCCTGCTGAAAAATGACGCACAGGCAACGACGACCGAAGAAAATGGCCTTCTGGCCAAGGTGGTTGCCGCAACACGCCAGACCGAACCCGACCGTGCTCAAAATCTTCTGCGCACGCTGACGGATCAAGCCCTCAAGGGTACCGTCAAATATGACCGCAACCTCACAGTTACCCTTAATCAGGCGATTGCCGACCTTGATCGGGCGATTTCCGTTCAGCTCGCCGCCGTCATGCAGGCGCCTGAGTTCACGAAACTGGAGGGCACGTGGCGCGGACTGAACTATCTGGTCAAGAACTCCGAGACGAGCGTCAACCTCAAGATCCGCGTTCTGAACGCCACCAAGCGTGAAGTCAGCCGCGATCTTGAAAAGGCCGTCGAGTTCGATCAATCCCGCCTGTTCAAATCGATTTATGAAGACGAATTCGGCACTCCCGGCGGTGAACCCATGGGCGCCATTATCGGCGACTACGAGTTCGATAACTCGTTCGAAGACGTTCAGTTGTTGCAGGGCGTCTCTTCGATCGCGGCGGCTGCCTTTGCGCCATTCATTTCCGCTGCAAGCCCCCGCATGTTCGGCTTTGACGACTACCGCGATCTGGCGCGCCCACGCGACCTTGAGAAGATTTTCGACACTGTCGAATACGCAAAATGGCGCAGCTTCCGCGAGAGCGACGATTCCCGCTTCGTCACGCTCGCCCTGCCCCGCGTTCTCGCACGGATGCCGTATGGCCCGAAGACCAATCCGATCGACGAATTTGCCTATGATGAGACCAAGGGTTCCGTGAACAACGATCTCGATCATGACGAATATTGCTGGATGAATGCGGCATACGTTATGGGGACGAAGCTGACGGACGCCTTCGCCAAAAATGGCTGGTGCACGGCGATCCGTGGTGCCGAAAACGGCGGCAAGGTCGAAAATCTCCCAATGCATGTCTTCTCCAGTGACGATGGTGATCTGGATTTAAAGTGCCCGACTGAGGTCGGAATCACTGACCGTCGCGATGCGGAACTCGGCAAGCTCGGCTTTCTCCCACTGTGCCACTACAAGAACACAGATTACGCCGTCTTCTTCGGCGCGCAGACGGCCCACAAGCCCAAGCTGTACGACCGGCCGGAAGCGACAGCAAACGCAGCAGTGTCCGCCCGCCTGCCCTACATGATGGCGACGTCCCGGTTTGCCCATTACCTGAAGGTCATGGGCCGCGATAAGATTGGCTCGTTCATGGAGGCATCGGATTGCGAAGTCTGGCTCAATCGCTGGATTTCCAACTATGTCAACGCCAACGACGAGGCAGGCGAGGAGTCCAGGGCGAAATATCCTCTTCGCGACGCCAAGGTCACCGTTCAGGAAATTCCTGGCAAGCCTGGCGCATACAACGCCGTTGCCTGGATGCGTCCATGGTTGCAGATGGAAGAGCTGACGACGTCGCTGCGTATGGTCGCCCGTATTCCAACCAAGAACTGAAGATGAAAAGGGGCAGCAGTGCCCCTCTTCTCGCATTTGCGCCTGGAGCCCATCCATGAAGCCACGGTCCGTTTCGGACACCCGCAGTCAGGCCGACCTGCTCATCGCACTCATAGACGAGGCGTTGAACGCGCAGGTCAACGCCATTTTGCACCATCCTGATTTTCAGGCGATGGAAGCGAGATGGCGAGGGCTTGCCATGGTGGTGCGCGAGGCAAGCCGAGGCCCCGACGTCAAGATCAAGTTGCTGAACGCAAGTTGGCGTGAACTGGCCCGCAGCATGGAGCGGGCGACGGATTTTGACCAAAGCCACCTTTTCGAGATTATCTATAGCCGCGAATTCGGAATGCCGGGCGGCGAGCCTGTCGGTCTGTTGATTGGCGACTACACGTTTTCGCCTGATGACTTGGAGGGCATTGATTCCATAACCGCTCTTTCACAGATCGGCATGGTTGCTGCGGCCGCGTTTTGCCCATTCGTCGCGGCAGCGTCCCCCATGACGGTCGGCCTTGAGGATTTTTCCGAACTGAACCGCGTTCACGACTTTTCATGGTTGAAGCAGGAAAAGTCGCGGCTGCGATGGAATGCGCTGCGTGCGCGTGATGACAGCCGGTTTGTTGGTCTTGTCGCCCCCCGCATCCTTTTACGCTCACCACACAAACCATATTCGCGCAGGCGCGAAGATCCTTTCCCCTTCCGTGAACACGTGTCGGAGGACGGGGAAACATTGCTGTGGGGAAATGCCGCCTTTGCCTTTGGGGCCGTCGTCGTCAGGAATTTCAACGAGAGCGGCTGGTTTGCCGATATTCGTGGCGTAACGCAGGATGCTGTGGATGGCGGCATGCTGTCGCCCGCGCAGTTACCCCCACTCGACTTGGGCCTTGAAAGCGACGGACTTTCAGCACAGCCGCCCGTCGAGGCACAACTCACCACTGGCCAGGAACAACAGTTCTCCGACCTTGGCATCGTGCCGGTCTCTACGACCTATTTGTCCAGCATGGCAATTTTCAACGCAAATCAGTCGCTTCATGCTCCGGGCCATTATTCCGGCGAGAGCGCACGACAAAACGCCAGACTGGCTGCGATGCTGCAATATGTACTCTGCGCTTCCCGCTTTTCGCACTACCTCAAGGTTATCATGCGTGACGACATTGGTGCACTGAGCGATGCGCGCACGATTGAACGCAAGCTGGAAACATGGCTGGCGTCCTATACGCTCGGCAATGACGACGCCGAGGCCACTCTGAGAGCACGCTATCCCCTGCGTTCCGCGGGCATAGAGGTCTTCGAAATTCCGGGAAAACCGGGCAGCTTCTCGTGTACCGTTCGTCTCCAGCCCCACTTTCAGCTGGATGACGTCTCGACCAGCTTTCACCTTATTGCCGAAACGACAACTCCCATTGTCCGCAGCGGGGCAGCCCCCGAACCGCAAAGGATTACCGCATGACACTGCGCGAAGACATCTCCCGCCTGCTCGACGGCGATCAGCTCCAGGAGGCCATTGGCGCCGCAAAAGAACATGTGAAGGTAAAGCCGTCTGATAAGGAAGGCCGCAATCTTTACGTCGACCTGCTCATCCTAGCCGGCGAGTTCGAAAAAGCGGATGCGCAGTGCAACCTTGCCGCCACATTTGCCCCACAGGATGCTGTCGGCTTTTCCATCATCCGCCACCATTTGCGTGCTATGGCAGCACGTAATGCCTGGTTCGTGGACGGTGCCGTCCCCGATTTTGCAAACGGTCCTTCCGAACTCGATCAGCTTGCGATCAAGGCAAATATTGCGGCGCGCGCAGGCGACGCGGAAGCGGCCACGGGCGCGCTCGCGGAACTCGAGGCACAGCGCGGCGAGCTCTCCATTGTCTGCAACGGCAAACCCGCTGGAGATATTCGCGACCTCGATGACCGTATTCCACACGCCCTCGAAGTGTTGACGGACGGAGGTCGCTATCTTTGGATCGATTACGCCAGGATCGAGTCGCTGACGATAGAGCCGATGAAGCGCCCGCGCGACATCGCCTTCCGCCAGGCAGAGTTATCTCTGCGTGACGGCGCCATGGCGTCGGTCTTGGTGCCGTCGCTGTACCACAGCGAAACTGGTAGCCCGACAATGTTGCTGGGTCGCGAAACAATCTGGAACGATGCCGGTCCGCTCGTCACCGGAGAAGGCCAACGTTGCCTGTTGATCGGTGATGATCTCGTGCCATTCCACGAAATATCCACTCTGTCCTCTACTGCTGAAACGCAAGAAAGGCAGACTGCGCGTGGTTGATCCGCTCGAGCAATACAGACCCAAGCAGCGGACGTTGTCTCGGTCGGTTTTCGACCGACTGCTGGATGATGCACCGGATGCGGAAAATGATCCACCCGCCAGCCTCGCTGATCAGGTTCGTGAAATGCGGGAGGTTATTCGCCGCGATCTGGAAGCCCTGCTGAACACGCGGCGCAATCCTGCGGGGCCGTCTGCCGATCTCAAAGAACTGCCAGACGCGCTGGTGAGCTACGGTGTCGATGGCATACTCTCCGCGAACCTCGTCACCGATGCTTCCAAGGCAAAGCTCGCGCAGACGATCGAGCGTCGCATCAGCATGTTTGAAACACGGCTTTCAGATGTTCGGGTCACCATTTTGCGCAACAGGGTGGACGGTGACCGGGCGCTGAGAATGCGCATTCAGGCAACGTTCCGCCTGCATGAGGGCATGCCGCCGATCAGTTTTGAATCCAAGATAGACCCTTCTACCCAACGCTTTCTGGTGGAGGCGGGAAATGCCTGACGGCTTTCTGGAAAAATACAACGACGAACTGTTTGCGCTGAGAAAGCGTGCGTCCCGCTTTGCCAAGGCGTTCCCAAAGATCGCCGGACGGCTGCGGATGACCGGTGACGTTGCCGATGACCCGCATGTCGAACGTTTGATCCAGAGCTTTGCATACTCCGCTGCTCGCGTGCGTCTGAAGCTCGATGATGAATTTCCCGAACTCTCGGACAGCCTGCTCGAGACGCTCTATCCCCATTATCTGGCGCCCCTGCCCTCGATGAGCGTCGTGCATTTCAAGCCAAGCGCCGCTCTTACGACCGTTCAGAGGCTGGAGCGTCATAGCGAAATTCTGGCTGAACCGATTGGCGGGGAGAGCTGCCGGTTCCGGACCGCACAGGACACCGACATCGTTCCGCTGGAAATCTCTGGCGCATCGCTCGTTAGCCAGCCCATCGACGCGCCGTTTTCGGCAAGCAGTGCGGGTGCCGCCAGCTGCCTGAAGCTCTCTCTGCGCACCACAGCGCCACGTCCCACGACATTCCGGGAGATGGGGCTGAGTTCGCTGCAGATTTTCATATCGTCGGCATGGCAGCAGGCAACAGCCCTTTACGAGTTGCTGGCGAACCATTGTGTCGGAGTGGCACTTGCCCAGCATTCCGAAGACAAGAACGCCGTGTTTCTTCCCGCAAAGAACCTGAAAACATCGGGCTTTGCGCGCGACCAGGCCATGCTGCCCTACCCTGCAAACAGCTTCGACGGTTACCGGCTGCTGACTGAGTTTTTTGCGCTTCCGCACAAGTTTCTGTTTCTCGACATTGACGGCATGAACCAGTGGACAGGCGGTGACTGCGAACTTTATATTTATCTTGACGCAGCTGATGCGCGCCTTGAGCGGATGGTCTCGGCAAAGGACTTCGTGCTCAACGCATCGCCCGTCATCAACCTTTTCCAGCAATCCTGTGAGCCGATCAATCTGGACGGCACCCGAACGGAGTACCGGCTGCTACCGGATGCACGGCGCCAGCGAACACGAGAGATCTACGGGGTCGAAGGTGTCCATCTGACAAACCGCTCCGGTCATATCGAAACGACGTCGCCATTCTTTGGCCGAACCCAGAGAAGCAATGGGTCCAATGTGTTCTGGCAATCCTACCGGCGTTTCGACGATGACGATGGTTCATCCGACACGGATATAGCCTTCGTTGACCAGCAGCGTGGGCCATTGGGGCCGCTCGATGTTGTCGCCAGCGTGGAAACGCTGTGTATCAACCGCGAGCTTCCCAGCCAGCTTCCTTTTGGTGGAGGGCACCCCTTCCTTCAGCTATCGGCTGGAAACGAGGCGATCGAGTCCATCCATGCCCTGTTGCCGCCGACGCCGGCCGTGCGAATGACCGAACGATCCGCACGAGAATGGAGGCTGGTCTCCCACCTGTTGCTCAACCATCTCTCGCTCTTTGACAATGGTGGCGCACCGCTCAAGGACATCCTGTCGCTCTACGCCTTCCGCGATACGCCGGAAACACGTCAACTGGTAGAAGCGATCACGTCGGTGGAAGCCAGCAATTCCCACGCCAGGATCGGTTCGGCCATGGTCCCGGGAACAGACATCACTCTGGAGTTTGATCCGGCGATGATCGACCGCTCCGCCGCCTTTGTGTTTGCGAGCGTGCTGAACCATTTCTTTGGTCTTTACACATCCATCAACAGCTTCACGCGCCTGATCGCAACCATGCGCGGTCAATCCGAACCTCTTGCCAAGTGGCCTGCCCGTGCGGCGGACCGCCCGCTACTTTAGGAGGTCTAGATGCCAGAGACAGCCAGGGATATGCGGGAACAGCAAGAGGAGCGACTGGGGCGGGACCCCGGCGCGTTCGAGCCTGCAACGGCCTTTCGTGTCGCACAGCATTTGGCTGAGAACGAGGAGCTGACGATTGGCGCGCATAATGGGTCGCGTCTGACGCCTGTCGCCATCGGCAGCTTTCGACGAAAAGACGGCAAAGCAGAGTTACGCTCGGCTTTCGCGCCGATCATGGGTCCACTCGGCTCGCTGCCACCCGTCTATGGCGAGATGCTGCAAAGGGAAGAGCGCAATCGATCAAAGGCACTGGGCAGTTTTTTCAGTCTGTTCGCGGGCCGTTTCAGCGAGCTTTTCGTTGCTGCTACCGAGAAATACAGGCTCGCTCGGGGTCTGCGTTGGTCAAATGACATGGAGAGCAATGCGTTCCGAAAGACCCTGCTGTCACTTACGGGCTTTGGTACGGCAGGTCTCAGTGAAAAAGTTGGCGTCAAGGATGACGTATTGCTCCGCTTCAGCGGACTTCTGGCAAACCGCAACCGCAATGCGACCGCACTCACCGCTATGCTTTGCGAGTTTACCGGGCTCGATGTCGCCGTCGAACAGTTTCGCAAGCGCTGGGTTCCGCTTCCCGTCCACGAACAAAGCCAGCTCGGTCAGCCGGGCGGCCTGTCGCTCGGGCGGAACGTCTCAGCAGGAAGCGCTGTTCAGGATTTCAGCGGTGGCTTTCGCATCGTGGTTGGCCCTGTCGGCTATGCCGACTATCTCGCGCTGACGCCTGGATCGAAACGCCTCGCGGAAATTTGCGCAGTCACACGCCTTTTCGTCGGCAGTGCCTTTGATTTTGATGTTCAGGTCATTTTGAAAAAAGAGGATGTGCCGTTTTGCCGGTTGGGACAACCGGACGCCCCCGCCAGGCTTGGCTGGAACAGCTGGGCGCGTGTTGCGCCCGCCCAAAAGGATAGTACCGACGCCATCGTGACCGAGCGTGAAGGCTCGGCGCTGTCTGCATGAGGACGAAACGATGAAGCTTGTGCTGAAAGAGAAAAACGCGGGTGTTGGAAAGCCCACGCTATGGAGTTTTGAACACGGCTGCCGGGTCATAGGGCGGTCGAGTGACTGCGACTGGCAGGTCAATGACGATGCCAGGCGTGTATCGAAAATTCATTGCACGCTCAACCGTGATCGCGAAGGCTTCACGATCCTCGACCGTAGTGCAAACGGAACACAGGTGGATGGGCGCCTGCTTCTGGAGGGCCAGACGGCACGATTGAACAATGGATCGCAGATCGGCATCGGTGGGCAGGTTTTCGAAGCGGTCATCACGGGTGAAGCCGAAATGGATTTCGGCGACCCCGACACGTCTCTTCGGATCAGCGACGAGAGTATGACGATCTCGGCCATCCTTGCGGACATCGCCCCAAACGGCCGTTCAGCGCGCGGCGTGATTGCAGGCGGCGCCACCAACGATGAGTGGCCCGAAGCTGTCGCCAATCAATCGGGCAAGAAAAGCAAATCCATCTCGCGCAATGTGGAGATCGGCTGGAACGCCCCGCCTGCGACATCCGGTATCGGCGTCGTTCTGCCCAATGACTGGGATAAGGAACCGGATGAGAGCAGCAAACACGAACATACGGATGCGTTGAATATCCCGGTCATGGTCACGCGGCCAAAGACGAAGGCTGCGCCGGAAGATTTCGATGCCGTTTTTACGGATGCGAACGACACGTTCGAAATCGAGGAGCCGCAACTCCCTGTCTTTTCTCCAACGCAGGACGCCATTGACGATCTTCTGGTCCAGCTGGAAAAGGAAACTGCCGAAAGTCTTGCCGTTTTGGATATCGACTACACCGCAATCGATATCGAACCGAGCGACGACACTGCACGCGGACGGATAGAGGGCCTTATCCGCCAGCAGCGCCTCCTAGCATCGACACTTGAGACGCTGATCCAGACGTGTACCCGCAAGCTTGAACCGAGGCTAGTCGAGGCCATGGCAGATGCGCAGAACGACTGGCGAGCCAAGATAGAGCGTAAGGAATGGCGCTCCGTGATCAAGCGCACCGACTACTGGTCCGCATATAAGCAGCAATTTGAACAGGAAGGCCGGCAATTGTCCGTCCGGCAGTTTCTCCAGCGCGCAGCACAGGGCGATGTGACGCAGGAAGAAGCAGCTTCCAATCACGAAACAGATACCAAGGGGGTAAGCAGACAAGATGAGGCATGAAAACCGCGTTGCCTGGAGCGAAGGCATGTTCCTTCGTGTTCAACATTTTCAGCAATCGGACCGTTGGACAGAACGGCTCGTGCGCAATACCACACGCAACTTGTCCCCTTACCCCTGGGGCATAGCGGAAATCGGTATTGACCGCAGCGCCCTGGCAATCGGTCAGTTTGCCCTCTCAAACCTACGCGGTATCTTGCCTGACGGTACACCTTTCGAGGCTCCCGAGGATTCTGACCTGCCTCCGCCACTGGATCTGGATGAGGGCGTCAAGAATGCCATCGTGTATCTGGCGCTGCCCGCACGCCAGCCGGGCAAGGCAGATATGTCCAGCGGCAACATTGCCAACACAAACAGTGTGCGGGTCGTTGCGACGACATACGAAGCCTCGGACGCCAACGTCGACACCGATTTTGTGGCGCCGATCGACGTAGGGCGCCTCAGCCTGCGCTTCCTGAAGACGGGCGACGATCTTTCCGGCTATGATCTGATTGGTCTCGCAAAGGTTATCGAGGTCCGATCGGATCGGGCGGTTATTCTCGATCCTGACTTCATTCCTCCATCCTTGAACTGCGCCGCCTCCTCGCGGCTGGGTGAACTTCTGACGGAATTGCTGGGCATTGTCCGTCATCGTGCGCAGGCTATTTCCGAGCGCATCGGCGATCCGACAATCCGCGGGACTGCCGAAGTCGGCGATTATTTCCTGCTGCAAATCCTCAATCGCGCTGACCCCCTGCTTGCCCATTTTTCCGCGAATGCGACGCGCTTCCACCCCATCAGATTTTACGAGGATTGCATTCAACTGGCTGGTGAGCTGGCAACCTTCACCACCGAGAGGAAGCGTGCGACGGAATTCCCGCCCTACAGGCATGATGACCTAAAGGCCAGTTTCGCAGCGGTGTTTGATGACCTGCGCACCTCACTGTCGGCCGTGCTGGAGCAATCGGCAGTGGCCATCGAGCTTGTGGAGCGCAGACATGGCGTACGCGTCGGCACCATCCACGACAGGACGTTGCTGCGTGACGCAGGCTTCGTGCTGGCAGTGCGTGCGGATATGTCGGCAGAGGACATCCGTCGCAAGCTTCCCGCCCAGATCAAGGTGGGTCCGGTGGAGCGTATTTCCGAGCTCGTCAACGTAGCACTTCCGGGCATCCCGGTTCGCTCGTTGCCCGTGTTGCCACGCCAGTTGCCTTACCGTTCAGGCACGATCTACTTTGAAATCGATACGAAAACCCCTCTTTGGAAGCAGCTTGAAACCTCAGGCGCCATAGCGCTGCATCTCGCCGGCGAGTTTCCGGGCCTCGAGATGGAAATGTGGGCATTACGCGAATGAGCACCGAAAAGCCCTCCTCCTGGCAAGATTTACCGACGGTCGTGGAAATCACCGACGAAAGCCGTGCGCGCAATCAAAGCGCCCGTAACATGGCGGCCATCCTCGATGACATCATCGAAGGTGAGGATGCCCCTGCACGCACATCCAGCGGGGATGGTGGCCTGCCCATCGATGCGCTTCTCACCAGCTTCCGCTTTGGTGGCGAAGAGGTACCAACGCTGGTCCAGTCGGCAGCCCCCCTTCTCAACCTCGCGCATGTCTTACGGTTCAGCGACGCTCAACCGAGCCCCGACCATCTTCGCCGTGCCTGCGTGGAAGCGATCACTCGCTACGAGCGGGATTTGGCATCGGCCCGCATAAGCCCGGAGCGGGCACGAGCAGCCCATTACGTTGTCTGCGCCACGGTGGACGACGTCATTTTGAGCAAACCCTGGGGCGTTCGCGCGGGCTGGGCTCGCTCCGGGCTGGTTTCCACGTTCCACAATGACGTGACGGGCGGCGACCGCGTTTTCGATATTCTCGACCATTTCCACCAATCGCCCGGCGCCAACAAGGACCTGCTGCTGCTGATCTATCTGTCGCTGTCGCTGGCCTTCGAGGGGCGGACACGCGTCTCTGCCAAGGGCGCACTCGAGCTTTCACGCATCCGCGACAGCCTCTATAAAACGCTGATCGGCCAGTACGGTGTGTTCGAGCGTGAACTATCCCCCCACTGGAAAGGTGTGGAGGCACGGCACACGCCGCTTCGTACCATGGCGGCTCTCTGGACGCTCCTGTCCCTGATCGCCCTGGCATTCGCCTTGGGCTACCTGTTCTTTACGCTCACGTTGAACAACGCCTCGGACTCGACCTTCGAGCGCCTGGCATCGCTACCACCCAACGAGACGCCGAGCGTGCTGATTGCGGCACCGCCGCCGGAAGCGCCGCCTGTCCAAGCGGAAGAAAAGCCTCCGGTCGTCGAGGTTCCCCCACCGGCGAGGCCACCGGAGCCTACACGACTGGATAATCTCTTGGCGTTTCTCCAGCCCGAAGTTCAAAGAAATCTGGTGACACTGGCCAATGTCAATGGACGCCTGCGCGTTCGCATCAATAACTCTGGCCTGTTTGAAGTCGGTAGCGCCGATGTCAGCCCGCAGTTTCGGGATCTGATCCAGCGTATCGGCGGTGCGCTTGCGGCTGAAAACTTCCGTGCTGTGGTCATTGGTTACACCGACAATGTGCCGATCAAGACCGTCCAGTTTCCATCCAACTGGCATCTTTCAGAAGCGCGCGCCAAAGCGGTTGGCGATATCCTCTCCACTTTTGCTGGTGAGGATGCGATCCTGACGGAAGGGCGTGCAGACAGCGACCCGATCGCGGACAACAGCACGCCTGAGGGCCGCGAGAAAAACCGCCGAACGGAAATCATGGTTTTGACCAACCCTGACGAAAAACTCAGCGAGGCCGGCATCCTGTCTCCAACGGTCACAACGACAACCGGACAGCCAGCAGGAGAAACCCAGCAATGAATCCGCTGAGTTATTTTTATACAATCCGGTCTTATGTCGATAGCTATGCAGCGCTTGTCGGCCGTCGCTTCGTCTCGCTCATCTGGGCGGTCGCACTGTGCGTCGTCATCTGGTTCTACGGGTATCTGGTCGCCTTCGGGTCGTTCAAACCCTTCGGAACGACGCAGGCTCGCATCATCGCTATTTGCGTCATCCTGCTGGTCTGGGTTGTCTATATTGGCATCTCGCTCTACAGAGCGCGCAAACAGGATAAGGAACTTGTCGACAGTCTCGAGCAGGAAGCGCTGGCCAATCGACAGGCAGAAATTGGAGAAATCCAGACACGCCTCAAGGAAGCGCTGGCGCTTCTGCGACGCATCACCAAGAAGCGTTTCGGCTATATTTACGATCTGCCTTGGTATGTCATCTTTGGCGCGCCCGGTTCGGGCAAGACAACGGCACTGACCAATTCCGGACTGCAATTTCCCTTGGGCGATGCATTGGGTGAAAATGCTGTCAAAGGCGTTGGCGGAACGCGAAATTGTAACTGGTGGTTCACGGATGAGGCGATCCTGATCGACACCGCGGGTCGCTACACCACCCAGGATGATCTGGATGGCGCGTCCAAGGCTGGTTGGGAAGGCTTTCTCAACCTTTTGCTTCGTTACAGGCGTTCACAGCCGATCAACGGCGCACTGGTGACCTTGTCCATCCCTGATCTGCTCAGTCGCGATCCGGAGGAGCAGCGTCAGGAGCTACGTGCCATCCGTCAACGCATGTCGGAACTGGATGAGTATCTTCGTGCGCGCGTTCCAGTCTATGTCGTTCTGACCAAGGCCGATCTTCTGGATGGCTTCGTTGAGTTTTTCGATGGCTTCAACAAGACGGATCGTCATCAGGTCTGGGGAACGACGTTCAAACTGGACGAGAGCTACACGTCGCAGGAATTGCCGCAACGGTTCCTCGAAGAATTCGAACTCCTTCAACAGCGCGTCGATGCCATGCTGATTGAGCGTCTGCAACAGGAGCAGAATGCGGAAATCCGTGGCCGCATTTTCCGCTTCCCCGCAGAACTCGCCAAACTGAAAGACAGGCTGCATGAAGCGCTGACAGAGCTGTGCGCCAGTTCCCCGCTGGTCGAAGCCCCCCTGATGCGCGGCGTTTATCTCGCGTCAGGAACCCAGGAAGAAGCAGGCACGTCCGCGCCGCGTGCTCGCCGCAGCTACTTCCTCGCACGGCTGTTCAAAGAGGTCATCTTTCCTGAAGCAGCCTTGGTCATGCGCGACAAGCGTCTGTCAGGCAGACAGTTGCTGGTCCGGCGTGTGGCTTACGGTCTGTCGGCCGCCGTGGTCGCCATTGTTTTCACGGGTTGGATTTTCACGTATTTTTCCAATACGCAAGCGCTGGCGGAAGCCGACCGCAAACTCAACGCCTATCAACAACTCGTTCAAGGCATAGACGTCCGGAACGTATCGGATGCGGATTTCCTTCGCATTCTTCCGGCACTCGACAATCTGCGTGACGTGAATTCCGGTTTCTCGGAAGGTCGCGTCTGGAAAGTCGGGTTCGGGCTCGATCAGGAAGAGAAGATCGCCGGGCGTCAACGCGATGCCTATCAGCGTGCGCTGAATGCGCTGTTGCTGCCACGCATGATCGTGCAGCTTCAAAAGCAGCTGGACGATCAAAACGACGTCACCCGAACATTCAACTCTCTCAAGCTCTACGGCATGCTGGGTGGACTGGGCACGCTCGACCGTGACTTTCTCGATGTACAGTCGCAGGATATGTTTGCGTCGCTCTACCCGGGAGATGGTCGCGCTGCGGCACGCGAGGCGCTGCATCAGCATGCACTCGCACTGGCCGGAGGCGTTCTGGCGCCGATCGAACTCGACACCCGCCTGATTGCCAAGGCGCGGCAGACCATTCGCGACCAAGCGGTCGGCGCACGCGCCTACGATATTCTCGCGGGTCTTCCGCAAGCCCGTGCATTGCCCGAATGGAGCCCGTCAGGTGCCTTCGGAGCATTGGGCGACCGCGCGATAGAACGAAAAAGCAAAGCCCCCTTGCTGGATGGTATCGAAGGTCTGTTCACGGCGAACGGATATCGTGCCGTCGTCATCCCGCAGGTCGCTTATGCGTCCCGTGTCGCACTCTCGGAGGCATGGGTGCGCGGCTCAGATGAGGCGATCCGCGGCACCACCGTCGAAAGTGTCGCGCAATCAGCCCTGCAGATCTACTTTGACCGTTTCGAGAAGCGCTGGAACGAGGTTCTGACCGACGTTCGTGTGAAACCATCCCAGAGCTTGGGCGATGCGGTCGAGACGACCCGCATCCTCGCCAATGACCGCAACATCACCATCGAAGCGGCCAAGTCGATCGCCGAGGCCACGGATCTGAGGCCAAATGCAGGGGCGAGCCTGACGACGTTGGCTGCCACAGACGATGGCGATACGACCGCCACCATCCTTTCAGCCACCGTGGATGCGGCCGACCCCTACGCCCGCCTTCGCGAAATGCTGGCCGCCAAAGGTCCTGCCCAGACGGATACCTCAAATCAGGCAAATGGTGGGAAGCAGGCTGGCTCACCATCCGAACAGCTCTTGGCAAACATCAAGGCCCTGCATGAACAATTGGCACGCTCCTCAACCACCTCGGACGAAGTGGCAAAGGTGTTTGACGTCGACAGCCAGTTGACGAAAGCCAATCAGGATCTCCTCCAGGAGGCACGACAGCTGCCTGCACCACTGGATGTCTGGGTCGCAGGGCTTGCAGCGGATGTTGGCTCTCTTGCCGTCAAATCCGCCAGAACGAAGATTGCCGATCTCTGGGGTGCCGAAGGTTCCTCACTCTGCTCATCCATCGTCACCGGTCGCTATCCGTTCGACAGGTCGTCAACCCGGGATGTCGCGATGGCGGATTTCACGCGCTTGTTCGGGCCAACCGGCACCTTCCAGACGTTCTTCAAGCAACGCATGGAGCCCTTTGTTGACAAGACGGCGAGCCCTTGGGGTTGGAAAGGAACATTCGGCGCTGAAGGAATGTCCAGCGAAGCCATCGCGCAGTTCGAGAATGCGGATAAGATTTTCAGAGCGTTCTTCCCGAATGGAAGCGAGACCCCTGCCGTATCGATCAACGTGAAGCCCGTCTCCCTGACAGAAGCGTCGAGCGCAGTCATGCTCGAGATCGAGGGGGAACGTGTGGTGTATTACCACGGCCCCGTCCAGGCGAAATCGATCACCTGGCCTTCCACGAGCAACTCGGCGAACCTGTCGCGCATCGCCTTCCAACCTGGCGGATGGCAGCAGGCCAAGACGGAGAATGGCGACTGGTCGCCCTTCCGCCTGTTTGACGACGCCAAGATAGAAACGCAGTCGGGCGACATGCTGAGAGCCCGTTTTGAGAATGGCGAGCAGACAGCCGAATTCGACATACAATTCGGCTCGGTGCTCAATCCATTCAAACTGGATGCGCTCGCCAATTTTTCTTGCCCGGTCCAGTTCTAGAAACTGGGTCAAAAAATTCAATGGAGGACACAATGAAGGTAGCAAAACAAACCCATTCCGAAACCGCTTTGCCGGGCTGATGGCCAAGCCGGTTGCAAAACCCGTCAAAGCCGCGGTCGAGACAGACCGGATCGGCTTTTTCGGAAAAATTCCCAGTCACGGTGATTTCATCTCCGAAGGGCTGGACCGCGAGTTGATCAGCGCCATTGACGGCTGGCTTCGCGCTGGCATGCATGCCTGCGCCGATGTCTTTGTCGATCGCTGGAGCGCGGTGTTTTCCACATTCCCACCCATCCGCTTCATCATAGAGCGCGGCGTTTGGGGCCGCCACGCCTATACCGGCGTGCTCATGCCGAGCAGAGACCGTGTGGGCCGTAAATACCCACTCGTCATTCTGGCCCAACTTGGAGATTTCAAAGACCACCCAAAGGCGCTCTATCTTGACGAGACCTGGTTCATGGCAGCCGAAGCGCTCGCGGAAACCTCCCTGACGGCGGATTTCGATATGGCCCGATTTACGATGTCCGTGAAGCGCCTGCGCATGCCGAAACCACGTGAGGATGACGATACTCTCCCCGCCCCTACGTCCGGTCAGCCGACCAGCCTCTGGTGGCACATCGACCCTGAAAGCCGCAGGCCCCGTGGAATCAAGATCGATGGCCGGCCGACCACGACAGATTTCGTCCGGCTGTTCAGAACATCGGCACCGGAGGAAAACACATCTGCGGCCAAAACAGAACCAGATCTATCCCCCAAGAGCCAGCGACCCACCATCGTCCCGCAGAGTGCAGTGGCACAGGAGCCGAAGCCAAGACACACACCTGCACCGGATATTGTCTATAGCTATGCGACGCATCCAGGAACGCGGCTCAGCGTCAATGCCGACGCCCTTTTCGTCTCCAAATCTCCAACACTGTTTGCCGTTGCTGACGGCATCGGAGACGGCAACCCCGCCGTGGAAGCCGCGAGACTGACGACAAACGCGCTGACCGATGTTGCTGATAGCGACCATGCAGACAGCACGGCGCAGGACATCAAGGGCAAGTTGGGTACGGTCAACAGTCTGCTCCTGTCGCGTCAGATTTCGGCAGAAACAACGAGGCCATTGGCAAGTGTGGTCGTCGCGTCCATCGTTGGCCGGACGCTCACCGTTCTCTGGTCCGGTGACACCCGGGCCTACCTGTTGCGCGACGGGACGATGCACCTCCTCTCACGCGATCATGTCATCGTTGGCATGAAAAAACAGCTTTCCCAATGCGTTGGTCACGCACAGCAGTTCAGGCCCAGCAACGTCAGTGAGGAATTCGGGACGAATGACAGGCTTTTATTGTGCAGTTATCCGCTCATGCAGGCACTCAAGGAACGGGTGGTCGCCGAAATCCTGCACGACACGCCGATCAACGATTGCGCAAATGCCTTGATGCAGGAAGCATTGATCGAGAACGTGCGTGAAAACATCAGTGCCATCGTTATCGGAGACCGGCTTGAACGACGCGGGTAACGATCGTGATGTTTCAGAGCGTTTTTCGCAGCTTCTGACCGCGATCCGCGCATCACACGACCCACAGGATATGACTGACCGCATTCGTGACGCCCTTGATCGCAGAACGGAACGTCTATCGGACGGAGGTGCCGTATTCATCGAGGGAAGTTTTGCGGTCGATGACGTTTTATATGAAAGCGGGACGACACAAATATTGCGGGTCACACAACGCGACCTGGGCGATTGTTTCGCAATCAAAACAATGCCGCCTGGAAAGCGAGATGACCAGCTCCTCGCCCAGAGGCTAAGGCGCGAAGCTAAAATCGGCCTTGGTCTGCGCCATCCTGCGGTGCAGGAAACCTCCGCGCTCCTGCGGCTGCGCGATGGTCGCCCGGGCTTGTTACAACCTTGGGCTCCCGTTTCTCTCGCCTCGCTTTTGAAGACCCGGAACCTTCGACCGGAGGAAATACTGGGCCTTCTCCATACGATTTTGCAGGCCCTCTCATTCCTGCACGGCGCAGGTTACGTCCACTGCGACGTCACCGCAGGCAATATCATGATGCCCGAAGAGGATCTGGCGAAAGCCAGGCTTGGAGATTTCGGCATAACACTGCGAACCGGAGAGCGGCATCGCGATCTTGGACTTGCCATTGCCGGTTCACCGGAGTTCTCAGCGCCAGAACAACTCGCCGGAGCCCCAGCCCACCCGGTTCAGGATATCTACGCCGTGGGCCGACTGGCCACACGCCTCATGGCAGATCAGCGCAGCGACAATTGTCCGGTGTTGACCGTGTTCAGAGACACCTGCACACATGAAAACGCTGCACAGCGGCCTCAAAGTGCCGATGAAGCATTGAACCTTCTCAACGACGATCGTTAAGCGTTTCTCGCTATATGGCTTGCTTCAAGCAAGTCTCAGTTGGATGAGCCAGGCTGCGGAGCCGCGGCCGTCGCTGCGCTCTTCTGGAAGACAGTCAGCAGCTTTGCCGTATCGACGAGAGGTGCGTTGCTGGCATAGAGGACATCGCCTTTCTGCATCTGGAACATCTGCATCAGAACGATGCTGGACGCGTCTCGCATGTTGACGTGATAAATGACCGGCCTGACGCTCGTTGCGACAGCCGCAGGTCCCTTTGATCCCGCAGCAACGGTCGATGGAACCTGCACGATTTCATTGCGGAAGACGTAGACGTTGCGCGCATCTGCGCGATCATCCAGCAAACCACCGGCACGGCCAACGGCCTGCGCAAGGGTCAGCTTTCCGGTTTCGAACTGGAATTCTCCAGCGCTTTTGAACGCACCCAGAGCCGTGATGCTCGATGCTTCGCCGTCGATCATGATCTGGTCGTCAGGCGATACGCGAATGTTCTGGCGGTCTTCCCGCGTGATGCGATCCAGCGATGCACTTGCACGCTGCGTGCCACGCACAACGGTCACAGTCGCCGCACTTGGCGCAACTGTTGGACCACCGGCCTGATTGATGACGTCGAGCACACGCTCCTGGCGGGCCGTCAACGCGATCTTGCCGGGCGTCTTTATCGCACCGCTCAACATGACAGCACTCGTCGGCTTATCGACCACGGTGACGACAGCCTGTGGATTGACTGCCGAGCCCTTGAGACCGGATACGACCTGAGACTGAAGCCCTTCGGGTGTAGAATCGATAACGCGTTTCTTGCCCACGAAAGGCAGGTTGACACTGCCACTCTGGTCAACCGTGAAGCGTCCGAGATTGAGTGTCTTGCTCTGGGTGGACGAGAACAGGCCATCTTCACCCGTATCCAGCACGGTGATGTCGATGACATCGCCACGGCGCAGACGCTGCGCATTGTAGCCGGTGTTGCGAAGTGCCGTCAGACCGGGGCCGGATGCGCTCTCCACGAGCGATGGCGACACGGACGCCGCCGGAGCATTGGCAAGCTCTACCACGCGGATACGCTCATTGGTTTGGGGAAGTTTTGCAGACCGAATATTGCCTGCCGTCGGCCCGTCAGACGGCTTTGCACAACTGCTCAGCAAAGCCAACAGAAGAACCGAAACAACCTTCTTCATCCCATATCCCCATGAAAGAATCGCTTACACGCAGGAATAGCAGCAAGAGGTTAAGTCGCAACAACTTTGAAGCCGAAAATTGAAAATGCCGTGATACGTGGATCGCCCTGTGTGGCCAATTGGCAACCAGTTACGTAACGGTATGTTTCGTTTACCGAAATCGAGATGAAGAATGGTTTATAAAACGTAAATTTCTTCCGATGGTCATTAATTTTTTTGGCCAAATGGACGCGTGACGCAAGAGGTCTCTGCCGTCTAGTTCACCTCCGCTTTTTCCGCCTGTCTATTGCGGGACGGCACTCTTCCTGGCCGTCCGAAAAGATAGCCCTGTGCCTGCGTGCACCCCTCATCGACAACCATTCTGTATTGGCTATCTGTCTCGATCCCCTCCGCCGTAACCGGCAAGTCGAGGCTGCGGCCAAGACCGATGATGGCGCGGACAATGGAGTGGGCATTTTCGTCATGCTTCATGGCTGCAATGAAGCTCCGGTCGATCTTGATCTTGTCAAACGGAAAACTGCGCAAATTACTGAGCGAGGAGTAACCTGTTCCAAAGTCGTCCATCACGATCGTAACGCCCAGTGCCTTCAATTGTCGCATCGTCGCCAGCGTCACTGCCCTGTCTTTCAAAAGTGCAGCCTCGGTCATCTCAAGTTCAAGGCGCGAGGGCGCCAAGCCGGTTTCCTTCAAGACCGAGCAGATGGTGTAGGAAAGGTTGGCAAGCGAAAACTGGACGGGAGATACATTCACCGCCAGTTTGATATGCGGCTTCCAGCGCACGGCTGTGGAGCAGGCTTCCCGCAATATCCACTCTCCCAGCGCGATGATGATGCCGCTTTCCTCCGCAATGGGGATGAAGACATCCGGGGGTACCATGCCGCGCGTGGGGTGCCGCCACCGCACCAGCGCTTCGTAGCCGGCAACCTCGCCGTTTTCGACGGAATGAACCGGTTGATACAAAAGCTCGAGTTCATTGCGACTGATGGCCTGACGAAGATCGGACTCCAGCCGCCGCTTCTCCTTGGTTTCCTGATCCATCGCCGGATCGTAAAAGGCAATGATGCCGCGACCATTGATCTTGGCACGGTAGAGCGCCAGATCCGCTGCGTGCATCAACGTTTCGATGTCATTGCCATTTCCCGGAAAGGCAGCAATGCCGATCGTTACGCCGACAGCTGTTGGATCGCTGACATAGTCCATCTCCTGCCGAAACGTCGCCAGAATACGCTCACCGAGTCCGCGTGCATCTTCGGCTGTCGTGCCAAATGTTGTCAGTATCACGAACTCGTCGCCCCCCAGTCTGGACACAAGATCACCAGGCCGCGCGGTCTGCTGCAATATCCGCGCGACGTCCTTGAGAACACGGTCGCCTTCGGCGTGTCCGAAAAGGTCGTTGACGGCTTTAAACCGGTCGAGATCGAGAGACAGGAGCGCGAATTCGTCATCGGTCTGTGCGATGGCGATATGGTTGCTCAACCGCTCCTGGAACAGTTTTCGGTTGGCGAGCGAAGTCAAAACATCGTGTCGAGCCAGATACTCAATTTCCCGCAAGGCACGGCGTTTTTCGGTCAGGTCACGAACGGCCATGACCTCGCAGGGACGGCCTCGATACTCGATCGTTCGAACGGCAAGCTCAAACGTACGGGACCTGTCACCCCTGTTCGGGACGGCCTCCACAGCTGAAACGCGAGGAAGATGCGCAGCAATACCATCATCGGCATGCATCAGGTCATCGGCATTTTCACCGATAAGGGAAGCCTCACTGGTATCGAAAAGTGCAGCAAAGCGAGTGTTGACCTCAACGATGCGACCATCTCGGACAACAGCCAAGCCATCCAGCGTCGCTCCGACCAGGCCTTTCAAGTCGACCAGATACCTGTCTACCAATGCGGCAGCACCGGTGAGCGCCAACCCGACGAATGTGACACCACTGATGGCCGCCATCAAAAACAGGCGATCAAGACTGTCATCAAGTGGCCCGACAATGCTCGGATCTGGGACAAGGATGGTTGATGACATGGCGGTGAAATGCAGGGCAAGCACACCAATTATGGATGCAAGAGCTGCGGTAGCGATCTGTTTCCACCCCCGCAGGCGCTTAAAAAAGATAAAGGACGCAGTAAAAAAGACAGCCGCGACAGCTGTGCCGACCACAATGGGGGCAATGCGATATTCAAGTGTCGCCGCTACCTGCATCCCGGCCATGCCAATGAAATGCATGGCAGCGACGGTGACCGTGATGATTGCGCCGGACAAAACCGCCGCGCCAGTCTTATGCCACAGGAATTGCAGACTGAGCCAGAAACCTGCAACAGCGACCACCGCAGACAAAGCTGTAAACGGAAAATCGAAACCGATTGGCAGACTACCCTGATAGGCGAGCATGGCGATAAAGTGCGTCGCCCAAACGCTGAGGCCCGATGCGAAAGCTGCGACCAACGCCCAGTAGGGGCGCCGTTTCAAGGGACTCTCATCTGCGCGAAGAAGCAGATGGAAGAAAGACAACATCCCTAGAAGAGCGATGACGGCAGCAAGGGCAACAGTATGTTGATCATGTTGTAACGCAACGCATTCAAGTACAGCGAACACCGCACCCATCCTCAATAGTGAACAACCAGCTATGTTTATTAGTACAGCTAACTTTAGAAATTACTAATCCAAATTGTCGTCTATGGCTTGAACGCAAAGAAACCCGCACATGGCGGGTCTCAATAAAACGTGTTTTCGCAGTTCCGATGGCTTAGATTTCAGGGCAGCCGCGAACGTTTGCAAATGTGATCGTGTCCTGGCCGCGGCGCGTGAAACCCTCGACGACGACCCGACGTGGCGTGACCCGGACGATCTCCGGATCACGAAGTCCGGATGCGCGGGCAGCAGCGCGGGCTTCGCGCTCACTGCAACCGCGGTCGCGTGGTGGGCCGCGGCGATCCATATCGCGGTCGCGGATCACGGGGCGCACGCCGTCGCGGCCGATCTGCAACTCTATATCCTGCGCTTTGGCGGGCGCCGTCATCGCAATACCCGATGCTGCCATGACAACGGCAAGACCCGTAATCTGCACTAGCTTGAACATATTCCCTCCTGTGTGCCCTGATCGCGGCACATATGAATTTTCAGGGGTAATAACGTGCATGGAGATCGCTTGTTCCCTACAGGCACCAAGAAAAGTCCCGGCAACGACGCCGGGATAGGGTTTATGCAGCATCGGCCGTAAAGGCTGACTGGATCAAAGTCCTGGTATAATCGGCAGTCGGGTTGTTGAAGACGTCATCGGTCTCTCCCTCCTCGACAATCCTTCCATCCTTCATGACAATGACGTAGTCCGAGATTGCCTTGATCACCGACAAATCATGGCTGATGAAGATGTAGGACAGGCCATGGGCCGTTTGTAGATCACGCAACAGGTCAATCACCTGCCCCTGCACCGACCGGTCAAGCGCGGAGGTCGGTTCATCGAGAATGACCACATCCGGTTTGAGGATGATGGCGCGTGCGATGGCGATGCGCTGGCGTTGGCCACCGGAGAACTCGTGTGGATAACGGTTGCGGGCCGCTGGATCGAGTCCCACTTCCGTCAACGCTTCGACGGCCCGCTTGTCACGCTGGGCGCGGCTGAGTTCCGGGGCATGGACATACAGACCTTCGGTGATGATTTCACCCACTGTCTGGCGGGGAGAAAGCGAACCATACGGGTCCTGAAACACCAGCTGAAGCTGACGCCGCATCGGCCGCATGGCTTTTCTGTCGAGATCGGAAATGTCCGTCTTGCCAAAGAACAACCGCCCCGTGGAGGGCGTCAGCCGCAGCAATGCGCGGCCCAGCGTCGATTTTCCCGAACCGGACTCGCCGACGATACCGATCGTCTGCCCCTGGCGCAGATTGACGGTGACGCCCTCGACCGCTCGAAACGCACTGGCCTTGGCAAAAAGGCCGCCAGGTATCTGGTAGTCAACCGTCACATTCTGACCGGACAGAACAACCGGCGCATCCGGGCCGACAGGTGGTTTGTGACCACTGGGCTCGGCATCCAGAAGCATCTTGGTGTAATCGGCCTGCGGACGCTCGAAAATGTCTTCCGTCGTTCCCGTTTCCACAATCTCGCCACGCCGCATGACAGCAACCCGGTCGGCGAAGTGTCGGACGACACCCAGATCATGCGTGATGAGGACCACCGCCATCCCGAAACGCTGTTGAAGGGATTTGAGCAGGTCAAGAATTTGCGCCTGGATGGTGACATCCAGCGCAGTGGTCGGTTCGTCAGCGATCAGCAGGTCCGGTTCGTTGGCAAGCGCCATGGCGATCATCACGCGCTGGCGCTGACCACCCGACAACTCGTGTGGGTAGCTATCGATCCGTCTGTTCGGATCAGGAATACCGACGAGCTTCAGCAGTTCCAGAACGCGCGCCCGTGCTTCGGCTTTGCTGGCCCCGCGATGGTAAATGATCGGCTCGGCGATCTGCTTGCCGATCTTGTAGAGCGGGTCGAGCGACGTCATTGGCTCCTGAAAGATCATCGTGATCTTCGCGCCTCTGATGTTGTTCAGCTCATCCACCGGCAAAGCAACGAGTTCGCGCCCCCTGTATTGGGCGGAGCCCTGAACGCGGCCATTGGCAGCGAGCAGACCCATGATACCCATCATGGTCTGGCTTTTGCCGGAGCCGGATTCTCCCACGACGGCCAGCGTCTCTCCCGCTTTCACGTCGAGATCGATACCCTTCACGGCGTTGACATCACCGTCTGGCGTGGTGAAATCGACCTTGAGACCGCGCACGGTCAGGATGTTGTCAGATGTCGTATTCATGTCAGCGATCCTTGGGATCGAGCGCGTCACGCAGACCGTCGCCCACAAAGTTCAGAGAAAACAGCGTCAGCACGAAGAAGGTCGCCGGGAAGATCAGCAGCCATGGAGCCGACTGCATATTGCTGGCACCTTCGGAAATCAGCGCCCCCCAGCTGGTCAACGGCGCCTGAACGCCAAGACCGAGGAATGACAGGAAGCTTTCCAGAAGAATGACCTTCGGCACCACCACAGTCACAAAAACGACCACCGGTCCGATGGTGTTGGGAATAATGTGACGGCGGATGATCTGCCAGTCTGTCAGGCCCAGCGCCTGCGCGGCACCCACGAATTCACGCCGTTTGAGAGCCAGCGTCTGGCCACGCACGATGCGCGCCATATCCAGCCATTCCACCGCCCCGATGACAAGGAAGATCAGGATGAAACTTCGCCCGAAGAACACGACGAGCACAACGACCAGGAACACGAAAGGCAACGAATAGAGAATTTCCACGAAGCGCATCATCGCATTATCGACACGCCCGCCAATATAGCCTGCGGTTGCGCCATAGACGACACCGATACCGAGTGAGACGAGGCTGGCGAGAACGCCGACCGCAATCGAGATCTGCCCCCCCAGCATGACCCGAACGAGAAGGTCGCGACCGTTGCTGTCTGTGCCGAAGAAGAAATATTCTCGGTTCACATCGCCTTCGATCTTCAGCGTGCGGCCATCGTCTTCGGTGGCCACGACTGTGGTGTTTTCGAACTCATTGGCACGGTCGAAATAGCGCGTCGTGCGCGGATCGATCTGGCTGGACGACGTCACGGTCGCCGTAAATTTCTGGCCTTCGACCGCGAATTCCTTGAGGTCGACCCGTGCACGACCGGCAACCCCGTCCATCACACCCTGAAGACTACCGGCATCGGGCCGGGCTTCGAGGCTGGGCGGCACCGAGACGTAGGACGAAAACACCTGATCATAGGTGTGGGTGAGGAAATGCGGGCCTAGAAACGAAAACAGCGTGATCAGCAACAGCATGACCGAACCGGCCATGGCGGCTGTGTTTCGTCGGAAACGCATGGTTGCGAGTTGGAACAGGCTTCGGCTTTTCACCGAAGGAGAAACGGCTGATGTGCCGGGGATATCAGTCATGTCTGACCCTCGGATCAAGAAGGCCGTACAAAATATCGACCACCAGATTGAAAACGATGACGAACAGCGCGATGAGAACGACCGTTCCCATGACAAGCGTATAGTCACGATTGATAGCACCCAGCACGAAATACCGCCCGACACCGGGAATGGTGAAGATGGTTTCGATGACGGCAGAACCTGTAAGAAGTGCCGCGGCGCAAGGTGCAAGATAGGAAACCACCGGCAGCATCGCCGCGCGCATGGCATGGACGATGACGACGGTTCGAGCAGGCAGACCATAGGCCTTGGCGGTGCGAATGTGATCCATCCGCAACGCCTCGATCATCGAGCCGCGCGTCAGCCGCGCGATGACAGCAAGCTGCGGCAGCGCCAGCGCAATCATTGGCAACAGCAGATAACGCAGCGAACCATCGCCCCAGCTTCCGGCGGGCAAAAGACCGAGCAGAACGGCAAAGACCAGCGTCAACACGGGCGCGACGACGAAGTTGGGCACGGTCACGCCAACCGTCGAAAACGACATGAGCGAGAAATCGAAAAAACTGTTCTGCCGCAGGGCTGCGAACGTCCCCGCCAGCACGCCACCGACCAACGCCAGCAAAAGCGCGTAGAAACCGAGTTCCAGCGAATAGGGCAGACCCTTGCCAATCAGTTGGGCAACGGTGTTGTCCTTATAAATGTAGCTGGGACCGAAATCGCCGGTCACGGCGTTTTTCATGTAGATGAGGTACTGACGCCACAATGGTTCATCCAGATGATAGGTTCTCATCAGGTTTTCCATGGTCTGCGGGGGCAGCGGACGCTCAAGATTGAACGGACCGCCTGGCGCAAACCGCATCAGAAAAAAAGAAATCGTGACGACGATAAACAACGTCGGCACGGCGCTCGCCAAACGGCGCAGAACGAAAGAGATCATAAATGTCAGGCTCCGGCATGGCACGGCGGCAAAGGTCAACGGGATTTCACCCGCCGTGACTTTAGCCCGTTCTCGCAAACATGTCGCGCAGGGATGCGCGACATGTTTCAGAACCACCGTGGCAGCACTGCTTATTCGGAAACGCTCAGGAAGCGGCTGAGGTGCTCGTTGTTGGCATTGTCCACCCAGCCCTTGACACGGTTGGAAACCAGCCAGAGGTCCGCCTGTGTCAGGAACGGCGCAACCGGCTGTTCCTTCATCAGAATGGTCTCCGCCTCGTGCAGGATCTTGTTGCGGGCAGCAGGATCTTTCTCATCGTAAGACTTTTTCATCAAGGCATCGAATTCAGGATTGTTGAACTTCGAATAGTTGAAGGTCTTGTTGGACGAGACAGACAGCGCGAGGAAGTTTTCAGCGTCCGCATAGTCGGCAACCCAGCCAGCACGGGCAACGTTGAACTTGCCACCTTCCTGCAGGTAACCGTAGTGCGATGCGACGTCGAGGTTGACCAGCGAGACATTGGCACCAAATGTGGTCTTCCACATATCGGCAACGGCTGTCGCGACACGCTCGTGGTTGGGGTTTGTGTTGTAACGGATTTCGACGGAAAGCGGCTTGCCGCCGTCACCGTAACCGGCTTCCTTCATCAGTTTCACGGCTTCGTCTTCACGGTCGAGCTGCGACATGGACGCGAAATCGGCCTTCGCAGGCTCGCCGTAGCTACCCATGCCGGGCGGTACCATGGAATAGGATGGAAGCTGCGATCCGCTGTAGATTTCCTTGGCAAGGAAATCGCGGTCAACGGCCATGGAAAGCGCGCGGCGAACGCGAACGTCGTTGTACGGCGCTTCGCGTGTGTCGAAGGTGTAATAGTACGTCGCAAGTGTCGGAGACACATGGACCTGATCGCCATAGGACTTGCGCAGCCGGTCTAGCTGATCTGCCGAGAAGTTGTAGGCCAGGTCCATTTCCTTGGCTTCGAAACGACGAACGGACGCGGCCTGGTCATCGATCGGATAGAAGATGACTTTGTCGATCTTGGTGTTGGCAGCATCCCAGTGGTTCGGGTTCTTGACGACTGTCAGGCTGTCATTGGGAACGTGGGCCTGCAGCGTGTAGGCACCGTTGGATACCATCACACCGGGCTTCACGAAATCGGCGCCGTTCTTTTCGACGCTTGCCTTGGAAACCGGAAGCGCTGTCTGGTGCGCCAGCAGTTCAAGGAAGAAAGGGGTCGCGCGCTCAAGCGTGATTTCGAGCGTTTTCGCGTCCACGGCCTTCACGCCGAGCTCTTCGAGCTTGGCTTCACCCTTGTTGATCTTTTCTGCATTCTTGATGGGGTAAAGAATGTTTGCGTATTTCGCCGCCGTCTTCGGGTCCTCGACGCGCTGATAGGAAAACACGAAGTCCTCGGCAGTCACAGGCGTACCGTCGGACCATTTGGCATTTTCGCGCAGCTTGAATGTGTAAACCGTGCCGTCATCCGACAAGGTCCAACTTTCGGCGGTACCAGGAATGATCTTACCATCAGCACTATAGGTGGTCAGACCCTCATAAAGGTCCTTCACGATGAAAGCTTCGATATCGATCGACGTCTGCGCCTGATCGAGAGTTTGTGGCTCTCCGGAATTTCCACGATGCAGAACGGTTTCTGCGAGAGCTGAACTGGCGCCAATCAGAAGCGAGCCGAGCAGGATAGCGGCGCGCGTTGTTGTTTTTATAGTCTGCATTTTTTTAATTTCCCCATAAAGTGTGAGAGCGCGCAAACAAGGACAAAATCCGCTGAGGCGCAACCCCAATATTTATCAGGCGGACAAATTAGAACTCTCACCAGGTGGCTAGTTGTGGAAAACCTTTCTCCAAACCGGCCCGAGGCCACACTTTCGTTTTCAAAAAAAATGCAATAAAACGAAAGTCCACAGATAAGGTCGGGTAGAAGCATCCATGTTTTTCTCATCGCGCCAGCTTGATATCATTGACCTCGCAAAATCCGAAGGCAAGGTCAGCGTCGACGATCTGGCCTCGCGATTTTCAGTCACGGCGCAGACGATCCGCAAGGATCTGAACGATCTTTGCGAAGCCCGCGCACTGACACGAATCCATGGCGGCGCGATCTTTCCCAGCAGCAGGGAAAATGTGAAATACGAGGCACGACGCTCGATTGCTGCGGCGGAAAAACAGGCGATTGGACGCGCCGCTGCGGAGATTATCCCGAACAACTCATCGCTGCTCATCAACATTGGCACAACCACCGAAGCAGTCGGCGAGGCATTGATCGCGCATCGGGAGTTGATGGTTATTACAAACAATATCAACGTTGCCAACAGGTTAAGAATATTTCCCGACATCGAGGTCGTGATTGCCGGCGGTGTCGTTCGCGGCACAGACGGCGGTATTGTCGGTGAAGCCGCGGTAGATTTCATCCGCCAGTTCAAGGTGGACTACGCCGTGATCGGCGTATCGGCCATTGATAAGGACGGCGCCCTGCTGGATTACGACTTTCGTGAGGTGAAGGTCGCGCAAGCCATCATCGCAAATGCGAGGCACGTCATTCTCGTGTCCGACTCCAGCAAATTCGAGCGCACGGCACCGGTCAGAATAGGTCATCTTTCGCAGGTCCACACGTTCATAACAGACCACTGTCCGCTTGAATCCGTAAAAGCCATTTGCACCGAAAACGACGTTCATTTAATCGAAACCGAACGTTCGAAGCCTGAAAACTGAAATGATGAGCATTCGTTTGACATTCACTTTGTTTTCATTTTAACTCCTGTTAATTTCGAATTCCAAGAATAAGCGGCGGAATGTCGCATCAGGGAGAGTGACGTGACGGAACAGGCGGTTCGCGATATTTTCGTGATCGGTGGGGGCATCAACGGATGCGGCATTGCCCGTGATGCCGCCGGACGCGGCTATTCCGTGACATTGGCCGAGATGAACGATTTTGCTTCCGGAACCTCTTCAGGGGCAACCAAGCTCATTCACGGTGGCCTTCGCTATCTCGAACATTACGAGTTTCGTCTGGTGCGGGAAGCGCTGATGGAGCGCGAAGTCCTCTGGGCCATGGCACCGCACATCATCTGGCCGATGCGCTTCGTTTTGCCGTTTCACAGGGGCGGCATCCGCCCCGCCTGGCTCATTCGCCTCGGTCTATTCCTCTATGATCACTTGGGCGGTCGCAAACTGTTGCCGGCCACGAAATCGCTCGACATGCGCCGCGATCCCGCAGGCAAGCCGTTGAAGCCGCTCTTCACCAAAGCCTTTGAATATTCAGACGGCTGGGTGGATGACGCTCGCCTCGTTGTTCTGAATGCCCGTGATGCCGCCGACCGTGGCGCAGACATCATGAGCCGCGCGAAAGTGGTATCCGTTCGCCGTAACGGCGAGCTGTGGAATATTGATATCAAGGAAAGCGCGACCGGCACCGTCAAGTCCGTTCAGGCGCGCATGTTGGTCAACGCCTCCGGCCCTTGGGTAGATAATGTTCTTTCCAACGCAGCCGGCAAAAATCAGGTTCACAATGTCCGTCTGGTTCAGGGCAGCCACATCATCGTGAAAAAGAAGTTCAACGATGTCAGGGCCTATTTCTTCCAGAACCCCGACAACCGCATTATTTTTGCGATCCCCTACGAGACGGATTTCACGCTGATTGGCACGACTGACCGCGACTATGATGGTGATCCTGCAGATGTGAAAATCAGCGGCGAGGAGACCGATTACCTGTGCAACGCTGCCAGTGAATATTTCGCCGAGCCGGTCACGAAAGACGACATCGTCTGGACCTATTCGGCGGTGCGCCCGCTGTTTGACGACGGTGCGTCCAGTGCGCAGGAAGCAACACGCGACTACGTGTTGAAGCTTGAAAATGCCGATGGGCAGGCACCTCTTCTCAACGTGTTCGGCGGCAAGCTGACAACCTATCGCCGTCTGGCGGAACACGCGTTGGAGAAGGTAGCGGAAGCCATCGGCGACAAGGGCAAGCCCTGGACGGCCAAGAGTTCGCTTCCGGGCGGCGACTTCGCAGCGACTGGTTATGAGGCTGAAGTCAGCAGGCTCAAGGCGAAATATAGCTTTCTATCGGAGCGGCAAGCGCGCAGACTGGTGCGCCTCTACGGCACGAAATCACATGCGATCCTTGCCGATGCGACGAGCATGGCAGCACTTGGCCAACATTTCGGTGGCGATCTCTACGAACGCGAAATCGAGTGGTTGATCCGCCAGGAATGGGCCAGAACCAGCGACGACGTGCTGTGGCGCAGAACGAAGCAGGGGCTGCACTTCTCCAAGGAGGAAGCAGCCGCGCTGGATACTTACATGGCGACAGCTATCGCCGCTTGACGTTTGCCGCGATCGGCAGGCGTTTGAAAATTTGAAGCAGATATCTTGCAGGTTGGGAGGCCTCGGGACAGCATGCTGGAATTACGCAATATCGCCAAGATGGTGGGTGGTGATTACCACATCTACCCAACCAATTTGACCCTCAAGCGGGGCACGCTCAACGTGCTGCTGGGGCCGACGCTATCCGGGAAAACATCTCTGATGCGGCTGATGGCCGGTCTGGATAAGCCCACCGAAGGGCAACTGCTGTTCGATGGCACTGATGTGACCGGCAAGCGCGTGCAGGATCGCAGCGTCGCCATGGTGTACCAGCAGTTCATCAACTATCCGGCGCTCACCGTTTACGAAAACATCGCCTCCCCGATGCGCATCGCCAAAAAGGACAAGGCGACGATCGATCGGGAAGTGCGTCGCGCTGCCGATCTGCTCCGCCTTACGCCCTATCTCGACCGCACGCCGCTCAACCTTTCCGGCGGTCAGCAGCAGCGCACAGCACTCGCACGCGCCATCGTGAAGAATGCCAGTCTTGTTCTGTTGGACGAGCCTTTGGCCAATCTCGATTACAAGCTGCGCGAAGAATTGCGTGAGGAATTGCCAAAGATCTTCGCACTGTCCGGCGCCATCTTTGTCTACGCAACGACCGAACCATCCGAAGCACTGCTTCTAGGCGGCAACACCGCCACAATGCATCAGGGGCGCATTGCCCAGTATGGCAGCACCATTGAACTCTATAGAAATCCGGTCGATCTCGTCTCTGCCAGGACCTTCGCTGATCCGCCACTCAACATCATGGAACTGACCCGCTCCGGTGCATCGTTCCTGTATAACGGCCAGCCGGTGTTCGACGTACCCGCGCACCTCTCAGGCATTGCCGATGGCCCTGTCACCGTCGCGTTCCATCCGCACCACCTCTATCCGACACCAACCCACAACGGTGCGGTGAAGCTTGGGGCAAAGACGTTGATCTCGGAAATCGCCGGTTCGGAAAGCTTCATTCACGTCGATTTTGCTGGCAACCGCTGGGTGATGCTGACGCGCGGTATTTTGGATATCGAACCGGACCGTCAGGTCGATGTCTATCTGGATACCCGCCATCTGATGGCGTTCGATGCGAATGGCAGCTCGCTTGCACGTCCCCAACCAGCAGCCGCGTGAGGAGAAGAGACCATGGCACGCATCAGTCTCGATCATATCCGCCACGCCTATAACGCCAAGGCCAAGGCAGCCAACGATTACGCCCTGAAGGAAGTGAATTACGAATGGAGCGATGGCGGTGCCTATGCGCTGCTCGGCCCATCCGGCTGCGGTAAAACCACCCTCCTCAACATCATTTCCGGCCTGATCAATCCTTCGGACGGCCGCATCCTGTTCGACGGCCGAGACGTCACGAACCTGCCGACGGAACAGCGCAACATTGCGCAGGTGTTCCAGTTTCCGGTCATCTACGACACGATGACGGTTTACGATAATCTGGCCTTTCCACTGCGCAATCGCGGCGTAGCGGAGACAGATGTGGATCGTCGCGTCAACGAAATCCTGGAGATGATCGATCTTGGCGCGATGGCAAAGCGTCGCGCCAATCGCCTGACCGCGGATCAGAAACAGAAGATTTCGCTGGGCCGAGGCCTTGTCCGCGACGATGTCAACGCCATCCTGTTCGATGAGCCTCTGACCGTCATCGATCCGCACATGAAATGGGTGCTGCGCTCGCAGTTGAAACGGCTGCACAAGCAGTTCGGTTTCACCATGGTCTATGTCACGCATGACCAGACGGAAGCCATGACCTTCGCCGACAAGGTCGTCGTCATGTATGACGGCCAGATCGTGCAGATCGGCACGCCCGCTGAATTGTTCGAGCGACCAAGCCATACCTTCGTCGGTTACTTCATCGGTTCGCCCGGCATGAATTTCATGCCTGTATCGCTCGATGGCGCACAGGCAAAAATAGGCGATCAATACGTCTTGCTCGACGCAGCCCCGGGTGTAACGTCGGGCGCGAAGACGGAACTCGGCATTCGCCCGGAATTCATTTCGCTGGGTCGCGAGGGCATGCCCATCACAGTCAGCAAGGTCGAGGATATCGGCCGACAGAAGATCGTCCGTGCCAACTTCGCCGGACATCCGCTGACGGTGGTGGTGCCGGAGGACGCGGATATCCCATCAGAACCGCGCGTCACTTTCGATCCAAAAGCCATCGGCATTTACGCCGATAGCTGGCGCGTTGGCACGGGAGCCTGAACCATGGAAAAGACGTTCAACAACAAGGCATGGTTTCTGGTCATCCCGGTTCTGATCCTGGTGGCATTTTCCGCCGTCATTCCTTTGATGACGGTCGTCAACTACTCGGTTCAGGATACGTTCGGAAACAACCAGTTCTTCTGGGCCGGAACGGACTGGTTCGTGCAGATGCTGCATTCGCCACGCTTCTGGGATGCGCTGATGCGCAACCTGATCTTCTCCTTCGTTATTCTGGCAATCCAGATTCCGCTCGGCATTCTCATTGCGCTCAACATGCCGAAAACCGGTCTAGGCGTGCCGGTCTGCCTTGTGCTGATGGCGCTGCCGCTTCTCATCCCGTGGAACGTCGTGGGCACCATCTGGCAGGTCTTCGGGCGCGTCGACATCGGCTTTCTCGGCCATTACCTGTCCATGCTTGGTATCGACTATAATTATACGCAGGATCCGGTCGATGCATGGGCCACCGTCATCATCATGGATGTCTGGCACTGGACGAGCCTTGTGGTTCTGCTGTGCTATGCCGGCCTGGTCTCCATACCCGATGCCTATTACCAGGCGGCCCGTATCGATGGGGCGTCGCGCTGGTCGGTCTTCCGCTACATCCAGTTGCCGAAGATGAAGCGCGTGCTGCTGATTGCCGTTTTGCTGCGCTTCATGGACAGTTTCATGATCTACACCGAACCCTTCGTCGTGACCGGCGGCGGTCCTGGTAACTCTACCACATTCCTCTCCATCGACCTCGTGAAGATGGCCGTTGGCCAGTTCGATCTGGGTCCGGCAGCGGCGATGTCGATCATCTACTTCCTGATCATCCTCGCCCTTTCGTGGATCTTCTACACCGTCATGACCAACAGCGACGAACAGGCTTGAGAAAGGAGACCATCATGAGCAATTCAAAATCCATCGCCCGCTTCTCCTTCCTCATCCCGACGATCTACATCCTGTTCCTGCTGCTGCCGATCTATTGGCTCGTGAATATGAGCTTCAAGGAAAACGGTGAAATTCTCGGTGCGTTCTCGCTGTGGCCGCAGAACCCAACATTGCGAAACTACACCATCATCTTCACAGATCCGGCATGGTATAATGGCTACATCAACTCCATCATTTACGTGGTGATGAACACCGTCATTTCGGTCGCCGCCGCCTTGCCTGCCGCCTATGCGTTCTCTCGCTATCGCTTCCTTGGCGACAAGCACCTGTTCTTCTGGCTCTTGACCAACCGCATGGCGCCACCTGCCGTTTTCGCCCTACCGTTCTTCCAGCTGTATTCCGCCTTCGGTTTGATCGACACGCATATCGCCGTTGCGATTGCTCACTGCCTGTTCAACGTTCCCTTGGCGGTGTGGATCCTCGAAGGCTTCATGTCGGGCGTTCCCAAGGAAATCGATGAAACCGCCTATATCGACGGCTATTCCTTCCCGCGCTTTTTCGTGAAAATCTTCATGCCCCTGATTGCCAGCGGCATCGGTGTCGCGGCCTTCTTCTGCTTCATGTTCTCGTGGGTGGAACTGCTGCTGGCCAGAACGCTGACGACCACAGCTGCCAAGCCTATTGCCGCGACCATGACCCGCACGGTCTCAGCCTCCGGCATGGATTGGGGCGTGCTGGCAGCGGCTGGGGTGCTGACCATCATTCCCGGCGCCCTGGTCATCTATTTCGTCCGAAACTACATCGCCAAGGGCTTTGCCCTCGGCCGCGTCTGAGAAAGGAAGAGATCGATGAGTTTTTCCTGGATGGCGTGGACACTCCCCACGGCTCTGTTTTTTCTGACCATTCTGGCGCTTTTGATCGGCATGGGAATTTGGGAATATGTATCGCCCGGCGGCAATCCGCGCGTCGGCATATTGCGGTTCGAGACCACGCGCGGCGACCGGCTGTTCGTGTCTTTGCTCGGCTCTGCATTCATCCACCTCGGTTGGCTTGGCCTCGTTGGCCCCGGCCTGTGGTGGGCACTGGCTCTTTCGGTCGTCTATGCGATTGGCGTGTTCCGCTTCGTATAGGCTGGCTGACGGGAATACCGGGAGGGAGGACCGCCCGGATATGCATCTACGCAATCGCAAAACCTTGGGAGGATTATTATGCGAATGCATCTTTTGACGACGACGGCGGCGGCACTTCTGGCCATATCAGGCGTGGCAAATGCCGGAATGAACGAGGCCAAGACCTTTCTGGACAAGGAAATCGGTGATCTCTCCAGCCTTTCCCGCGCTGATCAGGAAAAGGAAATGCAATGGTTCATCGATGCTGCAAAACCTTTTGCCGGCATGGATATCAAGGTCGTCTCGGAAACACTGACGACGCATGAATACGAGTCCAAGGTACTGGCAAAAGCCTTTACCGAAATCACGGGTATCAAGCTGACGCACGATCTCATCGGCGAAGGCGACGTGGTGGAAAAGCTGCAAACGCAGATGCAGTCTGGCGAGAACATCTACGACGCCTTCGTCAACGATAGCGATCTCATCGGCACCCACTGGCGTTACCAGCAGGCCCGCAACCTGACGGACTGGATGGCCAACGAGGGCAAGGACGTCACAAATCCCGGTCTCGACCTGAAGGATTTCATCGGCACCAAGTTCACGACAGCACCTGACGGCAAGCTCTACCAGCTTCCTGACCAGCAGTTCGCGAACCTCTACTGGTTCCGCTATGACTGGTTCAACGACGAAAAGAACAAGGCCGACTTCAAGGCCAAGTATGGCTATGACCTCGGCGTTCCCGTCAACTGGTCTGCCTACGAGGACATTGCCGAATTCTTCACAGGTCGCGAAATCAACGGCAAAAAAGTCTATGGCCATATGGATTATGGCAAGAAAGACCCGTCGCTCGGCTGGCGCTTCACCGATGCCTGGCTGTCCATGGCTGGCAACGGCGACAAGGGCCTTCCGAACGGCCTGCCGGTCGATGAATGGGGCATCAAGGTCAACGAGAAATCGCAGCCGGTCGGCTCCTGCGTTGCCCGTGGCGGTGACACCAACGGACCAGCCTCGGTCTACGCCATCCAGAAATATCTCGACTGGTTGAAAGCCTATGCACCTCCAGCAGCACAGGGTATGAACTTCTCCGAATCCGGCCCGGTCCCGGCGCAGGGCGAAGTCGCGCAGCAAATCTTCTGGTACACGGCCTTTACGGCTGATGCGGTCAAGAAGGGACTGCCCGTCGTCAACGAGGATGGCACGCCGAAATGGCGTATGGCCCCCTCCCCGCACGGCGTTTACTGGAAAGACGGCATGAAGCTTGGCTATCAGGACGTGGGTTCCTGGACACTGATGAAGTCCACTCCTGATGACCGCGCCAAAGCCGCATGGCTCTACGCGCAGTTCGTGACGTCCAAGACCGTTGACGTGAAGAAGAGCCATGTCGGCCTGACGCTCATCCGCGACTCGTCGATCAACCACGAGAGCTTCACCAAGCGCGCCAAGGAACTCGGTGGCTTGATCGAGTTCTACCGCTCGCCAGCCCGCGTTCAGTGGTCGCCAACCGGCACCAATGTTCCTGACTATCCAAAGTTGGCACAGCTGTGGTGGCAGGCAGTTGGTGACGCCTCGTCGGGCGCAAAGACCGCGCAGGAAGCCATGGATTCGCTTTGCGCCGAACAGGAAAAGGTCATGCAGCGTCTGGAACGTGCAGGCGTTCAGGGCGAAATCGGACCAAAGCTGGCTGAAGAGCACGATCTTGAATACTGGAACAAGGACGCCGCCTCGAAGGGCAACCTTGCACCACAGCTGAAGATCGCCGAGGAAAAAGAAAAGCCGATGACCGTCAATTATGATGAGCTGGTCAAGAGCTGGCAGAAGTAGTCTGCTGCGACAAACGATCCGGGGGGCAGCTCGCTGCCCCCTTTTTTTCGGGCGCATGACAGATGCCCACACCAATACCATCATCATCGGGTTTGACCCGAAAATTTACACAGGTAAGAGCGGGGTGCGATGTATGCCTTGTTCTGCTCCTACCTGAAGACACATGGTCAATACGAGGCGCCTGAGGGTCTTTCAAGAACCCTGATACGTCCGAACCTTCCTGTCATGCGCTTGATCATCGGCGCCTGGGTGTTAACCGTTATCTCGCTTGAATATCCAGTCGTGATCCGGATGGTTTTCGAACCGCCACTTGCGCATCGGTCCCGCCATGACGTTGAGATAATACATCTCGTAGCCATAGGGCGCGCCGCAAGGGTGATGGCCTTTTGGCACAAGCACCACATCGCCATCCGAAACGGCCATGGTTTCATCCAGCGAGCCATCTTCGGTAAAGACCCGCTGAAAACCGAAGCCCTGGGCCGGGTTGAGGCGATGGTAGTAGGTTTCTTCCAGATAGGTCATGTCGGGGAAATTATCCTCGTCATGCCTGTGCGGCGGGTAGGACGACCAGTGACCGGAGGGGGTGAAGACTTCCGTGACCAGCAGGCTGTCGGCCACATCGCGATCTTCCATGGCAATGGGGAAGATGTAGCGCGTGTTGGCACCCTTGCCGCGTTCGCTGAGCGAAATACCATCGGGGCCGATGATCTGCGCTTCCCTGCCCGGCTTGGCCGGTGCGGTGCACACGCCGATGGTACAATCTGTTGTGGCGGTTACCGACCATGAGGACCCGGCAGGAATGTAGACACAGTGTGGCGGCTTGCGCTCGAACACATTCATGCGATCGCCGAGTTCGCCGAATTTTTTGTCTTCGGACGAAACGTCAGCCTTCCCTTCGACCAGAACCAGGATGACTTCGGTATCCCCGGTTTCCTCAGTCGCCGTCTCGCCTGGTTTCAGCCGGTAGAGACCGAAACCAACATAACCCCAATTGGCACTTTCAGGCGTGATATCGTGAACCTTGCCGGTCTTTCCGGTTGGTTTGCGCAGCAGATTGGCCATCTGTCATCTCCTTGTTTCAGGCTTTGTCCAGTCCCGCTTCCTTGGCGAAAGCGCGCAGGGATGTCAGGCCAAGACTTTGATACTCAAACGGGTTGCGCACGTCAGGGTCCTGCTCGGCCTCGATCACCAGCCAGCCGCTATAGTCATGCTCGGCGGCAATCTTCAGCACAGGTAGAAAATCAACGCCGCCCTCCGCATCGCCGGGAACGGTGAAGACACCTCGGCGTACGCCTTCAAGGAAGGAGAGATTGTCGTCGCGAACCTGTTTTGCGATCACGGGGCGAACGTTCTTTGCGTGAATATGGCCGACCCGACCCATGTGCTTTTTCGCAAGCCGCTCCGGGTTGCCACCGCCAAACAGCGTGTGGCCCGTGTCAAGCAGCAGCTTGGTATGCGGTCCGGTACGCTCCATCAAGCGGTCGATCTCGTCTTCGCTTTCGATGATGGTGCCCATATGGTGGTGGTAGACGAGTGCGATACCCTGCTCGGCAGCAAACGCCGCCAGTGCCTCGACGCCTTCGCCGAATGCCTTCCAATCGCCATCGGCAAGTTTGGGACGATCATTGACCGGCTTGCCGTCGTCGCCATGAATGGCGTTCGAGGTTTCACAGACGATGATGACCTTGGAACCCATGGCCTTGAGCAGATCGAGCGCTGGCTGCATGGCCGCTTTCTCGTCTTCGATGGCGTTGGTCAGCAGATTGAGCGAATGCCAGCCGGACACGAAACGCAGATTGCGCGGTTCCAGCACGGCTTTCAGAGCATCTGGCTCCTGAGGGAATTTATGACCCTTCTCGATGCCGTCGAAACCGATTTTCGATGTCTCGTCCAGGCATTGGTCGAGGCTGATATGGGCGCCCAGCGTGCGGTCGTCGTCATTGCTCCACGCAATGGGGTTCGTGCCGTAAAGGATCATGATGATTGTCTTTCTTTCAACGCCGCTTCGTAAGCTGCGCGTGCATTGTTGACTTCTTTACGCTGCGAAACTTCCGGCACCGCGACATCCCACCAGTAGCCACCGGCCTCGGGGGTCGGATAGGGGTCAGTATCGATGACGATGACAGTCGTCACCGTTGACTCCCGCGCCGCATTCAAAGCGGTCTCCAGTTCCGCAATCGAGGACACCTTGTGCGCATCCGCGCCCATGCTGGCGGCGTGGGCGGTGAAATCGATGGCGATGGGGTTGGTGTGGTTGCTGTGGGCGTAAAGATTGTTGAACTCCGCACCGCCGGTGCCCATTTGCAGCCGGTTGATGCAGCCGTAGCCCCGGTTGTCCGTGATGACGAGCGTGATCTTCACACCCATCGCAACGGCGGTTGCCAGTTCCGAATTCATCATCATATAGGAACCGTCGCCCACCATGACGATCACGTCCCGATGCGGCTCAGCCATCTTGATGCCGAGGCCACCGGCGATTTCGTAGCCCATGCAGGAGAAGCCGTATTCCATGTGGTAGGAGAGTGGTAGCTTGGCTTTCCACAGCTGGTGCAGCTCTCCCGGCATAGTACCTGCCGCACACATGACGACGGTATCGTCACGCGACGCGCGCTGCACGGCACCGATAACCTGCATGTCGGTGGGCAGGCTATTGGCTTCGGTTGGTGCTGCGGTGGCGGCGTCGGCCTTTGCAAACCATTGCTGTTTCAACGCAGTGTCAGGTGCCGCAAAGCGGTGGCTCCCCAACGCGTTTGACAGTTTTTCCAGTCCCACTTTCGCATCCGCCGTCAGGCTGATAGCATTGTGCTTGGAGCTGTCATAGGGCTGGACATTCAGCGCCAGCAACTTGCGATCAGGGTTCTTGAACAGCGCCCAGGAGCCGGTGGTGAAATCCTGAAAGCGGGTCCCGATACCGAAGACGAGATCGGCCTTTTCCGCGATGGCATTGGCGCTGTCTGCACCTGTCACGCCAACGGGGCCGAAGTTCAGATCATGATCCCAGGCCAGCGCGGATTTACCAGCCTGCGTTTCGATGACTGGAATGGAATGCGCTTCAGCAAAATTTTTGAGCGTTTCCGCCGCGCCTGAAAAATGCACGCCGCCGCCCGCGACGATGACCGGATTTTTAGCCCTCTTCAACGCCGCAACGGCCTCTTCGAACTCGGCGACATCCGGCTCAGGGCGACGATGACGCCAGGTTTTTTTCTCGAAGAAGCTTGCCGGATAGTCATAGGCTTCCGCCTGCACGTCCTGACAAAATGCCAGCGTCACCGGCCCGCAATCGGCAGGATCTGTCAGGGTGCGCATAGCTCGAGGCAAGGCGGTGAGAAGCTGTTCGGGGCGCATGATGCGGTCGAAATAGCGGCTGACGGGCTTGAAGCAATCATTGGCGGAAACGGTGCCATCACCGAAGTCCTCGATCTGCTGCAACACCGGGTCCGGGCCACGATTGGCGAAGACATCTCCGGGGATCAACAGAACCGGCAGACGGTTGACATGGGCAAGTGCTGCCGCCGTCACCATGTTCAAGGCGCCGGGGCCGATGGAGGACGTGACCGCCATGGCGCGGCGACGACCGAGCTGCTTGGCGTAAGCGATGGCGGCATGCGCCATGGATTGTTCGTTCTGGCCGCGATAGGTCGGTAGCTCATCGCGGATGCCATAAAGCGCCTCTCCTATGCCAGCCACATTGCCATGGCCGAAAATCGCCCAGACACCGGAAATATAGGTCTCGCCATCTTCGTTCATCTGCGCGGCCAGATAGCGAACCATTGCCTGCGCTGCCGTCAAACGTATTGTCGTCACGCTCCCTCTCCCTTGTTCTTTGCGGCGCGCGCCTCATCCCAGATGCGGCACAAAGCGCTGTAACGTTCCGCCATCTGCTTCACGGCCTCCTCGCCGCTTATCGTACCTGCCAGAAAGGCACGCCCCGCATCCGCAAAAATCGTGCGGCCGACAGCAAAGCCCTTGACCAGATCAAAACCCGCCGCCAGCCTGAAACTGGTCTCGAGCTCAGCCTGCGGTGCATCCAGACCCAGCACGACGATGCCACGCACGTAAGGGTCATTGCGCTCGACCGCTTCGCACGCGTTTTTCCACGCCGCTTCGCTTTTCATCGGCTCCAGCTTCCACCAATCGGGATAGACGCCGATCTCATAGAAACGGTCGATGATTTTTGCAGTCGTCATATCATCCACCGGGGCGACCTTGGAGGGAATGACCTCCAGCAGCAGTTCCAGCCGGTTGCGCCGCGCCGCCTGAAACAGGCGTATGACTGTCGCTTCCTGTTCTTTGCGCAACTCTTCAGAATCATTAGGGTGATAGAAGCACAGAACTTTGACGACATTGTTGGCTGGCCACTCATTGAGGCCGCCGAAATCAAGACCGATTTCAGGCTCCAGCGTCAACGGGCGAGAGCCAGGCCATTCCACCGGCCTGCCGATCCAGAGATTGGTACCGCTTGCTTCGTAAAGCGCGTCACGGCCAAGTCGGCTGTCACAGAGGATGCCATAGCCAGCTTCGCCGCCGGACACCTGAAGGGCTGCTTTCAGGCAAAGCGCCTTGAAGTCCCCGATCTTGGCGCGGTCAACACCCGCCTCATCCGCCATGGCTTCCAGTTGCATGCGATGATCGAAGGCGAAGACGCGCATGGTGCTCCAGTCACCCTTACGGTTGGTCGCCCAATGCACCTGCTCCAACGCCTCGTCCTTGCGCAGCGCCTTGTTCCTGATACCGGTGCGGAAGAAATATTGCAGCTCTTCCCAGCTGGGATAAGCTGGCGTGCAGCCATGCCGAGACACGGCGAAAGCACCGCAGGCATTGGCATATTTGAGCGTCGTCGGCCAGTCTTCGCCGCGCAGCCAGCCCCGGAAGAGGCCAGCCATGAAGCCGTCGCCTGCACCCAGCACGTTGAAGACCTCGATGGGGAAACCCTCACCGGACAAGCCATCATCCAGACTGGCAGGAATATCGCCCGGAAAAACCGTTGCCCCCATCGGGCCGCGCTTGCAGACCAGTGTCGCGTTTGAGACCTTCCGAACCGCGTTCAGAGCTTCCAGCGTATCGGTCGAACCACCGGCGATATGGAACTCCTCTTCCGTTCCGACGATCAGGTCGAACAGATGCAACGTCGATTGCAGCTTGGCGGTGACCTTCTTCGATTCCACGAAGCGGCTTTCGCCATCACCATGGCCCGCGACGCCCCAGAGATTGGGGCGATAGTCGATGTCGAGCGCTGTCTTTGCGCCGCCTTCCCGCGCCAGACGCAGCGCCTTCAATACGGCGGCTTCCGTCTTCACGTTGGATAAATGTGTGCCGGTGACGCAGACGCAGGCGGCATCGGCAATGAAGGCAGGATCGATATCCTCTTCGCACAGCGCCATATCTGCGCAGTTTTCGCGATAGAAAATCAACGGAAATTGCGATTGGTCGCGAATACCCAGCAACACAAGGGCAGTCAGCCGCTCCGGGTCGGTCTTCACACCACCGACATCCACACCTTCACGAACAAGCTCTTCGCGGATGAAGCGTCCCATATGTTCGTCGCCGACGCGGGTGATCACGGCGGTCTTGAGACCCAGACGTGCGCCACCAGCTGCGATGTTTGTTGGGGAACCGCCGATATATTTGTTGAAGGAGGACATATCCTCCAGACGGCCACCGATCTGGGCGCCGTAGAGATCAACCGACGAACGGCCAATCGTAATAAGATCGAGCTTTTTCACGATCGTCCTCCCTCGCTGTAGCGCGAAACCCGGATATGGAATGACACTCCAAAATCATTCCATTTCACGCATTTCATTTCAGGTTATTTTTGGACTATAAATTCCATTTTTCTGGATTTCAACATAAATATTCAATTTTGCCTCTGTGCACCAACGCCGACAGCGAGCGCTATGGCGACGCAAAGTGTGGCTGAAAGCGATCGGAAGGCACCGAAATCCACCTCGGAGACCGCGAGGATCGTCGCGCCCAGCTTCCGCATCGGGCTCACGGCCGTATCGGTTATCGCCACCACCGGAACGCGGCGCGCGAGGCTTGAGGACGCAAGGTCCATCGTCTCCGCTGAATAGGGCGCGAAGGTGATGGCCAGCACGACGTCGCCATATCTTATCGCACTTTCATTGTGCAGTTGCCCGACAGATGCGTGCAACATGGCCGGAACGCCCATTTTTTCGAACGCATAGGCCAGATAGCTGGCGACCGCGAAGGACCGGCGCAGGCCGATAATATGGATGGTGCTTGCTCCCGACAGCACCTGTATCGCAGTTTCGAACTCCTGCGGATCGACCGTTTTCAGCACGTTTTCGAGCGATGCCCGCCCGGCGTCCACGAACTCTCCCAAAAGCAGCGCACTGCCATCTTCACCACTGTCACGCAGATTGCTGAGACGCGTCGTATAATCTGGCCAGCTGCCCGTGTAATGCTCGCGAAACAGGCGCTGCATTTCGGAAAAGCCGGAGAACCCCATGATCTGGCTGAAACGCATCATGGCGGATGGCGGAACACCTGCGCCATCCGCCAGTTCGGCGACGGTGGACACCGCGATGCGATCGGCATGTGCGGCGACGTGATCGGCGCATTGACGCAGGCGCTTCGGCAGTTTGTCAGTGATCTCCAGCAATCGCTCGCGAAAAGCTTCGACCGTTGCGGGGGCCGCGTTCACACTCATGATCTCTCCCTCATTGTTCAATCCCTCGTTGTTCTATCCCACTGGCAATATGGAATATCCATTCCAAAATATTTCACAAGGTTTCCATGTCGATTCATCGGGTGACAGCTACGGCCCGGCATGGCATAGGGACGCCACACCTCCAGCTTATCGGTTATCCTCTCATGATCCGCATCGAAAACATCAGCAAATCCGCCAGCCACCGCATTCTGTTCATCGAGGCGTCTGCCGCCCTTAACCGGGGTGAAAAGGTCGGGCTGGTTGGCCCCAACGGTGCGGGAAAGACGACGCTGTTTCGCATGATCACCGGTCAGGAACAGCCGGACGAAGGCCAGGTGGCCTCCGACAAGCACGTCACCATCGGCTACTTCAATCAGGATGTCGGCGAGATGGCGGGCCGCAGCGCGGTTGCCGAAGCGATGGAAGGTGCGGGTCCCGTCAGCGCGGTGGCGACCGAACTGCGAGAACTCGAAGCCCGCATGGTGGACCCAGACCAACTCGACCAGATGGACGAGATCATCGAGCGTTACGGTGAGGTACAGGCGCGCTACGAGGAGCTGGATGGCTACTCGCTGGAAGGTCGCGCCCGCGAGGTTCTGGCTGGCCTGAGCTTTAGCCAGGAAATGATGGACGGCGATGTCGGCAAGCTCTCGGGTGGCTGGAAAATGCGCGTGGCGCTCGCCCGCATTCTTTTGATGCGGCCCGACGTGATGCTGCTCGATGAGCCGAGCAACCATCTGGATATCGAAAGCCTTATCTGGCTCGAGAACTTTCTGAAAACCTATGACGGGGCGCTCCTGATGACCTCGCATGACCGCGAGTTCATGAACCGCATCGTCAACAAGATCATCGAAATCGATGCGGGATCGCTAACGAGCTATACCGGCGACTACGGTTTTTACGAGCAGCAACGTGCCCAGAACGAAAAGCAGCAGCAGGCGCAGTTTGAACGCCAGCAGGCGATGCTGGCCAAGGAAATCAAGTTCATCGAGCGCTTCAAGGCGCGAGCTTCCCATGCTTCGCAGGTACAGAGCCGCGTCAAGAAGCTGGAGAAGATTGACCGCGTGGAGCCGCCCAAGCGCAGGCAGACGGTGGCTTTCGATTTTCAGGCACCACCACGATCAGGCGAGGATGTCGTCTCGCTGAAGCAGGTGCATAAAGCTTACGGCCAACGCACCATCTATGAAGGACTGGATTTCATGATCCGTCGCAAGGAGCGCTGGTGCATCATGGGCGTCAACGGCGCTGGAAAATCGACCCTTCTCAAACTGATAGCCGGAACAGCCAAACCGGATACGGGCATTGTCAATGTCGGTGCCAGCGTCAAGCTCGGCTATTTCGCCCAGCATTCGATGGACCTGCTGGATGGCGATGCGACGATCCTGCAATGGCTGGAACAACGTTTTCCGAAGGCCGGACAAGCACCGCTGCGCGCGCTTTCCGGCTGCTTCGGTTTTTCCGGCGATGATGTCGAAAAGAAATGCCGGGTTCTCTCGGGTGGGGAGAAGGCGCGGCTCGTGATGGCGGCCATGCTGTTTGACCCACCGAACTTTCTGGTACTGGACGAACCGACCAACCACCTTGACCTCGATACCAAGGAAATGCTGATCAAGGCTTTGGGTGACTATGAGGGCACCATGCTCTTCGTTTCGCATGATCGCCATTTCCTCGCAGCCCTTTCGAACCGCGTTCTGGAACTGACCCCGGAAGGCATTCATCAATATGGCGGCGGATACATCGAATATGTCGAACGGACGGGCGCTGAGGCACCGGGTCTGATGAAGGCATAAAAAATGCGGCCTTAAGGGCCGCATTATGACTTTGATCGATTGCTGGCACTCTAGTTGAGTGTTTCCCAGTTGCTGCGCACGTCGGAGGCCGATCGGCTTAAATGGACATGGGCATCCACGTGATCGACCCACTCCAGCGGGATCAGGTGGTGCTTGCCATCTTCGGCATCTGTTTTCGTCAGCTTGATGCGGCTGGTTCCTTCCATATGGTCGACGGTGCCGACATGGCTTCCATCGGCGGAACGAACTTCCATATGCTCGCGAATTTTATCCTGAGAAATCATGGTCATTTCCTCCGTGTTTTCTTTTATTCACACGCAGAAAATGGATGGCGGGCCGTTTCGTTCCCGTCTTTCTCACGTTCAACAGTCGCGGCCTGAAGGTCGGCCGTTCCTAGAAAAGCGCGTCCGCAAACAGATCATCATCATCCGCTGCAGCTGCGTTGCTGGCAATGGAAGTGACATTTGCTCTGGCAGACGGAACACTTACAGGCAGAAAGCGAACGTGAATGTCGCGCTCCTGAGACATTGTGTAGAGCTTGTAGACCGCTGAGCTGAAGGTTTCTATCTTATGGCTGAAAGCAGAGACGTTTGCGTCAAAGCCTTGCGACAATTGTGCGGAGATCTGGCAGCATTCGTTAAAGGTGGCACCCAGCTCGCTTTCGAAGTCGAGCGTCACAACGGCTGAACTGATGCGGCTGAAAACGGCCTGACCTTCGTCGGCAAGGGCCTGCAAACCCGCATCCATCTGTGTCTTGGCGCGGCGGATTGCGTGGAGACTTTCGTTCAGCGGCAGAGCCAGATCAGCCGAAAGGCCTCGGCCCTGTTGTGCCAGCTGGCTCGTGGCGCCTTCGACACGCTGGAGTTCTTCGACGATGGCGTCGGCTGGCGTCTCCAGCTTGCCCGCGAACACTCGCATTTCACCGCTGACAACATTGACAGAGCGGCCGGCATCGCCAAGCTTAGAGCAGCGCAGATTGGAGTTAAGCGCCATGTAGTGAATATCGATCTTGATGGATCGCAAAATTTCAATGCCGCGTGACAATTCCTGCGCGCTGTTGGTCACGGACAGAACGACATTGTCGGCACCGGCGCTGCTCTCCTGCACACGGGTAACCAGATTACAGGCTTCAACGATACCCTGCTCCATCAGGGCCAGCGTGTCCTTGTCGCCATTGCGGGTCTTGTCGACCAGTTCATCGCGCAGAGACAGGATGCGCGCCGCATCATCGGCAAAGCTCGAAATGCTTTTGAATATCTTGGTGCAATCGCGATGGAAAGCGGCCGCTGTCTCGTTCATCTGCGCGCCAGCCATCTGCAGAACCGCTTCTTTCAAAACGGCATATTCACCGGCATCAAGCTGCTTTCCTTCGTCGGAAGACGCGAAATCATCCAGCATCTCCAACATGCGCTGGATATGTTCGATGCGCTGGCGGGTAATATCGCCGATCTGTAGGGAAGAAAGCACCGAGCCGATCTTGCCCTGAATGGTACTGGCGATCTTTTTCACCTGCGCGGCGATGTCAGACATCTCCTGCTGCTGCGTGGAAATACGCGCTGAGTTTTCGTTCAGTCCTGCGATAATTTGCGGAATGGTCGATTCGAAATCCGCAAGCGTGCCCGATGAATAAGAACGGGCCTTGATGAGCTGGGACCGCATCGCTTCGAGGTTCTTGGCAAAACGGCTGACTTCGTCTGCACCCGACTGGATGCGTTCGCGAATTTCATCGGCGAAGCCCGCAAATTCGGCGAGCCCAGCACCGGTGATCTTGACCGTGATCACGAAGGTCTTGAGATAGCGGATTGTCTCATGGATATCGTCAATATGCCCGCCTGTGGAGGAGCACATTTCTGCCAAGGAATTGAATGCCGCCTGGCGTGTTTTTTCCGTCTTCGGCAATTGCGCGAGATCATCGATGGTTTTGCCCAAACCATCGAGCGTTGTTTGGGCTGTCTGACCGTCGATCGTGCCGGTCATTCCGTCCAAAATGCCCGTCAGATTGGCCAGAATGTCCATGACGGACACCAGAACCGCTCCGCCTTCAAGAAACGCCTTTTCAATTCGCGCATGCGCAGCCGTCAGTTTGGAGGTGAACTCCACCTGTCTGTCGATCTCGAAAGTCGTCTTGAGCTGCTGCGCTGTGTTCATCGTCGTTTCCCGATCTCGTGTTGTGGAACAACGCTAGCTTCATTTCGGAAACGACAGGTAAATCAGTGCCCTCGCGGGCGACTTAATGCGATTTACAGTTAACAGTTGTGTAGGATTCGCTGATTAACGGGATGTCACACAGCCGCATGGCGGAACGTCAGATTGATGCGTGCCCGTCCGGCGGCGTCGTGGATGCCGTCCTTCAACGGCATAATGCCATGGAAGAACAGGCGGGAAGGACCGCCCCAGACGACGACATCACCATGACTGAGCACATGTTTGCGCACCGGATCGGTTCGGTTCATGCCACCGAACTGAAAGGTGGCAGGCAGGCCCAACGACACCGAAACAATGGGATTGGTGAAATCTTTCTCGTCCTTGTCCTGATGGAGAGACATTTTCGCGCCCGGCTCGTAGCGGTTGATCAGACAGGCATTGGGGATAAAATCTGGATAGCCAGCGTCCCGTGCAGCACTTTCGGCCAGCGACTGAAAGCTTTGCGGCATGGCTGGCCATGGTTTTCCACTCTCGGGATCAGTGGTTTGATACCGGTATCCTCTGCGGTCCGTCACCCAGCCAAAGGGTCCACAATTCGTCATGGCGACTGACATGGAAAAACCGCCCGGAGTGACCATGTGGCGAAAAGGGGCGGCGGACGAGATCTGGTCGACGGCGTGCAAGAGCGTCGAGGAAACATCCAATGCATGATGACGCAACAGCCATGCGCCATCTGCCATCTCGACACGCTTCGGGGCCGCCGCTTCGAGGCCAGAAAACAGATCATCCATCATGCGACCGTTTCCTGTTTCGTTGAAAGCGACGGGTGCAGACGCGGTGTGTATCCGGCGTGCAGGGTGTTGAGCGTAGAGGGCGGCGTGAGCAACCCGTCGACGAATGGCAAGGTCTGCACCGGTTGATATCCATCTGCATCCCAGTGATACGGCTTGCCCTCGACAATCAGAAAAGCATTCCCCGCAGCGGCAATCATGGCGCCATCTGGCAAATGTTCCAGAGGCGATAGCAGCATGTTCAACCGTTTGCGGCGAGACTGGAGCCTCTCCCGATGAAGCACGCTGTCCATGTCTTTGGAGCTGGGAGGGGAGACGCCATTCCCGGCTGCCCAAGCGCTCCGGAACCGATCGGCGTCATCACGGCGGCACTGGAAGCATGGGCGGTGACCGGCCGCCAAAGCTGTCGCTTCGTCAAAGAAGAAAAGTTCGGTCCAGCCGCGTGTCGCCATGACATCGCGGCGCACTTTCTTATAATCGCAATTGCACACCAGCCACGCCTTCGAGGTCCACCGTTTCGTCGTGAGGGTTTTGGTTCGAGGGTCATGAATCATGCCACGATTGCCGGTAAAAAGCCCGCGCAACGGAAGAGCGACGATGTCTCCAAAGGGATCGACCCGGTTCTGTAGCGTCATAAGCACCTCCCGTTATTTGTATCGGTCATACCAAAAACCCATGCAAAAGAGACGATTTTAGGGACAATGTGCGGATCAGGCCCACTGTCAATGCTGCGTTAAGCCTAATCGTTCATAGCTTTTCCATGAATTCGCGGCGTCGCCCAACCGCGAGGAAGGTCCAAAGACGATGCAAACACCCCAGATGCGCCGAAAATTGTTCTCGCATGACAGGCCCGACATTATCTATGCCATCGGCGATGTTCACGGGTGCTTTGATCTGTTGCAGGCGTTGCAGAAGAAGATCCTGAGCGATGCCGCGCACATACACGGCTCCAAATGGATCGTGATGCTGGGAGACTACATCGACCGCGGTCCGAAATCCTCCTACGTCATTCATGAGCTGATGCAGCCGATATCCGGTGATATCGATCGCTTTTGCCTTGCGGGAAACCACGAGGCGACGATGCTGGATTTTCTAAGCGATCCGCGAGAAGACCATCTCTGGCTTGAGTTCGGCGGAATGGAAACGCTGAAATCCTACGGGATCGGGGAGATACCGGCAGATAAGAAAAGCCTGAAAGCACGGCTTCACGAACACATTCCGCAGAGCCATATCGACTTCATGACATCGCTGCCATCGCTGCTGGCGGTGCCCGGCTTCTGTTTCGTCCATGCGGGGGTCGTGAACGGTGTGCCGCTGCAAAGGCAGCACGACAAGCATCTGTTGTGGATAAGGCCAAAGGATCAGACCGTTCCGGGTGCCGACAACCTGTTCATGACCGTGCACGGCCATACGCCTGTGCGCACTGTATCGCTTTCCGACAATCGTCTGAATGTAGATACCGGTGCGTTTATGACGGGGCGGCTATCTGCGGTGAAAATCACCCGCGATGGCGCCATTACGGTGATGCACGCCGAGTAGAAGGACTGCGCGACAAAGACGAAAACACCGGCTGAAACCAGCCGGTGTTTTTGAGTGTCAAGCGACGTCAGTGGTTGTCGCGAGGGACGCCCTTGGTCTGGGCGATGCGCTGGTACTTGACGGCATTTTCCAGAACCGCGCCGGTTTCCATCTGGCCGACGAGGCCACGCTGGATTTCCTGCCATGGGGTCTGATGGTCAGGGAACTTGTAACCGCCAGATGCGGCCAGCGCGTCGTAACGCTTGGCAAGTTCTTCGGCAGAAATCAGGATATCGGCCTTGCCCTTGCCCACATCGATCCGCACCCGGTCGCCGGTCTGAAGGATCGCGAGACCGCCGCCTGCGGCAGCTTCCGGCGATGCGTTCAGGATGGACGGGCTGCCCGAGGTCCCGGACTGGCGGCCATCACCGATGCAGGGAAGCGACGTGACGCCCTGCTTGAGCAGATAGTCCGGCGCGCGCATGTTGACGACTTCGGCAGCACCCGGATAACCGATGGGACCGGCACCGCGCATGAACAGAACCGTGTTGGCATCGATACCGAGCGATGGATCGTCGATGCGGTGGTGGTAATCTTCCGGACCATCGAACACGACCGCCTTGCCTTCGAAGGCTTCCGGGTCGTTCGGGTTGGACAGGTAACGCTCACGGAACTCAGGCGAAATCACGCTGGTCTTCATGATGGCCGACGAGAACAGGTTGCCACGCAGAACACGGAAGCCGGCACGTTGCTTGAGCGGCTGATCGAACGGACGAATGACCTTTTCGTCTTCGATGATGGCGCCACGGCAGTTTTCGCCGATGGTCTTGCCGTTGACCGTCATCGCGTCTTCCTTGATGAGGCCTTGTGTCATCAACTGGTTGACGACAGCGGGAACGCCGCCTGCGTGGTAATAGTCTTCGCCGAGATACTCACCGGCAGGCTGAAGGTTGACCAGCAATGGTACCTCTTCACCGTATGTCTGCCAGTCATCGACCGTCAGCTCGACATCGAGGTGACGGGCTAGACCGTTCAGATGGATCGGCGCGTTGGTGGAACCGCCAATGGCCGAGTTGACGCGGATGGCGTTGATGAACGCGTCCTTCGTCATGATGTCGGAAGGCTTCAGGTCTTCCTTGACCATTTCAACGATGCGCAGACCGGTGAGGTAGGAAATTTCCTGGCGGTCGCGGTAAGGCGCTGGAATGGCGGCGGAACCCGGCAACTGCATGCCGAGTGCTTCGGCGAGCGAATTCATGGTCGTGGCCGTGCCCATGGTGTTGCAATAGCCGGTGGACGGAGCCGAGGAAGCAACCAGCTTGACGAAACCGGCATAGTCGATTTCGCCCTTGGCCAGAAGTTCGCGGGCTTTCCAGACGATGGTGCCGGAACCGGTGCGTTCACCACGGAACCAGCCGTTCAGCATCGGGCCGACGGAGAGCGCGATGGCGGGAATGTTGACGGTGGCCGCCGCCATAAGACAGGCAGGCGTCGTCTTGTCGCAGCCGATGGTCAGCACGACGCCATCGAGCGGATAGCCGTACAGCACTTCCACGAGGCCGAGATAGGCAAGGTTACGGTCGAGACCCGCTGTCGGGCGCTTGCCGGTTTCCTGAATGGGGTGAACCGGAAATTCGATGGCAATGCCGCCCGCTTCGCGGATGCCTTCGCGCAGACGGTGCGCCAGTTCCAGGTGGTGGCGGTTACACGGTGACAGGTCCGACCCCGTCTGGGCGATGCCGATGATCGGACGATCCGACTGCAGTTCCGCCTGGCTGAGGCCGAAATTCATGTAGCGCTCCAGATAAAGCGCCGTCATGTCGGCGTTATCAGGATTGTCGAACCATGCGCGAGAACGCAGCTTTCCGCCCTTTGCCTGCGTTGTGGGTAGGTTGGTCAGGTCTTTCATAACTTTGATCTCCAGCCGGAAATGGCAAATGGGTACGACAACAGGATTGCGACGACCTTATGATGAGGAAAAGAGAAAAAGACCTCGGCGATCGCTAGCGCGAGGCAGGTCCAGCTGAGGACAGCACCGGAATGTTTCGACCTTTTGAAGACAGTCGATGACGATCGTCACGAAATTTCCGCCCTGAATTCTTCTTTTGCCTGCTCTCATCTGCGACAATTGACTTGCTCCGTCAATCGCAACAATCAGCGCTTCGGTATTCGTATTACTAATTTGCCAAAGCATTTATTGTCAAGGCGAGTTCCCTGGCCACTTGCCAGCCTCACAAGAATTATTTTCGACCAACTTTCTATTGCAAAATAAGGATAAATTCCAGATTTCTCAGTTTCAAAGACCACCTCAACATAAGAAAACGCTCAAAAGCCACTTTTCAAAGATAATACTATATGCTCATATCGGCCCGTCTTAGCCGAATTCATCTCTGGGAGGATTACAGATGAAAAAAGCACTTGCGGCGGTTACCGTCGCCCTTTCCGTATGTCTGGCATCAGGCGTATCAGCACAATCTCTGACTGTTGGCTTCTCGCAGATCGGATCTGAATCGGGTTGGCGTGCCGCTGAAACGACCGTGACGAAGCAGCAGGCTGAAAAACGTGGTGTGACGCTGAAATTTGCCGACGCACAACAAAAGCAGGAAAACCAGATCAAGGCTGTTAGAGGCTTTATCGCACAGGGCGTCGATGCGATCTTCATCGCACCTGTCGTCGCAACCGGCTGGGACGCCGTGTTGAAGGAAGCCAAGGAAGAGAAGATCCCCGTGATTCTTCTGGACCGCCAGATCGAGGCTCCAGACAGCCTGTATCTGACTGCCGTGACATCCGATCAGGTTCATGAAGGCAAGGTCGCTGGTGAATGGCTGGCCAAGGATGTTGGCTCCAAGGACTGCAAGGTCGTTGAGCTTCAGGGCACCACCGGTTCTTCACCTGCGATTAATCGCAAGAAGGGTTTTGAGGAAGGCATCGCATCGCATGCCAACATCAAGATCGTTCGCTCGCAGACCGGCGACTTTACCCGCACCAAGGGCAAGGAAGTCATGGAAAGCTTCATCAAGGCTGAAGGCGGCGGCAAGACCATTTGCGCAGTCTACGCCCACAATGACGACATGGCCGTCGGCGCAATCCAGGCTATCAAGGAAGCTGGCCTGAAGCCTGGCACCGATATCAAGGTCGTCTCCATCGATGCCGTTCCCGATATCTTCAAGGCGATGGCTGCCGGTGAAGCCAATGCGACGGTGGAGCTGACGCCGAACATGGCTGGTCCCGCTTTTGATGCGCTCGAAGCCTATCTGAAGGACAAAAAAGAGCCGGCAAAGTGGATCCAGACGGAATCCAAACTCTACACGGCGTCTGATGATCCGATGAAAGTGTACGAGGAGAAGAAGGGACTGGGCTACTAAGCCAGCTTCAGCTTCGGGAGCGGCGCGCCGAGCGCCGTTCCCACCAACGGACCGTGCAGGACTTGACCATGCCCGAAACCAGCCCCCTTCTGGAAGCGCGCGCCATAGGAAAATCGTTCCTCGGCATCGCTGCTCTCGATAATGTCGATCTATCGCTCAACCGCGGCGAAGTGCATGCTTTGCTGGGTGAGAACGGTGCGGGGAAATCGACACTCATCAAAATTCTGACCGGCGTCTATCATCGCGACCGGGGCACCATCCGTCTGGATGGCACGGAGATTTCGCCGACCACAGTCACGGAGGCGCAAGATCTCGGCATTGGCACCGTGTATCAGGAAGTCAATCTTCTTGAGAACCTGACCGTTGCCGAAAACCTGTTTCTGGGCAGACAACCGCGCCGCTTCGGCCTGATAGACCGGCGCGAAATGCGCGTAAGGGCGGAAAAACTGCTGGCCCGCTACGGGCTTTCTATCAATGTGGATGCCCTGCTCTCCAGCTATTCGGTCGCGATCCGCCAGATTATCGCTATCGCGCGCGCCGTCGATCTCTCGGGCAAAGTGCTGGTTCTGGATGAACCCACCGCCAGTCTCGACAGCCACGAAGTCGAAATGCTGTTTACCGTTCTGCGCCAGCTGCGCGCCGAGGGCCTTGGTATCGTCATCATCACCCATTTCCTCAACCAGGTCTATGACATCGCCGACCGCGTGACGGTGCTGCGCAACGGCAAGCTTGTCGGCACCCGCCAGATCTCCGAATTGCCCCGCGGCGACCTCATCTCGATGATGCTGGGACGCGAGCTGTTAAGCGTAACTCATGACCGTCAGGCGCCTGATGATACCGTGGTGAACGGCGACGCTCCCATCCGTTTTGAGGGCTATGGCAAGCGCGGCAGTGTCGAGCCGTTCGATCTCGATGTTCGCCCCGGTGAAGTCGTCGGCATTGCAGGACTTCTCGGATCCGGACGCACAGAGACGGCCTTTCTCCTGTTCGGCATCGACAAGCCGGACGCTGGCCAGGCCAGCATCGATGGCAAAGCAGTTGCAATCACGTCGCCGGAGGTGGCAATCGACAATGGTTTCGGATTTTGTCCGGAAGAGCGCAAGACGGACGGCATTATCGGCGACTTCTCGGTGGCGGATAATATCGCGCTTGCCCTGCAAGCCCGGCAGGGATGGATGCGTCCCCTGTCTCATAAACAAAAGTCCGTGTTGGCGGATGGCTTCATCAAGTCACTCGACATCCGCCCAGCGGATCGCGAACGCCCGATCAAGTTCCTCTCCGGCGGCAACCAGCAAAAGGCAATTCTTGCCCGGTGGTTGGCCACCGAGCCGCGCCTGCTCATTCTCGATGAACCGACACGCGGCATCGACATCGGTGCCCACGCAGAAATCCTGAAGATGATCGAGCGGCTCTGTTCGCAGGGCATGTCGCTCATCGTCATATCCTCGGAACTGGAAGAACTGACCGCTGTCGCACACCGCGTTATCGTGCTGTCGGACCGCCGACATGTTGCCGAACTCAAAGGGGGCGACGTGACCGCCGACAACATCATGCAAGCTATTGCCAGTGCCGCCAGAACGGAGGCGGCATGATGAAGAGCGTTACCGCCCGCATGAAACGGCTCACACCTCAGCTCGTCGCACTCATCATCATTCTTGGTGCTATCGCGCTTATCTCGCCTGGTTTCCTGAATATTTCTTTTCAGAACGGTCGACTGTACGGCAGCGTTATCGACATTCTGGTGCGCGCGGCACCCGTGGCACTGCTGACCATCGGCATGACACTGGTCATCGCCACAAAGGGCATCGACCTGTCCATCGGCGCTGTCATCGCCATCTGTGGCGCGGTTGCAGCAACGCTGATCAGCAGCGACCAGTCTATCCCCGTGGTTATCGCCGTTTCGCTCACTGTGGGCATCGCCTGCGGTATCTGGAACGGTATTCTTGTCGCCGTTCTGGACATTCAGCCGATCATCGCAACGCTGATCCTGATGGTCGCCGGGCGTGGTATCGCGCAGCTCATCACGGAAGGCGTCATCCTGACCTTCAACAATGACAGTTTTTCCGCCATCGGCGTTGGCGCGTTTGCCGGCATTCCCATGCCTGTCATCATCTGGGTGCTCACGGCTTTGCTGGTGGGCACTCTCGTGCGCAAGACGGCCTTGGGTTTTCTCATCGAAGCCACCGGCATCAACCGCCGCGCCGCAGCCCTGGCCGGTGTGCGCGCCCGTTTTCTGCTTTTCTTCGTCTATGCCATATCAGGCCTTTGCGCAGCCGTTGCGGGCATGATTGTCACCGCCGACATCCGCGGTGCCGATGCCAACAATGCTGGCCTATGGCTTGAGCTTGACGCCATTCTGGCCGTCGTCATCGGCGGCACCTCCCTGAATGGCGGACGTTTCTCGATCACCGCGTCATTGATCGGCGCATTGATCATCCAGACCATCAACACCGGCATTCTGGTCTCCGGCTTCCCGCCGGAATTCAATCTCATCATCAAGGCGGGCATCATCATCATCGTGCTGACACTGCAGTCACCGGCAATCGGAACCCTGATCGGCTTTACGAAGTCCCGCAAGGTACCCGATTCAGCCACGCCGTCTCAGGCCGTCAACCATGAGGGAGCAACGCGATGATCCACATCCGCAATCTTCCGTTCCTAACGACGCTGGCGGTTTTCGTCGTCGCCTATGTCCTCTGCGTCATTCAGTATCCCGCGATGTTCTCGACCCGGGTCGTCGGCAATTTGCTGACCGATAACGCGTTTCTCGGCATCGCAGCCGTCGGCATGACCTTTGTCATCCTGTCCGGCGGCATCGACCTCTCCATCGGTTCGGTCATTGCCTTTGCCAGCGTATTCGTGGCGGTACTGGTTGGAACCTACAACGTTCATCCTCTGGCGGCTTTTGCAGCCGTGCTCGTCATCTCCACGATTTTCGGCTGCCTGATGGGCGCGATGATCCGCTTCCTGTCGATCCCGCCATTCGTAGTAACCCTGGCAGGCATGTTTCTGGCGCGGGGCGCCGCCTATCTGATATCGACGCAATCCGTGCCGATCTCGCATCCCGTCATCGATGCCATTCAGGGCTTTTACATGAGAGTACCCGGCGGCGGGCGGTTGACGGCACTGGCCATGGTCATGCTGATCGTGTTTGTTGTGGGCGGCATCCTTGCCAGCCGGACGCGGTTCGGGGCCAACATCTACGCGCTGGGTGGCAATCAGCAATCGGCAGAGCTGATGGGTGTTCCCATCGGCAAGACCATCATCGGCATCTATGCTCTCTCGGGCTTTCTGTCGGGCCTCGCCGGTATCGTCTACACACTCTATACCTCGTCGGGTTATTCGCTGGCGACAGTCGGGATGGAGCTCGATGCCATCGCAGCCGTCGTCATCGGAGGCACGCTTCTGACCGGCGGCACCGGCCTCGTGGCGGGGACCTTCGTTGGTCTATTGATACAGGGGCTGATCCAGACATACATCGTTTTTGATGGCACCTTGTCATCCTGGTGGACGAAAATCGTCATCGGCATACTGCTGTTCGTCTTCATCGTGTTGCAACGCACCATCATCTGGTATTCAAACAGAAGGCTGGCTGGAGCGCATCCGGCATAAGGATAGCCACGGAGGCATTTTATTGGGGCTGCTGGAAACGACGATTACCGGACGAAAGCGGCGCAGCAGCCACGCGCATGTCGTGGCTGAACTCGGCAGCGCCATCGTATCGGGACGCATCCCCGAAAATTCTCTTCTGCCGAATGATGCCGAACTTTCCCTCCGTTTCGGTGTCTCCCGCACGGTGCTGCGCGAGACGATGAAGACGTTGGCTGCCAAGCGCCTGGTAGAGCCCAAAGCCAAGGTCGGCACGCGTGTTCTGGAAAAATCCAGCTGGAATTTCTTCGATCCCGACGTTCTGGGCTGGCGTTGTGATGCGGGTCTGGACCCCGAATTCATCAACCATCTGGCCGACATCCGGCTGGCGCTGGAGCCTGCAGCTGCAGCCGCAGCCGCACGCCATGCATCAAGCGAGGACATTGTTTCTCTCTATGCCATTGCCGCCCGGTTCGACAATGCGAACCACACACCCGAGACCATCGCCAAGGTCGATCTCGAATTTCACCTGGCCGTGGCACGCATTTCCGGCAACCCGTTCATGCGCTCTGCCAGCGGTCTGATCGAGGCGGCACTGGCCATTTCCTTCCAGCTCTCCTCGCCCGCATCGTCGCCTGAGACGATTTCTGAAATTGCATCCAACCACCTGCGCATCGTGCATGCCATAGCGGCCCGGGATGAAGGTGCTGCTATCAAGGCCATGGGGCAGGTCATACTGGTGGGCAAGGACCGGATCAAGAAAGCAATCGCCGAGTGACTTGATAGGATATCGCTTTAGAGCGCTTCCTTGTTAAATGGAACGTTCTAAGCTTCAATGAAAATTGCGGCCCTTGACGATGATTTGATCCCCTCCATCGTCGTGCATATCCGATCGCCTCGGCAGGCCACGCCGGTCTTCGGACGGAATGCCGTGATGAAATTCATCACCTCGGCCATGCGGCAATGGAAACGGTCCTTCCCTTTCGCCGACGCTTTTCAGCACATCTGAAAGATCAGTGATGCGGTGAGCGACGAGATGCACGACCTCTCCTTCACGCTGGATTTTCCCATAAATCCCGACCATTCCCGCCGATAGAACGACACGCCGATATTTTTCGAAGGTTTTGACCCAGACGACGGCATTGGCAATGCCCGTTTCATCCTCCAGCGTCATGAAGACGACGCCGTTGGCCGAACCCGGCCGCTGGCGCACCAGAACAAGCCCAGCGACTTCCAGCCAGCGGCCATCTTTTGCAGCAACGGCCTGAGCACAGGTGAACATTCGTCGCCGGGAAAGATCATCACGCAGAAACGCCATGGGGTGCTGGCGCAAGGTCAGACCGACATGGCCGTAATCCTGCACGACCTCGCCACCTGCCGTCATGGGACGCAGGGCAACCTCTGGCTCGTCCAACTCGGCGATGACACTGTTTAGGCGCATGGCAGCCGACGCAAACAAAGGCAACGGCTCATCGCGCAGCGCCTTGATGGCCCAAAGAGCCTGGCGGCGGGAAAGCCCAAGTGATGGCAGGAAGGCATCCGCTTCCGCAAGCGCGACCAGCGCCGCCGAGGGTATGCCTGCCCTTCGCCATAGGTCATCGATGGATACGAACGGTCGATCTTCGCGGCACGCTATGATGCGGCCCGCATGCGTGTTGGACAGCCCCTTGACCAGACACATACCAAGGCGAACGGCATTTCGCTGCGGCCCGACTTCCTCTTCCAGCGTACAATCCCAACGACTTGTGTTGATGCAGACGGGGCGCACCACGACCCCGTGATTTTGAGCGTCGCGAACCAGCTGCGCCGGGGCATAGAAACCCATGGGTTGGGAGTTCAGAAGAGCTGCACAGAAAATATCGGGGTGATTACATTTCAGCCATGCGGATGCGTAGGCCACCAAAGCGAATGAGGCAGCATGGCTTTCGGGGAAGCCGTAACTTCCGAAACCTTCAAGTTGCTTAAAAATACGCGTTGCGAATTCCTCGCTGAATTTGTTGGCAACCAGACCGTCTATCAACTTTTTTTTGAATGTTGCGATGGTGCCGACATTCTTAAACGTTGCCATGGCTCTTCTTAATTGGTCGGCCTGATCAGGAGAAAATTTTGCGCAATCGATAGCAATACGCATAGCCTGCTCCTGAAAAAGAGGGACGCCCAGCGTTTTATGTAGAACTTTTTCAAGTTCTGGTCGCTCGTAGACCACTGCTTCCTTGCCCTCGCGCCTCCGCAAATAGGGGTGCACCATATCTCCCTGGATAGGACCGGGGCGAACAATGGCCACCTGAATAACCAGATCATAAAGTTTCCGAGGCTTCAGCCGTGGCAGCATCGACATTTGCGCCCTGCTTTCAATCTGAAACGTACCAATCGTGTCGGCTTTGCAGATCATGTCGTAGGTAGGTTCGTGATGCGGTATTGCAGCAAGATCGAATTTTTTTCCTAACCGATCTTCCAGCATATCAAAGCCGCGCTTCATACAGGACAGCATGCCGAGCGCCAAACAGTCCATTTTCATGAATTTGAGGATATCGATATCGTCTTTATCCCATTCGATGATCTGTCGATCCTTCATCGTCGCCGGCTCTATCGGCACCAATTCGTCCAGCCTGTCATGTGTCAGCACAAAGCCGCCGGGATGCTGACTATGATGGCGCGGAGTGCCAATTAGTTGTTTCGCAAGGTCGAAGGCCAGTTTGATGCGGCGGTCATCCAGATTAATGTTGAGGTCCTTGGCTTCCTTTTCACCAACACCATCACTCCACCACCAGACTTGCGAAGACATGATTTTGGTCAGGTCTTCGGGCAGGCCCAATACCTTTCCAACATCACGAAGCGCACCCTTGGCGCGATATCGCGTGACGACAGCACAGAGTGCGGCCTTGTCTCTCCCGTAATTGTCGTAAACCCACTGAATGACTTCTTCGCGTCGCTGATGTTCAAAATCGACATCAATATCCGGTGGCTCGCCTCTTTTTTCCGAAATGAAGCGTTCAAACAGGAGGTCATTTTCCATGGGGTTGATGGCAGTAATACCCAGCACATAGCAGACAGCCGAATTGGCAGCCGATCCGCGCCCTTGACACAGAATATCTTCCCCGCGAGCGAAACGAACAATGGCGTTAACAGTCAGAAAATAAGGCGCATATTTTAGCTTTGCGATCAGCGCCAGTTCATGCTTCAGACTATTCTCGACCTTTTCGGGTAATCCTTCTGGGTAACGTTTTGGCACCGCCTTCCATACGAACTTCTCCAAAGCTTCTTGCGCCGTCAGACCCGGCTGCGTTTTCTCCTCAGGATATTGATAAGCAAGTTCATCCAGAGAGAATGTACAGCGGTTGGCAATCTCCAGCGTGCGACCCAACGCTTCCGGGTAACGGAAAAACAGTCGATGCATTTCCACAGGCGTCTTTAAGTAACGGTCGGCGTGACGCTCACGACGAAAACCAGCTTCATCGATGCTGACATTATGCCTGATGCAGGTCACTACATCCTGCAACATTCTCCGCTCTGGGACATGGAAAAGAACGTCGTTGGTGATAACGGTCGGCACGCCTGCCCGAGACGCCATATGGGACAATTCATGAAGACGCATCTGATCGTTTGGCCTGCGGCGCAGGCTCATAGCCATATATGCCCTCTCGCCAAAATCTGTCTTCAAGCGGCGAAGGCGAGTGGCGCACGTCTCATCTGCCAGATCAGGCAATAGAACGACAAGAAAGCCTTCGCCATAGGCAACGAGATCATCCCACATCAGGTGGCACTTGCCTTTACCCGCCCGCCCTTTGCCGAGTGACAGCAACCTACAAAGGCGCGCGTAAGCGGGACGGTTGGTGGGATAGACGAGTACCGAAATATCATCGGCGAGATCGAGACGGCAACCAACGACAAGCCGAACGCCGTGGTGCTTGGCTGCCTGATGCGCCCGCACGATACCTGCCAGGCTATTGCGATCCACAATGCCCAGAGCTTCGATCCCCAATAATGCTGCGTGCTCGAACAGCTCTTCACAGGAACTCACACCCCGAAGAAACGAAAAATGCGATGTGACCTGAAGCTCTGCATAGCGGTCACTCATCCGAATATTCCATGGAGAAACCAGCCTTGAGAACCCGTGTTGGCGTGTTCGCCATCACCGGAGCGGAAAATCCAGAAGCGCTCGCCGCTCTCGTCTTCAACGGTGAAATAATCCCGGACAGCGGCCTGTTCGCGGTCGCGTTTCCACCATTCGCCGAAGACGCGTTCCGGCCCATCGGCACGCTTTACCAGACGCCGTATGCCGCGCCAGGTGAAGCTTTTGGGGGGGTGGTCCGGCAACAGTGCCATGGTCTGGATCGGCTCTGGCCGCGAAAGCAGGCGGACCGGACGTGGCCAGTGGTCCGGCCAGCCAAGCGTATCGTCGGCAGAGTGTGCAGCGACCATCTGGACGGAACGTTCGGGCACATCGCTGGCGACAGCACTGTAACGATAGACCTTGTGACCACGGTTGATGAGGACATCAACCGTTTCACCGATATCGGCTTTTGACTCGTCAAGCAGGGTGGAACGAGCCTGCCCCGGCACAAGTGCTTCCGCGTGGCTAGCGGTCAGGATCATTTTTTCAATGCCAAAGCCGGGGTTGATCGTATCAATCCTATCCGTCAGAAGACGGCTCAGTTGTTTGACATCGCGCACCGGTCTGGAGGTTCCAGCTCGGATCGCCTGAATGCCGCTATCGACCCGGTGCAGCACCAGATCGACACGGCGTGCGCCAAGGCCACGCTTTTCCAGCCCGGCGCAAAGCTGGCGTACGAGCTTTTCGGTGTAACGCGCAATGGTCTCGGCCGCGGAAATAGGTTCAGCGAAAAAGCGAAAGGTCTCGACCAGTTCGGGGATACGGATCGGCTCTATCGGTTCCGACAACAGACCATGGGCCTGGTCCAGCCTGCGCCCGATTTCAGGGCCGAAACGAAGCGTCAGCGGCGCCCGGGCCGCAGCCATGAGGTCTGCGATATTGTGAAACCCAAGCACTTTCAGGTCAGATAGGATGCGTGGCTCAAGCCGAAGGGCGGCCAAGGGGAGAGGGCCAAGGGCTGTAGCCAAACCATTTCGCGGTACGATGGTGAGAGGCTCTTTTCCAAAGCGGGCAAGCGCGTGTGCTGCCCCCCAGCTATCGGCAATCGCGGCGCGGGCAGTAAACCCGAGCCCGTGCATCCGGTTGATCATGCCGCTCAGCATTAACAGCTCATTGCCATGCAAGTGATCTGCGCCTGTCGTATCCAGCACCAAACCGGCGGGTGGATCAGGTGCAACGATGGGTGCATAGATGCGCAGGAACCAAAAAGCGAGATCGCGCAGCGCTTTTGCATCGTCCGCCGTCTGCAACTCCTCGACAATGAGGCCGGGAATGATGGCTTGAGCCTTGCTGACGGGCATGCCAAGCCGCAGGCCCAGTGCGGATGCTGCCACATCCTGCGCTGCGATGACACGGCGACTTCCCTGTCTGGCAATCATCACCACAGGGCGATCAACCGGTGGCGCCTGTTTGCCAAGTGCTCTGCGGTATCGGTCTGTCGACCATGTCGGCAGGTAGAGCGAGACGACCCTTTGCATCACAGGCTTCCACTTCAAAATTGCTAGATTCGCCACCACGACACCGCAAAAGCTCCAGAAACCAGCGCGCCCTTCCCACTCCCTGCACGGGCAAAGACGTTGAAGGACGCACGGAAACGCGCCACCGCGTGACCGCAGCCGTCGGCTGTCCAAATTCGATAGCGCCGGAAGGATGACGCCAGCGACGGATGGCAAGACCGACGACACCAGACCCTTCCGCCGCCAATTGCAGCCGACGTGAGATGGTCATCGGCAGTTTTGACACCTCCCCCACCACAGCGCCAAAACCGTTGCAGCGCAGACCTTCTTCGAAACAGTCCAGCACGCCCTTTTCATCGCGACATTCCACGATGATCAGACGGTTTTGCGACAGGCCCGCCTGCGTCAAGGCCGGCATGAACAGATCGGACCGGGTTACGCACCATAGGATCTTTCCTTTCACACGCGCCGCAACGCCTGCCGAAAACAAGGCCGACGCGGCACCATCCATCGCACCGTTGCCGCCGCCGCTGACCTCATGCAAGCAACCCAGCTTCAGTCCGCCACCGGGCAGATGATCATCAATGGAAGGAATGCCGAAAGGCAGAGTTTCGTGGTGGCGGGCTTGACCCTGAGTGATCCGCTCAAGCCTCTCCCGCAATTCTTCTACAACAAGCTGTTCGGCGCGTTTATGCATGACACGAGACTTTTCAAGAGCATTTTACGCTTAAGGACTACTTGTTCACTTTTTGTTCCTATTTCAGAAAAGAGTCAAGAAGACTCTTTTCTGATGTGTGGACAGGCAGGAAGTGGAGATCACCACTCTTTTAGAAACCCCTAGCGCCCGGCGATGGGGCGCATGGCAACGCGGGAAAGAACGCCGTCACTCGGTGCCACCACCCGTTGCGGCAATGTCAGCTTTCCAGCCGCATAATACAGCAGGAACGAGCCGATCTGGTAGGCAAAGATGATGTCGATCTCCACGAAGGATCGAACGACGAAAAGCGCACACAGGGCAAACAGGATGAGGCCCTGCGGGTCGTTCCTTTTTACCAGTATGGAGCGCAAGTGCGCAAACAGCGTGCCATAAAGCACGATAACGAGCAGTGCCAACCCAACAAAGCCGTTTTCGACAACCGTCTCGATATAGGTGTTATGGAAGTGAAAGCCGCTGCGCGAGGTGATGAAGAAGTCATCCCAAAGACGTTCCGCGTCATAGAAACCAACGACCCAGAAACCCTGATAGCCGACGCCGAAAATGGGGGTCGCCTTTGCGGCTTCGATGCCCTGTTGCCATAAATAAGTGCGCCCTGTGAGCGTCGAATCCTTACCGAAAATGCCGAGGATAGCATCGAGCAGACCAAATTGTAGTGACGCGACAACCAGCAGGCCACCGGCACCGACGAGCGCCAGAAAGATCATCTTGCGATTACCCGGATTGAGCATTCCCATGGGCAGAAAGCCAATGATGAGTGCCACAACGGCGGCCGTGGTGATGACGGACGTGGCTGACTGCGAGGCCAAGAGGCAGTAGGCGGACACAAGCCCGGTTATGCCGGCGATGCCAAGCCATAGGATATCCCGTTGGCGCAGAACCAGCACAGAACCAGCAGCAAAGATAACGCCAAGAGATGCATAGAAACCAAGTTGGTTTTTTGAAGAGAAGGCCCCGACAAAGCTGAACGTGCCATCCAGAGCATCGAAAAGATAAATGCCGAACAGCATGGAATACAAGAGAACGACGATAATACCGATCATCGCACCACGCGTCAGCGTCGTGATCGATATGACACGCATGGCAATCAGCGCGCAAACGATATGCGTCATATATTGAATGGAGGCGCGCATGGTCGTGGACATGGCCTCCGACCAGAAACTGGACAGAACCGTCAGAATACCGAAACCGAAAATCCACAGGTAGCGCGTATAGTTGCCCAGAACGCGGCGGTAATCCACCAGAACGAGTGGAAGCCACAGGGCGTAATAGGCAAGGACTGACACCATGCCGAACTTGGAGGAATAGGCAAAGATGAAGAATGACAGCGCAACCGCTGCCATTCCATAAACACTATTCTTGTCCGGGTCGATCAGGGCCGATTTGGCAATCCGCATGATGACCTCACTGCATCAGAACGTCTGATGACACCTTTATCACATCGCCAGGCTGAATGGTCGTGGTTTCGTCAGCCTTGATTTCCTTGGGCTTACCGTTTTCTTCGCGAACGATGACATAAGTGATCGTCGCAGACTTGCCCGTGGGATCGAACCGAATGGCTTCTGCCGACTGTGCGAGCGCTTCGGACATCAACTCGCGGCTCGTGCCGAGCTGCAGGTTGAGCTTTTGCAATTCTGCCTCGGTATCCTGAAGCTCCTTGGAACGCTGGGCGACCCAATCGTTGCGCAGGTTGATTTCATCCTGCACGGCCTTGTTGATATCCTGCTTGGCGCGGAGCGATGAGGTATCGATATCGAGAAGAGTCGATTCCACCTCGGCGGCGCGTTCTTCGGCGGAAATACGCCGCTGGGCAAGTGCCAGCCCCTGCTCGTTCAGGCGGTTTACCTTCTCCTTGTCCTCATTGGCCAATTGCAACTGACGATTCTGAGTCTCGGATTTCTTTTGAAGGGACTCGACTTCCGTTTCCAGAAGCTGCCTGAGATCGGTCAGAGCCTTCAATTGAAGCGTATATCGTTCACTGCGCGATTTCATCAGGGCATTTTCGCTCTCTAGGAGAGCATCGATGTTCAGGATTTTTTCAAGCACAGGCGTCTTGGTTATTTCCTTGTCGCCCCTCACTTCTGCCTGAAGCCGGGCCTGTCTTGCCAGAAGGCGGCCGCGCTGGTCGTCATAAACCGCAGCATCGCCACGAGCGTTGATGAAGTCACGTGCAAAACGCTGACCAGCATCGGAGCGACGCAAACCGCCGGAAAGACTGACGGCCTTCAGGACTGTCAGATTGGGGGCATAGGGATATTCGCCGGGTGTCTGCACATCACCGGCCAAAAAGACGGGACGGAACTGGGATACTTCGACGGAAGCGGATGGCAGGTTGCGCAAGGCAAACTTGCTTTGCAACTGAGCACCGATTTCCTCGCCCACTTGACCTGTGGTTTTACCGGATACATCCAACTGACCAATGAATGGCAGAGACAGCGAGCCAGATGCGCCAACGGCATAATCACCGTTGATGACGTCCCAATTGCGGATCGTTCCATCGGCGGGTTGCCACTCTGCGACGCGGATTCGTAGCTTGTCGGCCGTCCCGAGACGGTACTGGTTGTCCTGAGCAAAAGCGTGGGGAGGAGTTAATGCCAGCATCGTTGCGGCTACGAGAAACGCAGGAACCTTGCGCCATGCAATATTCCAGGAAAATCCGGTGGCACTGCCAACCATATTACACTCCATGTTTACAACTGCACACCGCAGTCGGAATACGACCAGCCTGAAGGCTGGTCGTATATGCCACACATCAGTGGCCGCAATAAGTTTTGGTGCAAAACGTCGGAAGTCGAATTTGGTTCAATAGCTGCCGCGTGACATGCACACTGCGGGAATTGTCTTCGCGATGATGAAAACATCCTGCATCATCGACCAGTTGCGCACATACTGCGTGTCATAATCGACGCGTTCCTTGTAGGAAACATCGTTGCGACCGCTGATCTGCCAAAGCCCGGTCAGGCCTGGGCGGGTGCTGAGGTAATAGGAGGCTGCGTTCTCGTAGTAGTTCAGCTCTTCATCGACAACAGGGCGCGGGCCGACCACGCTCATTTCACCACGGATGATGTTGATCAACTGTGGCAACTCGTCAAGGCTCAGCTTCCGCAGCACGCTTCCGATCGCAGTGACGCGAGGATCGTTCTTGAGCTTGCGTGTGGTCTTCCATTCTTCTTCAGCGTCAGGGTTTGCGGCAAGATACTGCCGCAGGACCTCGTCACCGTTCATGACCATGGTACGGAACTTCAGGCAATGAAAGCTGCGTCCGTTATGGCCAACACGACGGTGCCCGTAAAATGCGGGACCCCGGTCTGAAAACTTCACCAAAGCCATGATCATGAGAAAGATCGGGCTGAGGATGAGGATTGCTAGCAGTGCTGACGAAACGTCAAAGCTGCGTTTAGCGATTCCTCCGATCGGAAAGCTCACATCAGATTCTGTTGAGCTACTAAGCGGCGAAACAGCCGATCTTGTCGCGGACTTCATAGAGAGGACTCCATTTATGTTTTGCGATGGTCGGTACCCGTTGGGCGCGTCAATTCGTAACTGATCATTCAGCAATGCTGTGACGAGAATTTGGTGGATTTGAATTTTTTATGAGGCATGCCGCCTTAGTCTTCTTGGAATGTATCTGCAGAAATCCTCACACATGAAGATTTTAAAGAGCGCATTATATGGTTCAAAGAAGAAAAGGACCTCTCTGCGCGAGGGATAGATTTTTCCAGTGTTACGTCATGTATTAATCACTTAACGTCACTGGAGATCTTCTTATAGCTTTCTCTGGGAAAAGCGGCCTTTGAAGTCACGCACAGAGAAAACCAAGAAAAAACGTGAAGAAGAAGCCGTTGTGCACCGCAATAAAATTGCGGCGACGCACACTCAAAAAGACAACAAATGTCTCGATTTTTATGAAGAAAAATTAATCTTGGCTAGGAAATAACGCCTTTACACTGCGAAAATGGACGCAATCATGACGTAAATAAGGCGTAAATGTGTCAATACGGATTTGCATAGCTATCAAATATGGTCAGCGAGTTCTGATAGCCGCCATTCAATCGTTTCAACTCTGAAATTGCAGTGATTCTGACCGTATGATGTGATGCTGCTGAAAACTGAGGTCTTGCAAAAATGAAGGCTCGGTTCTGCAAACTGCACATTAATCCGGCGACATTTTTGATCGGTGTGTCCGTATCGGCCCATTCTGACCAAGAGACGTGCTCGACAGACCTGCAGATAGCAATCGCTGACCCTCAATAAGAGCAAATGCTGGCCATATCCAGCACATCAAGCGTTTTTGTTCAGCATACAAAAAAAGGGCCGCCATTTTCATGGCGGCCCCCATTCTAGTGTGACGTCAATATTAAGCAGCGCGTCGTTCGTGACGGCCCTCTTCGATTTCTTCGACAATCTTGGCAACGAAGGCATCGAGGTCGTCTGGCGAACGGGATGTAACAATCCCCTTATCCGTTACGACCTCCTCGTCCTTCCAGATACCACCAGCATTCTTGATGTCTGTCTTGATGGAGCCGTAAGACGTCACCTGACGACCTCTAACGGCGTCAGCTTCAACCAGCAGCCAGGGCGCGTGGCAAATGGCGGCAACGACCTTGCCGGATTTGACGAAGTCGCGCACGACCCGCATCGCATCTTCGTTGGTTCTCAAGACGTCGGGGTTGATCTGGCCGCCTGGCAGGACGAGAGCATCGAAGTCTTCGATACGGACCGACTTGGCGAGAAGATCGACCGCGATGCTATCGCCCCAGTTCTTGTCGTCCCAGCTCTTGATCTGACCTTCTTCAATAGAAGCGATCTTCACGTCTGCGCCCTTCAGCTTGAGCTGCTCGTAGGGGACGCGCAATTCGGAGCGTTCGTAACCATCTGTTGCCAGAATCAAAATCTTTGCAGCGTTGATAGCCGTCATGGCTTTCTCCTTTGGATATGATTAGATTTTTATGAAGCTCAATCGGCTTCGTCGGAATTGACGGACGGTAGAAAGAATTCCACATCATCCCTGCGTTCCTTCTCAAGAACCGCAATGCGATCTTGCCAGAAACGCTCAGCCTCCTCAGGCTCGTTCTCATATTGACGAACAAAGGTTTTGTTGTCGTCAATCATGACCTGTCGTGTGCCACCGAGGAGCATGTATTCTTCCGCAAGCTTACGCGTTTCGGTCTTTTCCATCTGTTGCTCCTTCGGTCGGCAGTTCGAAGATGAGGAGAGCACCAAGTGGTTGGGAAGCTCGGCTGCCGTCTTGAGGTTATCGGGAAACGATAGATTCCGATGACCTGTGGCACAATCATGTGCAATTTAAACGACCGCTCTCCTGCCCGGTAAACGTGGTCCGGAGGCAATGGTTCCTAAAAAAATCTTTGCTAATGTATCAGCTGCCCAGATGTTCAATCTGCTCTATCAGACGTTCGGCCAGCAGAAGAGCACTGCCGGTCGCGACGACCATTTGTGGCAACACCAACCACTCCAGCATCCATGCAGCGCCTGAACGTTCCTGCTCATGTACCATGGACTGATGCAGGGCAGACATTTGCACCGCGTTAAAACGAGCAATCGTCACGAGTGTTTCAGCTACCACCGGATTTTGCTTATGCGGCATCGCGGAGGATCCGCCACCGCCTGCAAGGCGGATTTCGTTCCCCATTTCGGCTAATAGAGCGATGTCCTGTCCGAATTTACCCAGCGAACCAGTGATCAGAGCGATACAATGCCCAAAGTCAACGATCGAATCCCGCTGGCTGTGCCACTGTGCCGTATCGACAAGGCCCAGTCGTCTGGCAAGCTCAGCGCGGATGTCAGCGCCTTTATCACCAAACTTATCGAGGGTCCCGACAGCACCACCGAATTGAAGCGCAAAGCCACGCTTCATCATAACGGCAAGCTTTTCGTGGTGACCGACCAAAGGTTGCTGCCAACTGGTAACCCGGTCAGCAACCGTCATGGAAATCGCCGCCTGCATGCGCGTGTAGCCCATCAGCGGTTTCGACCCGTCACGCGAAGCGATATTTTGCAGGCCAGAAACACAGGATGACAGACGTGCCATGATAATTTCAGCAGCCGCTTTCAAACGCAGCATGAGGCTGGTGTCGATCACGTCCTGGCTGGTCGCCCCAAAATGCACCCTGGTCGCCGCCTGTCCACCGACAACCGAACGCAGTTGCCGCACGAAGTCCGGAACCACAACTCCGTCCTTTGCAACCCCTTCACGTAATGACGGGTAATCGATCACGATCGTATTCAGCGCGTCGGCGATCCGCACCGCGTCATCATTCGATATGACATCGCAGGCTGCTTGCGCCTTGGCCAACGCCACCTCGAATTGAAGCATCGCGGCGACATCGGCCTCGGCGCTGAACAAAGCGCTTGTTTCTTCGTCGGCGAAAAGACCGCCCAGAAAAGAATGTTCGAACGGGGACAGGCTCATTCTATTCTCAAATATCAAAAAAGACGGTTTCGCCTTCACCCTGCAGCCGGATGTCAAAACGGTATGTGTTGCCGTCTTCTTTCTTCGCAATCAGCGTCGGCAGGCGCGGTTTGTGCTCGACCCGCGCCAGCACCGGGTCGACAGCGTTGGCCGCTTCCTCCTCCGGGAAATACATACGTGTATGAAGGCCGATATTGATGCCACGTGCGACAATCCAAAACGTGATGTGTGGCGCCATCCAGCGACCGTCCCTGAACGGAACCTTGCCCGGCTTGATGGTTTCGAACACGAACTCGCCTGTATCCATATTGCCGGGAGAGCGGCCCCAACCGGAGAAATTCTGGTCAGCCGTGCCACGTGTCTCACTCGGGCTGTTGTAGAGCCCTTCGGCATCGGCCTGCCAGATTTCGATGAGCGCGTCCTTCAACGCATTTCCAGCACCATCGTAAACGGTACCGCGAATGGTGATCCGTTCGCCGTTGGCACGTTCGTTATAAAGAGCACCAGACCCTAAATCCTGCGCAAACACACCGTTGATACCGACGAAATTTGGCGTACAGCCAATGTGAACATAGGGACCCGCTGTCTGAGACGCACTTTCCTTGAAGTAGTGAAGTGGCTGAACCATGTCAGTTACCCTCCGTGCGGTTTTCAAACAGGGTCGAACGGCGCCCCCGTAGGACGATGTCGAATTTGTAGGCGCGCATATCCATGGGAATGGCCGATGTCATGTCCAATGCTGCGACAAGCTGCTCGATGGCAGCCTTGTCAGGAATGGTTTTGACGATCGGACATTGCCAGATCATCGGGTCGCCTTCGAAATACATCTGGGTGATCAAACGTTGTGAAAATCCGTGGCCGAACACGGAGAAATGGATGTGGGCCGGGCGCCAGTCGTTGACCCCATTGGGCCATGGATAGGCCCCGGGCTGGATCGTCTTGAACCAGTAGTAGCCATCCGCATCCGTGATGGTGCGGCCGACACCACCGAAATTCGGATCGACCGGGGCCAGGTAACTCTCCTTCTTGTGGAGATAACGACCACCGGCATTGGCCTGCCAGAACTCCACAAGCGCGCCTTCGATACCCTTTCCACGTTCATCAAGAACGCGGCCATGCACGAGAATGCGCGGACCGATCGGCAATTCGCCGGGCCGCGCATAATTCAAGATGAGGTCGTTATCGAGCGGATTGAGCATGCCATGCCCAAAGACGGGGCCGGTGATCTCGCTCTTGGTACCTTCCAAAGAAATGAGGGCACGCTGAGGAGACCGCAAAATGGATGTCTTGTATCCCGGCGCGTAAGCGGGAGGATGAAGACTGTGATCTCGGGCGAAAAACGGCCCGGTCTCTGGCGGCTTGTTGGTCATTTCTTTTCCTCCTGCGGCAAAGCTGTGGCTCGCATTTCCGCAAGCGTCGACTTTGCAATCTTGAAAGCATGGTTGGCGGCCGGAACACCAGCGTAAATCGCCACATGCATCAGCGCTTCGCGAATATCCTCCTCGCTCGCACCGGTATTGGCGGTCGCGCGCACATGCATCGCGACTTCTTCATCTTGGCCGAGCGCGGCCAGTAGCGCGATCGTCACCATGGAGCGCTCGCGCTTCGTCCACTGCTCGCCCGACCAGACGTTGCCCCAGGCGGATTCGGTAATCAAGCGCTGAAAAGGTTCGTCAAAAGCTGTCGATGCCGCCTGAGCACGGTCGACATGAGCGTCTCCCAAGACCTTGCGGCGTGTTACCATGCCCTGTTCGAACCTGTTGGATGTCGTGGCTTCGGCCATGTGTCAAAACTCCGGCAGGGATTTCAGAAAATGATCGACAACGGCGGCATAGGCGCCCGGTTGCTCCAGACACGGAATGTGCCCGCAATCGTCGATGATGGCAGTGCGACACCCTTGAATGAGCGAAGACAGGGTATGCACCAGATCAGGCGGCGTCGACTTATCACCGTCGCCAGCAACGCACAGTGTCGGAACGAAGATTTTTGCCGCCTGTTCAGTGTAGTCAGCATCGCGAATAGCAGCGCAAGTCGCGGCATATCCGGCCTTGTTCTGCTGCGCCAGCATGGTGCGCGCGCCCAGATACATGACGTTTTCGGGCGAGCGAAACGCAGGCGTGAACCAGCGCTCCATGACACCGTCTACCAATGGGGCTATGCCCTCGCGTTCGATATGTCCGATGCGGTCGTTCCACATCTCTGCGGTTCCGATCTTGTGCGCCGTGTTGCTGAGAACCAGTGCACGCACGAGATCAGGTCGGCGCGCATAAAGACGCTGCGCGATCAAACCGCCAACGGATAGGCCCCAAATGATGGCGTGCTTGACATCGAGATGATCGAGCAGTGCTTCGAGATCATTGACGTGATCGTCTATGGAATAGGGCGTGGCACCAACATCTGACAATCCGTGACCGCGTTTGTCGTGCAGGACGAAGGCATACCCATCGCCGAGTTCCGCCATGACGTCATCCCAGATCCGAAAGTCCGTTCCCAACGAATTGATAAACACAATGACGGGTTTTGCGGCGTCGAGAGCAACCGCCGAATAATGAAGAGCCAGCGTGCCGGACAGCAGAAATTGCATGGAAACGATCCTCCTGGAAATCACCTTGCAAGCTAAAAATGGTTAAGTAAAATGAGTTTATTGCCAATTAACATAACCGTTAGATTATATGAATGATCGATAGTCGCTTCAAATTTCGTCACATCCAGACATTCGTGGAAGTCGCTCGTCAAAAAAGCGTGGTCAAGGCGGCGACTATCCTGCATGTCAGTCAGCCTGCGGTGACCAAGACGGTTCGGGAACTGGAAGAGGTGCTCGGCGTCGTGCTGTTCGAGCGTGATGGGCGGGGCATCAAGCTCAGCCGTTACGGCGAGATTTTCTTGAAACATGCGGGCGCCGCCATGACGGCGCTGCGGCAGGCGATGGATTCGGTGTCGCAGGACGCATCCAGAAGTGGCGTGCCGGTGAGGATCGGCGCATTGCCGACCGTCTCCGTCAGTATCATGCCGAAGGTCATGGCCAGTTTTCTGAAAGAAGACACGGGTAGTACTGTCAAAATCGTAACCGGCGAAAACGCCGTTTTGCTCGAGCAATTGCGGATCGGCGATCTCGACCTGGTCGTCGGCCGATTGGCAGCGCCGGAGAAGATGACGGGTTTTTCGTTCGAACATCTCTATTCTGAAAGGGTTCGTTTCGTGGTGCGGGCAGAGCATCCCTTGCTCGTGGAAACGACGTCAATTTTCGCGCGACTGCACGAGTTTCCCGTGCTGACACCAACGCGGAATTCCGTGATCGGGCCTGTTGTCGATCAGTTTCTGCTGGCCCACGGCGTGTCGCAACTGCCAACCCGGATCGAGACCGTATCCGATGCCTTCGGTCGGGCATTTTTGCGAACAAGCGATGCCATCTGGATCATCTCCGAAGGCGTGATTGCGGCGGATGTGGCCGATGGAACGCTCGCGGTGCTGCCGCTCGACACAACTGATACCAGCGGCCCCGTCGGTCTGACCATGCGCGCCGACACGCAACCGTCACTGCCGCTTTCGCTGTTGATGCAGACGATCCGCGAGACAGCCGAGGCACTCGCTGCCTCGCCGCGTCAATAGGGCAATCCGACATAGTTTTCCGCAAGCGCCGTGGCTGCGGCCCGTGATTGCACGAGATAGTCCAATTCCGCTTCCTGTATCTTTTGGCCAAAGTCGCCGGTATCGGGAAAGCGATGCATCATCGTCGTCATCCACCAGGAAAAGCGGACGGCTTTCCACACCCTAGACAGAGCGCGGGCGGAGTAAGTGTCAAGGCCAGCTTCGGAACGGTCCTTGTAATATTCGATCAGTGCGCTGCTGAGATAATAAACATCGCTGGCCGCAAGATTGAGCCCTTTGGCACCCGTGGGTGGGACAATGTGGGCGGCATCGCCCGCCAGAAACATCCGCCCGAACCGCATGGGTTCAGCCACGAAAGAGCGAAGCGGCGCGATGGATTTTTCGAAAGACGGCCCGGTGACCATCGCTTGCGCATGCTCCGTTGGCAAGCGAAGACGGATCTCGTCCCAAAACCTGTCATCGCTCCAGCTTTCGACTTTCTCGTCAAGGGAACATTGAATATAATAGCGACTGCGCGTTTCGGACCGCATGGAACAGAGCGCGAAGCCACGCGGATGGTTGGCATAGATCAGTTCATGATTGACCGGTGGGACATCGGCAAGAATGCCGAGCCAGCCGAACGGATAAACCCGCTCGAACTCCTTGATGGCGCTTTGTGGAACGGCTTTACGGCTTGCACCGTGGAAACCATCGCAACCAGCAATGAAATCGCAGTCGATGCGCTGTGTCGAGCCGTCTTTATCGTAGGTCACATAGGGCTTATCGGTATCGAAATCGTGCGGCTGTACGTTGGCAGCATCATAGATGGTGACAAGGCCGTGGCGTTCTCTCGCATCCATCAGGTCGTGAGTAACTTCGGTCTGGCCATAGACCATGACCCGTTTTCCACCTGTCAAATCGTGGAGATCAATGCGGTGATCGCGTCCATCAAACGCCAGCGAAAAGCCATCATGCGGCAGCCCTTCCTTCTGAAGGCGAGCGGCAACACCAACGTCCTCAAGCAGACGAACGGTGCCCTCTTCCAGCACACCCGCACGAACGCGCTCCAAAATGTAATCTTTTCCGACCCGATCCACGAGGACTGTGTCGATACCGGACTTTGCCAAGAGCTGCCCCAGCAGCAAGCCCGCTGGCCCGGAGCCGATGATGACGACTTGAGTGCGCATTGTATCTCCCGAAACTGTTTCTCCCTTACGCAGATTTGCCGCTTCGGTTCCGACCTTACAATAGACTTTCAAACACAATTCTTGCACTATCCGACCATACATCTGGGGACAAAGATATGACGCGTTTCGGTGAAGACCATCTCTACGGTGAAGATCCAGCTCAGCAGGTGGATTTTCGCTTTCATTGCGAAACGCTGTATTCCCGTAGCAGCCTTCACAGGTTTGAGATCGGGCTTCACAGGCATGAGGGATTTTTGCAAATCCTCTTTGTCTCAGGCGGAGAAGGCGATGCTGTGCTGAAGGGTCAGGTTGAGGTCATCACGCCACCAGCCGTGATCGTGGTCCCGCCCGGCTTCCAGCATGGCTTCCGGTTCTCGCCCGATATCACAGGCATTATCGTCACCATCATACCGTCCGCTCTGCCTGCTGCGGTTCAAGCGCTTTGGCGTCGGTATTTCACAAACCCGACGTCAATGATGTTGGAAACTCACGGAGCGCTCGATGATGTGCGTTCATGTTGCGAAACGATTCTCCGTGAATATTCGAGTGGCGGATTGGCGTCGAATGCGCTCATCGAAAGTCAGATCGTCTCTTTAACGGTCCATCTTGCCCGCATATCGCAGCAAACATTTCGCGACGCTGGCCCGGATGACAATGGCGCACGCTTCGAGCGCTTGCTGGATTTGGTGGCCCGTCATATCCGCGAACAAAAACGCACGGCGTTTTACGCCGAGCAACTGGGCATATCACAAACACATCTCAACCGCCTTGTTAGACAACAGTCCGGCATCAGCCTTCAGCGCCTCGTTGCGCAGAAACAGATCGACATCGCCAAGCAGGAACTACTGTTTACGGTGTCAACGGTGCAGATGGTGGCGGATGGTTTGGGATTTGACGATCCAGCCTATTTCTCGCGTTTCTTTCTGCGCGAAACAGGGATGAACCCGCGCGCCTGGCGCGTGGCCGAACAGAAGAGACTGTCGATCTCGCCTCCATCGGGCGATCAAACCAACATTCTTGCCAGCTCTGCTTGAACCCTCAGAAGCGAAGGCAGATAATTCTCCACCAGTTCCGCCATCGATGCCGCCGATGCGGGTAGACCGACATTGAGCGCTGCGACTGTTTTGCCGTGAATGTTTTTCAGCGGTACCGCGACAGATCTTAGACCGACCTCAACCTCCTGATCGATCAACGCGTAGCCGCGTGTCCTCGTTACGTCGAGTTCAACCATCAACATCTCGATATCCGTGATGGTTTTTTCCGTTCTCGCCTCCAGCAAGATTGATGCGAGATGTTTTCGTCTGTCGTCCATGCTCATGGCCGCAAGAAGGACCCGCCCCATTGACGTGCAATAGGCTGGAAGACGGGAGCCCGGCATCAGCGCGATGGACATGACCCGTCGCTGAGCGGCGCGGGCGACATAGACGATATCTGTTTCATCAAGAATGGAAACGGATGTGCTCTGGCCAATCTGTTCGGAAAGTTGGTCCAGCAACGGCTGGACGATGCGCGGCAGCGGCATGGTGGCGAGGCATCCCGTACCCAGGCGCAGAACCTTGGGCGTGACCGTGAAAAACTTGCCGTCATAAGCAGCGTAACCGAGCTGCGCGAGCGTTAAAAGACAGCGTCGTGCGGTGGCCCGATCAAGGCCCGCAATCTCCGCCGCTTGAGAGATCGAGAGACGGGGTCGTTCCGCACTGAAAGCTTCGATGATGCTCAAGCCTTTGGCAAGCCCGCCCATCATGTCTCTGTCACTGGTCATCATCCACCTAACGTTTCGTGCGATAATCGAACAAATATGATATATCGCACAAAATGGTTGCGGTCGAGATGCGTTCGGATTTAGCTGTGGCCAGTTGGACAAAATCCGGGAGGTCGACCTATGGACAAGACGATTGGTAGTGCTGCCGATGCGGTGAGCGCGATTGGTGATGGCGCCGTCGTCATGATTGGCGGCTTTGGCGGTTCGGGCGCGCCCATCGAACTCATCCATGCCCTGATCGACAAGGGCCCGAAAAACCTGACGGTCATCAACAACAATGCAGGAAACGGGCGCATCGGCATTGCCGCCATGATCGATGCCGGGATGATCGCCAAGATGATCTGCTCATTTCCCCGCTCATCGGACCCACGTGCCTTTACCGACCGATATCTGGCAGGCGAGATAGAACTGGAACTGGTTCCACAGGGAACACTTGCCGAGCGCATTCGTGCAGGCGGCGCAGGCATCCCCGCTTTTTATACTCCGACCGCTTATGGGACAGAGCTTGCGCAGGGCAAGCCGATAGCCGAATTCGATGGACGCCATTATGTGCAGGAGCGATGGTTGAAGGCGGACTTTGCCATCGTCAAGGCTCAGCTGGGCGATACTCACGGCAACCTGACCTACAACAAGGCAGGCCGCAACTTCAACCCCCTGATGTGCATGGCAGCAGCAACGACAATTGCGCAGGTTTCCAGGATCGTGCCAATAGGCACCATTGATCCTGAACAGGTGGTGACACCCGGAATTTTCGTGGACGGGGTCGTCCAGATCGAACATCCGCAACAGGAAGAAGAACTTATCCGCGCAGGAGTGGCCTACGCATGACCGACGATACGCACGCTCTCAACACGTTCGAAGACATCAAGCTTTCCAATGCCCAGATCGCCTGGCGCGCGGCGCAGGACATCCAAGACGGCGCCTATGTCAATCTCGGCATTGGTTTTCCCGAAATGGTCGCTCGCTATCAGCCCCCCGGACGCGAAGCCATCTTCCACACCGAAAACGGTATTCTGAATTTCGGTGAAGCGCCTCCAGAAGGCGAAGAGGACTGGGACCTGATCAACGCCGGCAAGAAGGCCGTAACGCTCAAGCAGGGCGCTGCCTTCTTTCACCACGCCGACAGTTTCGCCATGGTGCGCGGCGGACATCTGGATGTTGCTATTCTTGGGGCCTATCAAGTGGCGCAAAATGGTGATCTGGCCAACTGGCGCGTCGGCTCCAAAGGCGTTCCGGCCGTTGGTGGCGCTATGGATCTGGTGCACGGCGCAAAGCAGGTCTTTGTCATTACCGAGCATGTCACGAAGAAGGGCGAACCAAAGCTCGTTGAAACATGCGCATTTCCGCTGACAGGCGTGGGCTGCATTACCCGCATCTACACCAGTCACGCCGTTGTCGATGTTGTCGATGGTCGGTTCGTTCTGCGAGAGAAACTGGCAGGTATGACGATTGACGATTTGCAGGCCATGACCGGCGCCAAACTCCATATTGATGGGGATGTGGCCGATCTTGCCGCGCCCGAACTGTGAGGTACGCCATGAGCGACGTTTTTATCTGTGACTATATCCGCACTCCGATCGGCCGCTTCGGGGGTGCATTGTCTTCCATACGCGCCGATGATCTGGGCGCCATTCCCTTAAAGGCGCTTGTCGAGCGCAATCCGACGATTGACTGGGAAGCGGTGGACGACGTGATATTCGGCTGCGCCAACCAGGCCGGTGAAGACAACCGTAATGTGGCCCGCATGGCATCCTTGCTCGCAGGATTGCCGGTGTCGGTCACCGGCACGACTATAAACCGTCTGTGCGGCTCTGGCATGGATGCGGTGATGACCGCTGCGCGCGCCATCAAATCGGGCGAGGCGGAGCTGATGATTGCCGGTGGCGTGGAAAGCATGAGCCGCGCGCCTTTTGTGATACCGAAAGCAGAATCTGCCTTTTCGCGAAACGCTGAAATCTACGACACGACGATTGGATGGCGTTTCGTCAATCCGGCAATGAAGTCGATGTACGGTGTCGATTCCATGCCGGAAACCGGCGACAATGTCGGCATCGACTATCATGTTTCGCGAGAGAGCCAGGATGCATTCGCGGTTCGCAGCCAGCAAAAAGCATCGCAGGCGCAGGCGAACGGACGTTTGGCAAAAGAGATCACTCCGGTCAGCATTCCCCAACGAAAGGGCGATCCTGTTATCGTTGGCAAGGATGAGCACCCCCGCGAGACAAGCCTTGAGGCTTTGGCGAAATTGAAGCCGATCAATCGCATGGAGGGTGCCACCGTCACGGCGGGTAATGCTTCAGGCGTCAATGATGGCGCGGCGGCCCTGATCATTGCCTCGGCGGCGGCGGTCAAGACATATGGCCTTACGCCCCTCGCCCGCATCAGCGGTGGAGCAACGGCTGGCGTCCCTCCTCGCGTGATGGGCATCGGTCCGGCACCGGCGTCCCAAAAACTTCTGTCACGGCTTGGCTGGACGCAAGACATGCTGGATGTCATCGAGCTGAACGAGGCGTTCGCGTCACAAGGGCTGGCAACGCTACGCCAGCTTGGCATCGCCGATGATGATCCTCGCGCTAACATCAATGGCGGCGCCATCGCACTGGGGCATCCCCTCGGCATGAGCGGCGCGCGAATAACGGGGACGGCAGCGCTCGAGCTTTCGCTGACGGGTCGAGATAAGGCGCTTGCCACGATGTGCATCGGCGTTGGCCAAGGCATAGCGATCGCCCTGGAAAAGGCGTAACAGCAAAAATCATTGCCACCATCACGCATGGAAGCGCGGTGGATGCTTTATTTTATCGGAACGGGGTTTTCGAAGGCGTCTTTCAAACGTGCGCTCATCGGCATGTTCAGATTGACGCCTGTCTCCGGCGATAGCTGCTGGAACCAGCGGGCATAGATCATCGGCATGTCCGGGCTCTTGTAAATTTCGGTCAGCGCCTGGTTGACCGCATCTGTAAACGCGTTGTCGTTCAATCGCATCATGAAACCATAGGGCTGCTCATCGCTCACCATGTCTGATGACATGCGGTACTCGGATGGCGTTGTTGATTTGGCAATCATCATGCTCAGCAAAACCTCATCCATGGAAAACGCAGACACCCTGCCGTCGGTCACCATGTCGAATGCCGACTGCAGCGATTCCACCGGCACGATCGACATGTTGAGTTTCTGCGAACGATTGACCTCGGTGATATCACTCACATTCACTGTCCCCAGGGCCACGCTGACGGACCGTCCTTTCAGGTCTGCCAAGGTCTTGAGTTCATTTTTTGCAAGCGAAACATAGCGTGTCACACCCAGGAAGTGACTGACCGCAAAACTTGCGCTTTTTCGCCTTTCGGCTGTGTTCGTGCTGGCATTGCATTCAATGTCCATGGTGCCATCATTCAGCAGCTGTATGCGATTGCTGGGCGTGCGCGGCACGAAGTCGATCTCGATTTTCGGCATTTGCAACCGCTCTCTGAGCTTTTCTGTCAGAAGCCGGCACAGATCGATAGAATAACCGACAACACGACCCTGCGCCGTTATGAGCGAGAACGGCGATGTCGCACCGTAACCAATCCTGATTTTTCCGGTTTCCTTGATCCGCTGGAGGGTGGGCATGGTGAACTCGGCCGATGCAAGACCCGCAGACAGCAGAAGGAGGATGGTGCCTTGAACAAGGCCTGTTCGAAACAAGGAACTGCATGTCATTGCAGATACTCCTTCGGGTCACGAAACGCGGACTTCAGTTCCGAAGACATTGGCAGATTGAAATTGCGACCATCAGGCGGCAGCGGTGACATGAACCATCTGTTGTAGATCTCGTCGATTTCCCCGCTGACAAAAATCGTCCGCAACGCATCGTTGACGACGGCGCGGAAAGGCTCGTCATTCTTGCGAAGCAGAATTCCGTAGGGCTCAGGCGGCCCGAAAGTCTCGGACGAGATCATATACTCCTGAGGCGCTTTGGAAAACGCGACATTGGCCGCAAGCAGCACCCCGTCCATGACGAATGCCGAAGCCCTGTTGTTTTCCACGAAGGAAAACCCTTCGATGTTCTGCTTTGCCAGCATGATCGAAATATTCAGCTTATCGGCGCGGTTTCGCTCCTGCAATTGCTCGATGTTGACCGTGCCGGTCGTTGATGCCACGGTGCGCCCGGCAAGGTCTTTGATTTCCCGCAGATTGCTGGATTTTTTCGCGACAAACCGCGTGGCGGTGATGAAGTGGGGATAAGAAAATGCCACTTGCTCGCGCCGCTCGGCATTATTGGTCGTTGCGCTGCATTCCAGATCGATTTTGCCGGTCTTGATGAGAAGAAACCGGGTTGCGGCTGTCGCCAGGACGTAATCGATGTTGATGGTGTCGAGATTGAGCGTGGCGCGGACGTGATCGGCAATGCGATTGCACAACTCCACCGTATAGCCAACCGCAGCCCCATCCGGGGTTCGATAGGCAAACGGCACCTCGTCGGAGCGATATCCGATGGTGATCGTTTTGGTACGGGCAATTTTATCCAGCGTTCCCTCCTCAGCGGCGGTGGCCGCCGGGGAACCGAATGGCGGGCACACAAGTGCTACGGAGAGAACGCTCCCAAATGCAATCTGCAAGAATTTCCTATTCACACATAAAAACTCAGGATATCGCATTCGTTACGCTCCTAGCGATGACACCTTCTGGGGATAAAAATCTTGATAAATACGCTCGATTTCCTCGATCTTGGCGGGACGCCCCAGATGGTACCCCTGCCCCAGCAAACAGCCGGCGGAGCGGACGAACTCGAGTTGGCTTTCGGTCTCGATACCTTCTGTCGTCGTTTCCAGCCCCAGAGTATGGGCGAGCTGTACCAGGCTGAGGATGACGGCGCGGCTCTCAGAGCGATCTTCGATGCCCATGATGAAGCTGCGGTCGATTTTTATCTTGGTGACGGGCAGTGTGAGCAGATAGCTGACACCACAATAACCGGTGCCAAAATCATCGAGGGCGATGCGTATGCCCAGCGCTCGGAGGCCCTCCAGCGTTTCCGTGCACTCCAAGACCGAAATCTGCACGCTCTCCGTCAATTCAAGCTCCAGCCGCGAAGCGGCAAGACCGTTGTTGAAGAGCGCCGACTTCACCGTCTTGATGAAGTTTCCATGCTGCAACTGAACGGGAGAGACATTGACCGCAATCGTACATTCAGGTGGAAGCCGTCTGGCATCGGCGCAAGCGCGCTTCAGCACCCATTCACCGATCGCCACGATCTGTCCTGTCTTTTCGGCGACGGGAATGAAATCGCCAGGTGAAACCCAGCCAAGCTTTGGATGCCGCCACCGCAACAGCGCTTCAAATCCGACAGGCTCGTTTTTCAAGACAGAGAATATCGGCTGATAATGCAGCATGAACTGGTTGTCGCGCAAAGCCGCAACAATATCATGCTGCATCACATGACCGCGGTCGCCCGACATCTCCATCCCGGGCTTGAAGAAGCGAAAAATGCCCCGACCCTCGGACTTTGATGCATAAAGTGCGATATCCGCCTTTTTAAGCAGTTCGGAAATATCGACGTCAAACGCGGTATCGGTACAAATCCCAATGCTTGTGCCGACAGATATTTCTTTGCCCAACAGGTTGAAGGGTCTGGCGACCGAGCGAATAATGGCCGATGCCAACTTGCTGGCTTCGACAACGGCATTTTTGTTGACGACCTGCATGATGGCAAATTCGTCGCCACCGAGACGAGCGGCAATATCGCCGGGACGCATCAAAAGCAGCAGGCGTTCCGCAAAAGATACCAACAGCGCATCGCCGCTTGCGTGACCCAGGCCATCATTGATCGACTTGAAGCGATCAAGATCGAGAAGCATGATGTTGAACGCGCGAGCCTCACCGTCCGGCGAGCCCTTCATCTCTTCTATTTTTCTGCTGAACAAGGCCCGGTTCGGAAGTCCGGTCAGCGCATCGTGGTGCGCAAGATGCTCCATATGTTTTGCAACATCACGCACCTGCCGCAGATGTTCGCGTTCAACAACCGCCTCGCGCAGCGTCTCGATGGCGACTGCAAATCGACCGATCTCGTCGGGACGATCCTGAAAAGGCGTGACAATGCGCGTGTCGTCCTGGGCGATGCGGCTCAGCGCACTGACCAGCGACGGCACTGGCTTGAACACTTTGCGCATGGCGAGAGTGACCGTGACACCGGTGAGCAGCAGGATGGTCAAGAGCAGCAGAATGGAGTTGCGGAACAACCGGGTCTGGCTTTCCTGAAGGATGGATGCCTCACCAATCGTCGTGACCACGGCACCCTGAAGATTCCCTTTGGGTGTCACCACAGGCACATAGGCGATAAAATGTCTGGCCGTGCCAATCTGGGCAAATCCGGTGAAGAACTGACCCGGCGGCGCATCACCCGGCAAAACGAGTGCGGTTCCACGGCTGGAGCCCAGCGCCTCGGCTGAGCTGGAGAAAGCCTGTCCGTCGGAGGAGATCTGGAACAGCCAGATGTTGCCTTTCGTCTGCGATGCCGCAAGGTTCAGAACGTCACTTGGATTAAAGCCCGTGTCCAGAATAGACGCATCGTCGCCCAGGGGTCGTTCACTGATGATTTTGGTGATCTGCCCGTCATGGGCACTATCGACTGCGACGAAAGTGTAGATAGAGCGGATCGCGGACGTTGTTATCTGCGCGTTCAACTCCGCCTGACGGCGCCATTGTTCCTGCGAATCCCGCTCGAGCATGATCCAACCAATGGTCGCACCGACGACATAAGCGAGCACCACGCTCGACACGAAAAAGACGGTAATCTTCCAGAAAAGTGAATGATACCAGACGAGCCGAGCCTGGCGTCCGGGCACATCGCCAGCCTCCTGTTCGGCATTGTTGTTGTAAACGACCATTGCGGCCTGAACCTTTTTCCCCGAGTCCATGGACAATATTGGAATAAACTTTAATCATGGACTTAACGAATGGGCGCAGACTGCTATTTCTCACAACCATTCCGAGATATGGACAACAAAGTCTAAAAAAACGGACGCGTTTTTACGCACTGCCAACGGGCAGTGCGGACAACAGCCCGTAACCGGACCCAGCCACGCCTATAGCGGGAAACCTATCAGGGTGCAGAATTGGCGTGTTTGATGTTCGCTGGAAGGTTACTGTCCTTGGGGCATCGGGCCGACATATTGCGACTGCGGACGGATCAGTTTCCCCACCTGATCCTGCTCCAGAACATGCGCCGTCCATCCCGCCATGCGCCCGGCGGCGAACACATTGGTGAAACTTTCGCGCGGGAAGCCAACGGCTTCCAGAACCAGCGCCGTGTAAAATTCGACATTGGTTTCCAAAGGACGTAGCGGCTTCTTTTCTGCCAGCAGCGACAGTGCCTCCCTTTCAACGGCTTGGGCGAAGTTGATACGAGGGCTATCACGCTGCAATGTGCCAACCGCCTTCTTGAGCACATCTGCCCTGGGATCGCGAACCCGGTAGATGCGGTGGCCAAAACCCATCACCCTTTCGCCGCGAGCCAGTGTATTGGCCAGCCAGGTGTGAATATTGCGCTCATGCCCGATGGCATCCAGCATATCGAGAACCGGACCCGGTGCACCCCCGTGGAGAGGACCTTTCAGGGCACAGAGAGCCCCGATGACGGACGAAAACATGCCGGCCTTTGTCGATGCTATGACCCGGGCGGTGAAGGTAGAGGCGTTGAGCCCGTGGTCGGACACCGACACCAGATAGGTGTCGAGCGCCTTGACCTTATCAGGGGACGCCTCCTCTCCATGCAGCATCTGTAGAAAATTGGCGGCGTGGCCCAAACCTTCTACGGGCGCAACCGGTGCGAGGCCAGCATCTCGGCGCGCGATGGCGGCAGCGAATACGGGAACGGCGGCAACAGCCATGATATGGTGGGCTTCAGGCTCTGCGTCCGAAAGAGATGATAAAAAAAGACGCAACGTCTCGACGTGCGAAAGCGTCTTTGTTGCCATCAGAAGCGGCTCAACCAGAGCAAATGCACGAATTCGGGCCCGCGAAAGCGCCTCGCTTATGTGTGCAACATCTTGATAAACGGGCGTCAGGTCTTTCCAAAGCAAGGCAAGAACTGCCTCAAAGCTCCAGCTGGAAAGACTGTCGAGATCATACCCGCGCACGACGAGACGACCTGCCGCGCCATCGATGTGACTGAGAACGGTTTGCGCTGCGACGATATTCTCCAGACCGGGACTCACAGCTTGCGAGACCGATGCCATTGTGGACGCGTTTTTTGACTGAGTGCTCATGATAATCCTCACGGGTTGACTTCCCCAAGGATGATGCTTCTATCAATACAATCAATCTTGATTGAAGCAATCAATATGAAGAAAATGACAGAGCGGGATCGTTTCGTCGATGCAGAGACGGCGTCCGGAATCCTCGGCATCAGCCGGGCAACCCTCTATGCCTATGTCAGCCGCGGCATTGTCCGCGCTACGGACGACCCGACTGATCCGCGCAGGCGGCTCTACGCCGTCGAAGACGTGGACAGGTTGAGGAAAAACAAGTCCATCGGGCGAAAGCCGCGCGATGTCGCGGCGACAACACTGGATTGGGGACTCCCCGTCTTGTCTTCGGGCATTACGCTGATAGAGAATGGGCACCTCTTCTATCGAGGATATGACGCGATAAAGCTTTCGACACATGCCTCTCTGGAAGAGATCGCTCGCTTGCTCTGGGCCTGCGGTGAGCACGATCCCTTTGTTGGCGTAGAACCATCTCCCTGGGACAGCGCCCTTCTGGATCTGACGAAGCACCTGCCATTGCCGGAACGTTGCCAAGCGCTGCTTTCATTCGTTGATGCAGGACGACTAACCTCATGGCAGCGTGACAATCGAAACCTGTGGCCCAGCGCTGCCGCCCTGGTCCGCGCAATGACCGCCGCTGCCAGTGGCAGCCAACAAAGCGGTATGTCCGCGCATCTACACCTTGCCAACACGTGGGGGCTTGATGGTATCGGCTCAGACATCCTACGCCGGGCACTTGTCCTGCTGGCCGATCATGAACTGAATGCGTCGACTTTTGCGACACGCGTCGTTGCCTCGACCGGAGCATCTCTGGGCGCGTGCCTCGACGCGGGACTGGCTGCGCTGAGCGGGCCACTTCATGGCGGCATGACGAGCCTCGTCGAAATTCTGTTCGACGAAATGGAAGCCGGGGCTGACGCACGTCTTGTGCTGGAAAAACGTTTGCGCCGCGGCGATCGTTTACCGGGGTTCGAGCACCCGCTTTATCCGAATGGCGATCCCAGAGCTGCAGCTTTGCTTTCGCTCCTGCCACAAAACGAAATGCGTCAATCACTGATTCATGCCGTTGAAGAGACGACCGGTAAACGGCCGACCATCGATGTCGCGCTTGTGGCTGTTCGCCGTCAACTTGACTTGCCAATGGGTGCCGCGCTGGCTCTTTTTGCGATCGGGCGGACTGTCGGCTGGATTGCGCATGCGTTGGAACAATTCCAACAGACGAGACTGATCCGACCACGTGCGCTGTATGATGGGCCGAAGCCTGTTCATTCATAATCTTGGGGCCAAAGAGACGAATAGGTGTTGAAGACCATGTATTTATCACATCACGTTTGGCGCTTCACTTGTCACCGCCGCAAATGACTGCAATGAAATTTGTTAGGGACTGACGTTACGGGAGCGTTTCGCATGACGACGATGACAGAGGCGAACATAAGACTTGGTGCTATTCTCGCCGAGGCTGAAAATCAGCAGTCTTCGCTCAGCGCCACGCAACTTGAAAGCAACGGTCTCGTACCTGATAGTGTCGAAACCGGCATGGCAGCGCAGGCCATTGCGGCAGCGGCGATCGGGAAAGAGGTCGGCGGCTGGAAAGTGGCAATGAATGGCGTTCGTGCCGTTGCTGCACCGCTTCTGGATGTCTTCGACACTGTTACCGATACCGCTTTCAACGTCCCCAAACCCGGGGCGATCGGGATTGAAATCGAAATCTGTTTTGTTCTGGCAGAGGATATTCCTGCGCTGGAAGCAAACTCCGACTACTCTCGTGAAGACATTTTGGCCCACGTCGCATCCGTGCATATGGGCGCGGAGCTTGTCAGCTACCGGATGATCGAGGAAAACAAAGCGCCGTTTGCGCTCCATCTTGCGGATCGTCTGGGCAATCATTCTTTTGTTCTCGGGCCGGAAGTCGATCACTCGATTATGGAGCGTCTGGCCAATCATGACGCAACATTACCAGCGCTCGTTCTGGAAAGCGGCGCCGAAGTTCTGTTTGCGGCGGTGCCAAAGCACCCACAAAGTGATCCTCTGGCGCCGCTGCTGTCCTATGCCAATGCCCCGCTCGACCATCTGGGTGGACTAAAGCGCGGCCAGGTGGTGACAACAGGCAGTCTCTGCGGTCTGATCAGGCTGTCTGGCCAAACATCAATCAAGGCATCCTGGGGTGACATCGGGCAATTGGTTGTGACACTCCCGGCTCGGTAATCCTGTCTTAGAGCGTTTCCTTGTTAAATGGAAACAGTTCTGTTGGTTCAAACGGGATCGACTGCTTGTCCGGATGGCGCGTGGCGTAGCCTTAGCGTACGGCCAAGCCGTCCGGGCAGGCAGATGGCCCGTTTCAACCAACCCGGAGGGCCGGGCATATTTCCGCCAGGACAAAGGCGATCGGCTCGACCGTACCTTAGGGTATGCCCTTCGCCAATCGCCTTTGTCCTGACGAAAATCTGCTCCGGCAGAACGTTTCCATTTAACAAGGAAACGCTCTAAGCCTTACCTGGCCCCGCATACCCGTTACTTTTCAGGTGGGCCTCAGGACGATTTATCGCATTTCCGCCATAAATGAAAACGTCGTCACTGTTACACTTCTGCGTGGAGAGGGTATCGTGGGGAGGACAGTTTCAACAGGAGATGGTTTGATGGCGAAATCAATTTTGAATGCTCTTGGAACGCCGCTATATTACAGCGATACGTCCACCGGTTTTTTCTCGGCGACCGGCTCCGGTCTTGATCTTTACGGAACCGCCAAAAACGACTCGATGTGGGGCGACAGCAGCGTCAATGTCACCATGCATGGTGGCACGGGCGACGACATTTATTACCTCTATTCGACATCCAACCGCGCGGCTGAAGCTGCAGGCCAAGGCATCGACACAATCGATACATGGATGAGCTATACGCTTCCCGAAAACTTTGAAAATCTGAACGTCACGGGCGACGGACGCACCGCATTCGGAAATTCCACCGATAACATCATCACCGGCGGGTCCGGAAAACAGACGATCGACGGCGGTGCCGGTAATGACGTTCTGACAGGTGCGGGCGGCGCCGATACCTTCGTTTTTGCCAAAGGAAATGGCACGGACCTGATCACGGATTTCGGTTCCGACGATATCATCAGACTGGATGGGTATGGCGTTACATCCTTTGATCATATTCTCTCAGCATCGACCCAAAAGGGTGCTGACCTCTGGCTCAATTTCGACAACAGCGAGAGTGTCGTCCTGGCCAATACGACAGCTGATAGCTTGACTTCCAGCCAGTTCAGACTGACGTTGGACCGCTCCCAACTCACGTCCACTTTCTCCGACGAATTCAACTCGCTATCTCTGAGTGATGGTCAGACAGGCGTTTGGGAACCAAAATTCTGGTGGGCAGGTGACTCCGGTGGCAGCCTGCATACCAATTCCGAAGAGCAGTGGTACATCAACCCCGCCTATCAGCCGACGTCATCGGTCAATCCCTTTTCGGTGCAGAACGGCGTTCTGACGATCACGGCGGCCCCTACCCCGGATTCCATTTCGGATGCGATTGGTGGTTACGATTATACGTCGGGCATGTTGACCACGCATCCATCCTTTTCCCAGACCTACGGCTACTTTGAAATCCGCGCGGATATGCCAAGCGATCAGGGGGCGTGGCCTGCTTTCTGGCTGTTGCCCACCGATGGCAAATGGCCACCGGAGCTCGATGTCATCGAGATGCGCGGGCAAAACCCCAATACGCTGATCATGTCTTCGCATTCCAACGAAACGGGAGAGCAGACATCGACCATCAACAATGTGCAGGTGTCCAGCACCGAAGGTTTCCACAAGTACGGAATGCTGTGGGACAAAGACTACGTCACCTGGTATTTCGATGATGTGGCGGTAGCGCAGACAAAAACGCCGTCGGACATGCATGACCCCATGTATCTGCTCGTCAATCTTGCCGTAGGCGGCGTCGCTGGAACGCCGACAGACGGCTTGCCGAACGGCTCCGAAATGAAGATCGACTATATCCATGCGTATTCCATCAATGATCCGGCCGTGAGCCAGATGGCCCAGTCAGCCCCGGCGGAAAATCTGCTGGTATAAACAATGAGCGCCGCCTGAGAGGGCGGCGCTCATTGAATGCTTGCGTGACCCGCGAAACTCCTCGCGCCATATCGCAACTGTTTCAGGTTCGAAGATGTCGCACGATGACTGCATGACAGGCTCGGCTTTCACCTGTGGGGAATTTCATCAATCTGCGCATGCTGGGAAAGCTGGCACAGGTATGCGCCGCACCCCTACGCATCCGGTTTCATTGGAAGCTTAAGCCAACTTGGCGAAACCGACATTACCAAAGCTTTACGTGCCGGTTTACATCCTTGTAGAGAAGGTATCGGAAACGTCCAGGACCACCCGCATAGCAGGCTTGCGGGCAGAATGCGCGAAGCCACATGAAATCGCCCGCTTCAACCTCCACCCAGTCATTGTTCAGCCTGTAGACGGCTTTGCCTTCCAGCACGAATAGCCCGTGTTCCATGACATGGGTTTCCATGAAGGGAATGGTTGCACCCGGCTCAAACGTGACGATGTTGAGGTGCATGTCATACCGACCATCTGCGGGATCGATGAAGCGCGTGGTTGCCCACTTGCCATCTGTATCAGGCATGGCGGAAAGTTCATGGTCGTCTTCATGCGTGAAGATCGCAGGTGGCAACTCCAGCCCCTCGACAACGTCGAAGACTTTTCTGACCCAATGGAATTTGACGGGGATATTGCCCTCGCCGCGTAGCGTCCAGACGCTTCCAGCAGGAATATAGGCGAAAGAGCCCGCGCGCAGAGCGTGTCTTTCGCCTTCGTACTCAATGCTCATCTCACCATCGACAACGAAAATTGCGGCTTGGGCGCGTGCGTCCGGTTCCGGTCTATCGCTGCCACCGCCGGGCATAACCTCCATGACATATTGCGCGAAGGTCTCGGAGAAACCCGTCATCGGGCGCGAGATGATCCAGGCGCGTGTCTCTGCCCAATGCGGGAGGATACTTGTGACGATATCCGACATCACACGCTTGGGAATGACGGCATAGGCCGTGGTGAACGTTGCCTTGCTCGAAAGCAATTCAGTCTGGCCCGGAAGGCCGCCAAAATCAGAATAATATCGCTTATTGTCCATCATGCACTCCAAAGACACGCCATGTCAGCGCAAAATCATTAGAGCGTTTCGACTTGGAAGGGAATCACTCCTGAACGATTTTCAAACATCCGTCGCGACGCCGTGCAGCATCGCGACAGTCGGAGAGATCCATCAGGCTTTCTTGCGGATGACCCCGTAGACGATGTTGCGGTTTTCACCGAAAAACACCTCTGCTTCGACCAATGACGGGTCAATGCTGGAATTGATGATATGCCACATATCCTGCTCTGTGCGCAAAAGAAGCGCCCAGTTCATGAAGGATTCCATATAGCCATCCACGCCGATATCCTGAGAGAAATTCGCGAACAGGAAACTGCCGCCAGGCTTCAGCATCTCCAGGCAGCGCTGCGTCAACTTGATCGACACCTTGTCGACCAGATAGTCGTAAAGACCAGCCGCATAGACGAAGTCGAATGTGCCGAGTTCCTGGCGGCGCGACAAAATTCCACGCACCGACCCGTCGATCGCCTCGATGCAGGTTCCGTGGAAATCCCGCATGATGGCACCGACGCTGAGCGGGTCCTGGTCGAGGGCGACCCAACGCTTGATTTTGCCCTGCGCCAAGGCAGACGAGCCATTGGCTTCACGCAAATGCCCGGCGGCAATTGTCAATATTTCCGTGTCTGGGCCACGCGTATTGGCAACGTCGTCGATATATTTCGTCAGTATATCGCGGCGCTCACGCACGGCCACAGAGGATGACGCATCCTTGGTATAGTCGTAAAGCGCTGTGCCAATCGGCGATGCGGCGGCAATCTTGTCCTGAACACTTGGGTGGCCGTAGATGAAGTCGAGAAGCTGGGCATCGCCGGAATATCCGCGCGGTTTGTCAAACGACCAATGGGTGAAGGGATCCTGCAGGAAATACGCCGCAACGGGATGGTTCTGAACGAGCGGAATGATCTCTTTCCACACGCTCGAGTGGTATCTTTCCCTGCATTGATGTAACCGTCCCGCGACTTCATGTATAATTTGCTGCGGCGCAACATCACTCAGAAATTGCTGGTGCGCCAAATTGAGAAGGATTGCGACTTCAGCTTCGGCAATTGCAATTTGCTCTTTAAAATCGTCTGAGCGTTGAGCGAATATTTCATCTGATATTGTTTCAGGTGTAATAAGACTTTCACCATCGAACTTTTTATTCAGCACATTGGACAAAGATAAATCTCCTGATTAACGCTTTGTTAACTTTGAAACAATTCACTCCTTATTTGAATGCAAGTCAATGTGGTGCACATGCATAAAACCACCGTTTGACGGGAAACTTTTTATTAAGGTAAACGGAAGATCGATTGTAATTTTCTTTTTGCTTAAACAAATTTAAGCTCTACGCACGCCATAATAGCGGGAATGTCTCTTGTTTCTGACATCACCAGATTGAAGAAACGGAAGTAACGAAAAATTTCTGGAAATGTATTCCACAATTTTTCTGGATGTAAACTGGCACTATTATTACAACCTATGGAAAAGTGCATGACGCACACTTTGGCAGATGTGGTGGGACTTGGTCCGCAACTGGATGAATCACAAGAGCGGTCAATCGATGCTTCGAGAGCGCTTTTCTTAAAAGAGGCAGACGCCAGCAGACGCACCTCGATACGGCAGGGGCTGTGGATCGCGGTGCCGATCTATCTGTTGTTTTCGGTAACCGACATCCTGCTTATCCCGGATGTTTCACCACACACGATGTTTGCACGGTTCGTCGTCGGCATTGCCGCCTTGATGATGCTGGAAATGCAAATCCGTGCAAACGTCAAGACGAGCCACATGGACATCGCCTGTGCTACGGCGCTGGTCGGTGGTTATATCGCCTGGCTGATGCCGGCCTTGATGACGTCGTACGTCACCAACATGTCCTACTACATGGTCTTCGGCGCCATCTTCATGATGGGTGCGAACCTGTTTTTCACGTTCAATTTCGTTCTGTCGCTGATCGCCTCAAGCCTCGTGCTGGTCATATACTTCCTCGCTCTCAGCTATTTTCACGAGGACATCTATTACCAGATCAATTTCGGGGCATTCTATTTCTCGTGTTTCGTCTTCACGTCCTACGTCAATTTGCGTCTCAACCGCGAGCGGTACCAGGTCTTTCTCAACGCCATCGAGGCGAAGGTCCAGCAGCGCGAGGCAGAACAGCGCGGAGAAGCGCTGCTCCATCTCTCAAACACCGACCCTTTGACCGGTCTCGAAAACAGACGCGCTATCGATAGCCGTCTAAGGCAGCTTTGGGATGGTTGGACCAACCACCAGCACAACTTCGCGGTCTTCTTGATCGATGTAGATTTCTTCAAGAAGTACAATGACTTCTATGGGCATCAGGAGGGCGACCGGTGCCTGATCCAGGTTGCACAGACGCTACAAGCCAGCATGAGCCGGTTCGATGCCGTGATCGGTCGTTACGGTGGAGAAGAGTTCATAGCGCTTGCTCGTTTTACGGCGCCTAAAGACATAGAAGATATTGCAGAGACACTTCGGACGACCGTACAGGATATGCATCTGGCCCATGAAAGGCGCCGGGATGGGACATCGGTCATCACGGTCAGTGTCGGCGCGTCCTTTACCCGTCCGCAACAGGACCCGAAGCTGGAACGGATCATCAACGAGGCCGACCGCGCACTTTATCTTGCAAAGGAGAGTGGCCGCAACACCGTCAAGCTATTCGACCCCAACGACCCGCAACACAGCGACGACACGGAAAATGTCGCAGCACTTCTGAATATCGCGATTGCCCAAAATCTGGTATCGCTGGTTTATCAGCCGATCAAGGATCTGAGAACCAACATCACCATCGGCGCGGAGTCCTTGATGCGGCTGAAACTTCTGGATGGAACGCATGTGCCACCCAGCATCTTCATTCCCATCGCCGAACGGACAGGGACGATCATGGAGCTTGGCCTGTGGGCGATCCGCACCGCGTGCCAGCAGGCGCTGAACTGCGAGAAAATACCGATCGTCAGCGTCAATGTTTCACCCATCCAGCTCAAGAGTCCGGGGTTTGCGACATCGGTGGCAGCTATTCTGGGGGATGTCGGCGTCTCCGGTGGACGTTTGGCTTTCGAAATCACCGAGGGCCTGGAAATGGACATGAATTCCGATGTCCTGCGTTGCATCAGCGATCTCAAGACACTCGGGATTAAAATATGGCTCGATGATTTCGGCACGGGTTTCGCCGGCCTCTCATGGCTGAGGCTCATCGATTTCGACACGGTAAAAATCGACAAGTCGTTTCTGCACGACGCGCAGACGCCGCGTGGGAAAGTCATGTTGAGCGATATCATCGCCCTCATTCGAAACCGGGGTCATAAAATTCTGGCCGAAGGGGTCGAGACCGCCGAGCAGCTTGAGCTTCTCAAAGAACTGCGGATCGACCAGGCGCAGGGCTATTACGTCGGACGCCCGGCACCGGCCAACCAGTGGACCAAAGAGATGACCTATCGTCCCCGCAGCCTGAACCAGCCCGCGCGATGAGAAACCCGGCACGTGTTGCCGGGTTTGCGGTCTCCCACTAGCTTGGTCGCAGCGGATTGATCAGTCCACGGCGCCGGGAACCTCGGACATATCGCGCTCACCGATGATGATCGAGCGTTTGCCGACATGGTTGGCAGGTCCAACGATCCCTTCCTGTTCCATGCGCTCCACCAGAGATGCGGCGCGATTGTACCCAATCGACAGGCGCCTTTGAATATAGGAGGTCGAGCACTTCTTGTCGCGCAGAACGACCTTCACGGCTTTTTCGTAGAGATCGGCAGTGTCATCTTCGGCCATGGCGGTCTTGTCGAAGACGGCGCTGTCTTCTTCCTCGCCGTCATCGGACTCATCGGCATCTTCGGTCACGGTGCCCAGATATTCCGGGCGTCCCTGTGTCTTCAGATGCGCAACGACCTTTTCAACTTCCTCATCAGAGACGAAAGGACCGTGCACACGCGCAATGCGTCCGCCACCCACCATGTGCAGCATGTCGCCCTGCCCCAGCAGATGTTCGGCACCCTGTTCACCCAGGATCGTGCGGCTGTCGATCTTGGAAGTCACCTGGAAAGAAATACGCGTCGGGAAATTGGCCTTGATGGTGCCGGTGATCACATCGACGGAGGGTCGTTGTGTCGCCATGATGAGGTGAATACCGGCAGCGCGTGCCATTTGCGCCAGCCGCTGGATTGCACCCTCGATCTCTTTACCGGCAACCATCATCAGGTCGGCCATTTCATCGACAATGATGACGATGTACGGCATGGCCGTAAGGTCCATTTCCTCCTGTTCGTAGACGGCTTCACCCGTCGCACGGTCAAACCCGGTTTGCACATTGCACATCACGGTTTCGCCCTTGGCACGGGCAGACGCCGCACGGGCATTGTAACCATCGATATTGCGCACACCCAGCCGCGACATCTTGCGATACCGGTCTTCCATTTCCCGCACGGCCCATTTCAGCGCCATCACAGCCTTTTTCGGGTCCGTTACAACCGGTGTCAGCAGGTGTGGAATGCCATCATAGACCGACAGTTCCAGCATCTTGGGATCGACCATGATCAGGCGGCATTCCTCCGGCTTCAACCGGTAGAGCAGCGACAGGATCATGGTGTTGATGGCGACCGACTTGCCGGAACCCGTGGTACCAGCCACCAGAAGATGCGGCATCTTGGCGAGTTCGGCTACGACGGGCTCGCCGCCAATGGTCTTGCCGAGGCAAAGCGCCAGCTTCATCCGCGTTTCAGCGTAATCGTATGATTCGATCAACTCGCGGAAATAGACCGTTTCGCGCACCGGGTTGGGCAATTCAATACCGATGACATTGCGGCCGGGCACCACGGCAACGCGGGCAGACAGAGCCGACATGGAACGGGCAATATCATCCGAGAGGCCAATGACACGCGAAGACTTGACGCCAGGCGCAGGCTCAAACTCGTAGAGCGTGACGACCGGACCGGGACGAACATCGATAATCTCGCCTTTGATCCCGAAATCTTCGAGTACGCTTTCCAGCAGACCGGCGCTCTGTTCCAGCGCTTCCGGCGTCATCGTCGTCGTTTGCAGAACCTGCGCCTTCTGGAGCAGGTCGATGGGCGGGTATTCGTATTCACCTTCGCAAAAAACCGGAGCATCCAGGAACATGGGCTGATTGTTGCGAGCGACCGTACGCATCTCGCGACGCGGCGGGCTGGCAACGGGAGCCGAGATGGTGGCTTGCTCGAAGGGAGAGGCAACCTGGACCGTTTCTTCGACCGGTGCCGCGATAACGTCGTCCACGGTCTCGACAACTGGTTCCCTTGATCCAACAGCACGAATGTCCAGTTGTCGATACAGCGCGACAGCCGATTCCCCAGCGTTGGAGAGAACAGGCGCGTCGGCAACGGGTCTTGGCTGACGGATAATCTGCACCGCAGCGGGTCTTTGAACAACAGGTGCCGTTGGTTTGACTGGGGCTGGGGTTGCAGCCACGGTCTGAGCCTTGATCCGGGCCAGTTCTGCCAGCCGCATGGGCTTTGAAGGCGGCAGCAAGGCGCCGCCCACATCCAGGCTCATCGCCTCCCAGAACATCTCGTCTGACAGAGACGCGGCGAAGGCAGGCACATCCAGCGTTTCGACAGAATTTTTGGTGTCACGTTCGGAAGGAAAGCAAGCCACATCGACCTGCTCCACCACATTTGCTTGTGTCGGCTGGGCCGTCTCGGACGCCGACTCAACGGGCTCGGCGACCTCTCTCTGCTTCAACGCCAATTCGCGACGCAGGCGGTATGTCAAAGCGAGAGCGCCAATCGCGCCCGGCGGCTGCGGCAACACGGCGGGCCGGGCGATTTTGCGCTCTTCATCCGTCAATTTTGGCTCGGTTGATTCGACACTGACAGGCTTGATGTCTGCGTGCACAAGGGAATCGACGTCATCCTCGGCTTTGCCAGGCGCACTACCTGTCGACTGCTTTCCCGCAACGATATTTTGCGGGGTCCGGGTAAAGCGGACATTGGGCCCAAGGGTAAAGGCGTTCTGCCACAACGGCATCTCGTCACGCCCCTCGATCGCGTTAGCGGCAATCTGATCTGCGTTATGACCCATTACGGCACGCTGATCAGCCGTCAACGGAATCATTCCGTCTGACGCGCTTAGCGTCACATTCGGTTCTGCCACGGGCTTCTTTGCTCCCCTCTCTTCTATCGTATTGATGGAATGGTTTAAATTTGAACGGGGAATACGCATCACAGCCTGTACACTCATCATAAACGGACATTCGGCACAGCAAATGAGATAGAAAATAAAGGTTAATCACCTATTGCCAAAGCGCCGATGGAGGTGATTTTTCCCAAGCGATTTTTCCGCTGTGTCCATCCAGACACGCCGACGTTACGTCAGATCATCAGCAGAGTGTGACGCCGAATGGGGTCTGGCCGGCACCCAACGGCACCTCACTTCACGCTTTGATATATTCCGTCATTTTAAATGACTTTCTTTCTGGGGCGTCTGCAGTCATTTAGTCTTACACAACTGTCGCGGTGATTTGCCGACGCCCCAATCTGAAGAACTGAGCACATGAAAAACCCGATTGCGATGGAGATTATCTCCGAAAACACCGTGTTTAAAAAAGGCGACGTCTTTGTACTGTTCGGCGAACTGTTCGGACGTGGCTATGCGACAGGCCTTCTTGACCAGGCCCGAAAAGCTGGAATGCGCATCGTTGGCATCACGGTTGGACGTCGTGACGAAAACAACGCTCTGCGCCCTCTGACCAGCGACGAGCTTTCCGAAGCCGAAGCTCGCCTTGGCGGAACGATCATCAACGTGCCGATGATGGCTGGGTTCGATCTCGATGCGCCTGAAAACGGCCCGACACCGACAGATCTTCTCGCTGGCCTGACGCTGGAAAGCTGGCAGCACGAAAAGCTAGACTGGGATTACATCGAAAAATGCCAGGCCGTTGCCACAGCTCGTTTTAAAGAGTCGCTGTCGCAGGTCATGGCTAAGCTCAATGACATGATCCCGAATGGCCGCAACGTGTTCTTCGCTCATACGATGGCAGGCGGAATTCCCAAAGCTAAGGTTTTCCTGGTCATTGCCAATCGCATCTACAAGGGCACCGGAGCGCGCCACATGTCGTCGCAGTCGTTGATCGACAGCGATATGGGCAAGTTGATTCTGCGGAATTTTGACGAGGTTTCAGCCAACACGTTCCGCCACCTGATCGAGGCCAGCGCATCCATTCGCGAACGCGTTGAAGCATCCGGTGGACAGGTTCGCTATACGGCCTACGGTTACCATGGAACAGGCATCCTGATCGACGGTGAATACCGTTGGCAGACCTACACGAATTACACCCAAGGCTACGCAAAGATGCGTCTCGAAGGCATTGCTGAAGAAGCTTGGGCCAAGGGCATCAAGGCTTGCGTGTACAACTGCCCTGAGATTCGTACGAATTCTTCCGATGTGTTCACGGGCATTGAACTGCCGTTGATACCGCTCTTGCTGGCGCTTAAAAAAGAAAACGGCGGCAAGTGGGCGGACGAGCAGTGGGCCGCCTGCGAGGCACTTCTGGCCGACGGTTTCACGCTTGATGACGTCATGCGCAAGATCAGCAATCTGCAGGCCAGCGACGTCATGGTCCCGTTCTACGATTTCACTGCTTGGCCAATGCCCAACAGCCAGACGCAGGCTGATCTGACCATCGGCACGTCGAACGAAATCACTGCGATGCATCGTGACAACAAGAATATGATCAGCGATCTGTTGAGCGCGCTTGTCGTTGAAGCGACTGGTCAACTGATTTTCGGCGCATCGTCTCAACCACGTGCGCCCGTTCAGTGGCTGAACCACGACGTCGTCGCGCGCCGTCTGAATGCAACACACCAGGGCGAGACGTCTGCCAACATGGCGGCAACAAAAGCTGCGTGATCGTCAGATCGCTCTGCTGATGATCGTTCTTCGTGTTTGGCACACTGAGGCCGATAGTCTCTGAAATATGTGGGCTATCATTTTTCGGCGTCAAGCACAGCGTCTCGCATCCCGCCTCGGGGATCACTCACCCCGAGGAAATCTCTGGTTTTCTTCAAGAACATTCAAATCCATGTGGTTTCGCATGTAGCGCTCAGATGCTTTCTGGAGCGGTTGATAGTCCCATGGGTAGTAGGCACCATTTCGCAGCGCCTTGTAGACCACCTGTCGGCGTGCCTGACTTTCGCGAATGGAGGCATCGAAAGAGGCCAATTTCCAGCGACTTTTCACTTGCCCCATAAGCGACGCCAAAGTCGCCTGATGGCGCGGATCACCTGCAAGATTGTAGCGCTCGTTTCGATCAGTTTCCAGGTCGAATAGCATCGGAGGATCGTTTTCGCAGATCGTCAGCTTGTAGCGCCCGTCGCGTATGGCCACCAATGGCGCGATTGATCCCTCGGCTGCATATTCCATCGGGACGGGGCTCCGTTTGGTCGATTGCTGCGCGAGCCCGGACAAATCCTCGCCATCGGTCCACCGTTTCAGCGCAGTGATATCCAAACCAGCGAGAGAACACAGGGTCGGCGTCACATCCAGCGTCGAGACCGGCGTATCGACATGCTTTGCGCTCCAACCGGGCGTTGAGATCATCAAGGGCACACGCACTGAACCTTCGAAGAAGCACATTTTGAACCACAGACCGCGTTCGCCCAGCATGTCACCATGGTCGGAGAGAAAAACGATCGTCGTGTTATCGTCCATTCGCGTGCGTTTCAGAACATCCATGATCTCGCCGACCTTGTCATCGACATAGGAGATATTGGCAAAGTACCCCTGTCTCGCGCGCCGGACCTGTTCAGGTGTTATCTCAAAGGCGCGGTGATCACAGGCTTCCAGCAGGCGCTGCGAATGCGGATCTTGCTTTGCGAACGGCAGTGGCCCGGTCTGCGGATCAAGTGCCGGACAATCATCGTATAAATCCCAATATTGACGCCTTGCGACATACGGATCGTGCGGATGGGTGAAGCTGACGGTCAGGCACCAGGGACGATCATCCAGCCCGCGTGAAAGGTCGTAGAGTTTCCGCGTGGCGTGGTAGGCGACCTCATCGTCATATTCCATCTGATTGGTGATTTCGGCAACGCCCGCCCCACTGACGGAGCCAAGATTATGATACCACCAGTCTATCCGCTCGCCGGGCTTGGTATAATCAGGTGTCCAGCCGAAATCCGCGGGGTAGATATCCGTCGTCAGTCGTTCTTCGAAACCATGCAGCTGGTCCGGTCCGACGAAATGCATCTTTCCTGAAAGACCGGTGTAATAGCCCGCTGACCGCAGATGGTGCGCGTAGGTGGGAATATCAGACGCAAACTCCGCTGCATTATCGTAAACCCGTGTACGACTTGGAAGTTGGCCGGACATGAATGACGCACGTGCAGGCGCACAAAGCGGACTGGCCGTATAGCTGTTGGAGAAACGAACGGAGCGCTCCGCCAGAGCCTTCAAATGCGGCGCGTGGAGAAAATCCGCTGGTCCATCAGGGAAGAACGTTCCGTTCAACTGATCGACCATGAGGATGAGAAAATTCTGACGCGTCATGCATGTTTATCCCGATATCACAGACCGACCGCGGCCTTGACCGCAGCATCACCCGGCTTGCCATCCAGCGTCATCACACCGGAAAGCCATGTGTCGATGATTTTCGGATTGGCTTTGAGCCACGCTGTTGCCGCATCGGTGGACGTCTGACCGCCGAGAATTTCGCCCATGAGCTTGTTTTCCATGCCCACATCAAATTTAAGGTTTTTAAACAGGCTGGCAGCGTTCGGGCACTGTGCCGTCCAACCGGTTCTGGCCAGCGTGTAGACCTGCGCGCCGCCAAAATCCGGTCCGAAATAATCATCGCCACCGGACAGATATTCGATCGAGAATTTCTCGTTCATCGGATGAGGTGCCCAAGCCAAGAACACGACACCCTTTTTGGATTTGGCCGCGCGCTCCACCTGAGACAACATTGCCTGTTCACCGGATTCGACCAACTCCCAGTCCTTCAAACCGAATTTCTCGTCGGCGATGATTTTCTGAATATTCTGGTTGGCTGGAGCACCAGGTTCGATTCCATAAATTTTCTTGTCGAACTCATCTGCATGTTTGGACAGGTCAGCGAAACTCTTGATGCCTTTTTCCGCCATGTAGGATGGAACGGCGAGCGTGAACTTCGCGCCCTCCAGGTTCTGCCCGATAATTTCGACAGCCTTCGCGGACGTCAGATCGTCTATGAACGACTTCTGGGCGGGCATCCAGTTACCGAGAAAAACGTCGATCTCTGCGTTTTTCATGGCCTGATAGCCAATTGGAACGGATAGCGTCTTAACGTCCGGCTCGTATCCAAGCGCGCCCAGCAAAACTGTTGCCACGCCATTGGTCGCGGTGATGTCGGTCCAACCGGGATCGCTCAGCCGGACCACCTTGCAGGCAGCGTCATCCGCTGCCTGTGCGTTGCCTGCAAAAGCAGCAATGACCAAAAGAATGCCTGCGGTGATGCGCCCCGTACGAAAATTCCCGTTCATCGCTGTTCTCCGATTCATCAAGTATTTTAGTGAACAACAGATTGATCTCTGCCGTGAAGCGGATATTTTTTGATATCTGGCAAAAGGATTTTTTATGGCTGATCGACCGATCAATCTGGGATGGATGCGGATATTGCAGGAAATCGGCAGGCGCGGCAGTCTGACCGCAGCGGCACAGGGGTTGGGTCTGACGCAGCCTGCGGTGAGTTATCAGATCAGGCGTCTTGAAGATGAACTGGGTATCCGCGTTTTGAAGCGCCAGCATCGCGGTGTCGAACTGACGCAGGAAGGCAAGGCGCTCTACGACCTTGTCAGCCGTCACGTTGCAGAGATCGACCAGTTGGCCGGGACGTTCAAGACCGATGAAAGAGCGACCGTTCGGCTGCACACGGACTATGCGTTTTCGTCGCTATGGCTCATTCCCAGAATGCAGGAATTCCGCGCCCGATATCCCGACATCAACATTCAGATCGCCGCGACACAGAACCCGCTCCGTCAGGATACGGGTGAAAATGATGTTGTAGTCATTTTCGGAACCCGCGAAGAGGCGGGACGAAACGCGACGTTGCTGCTGCCGGAGAAAGTAAGGCCCGTTTGCGCACCCGGCTTTTTAGACGTCGCATCTGACATGGTAACGCCAGAAAATTTGGCAAAACTGAAGCTTATCCACCTCGAAAGTTCCTGGGCATCGACGTGGCACGATTGGCCCAGTTATCTCGCCGCTGCTGGCATCCATAGAAATATCGAACATGGCAGAGGCGACATAAGCTTCAACACCTATTCCCTGGTGGTCCAGTCCGCTATCGGCCAACAGGGATTGGCGCTTGGCTGGGCGGGTCTGGTGGATGATCTGCTGAAAACTGGCGCACTTGTCAGTGTCGGCCCTGAACTTGAAGCCCCGGACCGGGGATATTGGTTGATGGGCTCATCCGGCAGAAAAGGTGCCACGGCAAAACTGGTGGATTGGCTGCGCGAGAAGGTGTCTTAGCGACAGCAGATTCTCCAATCATGGATGCCTGATTATTCGTATGCCCGATGATTTGAGGTAAGCGCTTGGTGATCTGCCCAACATGCGGCGAAACATGGTGGTGAAGGCCGAAACATTCTCATATCCCGCATCCAGCGCGACATTTGTTACGCTCTCCCCGCTAGCCAGACGCGGTAAAGACGCGAAAATACAAGCTTGCTGGCGCCATGTGACGAAACTTACACCCGTTTCCGCGCGAAACAGGCGGGTAAATGTTCGTCGACTCATGCCCAGCGCCAGCGCCCAATCGTCGATGCTGGTGTTGGCGGCTGGGGCGCTGAGAAAATGCCTGCAAAGCGCAGCAATATGTGGGTGAGACGGAAAGGGGAGCCCCAGCGGCTTTTCGGGAAGCTGACTGATTTCATCCATCAGCAGTTCCATGACCAGTTCGCGCCTGCGCGTCGCTGATCGTTTCACGTCATCCTGAACGAGTTCCTCGATCAGGTTTCCAGCGAGAGCGGTGACTTCGACGACGCGTGGCCTGTCGGTGATGATGACATCGCGGTGCACGTAGACGGAATGCATTTCCACTTCGCTGATCATTTCGCTGGAGTGCTGCAATCCAGCGGGAATGATCAGCCCATGGCCGGGTGGAATCATCCAGCGCCCATCACCCGTACTGACCACCACGACCCCACTATGGGCAAACCACAGCTGGGTTTTTCCGTGCAGATGCACCGGGCTCTTGAAGCCTTCGGGATAGAGGCGGCGAAGCGCCAGCACGGATTCATTATTGCCGTCGATGAAACGGAGCATGGCGTCATGCTCGTCGCTGCGCAGAAAGCCTGATCTATGGGACTGACCATCCGACATTTGGCCCACTCGCGTAAAAACTAGACCACACCACAAAAGCAGGCCGAAAACAATGGGGTTACAAGAACGCAAAATCATGCCGAGTATCTGGAGAGAGACCCATGGCGAGTGTGACCAGCACGAGCTTCAGTGCCGAAAGAACGACATTTTCCATCATCGCCGCAGCCAGCTTCTGCCATATGCTCAACGATATCATGCAGTCGCTGCTGACATCGCTCTATCCGCTTCTCAAGGCGAATTATGCGCTTGATTTCGTTCAGATTGGTTTGCTGACATTCGCCTTTCAGGTCACGGCTTCGCTGCTACAGCCTGCGGTGGGCATAGCGACGGATAAATGGCCGATGCCGTTTTCGCTGCCGGTCGCCATGCTGTCGACCTGCGCTGGGCTGTTTACGCTCGCTTACGCACATAGTTTTGCGGTTCTGGTCATCGGCGCCTGCATGATCGGCATCGGTTCTGCCATTTTTCACCCCGAGGCGTCACGCGTGGCGCGCGTTGCGTCCGGTGGCCGTCACGGCCTGGCACAGTCTTTCTTTCAGGTTGGTGGCAACACCGGCACGGCCATCGGGCCGCTTTTGGCCGCCTTCATCGTGCTGCCGATGGGACAACAGAGCCTCAGCTGGTTTTCGGTAATTGCACTGATCGGCTTTGCCGTTCTGTCCTGGGTCAGTGTCTGGTACAGCCGTCACCGTCGAAGCAATGCCGGCCGGCCGCCAGCCAGCCGCGCCTTGCCCATGGCCAAAAACAAGGTCATCATGACGCTGGTCGTCCTTATCATTCTGACGGCAACCAAGAACGCCTATCTTGCCAGCCTTTCAAGCTACTTCACATTCTACACCATCGAGAAGTTCGGCCTTTTGGTTCAGGACGCGCAACTGCTGCTGTTCCTGTTCCTTGGCGCATCCGCTGCGGGCGTGTTTTTCGGTGGCCCGATTGGCGACCGGTTCGGCTCGCGGGTCGTCATCTGGTTCTCGATCCTTGGTGTCATCCCGTTTGCGCTGCTTCTGCCCTATGCCAATCTGATGTGGACAGCCATTCTTGTCGTGCTGATCGGCTTTGTCTTTTCGTCGGCATTTTCAGCCATCGTGGTTTTTGCGCAGGAGCTCGTGCCAGGGCGCGTGGGGCTGATTGCGGGTATGTTCTTTGGCTTCGCTTTCGGCTTTGGCGGCATCGGAGCGGCGGTTCTCGGGGTCTTTGCAGACCGCGAAGGCATAGAATTCGTCTATCGCGTCTGCTCCTACATGCCCCTCCTCGGCTTGCTCACGGTCTTTCTACCGCAATTACCGAGCCGCCGACGCGCAGTCTAAAGCACAAAAGCCGCCTGAACGATGATTCAGGCGGCTTTTTATTGTGTGGATCAGGTCTCAGGCAGCGCGCAACTGTGCCGACAAGGGGATTTCCACATCGATTTCCAGTAACGACATGTGCTCGTCACTGTCCATCTTGACATGAACCTTATCGCTGTCGATCTGCACGTGTTTGGCGATGACAGCCAGAATTTCCTCACGCAGCAAGGCGACAAGCTCATTGCCGACACCGTTGCGTTCATGCGCCAGCAGAACCTGCAACCGCTCACGGGCAAGAGGCGCCGATTTCTGTTTGCGGAAAAGGTTGAAGATGCTCATGCGGCCCTCCCGAAGAACTTGGCGAAGATGCCACGCTTTTCGCCAGGAATCATCATGGGAACGTCTTCGCCGCGCAGGCGACGTGCCGCATCGAAATAAGCCATGGCAGGCGGAGACTTTGCATCCGCCAAGGTAACAGGCGCACCGACGTTGGATGCACGCAAAACGTCCATGCTTTCAGGAATGATGCCGATCAACGGAATGGACAGAATTTCCAGTACGTCTTCGACCTTCAGCATATCGCCCCGTTCGGCCCGAACCGAATCATAACGGGTCAGCAGCAGGTGCTTTTCCATGCGCTCGCCACGCTCGGCCTTCAGCGTCTTGGAATCAAGCAGGCCGATAATGCGATCGGAGTCGCGAACCGAGGACACTTCCGGGTTGGTGACGACAACGGCCACATCCGCATGACGCATCGCCAAGGTCGCACCGCGCTCGATCCCAGCCGGGCTATCGCAGATGACCCAGTCGAAATGCTTCTTCAGCTCACCGATGACCCATTCAACACCCTCAGGCGTCAGATTATCCTTGTCGCGTGTTTGCGATGCCGGGAGGAGAAACAGTGTATCGAGACGCTTGTCGCGGATCAGCGCCTGCGGCAGTTTCGCATCACCCTGGATAACGTTGACAAGATCGTAGACGACCCGGCGTTCCGCGCCCATCACCAGATCCAGATTGCGAAGACCGACGTCAAAATCGACAACGACGACCTTCTCGTTATTCTGTGCCAGCGCAGCACCAAGCGCGGCTGTGGACGTGGTTTTTCCAACGCCTCCCTTGCCGGACGTAACGACGACGACTTTCCCCATCCTGCTCTCCTGTTCGTTTTGCCGCTTACGGCTTAATTGAGTTTGTCCGCTTTGATCGTATCGTTTTCCAGCCACAGCTGGACGGCCTGACCGCGAAACTTCGGGTCGATATCTTCAGCCACCTTGTAGACGCCATCGATGGCCAGCAACTCGGCCTCAAGCTTCTTGCAGAAGATCCGCGCCGAAGCGTTGCCAAGCGAGCCTGCCATGGCGCGTCCGCGCAGCGCACCGTAAATGTGGATCGATCCACCAGCGATGACTTCTGCACCGGAGGCCACGGACCCGACGATCGTCACATCGCCCTCGGGAAAGATGATCGATTGACCGGAACGAACCGGCTCGCTGATCATCAGCGACTGAACCACGCTACGGATTTCCGTCACCGGCGGCTTTGAAACGTCTTCCGCGACTTCGGCTGTGGCGAGCGATACCGGCTCGACCTCGACGTCCGACGCTGCCTTTCCGCCCTTCAAAGCAGGCGGCATGCCGGGCTCGATCATGGACGGACGGGCGCCCTCAATTCCCATGATCGCGACATTACGGGAAAAAAGCTCGGCGAGAAGGCCTTTCAAGCCTGCCTTGTCCAGCTTCAAATCCGCGACGTCCAGAACAACAGGACGCGACAAAAAGAAACCGGCAGAACGTGCTGCCAGATCATCCAAACGCTCAAGCCATTGGTCCAGAGGCTGTTCAGGAGAGAGCACGACCGCGAGAAACGAGCGGCCCTTGATGCGGATTGAACGTGAGGTGTCTGTTAGCACTTTGGTCATCTTGGTAAAGAAATCATTGACAATCAGGTACCGCGAATGTGGTTAACAAAGGATTAACAGGCGCTGTTTCCGACCGTAGAAATTAACTCGAAATGACCTTGACAGACCGATGGCTCAGAATTGCCATAGCGCTGAATTTTCAAATGATTCTGCCATAATGCGGCACATAGCTCGCCTTCAGAGAGTAAGCATCCAACCTTCAACCGGAAATTCCCGTAACGCGTCAGGAAAAGAGAAAAATATTCTCTTCAACTGCATCTTTTTGCGTCTTTGTCCCGTTTAAATCCGCACGATTTATGTGAAGAGACATCATTAGAAAATTCTGAAAGGAAGATTATGCGCTGGTTCAAGACAATCACAATCGCCTCCGCACTGAACGCTGCCATGTTCGCTCCGACATTCGCTGGCGAAAATCTTGACCAGATCAAGTCCGAAGGCGTCATCAAGATCGGAACCGAAGGAACGTATGCGCCTTTTACCTTCCATGATTCGGCAAACAAGCTCGTCGGTTTTGATGTAGAAATCGGTGAAGCCGTTGCCAAGAAGCTCGGCGTCAAGGCCGAGTTTGTTGAGGGCAAGTGGGACGGCCTGATCGCCGGTCTGGATTCCAAGCGTTACGACGCCGTGATCAATCAGGTTGGCATCACCGAAGCGCGCAAACAGAAATACGCTTTCTCCGATCCCTACATCGCATCGAAGGCGGTCCTGATCGTCAGCGAGAAGAACACCGACATCAAGGGCTTTGCAGACCTGAAGGGCAAGAAATCGGCTCAATCGCTGACGAGCAACTTCGGCAAGCTGGCAACAGAAGCGGGCGCAGAGCTGGTTGGAACAGATGGCTTCGACCAGTCTATCCAACTGGTGCTGACAGGCCGCGCCGACGCGACCGTCAACGATAGCCTCTCCTATCTTGATTTCAAGAAGAAACAGGCGAATGCACCCGTGAAAATCGTCGCTGAACAGCCGGACGCTGATTATTCCGGCATTATCGTGCGCAAGGGCGACGACGATCTGGTTGCTTCCATCAACAAGGCACTGGCCGACATCAAGGCTGATGGCACCTACAAGACGATTTCCGACAAGTATTTTGGTCAGGACGTCTCCAAGTAGGCTGACATCCCGTCTATTTTCCTGCGAGAAAATAAGTCATTGTTGAGATAAGATCATAAGGTCCGGCGTCCAGCGCCGGACTTCGCATTTTTTGAGGGGTTTGCCGTGCCGCATTGGCTTCAACTGATGATGGATTCCCTGCCCACGCTCCTGTGGGCAGGCGTGAAGTTCACCATCCCACTGACTCTGCTTTCGTTCGCGCTTGGACTAACGCTAGGGCTCGCCACCGCCGTCGCCCGGCTGTTCGGCCCTGCGCCGCTGCGGTTGCTCGCGCGTTTTTACGTCTGGGTCATTCGCGGTACGCCGCTGCTGGTGCAACTGTTCGTCATCTTCTACGGCCTCCCTAGTATCGGTATCCTGCTGGACGCATTCCCCGCAGCGTTGATCGGCTTCACACTGAATGTAGGCGCCTACACCTCAGAAATCATTCGCGCTGCCATTTCGTCGGTTCCGAAAGGCCAATGGGAGGCTGCATTTTCGACCGGCATGAACTGGCGTCAAGCCATGCAGCGCACCATTCTGCCGCAAGCGAGCCGAGTGGCTGTTCCCCCACTGTCCAACACCTTCATTTCTCTGGTGAAGGACACTTCGCTCGCCGCAGCCATTACCGTACCGGAACTTTTCCAGTCCGCACAACGCATCGTCGCCACGACCTATGAACCGCTGATCCTTTATATCGAGGCGGCCATCATCTATCTGGCCCTCAGTTCCGTGCTATCAAGCTTGCAGGCGCGTCTGGAAGTTCGTTTCGCCCGTTACGGCGGCGTGATGGAGACCAACCGATGATCGAACTTTCCAACATTGAAAAACGCTTCGGCGAAGCCGTTATCCTCAAAGACATTTCGCTGAGCTTTCCCGAAGGTAGCGTCACGGCACTGGTTGGCCCTTCCGGAGGTGGCAAAAGCACATTGCTTCGCTGCATCAATCTGCTGGAACTCCCCACGGAGGGCACAGTGCGGATCGGCACCGATGAGGTCACCTTCACATCAGGTCGCAAGGTTGCATGGCAATCCATCCAGAAAATCCGCCGTCAGACGGGCATGGTATTTCAGAATTTCCAGCTTTTCCCGCACCGTACATCCATCGAAAACGTCATGGAGGGCCTGCTGATTGTTCAGAAGTGGTCACGCGAAAAGGCAAGAGATCGCGCCATGGAGCTGCTGACCAAAGTGGGTATGGAGCACAAGGCCGATGCCTGGCCCGCCAATCTTTCGGGCGGGCAGCAACAGCGCGTTGCAATCGCAAGAGCGCTCGGCCCCTCTCCCCACGTGCTGTTGTGCGACGAGCCGACATCTGCGCTGGACCCTGAACTGTCAGAGGAGGTTGTCGAGGTGCTCGGCCAACTCGCACGAGAGGGAACGACGATGGTCATGGCGACGCATGATTTGCGCCTTGCCTCGCGCATTGCCAACAACGTCGTGTTTCTCGAGGCCGGCAAAGTGGTTGAAACCGGCTCGTCCGATTCCATTTTCCGCTCTCCGCAACAGGAGCGTACGCGCCGCTTCGTTTCCTCCATCAACGCCGCACAATCCCTTTAGCAACTGTGTTTAAGTTGCTAGCGGGCCGCGGCGGCGAAAAGGCGGGCCTCGCGAATTATCAAGCATGGCGCAGCGGCCTTTGAGGGATCAGGCGTCCGTCTTGCACTGGAAGAGTCGAGAAGCATTTACGGCCTGGTTTCGCGTTTGATAGATGGCCAAACCCGGTGTGTTTCAGGCTATGCAATCACCATTGACCGCAGCGCAAAGCCGCTGCGGCCCGTTAATGAAAGCCTAGTTGGTTCAAGCCTGAATGAAGTCCAGGAGATCGGCGTTCAGCACCTCGGCATTAACCGTCAGCATGCCATGGGAGAAGCCTGGATAGGTCTTCAGCTTTCCGTTCTTCAGCAGCTTGACAGACTTGTGCGCTGAATCTGCGATGGGCACGATCTGGTCGTCTTCGCCATGCAGAACCAGTGTCGGAACGCTGATGGCTTTCAGATCTTCGGTCTGGTCTGTTTCCGAAAAGGCCTTGATGCCATCATAATGTGCCTTGGCTCCGCCCATCATGCCCTGACGCCACCAATTCTGGATGACACCTTCATGCACTGTCGCGCCTTCGCGGTTGAAGCCGTAGAAGGGGCCAGCCGGAACGTCACGGAAGAACTGCGCGCGGTTGGCAGCAAGTGCGGAGCGGAAGCCATCGAAAACCTCCATGGGCAGGCCTTCGGGGTTGGCATCCGTCTTCACCATGATCGGCGGGACCGCCGATACGAGAACGGCCTTGGCAACGCGGCCAGCAGGCTCACCGTGCCTGGCAACATAGCGGGCGACTTCGCCGCCACCGGTGGAGTGGCCGATGTGGACCGCGTTCTTGAGATCGAGCGCTTCAACGACGGCAAAGGCGTCGGCGGCGTAGTGATCCATATCGTGGCCTTCCGAGACCTGGGCCGAGCGGCCGTGCCCACGGCGGTCATGGGCCACGACGCGGTAACCCTTGGAGAGGAAGAACAGCATCTGCGCATCCCAATCGTCGGATGACAGCGGCCAGCCGTGATGGAACACGATCGGCTGAGCGTCCTTCGGACCCCAGTCCTTGTAAAAGATGTCGACCGCGTCCTTGGTGGTGATAGTACCTGTCATATCGATGGTTCCTTCTGATTTGGAAATAGCGGGAGTTTTTGCGGTCGCCGAAACATTCAGGGCAGCAAGAGAAAAAGCGCCGCCGACGCCGACGAGGACCTTGCGTCGGGTGGTTGTCGGACCAAAGCTCTGTAAAAATGTCGCCATTGTTTTTCCTCTGCAAGGGTTGTTAGCGTTATCAACTGCGATGAGGACAGATATACTCGGTTCCCATATCCTTGTGAGGTGGCGAAAATGACTTTAAACATGCCGGAAGTGACAAATGGCTGATAATGCCGAGCTTGTTTCCGAAATCGGGCTTCTGATCTATCCAGACTGCCAGCTGTCTGCGGTCTATGGACTGACTGACCTGTTCCGCATCGCCAACCAGTGGGCGCCGCAAAAAGCCGAAGCCATGAGGGCAATCCGGGTGTCGCATTGGCAAGTCGTCGATAATACGGTCATCTGTGTGTGGGACAGCCACCCGGAACACCGTCATCGCCTCGGGCACGTCATTGCACCACCCAGCATTATCATGCCGACGGAGATGAAGCCGATGCCCGCCGCGGCGGCCTGGATGGTACAACAACACAAGTCGGGCGCGACGGTCTGCTCCGTCTGCGCGGGCGCCTTTGTTCTCGCTGAGACAGGCCTGATCGACGGACGAAAGGTCACCACGCACTGGGCTTTCAGTGAGGAGTTGGCTGCGCGCTATCCTAAAATCGAGCTTGCTGCAGAACGATTGGTAATAGACGACGGTGATATCATGACGGCGGGTGGCATTCTCGCCTGGACAGATCTGGGATTGACGCTGGTGGAAAGGTTGATGGGTTCGGGCGTCATGCTGGCGACCGCTCGTTTCCTGCTGATCGATCCCCCGCGGCGCGATCAGCATCTCTACCGCAGCTTCATTCCGAAATTCGATCATGGCGATCCTGCGGTTCTTGCAGTCCAGCACCATATTCATGCGGATGTCGCCGGAACACACGAGGTGCCTGCCATGGCGCTGCGCGCCGCGTTGGCCGAGCGCACCTTCCTGCGACGATTCACCAAAGCAACCGGTCTGCGGCCTACGGAATATTTACAGCAGGTCAGAATGATGAAAGCGCGCGACGCACTGGAAACAACGAGCACTCCCATAGAGAGGATTGCGTGGGAGGTCGGCTACGCCGACGTAACGGCGTTTCGCCGGGTTTTCCAGCGTTTTACGAGCCTCAGCCCAGGCTCATACCGACAAAGATTTGGGGTTAGCGGAAAAGGGGTCGACACAGGATCACATGGACATTGAACCCAGAGGCCGCCCGTGACGGCTTGTTAAAACGACGTAAGGAAATGCTGATTGGTCGCTACTTTTATCCCGCAAACTGTTGATCGCATGGTCAATTCGAGCGGTTGTTTTTCATCTCGGCGCGATCCACGCGAGCCAAAAGCGCTCCTTACCTTGGGTCAGAAGAAGCCTATTCGTCACCGCTCATGTCCACCGTAAATGCGCGCCGAAATGCCTCAAGAGCATGTTCCGGCTGATCTTTTGCATAGGCCTCCATTCCAACGGGACCACGGTAGCCCATATCGAACAATGCCTTGGCGATGCCGGGATAATGGATTTCACCTGTCCCTGGTTCATATCGTCCAGGCACATCGGCAACCTGTATTTCTCCGATCCAGGGCAAGCAAGCTTTACATGTCTCTATCAAATTCCCCTCCCCGATCTGCACGTGGTAGAGATCGAGATTGAGCTTCAAACGTGGATGGTTGACGCTTTCCACCAGCGCAAGTGTATCTTCCGCACGACCGAATGGGGTACCAGGGTGGTCAACCGGAAGATTAAGGTTCTCCAGAGTAAAAACGACATCTTCCCTTTCGGCCAGATCTGCGATGCGCGCAAGTGTATCACGCGCCTTGAGCCACATTCGTCCTGTCATGACTTCGCTTGCGCGGATCGGAAGCCCGCCTTCGCCAAGACCTGTGCCATGCAGATTGAGGCGTTCCACCCCCAGACGCTTACCGATTTGGGCCGTCTCGCGGGCGGAGCGTAGTAATTCCGCCGCGCCTTCGTCGTCCGCCAGTCTCCCTGTGAGATAGCCGTTCATGATGGAGAAGGTCGCACCTGATCTTTCCAGAGCCACCAGATCATGATTTGGCCAGTTCCATAGACCCACCATAAAACCAAGCTCGTTGAGGCGCGCGCAGCGCCACTCAATCGGTTTGTCACGCCAAAGCATTTCAGCGCAGGCGGCAAGCGAAAACGGTTGCTCCATTCGTCTCTCCTTTTGAAGACTGCTTCCATACCGCTACAAGCGGATGACGGCCCCATTCGATATGGCCATGGCATGGATGATTTTTTCTATCTCGAGCGCATGGGCGAAATCAGGGCCGACATTTGGGGCTCCGGCAATGGCGGCAAGAAGGTCGCGTGCTTCTATGACTTTTTGTTCATTGAAACCGAAATTATGACCAGGAGCAGGACAGAAGGCGGCGAAATCCGGCTGATCCGGTCCGGAGAGGTGACGAACAAACCCTGCCTCTCCCGTCTTGTGCACCCAAAGCTCGTTCATGTTTTCCTGATCGAAAACGATCGTGCCGTCCTGTCCGTGCACCTCCCATTGAAGTCGGCATTTGCGCCCACGTGCCACCCGCGACGTGGCAAATGAGCCCTGAGCGCCCGATGTGAACCGCAAGAGCGCCATTGCGCTGTCCTCGTTCTCAACGGGCTTCGGCCCGTCGGGAGATGGACGCGTTGGAATGGCGACCTGCGTCTGGGCGACCACATCGGCCACCGGCCCCATCAGTGCCAGCATGTGACTCACGAGGTGGCAGCCAAGGTCGCCAAGTGCGCCGAGGCCACCACCTTCGTGAGTCATCCGCCAAGACCACGGGAGGAGTGGGTCGGCGGAGTAATCCTCGTCATAGACCCCGCGGAATGCGAGGGGTCGGCCTATAGCGCCATCTCCGATCAGGTGTCGTGCGGCCTGAAAGGCTGGGCTTCTCAGATAGTTGTAGCCGAGCATCGTTGCCTGACCCGGATATCTGGCGGCCGTCGCAGCCATCGCCTCGGCATCTTTGAGCGTCAGTGCCATCGGCTTTTCGAGCCAGACGTGCTTGCCGGCCTCCAGAGCAGCTTCCGCCATCGGACGGTGCATGCCATTTGGAGCCGTAATCGAGATGACATCGACGTTGGGATCGGCCACCGCTTCCTGCCAGCGTGCCGTAGACCGGGAAAAGCCGAACTGGCGGGCATAGCTTTCAGCGCTTTCTGGCGTGGCATCGCTGAGAATTTCCAGACGATGATGGGCGCCGCCGAAGACGGCAGCGACATTTCGCCAGGCCATGGCATGGCACTTTCCCATGAAGCCAGTGCCAATCAGCGCGATGCCGAGCGGTCGGTCAGGAAGGATGGATGATGTTGCCATGTTAAAACCTCAGATCGTTCCGCCAAGCGAGCCCTCGAGCGTCGCCATTTCCTGCCCTCCAGCCATCATGTCCTGCAGTTGCGACGCCGTGATTTCCCCGCGCGTGGCGGTGCCAAGTGTTTGGCCACGGTTGAGAACGGTAAACCGATCGCCGACTGCCATGGCATGGCGGACATTGTGCGAGATGAACACCACACCGATACCCTGTTCCCGTACGCGTTTGATGGTGGCAAGCACATTGGAGGTCTGTCGAACCCCGAGCGCCGAGGTCGGCTCGTCGAGGATCAGCACCTTTGCGCCGAAGTAAACGGCGCGGGCAATCGCAACCGTTTGTCGTTCACCGCCCGAAAGTGTCCCGACGGCCTGATCCGGACCACGCAAGTTGATGCCCATCTTGCGCATTTCGGCCATTGTGACTTCATTTGCGCGCTCGATATCGAAGCGCTTGAACAAGCCCCGGCCCTTGGTCGGCTCGCGCCCCATGAAGAAGTTGCGGGTCACCGACATGAGCGGGATCATCGCAAGATCCTGAAACACGGTCGCTATGCCAGCTTCCATCGCGTCGCGCGGGCTGCTGAACGACAGTGGCTTGCCCTCAAAAGTGATAGAGCCTTCCGTCGGCTTGTGCACGCCCGACATCGTCTTGATGAAGGTCGACTTTCCCGCACCATTGTCTCCTAGCAGGCAATGGCATTCGCCTGCTCGCAAGTCGAAGGTTACGCCGTTCAGCGCAATCACGTTGCCATAGTGCTTCTTGATATTCTCCATATGGATGATCGGCACAGACATGCTCAGCGTTCCCCTGTCACACGTCGACGAATGACGTTGTTGAAGATGACGGCCAAGAGCAGCATTGCGCCGAGGAACACCTGGAACCAATCCTGGTCGAAGCGGGTATATGTCAATCCGATCGTAACCATCCCGAAGATAATCGCGCCGAAGAAGGCCCCGATCGCGGAACCATACCCTCCCGTGAGAAGGCATCCACCAATAACGGCTGCGATAATCGCCTCGAATTCTTTCATGAAGCCGCGACGCGCATCCGTGGAGCCGGCATCAATGACCGTGATAATAGCCACGAGCGCCGCAGCGACTGCCGTGAGCATGAAGAGCGATACCCTGACGCGGCGTACGGGTACACCTGAGTTCTGCGCCGCGACGGAGTCGCCACCAGTCGCAAAGATCCAGTTTCCAACCGGGGTCCGCAAAAGGATGTAGGTCGAGATCAGCGCAAAAGCGATGAACCAGATGATCTCGACAGGGATGCCAGGCACTTTCGGCACACCCGACTTGAAACTGTCAACGATACCCGCTTCAGCCAGCCATCGCATGACGAAGCCGAAGGCGTCACCGGAAAACAGCGGTGCGAGGAAGTCGCCTTCAACGGCCTCGCGGATACCACGCAACTGCGTGGAGCCTCCTGTAAAAATCTTGAGGCCGACCAAGGACGCCCCCCTGAGAACAAACAGTCCGGCTAGCGTGACGATAAAGGACGGCAAGCCTGTGCGCAGGACGATCATGCCGTTGGCGGCTCCGAGAGCCGCAGCAAGCCCCAGGGTCAAAGGTATCGCGATAATCAATGGCATGCCGACATTCACGACGAAAACGCCAAACATCATACCGGCAAACGCCACCATCGAGCCGATCGACAGGTCAAATTCACCGCCAATCATGAGCAGGGCCGCAGCAATGCCAAGAATTCCGAGCTGGGCTGCCGGGGTCATGAAATTCATGACGCCTGAAAGGGTGAACATGGTACGGTCGGCAGTGATCATGAAGAAAAGTGTGACGAGAATCACTCCGCCTATTGCGCCTAATTCCGGCCGTTTCATCAGTTTCGTGGCAACGGATTCCGACTTGATCCGCTCGTCCACAGGTACGGCTGAGTCTATCGACATTGGTTTGTCTCCTGATCGGTGTCCGGACCGCAAAGACGAGTGCGGCCCGGTAACGATGTGATTAGCGAATACCCTTGGCCGACAGGTCGATGACCTTGGCAGCCGTGTCTTTGGTCACAAGGTTAGGGCCGGATGGCACATCTCCGCCGGGAATCAGGCCGTATTGCGCGTTGAGAGCAAGGAAGGCGACCGGCAGATAGCCTTGCAGGTATTGCTGCTGATCGATCGCAAATGCGGCCTTGCCGTCAGCGACATCCTTGAGAAAGCCGGCAGACAGATCGAAGGTCGCGATCAGCACGTCATCACGGCCAAGCGCCTGGGCTGCCTTGACAGTCGGTTCGCCGACGAGAGAGGCATTGAGCCCGAGTACAACGTTGACGTCCTTGTCGGAATCGAGCGCCGCGCGGACCTTGGACTCCACTTCAGTCGGGTCGTTATTGGTTGGGAGAACGCTGACGTCCTTGCCAAATCCCTCCTTGAAACCGGCGCAACGCAGGTCAAGCGAGACGTTGCCGACCTCCTGATTGACGCAGATGGCTTTTTTGCCGCCGAGTTCAGCGAGTTTTTGACCGGCAACCTTACCCGCATCGAACTCGGACTGGCCGACATGCAGTTTTGCACCAAGTTTGCGCGCAACGTCCGAGCCGGAATTCATGGAGATAACCGGGATACCCGCGTCAACAGCACGCTTGATCGACGGGCCAAGCGCATCCGCATCCGGGATCGACACGACAATACCATCGGGATCCTGATTGACGGCCGCGTCGATCAACTGTCCCATTGCGACCATGTCGAAGGTTTCGGGCGAGCGGAAATCGACGTTGACGCCGGTATCCTTGCCGGCCTTTTCGGCACCGTTCTTGACGACAGACCAGAATGGGTCGTTGGCCTGGCCGTGCGCAACGACGATGATATCGGTCGCAAGCACCGGAGTGGCGGCAGCGATAAGGGCAGCGGTAGCAGCAGCTGCAAGCAATTTCTTCATAACATCCTCCCAATTGAGTTACACAGCGTCACTCCCACGACGCTCCGTCTTTCCGGTCGCACGGGGCCGGCACCGAATGGCTGGACACATTCGAGGTGTCGCAGCAATATCCTCTGTGCCGCCTTGAAGCGGCACCGCTCATCTTTAAAAGGAAACCGCGACTGGCTGGCCGGACCGAGCCGACTGGGTTGCCGCCTCCGCCAGCGCAAGAGCTGCAACACCGTCTCGCAGCGTCACCGGCACAGTCGCACCATCAAGTATAGCAGAGACAAAGGCATCCCATTCTGCTGCATAGGCGCGCATGTAGCGTTCAAGAAAAAAGAACTCCGGCTTGGCGCTGGTGACACCCTGCTTCGTTGCCTTCGAGACCGTATTTTCAAGCACGTTTCCGGCTGACAAAAGCCCATCGGAGCCCAACAGCTCCACACGCTGGTCATAACCATAGACGGCGCGTCGGCTGTTTTTGATCACGGCAATGCGGCCATCGGCATAGCTCAGGGTCACCACGGCCGTATCGACGTCACCAGCCTTGCCAATCTCGGGGTCTACAATTGATGTGCCGACAGCATGAACGGCTTTAGGCGTCTCCCCCATCAGGAAGTTCGCCATGTCGAAGTCGTGGATCATCATGTCGCGAAACAGGCCACCCGACACTTTGATATAGGACACCGGAGGCGGGGCCGGGTCGAACGACGTGATTGACAGCAGTTCCGGTTTACCCACTTCGCCGGCAACAACGGACGCCTTGATTGCCGCAAAATTGGGATCAAACCTTCGATTAAAACCGATCATGACCGGCACGCCTATCTTCGAGACGACGTCCAGGCAGGCTTGAGCGCGCTTGAGCGAGAGATCGACCGGCTTTTCGCACAGCACGGCCTTGCCGGCAGCAGTTGCCTGTTCGATCAGATCCGAGTGCGTGTCGGTTGACGTCGCTATCAGTACCGCATCGATCGAGTCGTCGTTGAGTATATCGTCCAAATGAGCGTATGTGGAATTGTGTGCCGCCGCCAGTTGTCTGGCCACTTCTTCGTTGACATCCGACACTGCGGCAAGCTGACTCCTGGCATGACCAGCGATATTAACAGCGTGGACGCGGCCGATGCGACCAGCACCCAGCAACCCGACTTTGAGCATGTTTATTTCTCCCCTAAGAGGCACTCCCCTGCCCCTTGGATCCAGACAGTACAGTTTTTGCACCCGTGAGCAAGCCAATTTTGCTCACGGGTGCAGAATTTGTTTCAGGTAAAATTGAAAATGCTTATAAGCATTTGTGAATCGATCGACGAAGATCGCGGAGTTGACATGACTGACGACGGGACGACGCCATTTGCCAACATCACTGCTGACGATGTCGCCGAGGAAGCGGGCGTTTCGCGTTGGACCGTCAATCGGGCATTCCGTAAGGATGCCTCCATTTCGGCGAAGAGCCTCGAAAAGGTCCATGCTGCGGCAACGCGCCTTGGATACGTTCCTGACTTGCGCGCTGCGAGCCTTTCTTCAGATCGCTCCAATTTGGTCGCGCTTCTGATCGATGATTTTGCAAATCCCCACAAGCTTGTGATGATGGAGCGTCTGACCCGCATCCTTCGGCGAGAGGGTTTTGATATTCTGCTCATCAACACGCTGAACCGTGAAGATGCCAGCCGAGCCCTCCTCAACGCCAGCCAACGTCGTGTCGACGCCGTCATTCTGATCGGATTGCAGTTCGATGATGAGGTGCTGGAGACCGCCCTACACGCACGCCGGTTTCGCAAACTTATCATTTTTGCCCGTACGTCACGCAATCCCAACACGATCTCGATCGCAGTCGATGATGTTGACGCCATGAAAAAGATTGCTGATTACGTCAGGGAACAGGGCTATCGCAGACCGATGTTTGTCGCCGGACCAAGCACGTCGTCGGCGCATCTCCTTCGCAAAGAGACTTTCATGGACTATTGGGGCCAGCACTTTGGCTACCAGCCAGAAACAATCGAGGTCACGGCTTATGATCCGGCGCTCGCTTCCCGCGTTGTCGAGGTCGCCCTGTCTGGACGTGAGCCAACGTCGCGCCCGGACATTCTGGTCTGCGAGAATGATGCTCTTGCGATCGGCGCCATCGATGTCATTCGTCACAAGCTTGGTTTGCGCATACCGGAAGATATTGCCATTACCGGGTTCGACGACGTGCCCCAGGCGGACAACCCCAACTACAGCTTGACAACCTATCGACAGCCGCTGACCGAGATGGTTGAATACCTCGTAAAAGTCCTGGCAAACCCGGACCGAACAGATCTCGACCGATTGTTTGCGGGGACGCTGATCCAGCGCGGCAGCGCCAAGGCGCGTTGAAGCCGCCGATCATCCAGACAACGACCGGACGAGCGCCATCTGCCAGTGAGATCAGGCCATCTCTCAGCATCCCCTCGCCTATCGTGTTGATGAGCACATCACAACCATACCCGAACAGAGGTACGCTCTGTTCGTTCAGGCATAGCCCGCGCGCCCCACCGGCATCCCGCAGTTTTGAAAAGCGAGATAAAAATTCCAATTTACTTTTGTGAAATGTCAATTTTTACCTTGTGAAATCTCAGAACGAATATATCGTGATCATATGCTAGATCAGTCCTCGCCACTCACCCATTCGATCCTGCAACCTGAGGGCAAGAATGCCTTTGCTCTCAAGCGCCTCAGGCGCGCCTTGATTGACTGTGAACTCTGCCCTTCAGAGTCCTTGTCAGAGGCTGATGTGTCTGACCGGTTCGGCTTGGGCAGGGCCGCAGTGCGCCATGCCTTTGCAAAACTGGAGGTGGAGGGGTTCATCTCTCCGATCCCAAGAAATGGCTGGCAAGTTGCGCCGATTACCGGCGCGGCGATTGGCGATGTTCTGGAAGCGCGATGTGTTGTAGAACCGCAACTTGCGACAGGTCTCGTCACGCAGCAGGATTTGAGACATCTCAGGATAATTTCGTCTCAGCTTGATGCGTTGGCCGGCCGCACAGAGGCCGAGGCCGTTGTCGCTTCGAGAGCCCTTGATCGTTCATTTCTCAATTTGCTGTCAAAGAGGCGCGGCGAAATCATAGCGCAGTGGGTAAATGGCGCCCTTGATCATTCCGCCAGACTGCTCTCATATTTTGAGGCCGGGCAGCCGGTTTACGCTCCATCTTCGCGCACGCAGTTGGTCGATCTTCTGGAAAGCGGCGACGAGCCCGCCGCACGCAGCCTCCTCTTGCAAGAGGTTTCACGGTTCCGGGAATACATTGTCGGCCGCATGCTGCGGTCTCGCACATTTGCATCTTCACTGACCGATGTCACAGGCGTCGCTACGATGGGCGGCGAGCTTTCTATCGATCACGTTACGGCGCCACGACGGCATGCAGCTCCATTGACTTCTAAAGATAAGGGTACTGAGCAATGACCAATTCTTTGGGTAAAAAACTACTGGTTTCAGTCTTTGGCGCCTTTCTTCTGACAGCGCCATTGGTGACACCTGCGCTGGCAAAAGACAGCCTGACGATCGATCTGGTCAACGAGCCTTCGTCGCTGGACCCACACGTGCAATGGAATCCGGACAGTTATTACGTCTATAGAAATATTTTCGACAATCTGGTCACACGTGACGATGCTGGCAAGATCATCCCGCAGGTTGCCACGGAGTGGAAATATCTTTCCGATACGGAAATCGAGTTCAAGATACGCAATGATATCGTATTTCACGATGGTTCCAAGCTGACTGCCGACGATGTGGCCTTCAGCGTCAAGCGTATCACCGACACGAAATTCGGTAGTCCGCAGCTTGGTCAGTTCAACAAAATCCTGGACGCGAAAGTGACCGGCCAGGATACCGTTACGTTGACCACGGACGGCCCGTATCCGGCATTGCTTGCCCAGCTTGTCAAGCTGTCCGTCGTTCCGAAGGCCATTGTCGAGCGTGTGGGCAAAGATGCGTTCAATCTTCAGCCGATAGGCAGCGGGCCCTACAAGTTCGAAGCGTGGCAGCGTGGCGTCTCCGTCACCCTTGCGCGCAATGACGCCTATTGGGGTGAAAAAGGAAAATTTGAAAAGGCAACTTTCAGGGCTGTGCCCGACGCCTCCACCAGATTGGCCAATCTTCAGGCTGGAACATCGGACCTCGGCGTCACGCTCGATGGGGATCTGGCGGCACAGCTCGAAGGCTCTGCGTCTGCAACGACGCTGTCGGCCTTGACGGAACGTGTTGCTTACCTGCGCCTCAATACGCAGAAACCTCCCTTTGACAATGTAAAACTGAGAGAGGCCGTTGCACATGCCATTGATAAGGAAGGCCTGATCGAAGGTATTCTCGGCGGTCATGATAAGGCAGTCGACGAGCTGGCAACACCGGTTCATTTCGGTTGGGTAGACGGCATCAAAGGTCCGGCATTCGATCCTGATCAGGCCAAGAAAATCGTCTCCGAGGCTGGAGAGTCTGCGAAGGCGAAAATCAATTTTGCAACAGCACCAGTCTTCGATCAACGTGTGGTCCAGGCCATACAGCAGATGCTGTCTGATGTCGGCTTCAACGTCGAAATCGAGATGACGGATATGGCGACCTATTTGAAGCGCTCTCAGGGGGGGCCGGAAACTGCGTCCTTGCTGGGCTACGGTCGCTGGTCATGCGCGTGTCAGGATGTAGACGGCGTTCTATTCCCCTTGCTGGATTCCAAAAACAGCTGGTCGACCTATCGCAACCCCGTTGTGGACAAGCAACTGGCTGATGCGCGATCGACCCTGGATGAAGGCAAGCGTCTGGAAAACTACCGGAAGGTGCATGAAACGGTAGGAAGCGATATCCCTGTTATCCCGCTCTATCAGGTGGCCGCAATCTATGGTGCCTCCAAACATCTCGTGTGGACGCCGACGCCGAATGAAAGCCTGTTTCTGAACCGCATGACATGGAGCGATTGAGGCACCGTATCGAACGCTTGCCAGAGCGTATCTGGCGCCAGCTCAAAGAAGCAGAAAGCTTCGAGTATAAAGGGAACGAACATGAAGAGCATGAGGAACGGATTGCTTGCCGTGGCCGCAGGTTGGTTGCTTTCGACGACCACCCTGCAGTTTGCGATGGCAAAAGATATGTTTACGGTCAACCTGGTGAACGAACCCTCGTCGCTTGATCCGCACTTGCAATGGAACCCAGACAGCTATTTCGTCTACCGAAACATCTTCGACAATATCGTCACACGCGACGATAACGGCAAGATCGTTCCGCAGCTGGCAACCGAGTGGACGTATCTGTCCGATACGAAAATCGAGTTCACCATTCGTGACGATGTGACCTTTCACAATGGCCAGAAGCTGACCCCGGAAGATGTGGTCTTCAGCGTGAAGCGGATCATCGATCCAGCTTTTGCAAGCCCACAGCTGAGCCAGTTCAACAAGATCGTGAATGCAGAGGTGACGGGCCCGTCTAAGGTCACGCTGACGACAGACGGTGCGTATCCGGCCCTGCTGGCGCAGTTGGTAAAACTTTCGGTGCTGCCGAAGGAGACGGTCGAAAAAGTCGGCAAGGACGCTTTCAATCTCAATCCAGTTGGCAGCGGGCCTTATAAATTCAAGCGCTGGGATCGCGGCGTTGCAGTCGTTGTCGAGGCCAATCCGGATTACTGGGGTAACAAGGGACCGTTCAAGGAGGTCACATTCCGTGCTGTCCCGGACGCGGCGACGCGCCTTGCCAATATTCAGGCCGGCGCTGCCGATCTCGTCGTCACGCTCGATTCCGATCTGGCCGCCCAGCTTGAAGGCTCGACCAGTGGCAAGGCGCTATCTGTACTGACCGAACGGGTCGCCTACTTTGCTTTCAATGCGCAGAAGGCCCCGATGGACAATCCCGACCTTCGCAAGGCGGTTGCCTATGCGATCGACAAGGAGGGCATCACCCAAGGTATCCTCGGTGGCTATGATAGGCCAGTCGATCAGTTCATGAGCCCTGCGCATTTCGGCTGGGTCGAAGGTGTGACCTCCACCCCTTACGACCCGGAAAAGGCCAAGGAACTCATTGCCGCCGCCGGTGCTGCGGCAACCCAGCCAATCCCGCTTTTGACGTCACCGGTCTATGACCAGCGTGTCGTGCAGGCATTGCAGCAGATGCTCACCGATGTGGGGCTTAATGCGCAGATCCAGATGACAGACATGGCAAGCTGGTTGAAGCAGATGCAGGGCGGGCCTGCGACCGTCCCGGCAATGGCTTTCAGCCGGTGGTCCTGTGCCTGTCAGGATGCCGATGGCATTCTCTTCCCCACTCTCAACTCCACCAGTGGCTGGGCCACCGCAGGCGACGAATCGATTGATGACGCGCTGGTCGCCGCGCGCCAGACGCTCGATGAGGCCAAGCGGCTGGAGCTTTACAAAACCGTGCAGCAGATCAACACGGACAAGAATTACCTGATCCCGCTTTATCAGGCAGCGATCATCTACGGTGCTTCGAACAAGCTGCAATGGAAGCCGACGCCGAATGAAAGCATGTTCCTCAACCGCATGACGTGGACTGACTGATGTTGGCAGCATCATGAAACATTTTCTCATCAAACGGCTCGGCGAGGCTTTGGTCGTGGTTTTCGGTGTCACGACGCTGATTTTCTTTCTTCAGCGTCTGACGGGTGACCCGACCTTTCTACTGGTACCCGAAACGGCATCGCTCCAGGATATCGAAGCGATGCGGCGTTCCCTCGGCTTCGACCGGCCGCTTCTCGTTCAATACGCTTCCTTTCTTCTGGATCTGATGCAGTTCGATTTCGGGCGGTCGATCATTCAGAACGTGCCTGTTGTCGATATCATCACGTCGAGATTGCCTTACACATTGATGCTCGCCGGTGGTGCACTCTTCGTGGCCTGTGGCATCGGTATTCCAGTCGGAATCTTTCTGGCGCTGTTTCACCGAAATCCCGTCAGCGTGTTTCTGGCCGGCGTCGTGCTGGCGGCGCAAAGCCTCCCGACATTCTGGAGCGGTATTCTGCTCATCATGTTTTTTGCCGTAAAACTCGGCTGGCTTCCGCCGTCATCGGCAGGCGGTTTCGAACACCTGATCTTGCCGTCCATTGCCTTGGGGCTGATCAGCATGGCGACGTTTGCCCGTGTCACGCGCACGGCCCTGATCGATGAGCTTTCCAAGGACTATGTCAGGACAGCACGCGCCCGCGGCGTGCCGATGGGGCGGCTGGTGGTCAAACATCTTCTGAGAAACGCATCCATACCCGTCATCACCGTCGCCGCCCTCGAAATCTCCAATCTTCTCGCAGGTGCCGTGATCGTGGAAACCGTCTTTGCATGGCCGGGTCTTGGACAACTCACGGTGCAGTCGATCATTTCCCGAGATTTTTTGGTCGTGCAGGGCGTCGTCATCATGGGGGCTTTCGTGACCATCGCGTTGAACATCCTTGCAGACGTTCTCTACAGCGTTGTCGATCCGCGCATCAGACTGGAGATCAAGCGATGAGCAGCGCAGTATCGGCGGCATCTCCGCGCACAAACCCCAGACGTTTGCGTCGCAATCTCAAGGCGCTGCCCTTCATCATCATCATGGCGCTCTTCGTGCTGGCTGCCATTTTCGCACCCCTCATAGCGCCCTATGATCCCAACACGCAAAATCTTCTGGGGCGCCTGAAAGTCCCGGGCACAACCGCACGCAACGTCTTTTACGCACTGGGCAGCGACGAGCTTGGCCGCGATCTGTTGAGCCGCCTGATATATGGCGCACGCGTATCGCTCTTTGTTGCGTTCTCGTCTGTCATTCTCTCCGGCATCGTCGGCACTGCGCTTGGAATGATCGCGGGTTACGCCCGTGGCGTGGTCGAAACAGTCATCATGCGCCTGACCGACATCTTCCTTTCCATCCCGGCTATCCTGCTGGCCATCATCACCGTCGCGATCCTCGGTCCCGGCCTCGTCAATGTCGTAATCGTTCTGGCGCTGACACGCTGGCCACGCTACGCCCGTGTTGCCTATGGCCAGACGTTGTCCGTCGCCAATATGCCTTATGTTCGGTTATCGCGCTTCATGGGCGCCGGTACGCTGCACGTCCTTCTGCGGCACGTTTTGCCAAACATCATGGGCGCTTTGATCGTCGTCGCTACGCTGGAGTTTGGTTTGATGGTGCTGTTCGAAGCGGGGCTGTCTTTCCTTGGTCTGGGTGTCCAGCCACCCACCGCCAGTTGGGGGGCCATGCTGAGCGTGGGGCGCAATTATGTGGCCACCGCCTGGTGGATCGCCACGTTCCCCGGCATCTGCCTGTTTCTCCTCGTCCTTTCCGTCAACATGCTCGGCGACCAGCTTCGTGATCGCTTCGACCCCAAAATGAGGTAGTTCTATGAGTAGCGATTTTTCCGGTAAACGCGTCGTTGTGACAGGTGCGTGCGGCGTCATCGGTCAATGGATTGTCGAGGCGCTCCATTCAGCGGGTGCGCATCTGTGTCTCACCGATGCCCGGACAGCAGAACTCGATGCACTTGCTACACGGCTGACGCTGTCGGAACAGTCGTTCGTTCACACCTGCGATCTCACAGATGCGCAGTCTATCCAGGGACTTGTGGACGCTGTTGGAAAAAACTGGGGTGCTCCGGATGTTGTCGTGAACAACGCCGGTATCTACCCAAGCGGCTTCCTTCTGGATATCGATGTCGCGGAATGGGATCAGATTTTCGACATCAATCTGCGCGCTCCCTTCGCGATCACGCGTGGCATGGCTCGATTGATGATCAAGGAAGAGGTGCGTGGCAATATCGTCAACATCTCCTCAGGTGCGGCCCGCAAGATGCGCCGTACCGTCGTGCCGTATTGCGTGTCGAAAACAGCGCTTGACCGTTTGACCAAGGGGTTCTCTCTGGAATTGGCAGAATATGGAATTCGCGTGAATGCCCTGGAACCCGGCTTTGCGGCGGGCAGCGCTGTCAGCAAACTAACCGACGACCATGTGAATACTGTTACCAACACCATCCCTCTGGGCAGGGCATCATCGGCCAAGGATGTGACAGACGCGCTGTTTTACCTCGCGGGCGACAAGGCAGCCTACGTCACCGGTGCTACTCTGACTGTAGACGGCGGCAACTCCGCGGGGGTCATGACGGTCTTTCAGGAGAAGAGGAGTGCACTTTGACACCTCTTTTGCAGAACTCTGGCCCATGGCCCGATTATCAGTGGCCCGACGGCAAGAAAAGCGCGTTCTCGTTCTCTGTCGATGTCGATGCCGATTCTCCATGGCTGTGGCAAAATCGGGACGACGCGTCGCCGCGGTATCTGGGTCAACTGGAGCAACGGCGCTACGGCCCACGTGTTGGTATCTGGCGCATTCTCGACCTGCTGGAGCGATACGACATCAAAGGCAGTTTTTTCGTGCCGGGTTCAGTGGCCGAGTACTATCCTGAGCTGTTGCCAGCATTCGTCGAACGCGGCCACGAAATCGGTCTGCATGGCTACTTTCATGAAATCGTCTCGCAGACGAGCGACGACGAGTTTTCCCAGGCGCTCGAAACATCACTCGAGATTTTTCATCGCCAGACTGGGATAAAACCGGCCGGTTTCCGCTCGCCTGCATGGGAATTGACGCCTCATATGCTGGCTGAAATCCAGCGCCACGGGCTGTACGATACGTCCCTGTCGGGCTTTGATCATCCATACGTCATCGGAGATGTCGTTGAGGTTCCGGTGCAGTGGGCGATCGACGACGCCATCTATTTCAAATTTCTAGGCGGGGGAGCCGACAACTGGTCGCCTGCATCGCCTCAGGCCGTCTTCGAGATATGGCGTGACGAGTGGCAAAACCTGCACCGTTATGGCGGCATGCTGATGCTGACAGTCCATGACTGGATTTCCGGCAGGGCGCACCGAATCCATCTCCTCGAAAAGCTACTCGACCTCGTAACCCGGGAAAAAGATGTCTGGGTTGCCACTGTCGGAGACATAGCCAGCCACCATAAGAACTCGCCCAATCACGACAAATATCGTGTCGATGCCGAAATACCGGCGGGGTTCAAAACCCGCACAAATATGGAATGACCTGATGCAGACCTGGACAATACAAAAGCCTTCCGTCGAAAATCGCGCGGGCATCGTCTCGGCCCAGAACCGCTTTGCAGCAGAAGCGGGAGCAGATGTTCTGGCAAGAGGCGGCAACGCCATGGACGCTGCAATCGTCACAGGCCTTGTACTGAGTGTTGTGGAGCCTTGGCTTTCAGGCATTGGCGGAGGTGGGTTTCTGCTTTATGCCGATGTCAAGACGGGTGATGTCCAAGGTCTGGATTTCGGCGTGAAGTCATCGCGCAAACTGGATCCAGGAAACTATCCGATCATTGGCGATCAGGGTGGCGACTGGTTCAATTGGCCTGGTGTGAAAGACGACGCCAATCTCATTGGTTATCGGTCCATTTGCGTCCCAGGAACAATTGCAGGCTTCTCCGAAGCACTCAAGCGCTTTGGAACATTAAGCTGGGCGGAGGCGCTGGCCCCGGCTATCGAGCATGCCGAGCGCGGTCTGCTGATGGACTGGTTTGCCTGTTTCTGTATCGCGACCGAATGGGCAACTCTGTCGAGATTCCCGACGACATCTGATATTTTCCTGGAAAACGGGAAGCCACCCCGGACATCGGATCGCGCCGGAGATGTTCACCGCCCCATGAATGCCAAGGTCAAGGTTCTGCGAAGGCTGGCAGAAGCGGGGGCGCGTGACTTTTATGACGGCGATATCGCTGCAAGTCTTGTGCGTGACCTGAACGCGGGTGGATCGCCCATAGATATGGAAGATTTGGCCTCCTATCAGCCGCGTTGGGTCGAACCGAAGACGATGGATTATCGAGGGTTCGAAATCAACGTGATACCAGGATTGAGCGGCGGACCCAGCTTCATCGAGGCTATGGAATTGCTTGCAAGTTCTCTTGTGGTTAACGAGATGCCGAATGCGGCGTCCGCCGTTGCCTATGCCACAGCCGCACGCACGTCCTATCGGAAACGGCTGATCACAATGGGACAAGCGGCGACACCGGATGGCGATTGCACGAGCCATATCAGCGTGGTCGATGCGGAAGGGAACATGGTCTCGCTGACAAACACGCTTCTGTCGCGGTTCGGATCGAAGGTCGCCCTGCCGGAAACCGGGTTTTTGATGAACAACGGCATGATGTGGTTCGATCCGCGTCCGGGCCACCCGAACTCCATCGCCGCAGGTGTGAAGCCGCTTGCCAATATGTGCCCGCTCGTGCTGCGCAAGGATGGACAGCCATTCATGGCCATCGGTGCCGCGGGTGGTCGACAGATTTTCCCGGCGCTGACGCAGCTTGTGTCCTACGTTGTCGATTACGGGTTGACGCTTGAAGAGGCATTTCATCGCCCCCGCATCGACAGCAGCACGCCGACAATCAAGATCGACCAGCGCGATGCCGACGACATCGCCGCTGCCGTATCCGAACACTACCCGGTGGAGATTGTCGACAACGCACTCTACCCGGTCAATTTCGCGATCCCGTCGGCCGTGATGATCAGAAGCGACGGCATGCATGTCGGCCAGGCGCACCCCTACAGCCCTTGGGCCCATGTGGCGGCTGAGGGCGAGACCGGCAAGGAGACCACATGATGGTTGGACAATCGGCGCCGCTGTTGAATGTGGAAGGTTTGCGCGTTAGCATCGATGGTGCGGCGATTGTCGATGGGATCGACCTTTCAATACAGCAGGGCGAGATACTGGCCATCGTTGGCGAAAGCGGCTGTGGCAAGAGCATGACGGCGCTATCCATTCTGGGGCTTTTACCAGACGCGGCCAAGATGCAGGGAAATTTGCGGATTGCCGACAAGGATGTGGGCAACTTAAGTCCAAGCGAGCGGCGAGCCTTTCGCAGCGCCAATATGTCCGTCATCTTTCAGGAGCCGATTGCCGCGCTCAATCCACTGATGCATGTCGGTGACCAGATTGCCGAGGCTCTCATTCTCAACCGGGGAACGGGCAAGGCCGAGGCCAAAACGACCGCCATCGAGATCATGCGACGCGTTGGCATCTCAGACCCTGAGCGACGCTACAGCCAGTACGCATTCGAACTGTCAGGTGGTATGTGTCAGCGCGTCTCGATTGCGGCGGCGCTGATCTCAAAGCCAAAACTTCTCATTGCCGACGAGCCGACGACGGCGCTTGATGTGACCATCCAGGCGTCGATCCTCGACCTCATGAAAAACCTCCGACAGGAGACCGGCATGTCCATCCTGTTGATTACACACGACATGGGCGTCGTCGCCGAAATGGCCGATCGGGTCGCTGTCATGTATGCGGGAAGGATCGTGGAGACCGGGTTGGTCGATGACGTTTTTACAGCGCCAGCGCATCCCTACACAAAACTGCTGTTGACGACGATCCCCAAGCTTTCGGGTGAACGCAAGACAGAACTCAACACCATAAAAGGCACCGTTCCCGATGTGGGCAACTGGCCTATCGGCTGTCGTTTTCGCAATCGGTGCCCATTGAGCGACGCGATTTGCGAAACACAGCCCGCCACCGAGCCCGCGCCGAATGGCAGTTCTATCGGCGAGTTTACTCACCTGCGTGAATGTTGGCACGCCGAAAGAACGGTTGAACTGGCATGACCTCACCCCTTCTCTCCGTGAAAGACCTGAAGATACATTTCAATGTCAGCCAACCGGCAGCATCCGGCGGACGCGCTGTCCTCAAGGCCGTGGATGGCGTCTCGATGGACATCGAACGCGGCAAGACGCTTGCTCTTGTTGGCGAGAGCGGCTGCGGCAAGTCCACGACCGGGTACGGAATTCTGGGCCTTGCATCCGTCACCAGCGGCGAAATCCATTTTGATGGCAAGCCTTTGGCTTCCATGCAGCCCAAGGCGCGACATGACCTTATCTCAAACGAGATGCAGATTATTTTCCAGGATCCGAGTGCGGCCCTTAACCCGAAAATGACGATCGCAGACAGCATTGGTGAACCGTTGAGGATCCGTCGCTGGTCACGCGCTGATCGCGCGAAACGAGTGGCTGAGCTTATGGAGATGGTCGGTCTCTCAGCCACGCAGGCCAGCCGTTTCCCCAACGAAATATCGGGGGGTCAAAGGCAACGCGTGGTGATTGCGCGTGCACTCGCTCTGTCGCCCAAACTGATCGTGTGTGACGAGCCCGTTTCGGCTCTGGATGTGTCGATCCGTTCACAGGTCCTGAATATTCTGATGAAGCTTCAACGGGAGCTCAACTTGAGCTACCTGTTCATTTCACATGATCTGTCCGTAGTTCGTCACATCGCCGACGATGTCGTGGTCATGTATCTTGGCACCATCGTCGAGCGGGGAAGGACAGATGACGTATACGGTTCACCGCGCCATCCCTATACCGAGGCGCTGCTATCGGCCATTCCGCTGGCTGACCCCGTGGCGCAAAGAGCACGTAAGAAGATCGTTTTGTCGGGCGAAATTCCAAGTCCGCTTGCAGCACCGTCAGGGTGCCCCTTCGTTACACGCTGCCCCATCAAGATCGAGCGTTGCTGGACAGATCGGCCTCAACTCGAGCCTACGAGCAATGGCACCGATGTCGCCTGTCATCTGCGGCGCGAACAAGCTTAGGATCCCTGCCCCATGTCAATCGTAAACCACATCACAGGATTTCTTCCCGATCTCGTCTCCATTCGCCATGATCTTCACGCGAACCCGGAAATCGGATTTGAAGAGAAGCGAACGTCGGACGTTGTGGCAACGCATTTGCAGGCCATTGGCATCGAAGTGCATCGCGGCATCGGTAAGACGGGCCTTGTTGGCTTGCTAAGGAATGGTGATGGCCCGACGATTGCCCTGCGGTCAGATATGGATGCTTTGCCGATGCAGGAGTTGACCAATCTGCCATACCGATCTCGAATTGAGAACCGGTTCCATGGCTGCGGGCACGACGGACACATGACAATGCTTCTCGGTGCTGCCCGTTACCTTGCTGAAACGAAAAACTTCGCCGGGACCGCGATGTTTGTTTTCCAGCCTGCCGAAGAGGGGCTAGGCGGTTCGCGGGCGATGATCTCCGACGGGCTTTTCGAGCGGTTTCCATGTGATGAAATCTACGCGCTTCACAACGCACCCCATCATCCCAAGGGAACGGTTGCAATCTCCAACGGCGCCGCGATGGCTGGAGCAGACTTCTTCGATATTCGCATCCGGGGCAAAGGAGGTCACGCAGCGCTCCCGGATACGACTGTTGACCCCGTCATTGTCATGAACACACTGATTCAGTCCTTCCAGACAATTGTCTCGCGAAACATCTCTCCGATATCGTCGGCCGTCATTTCGGTGACGAAGATATCTGCGGGATCAGCCTATAACGTCATTCCAGACCTGGTGGAGTTGGGTGGAACAATCCGCGCTCTGGATGAGGCGACGCGCGTGCTAGTGCGCAAAAAGATGCGTCAGGTTTCGAAAGGCTGCGAGGAGCTCTACGGCGTGGAGATCGACGTCGATATTCGCGATGTCTTTTCCGTACTTTACAATCATCCTGTTCAAACGCAGTCGGTGGTTGACATAGCGAGTTCGCTTCTTGGGCAAAAACAGGTTGAGGCGAATTGCCCACCTTTCATGGCAAGCGAAGACTTCGCGGATATGCTGAAGATCGTACCGGGCGCTTATTTTTTCATTGGCCAGGAAAACACCGCTCCGCTCCATAATCCCTCCTACATTTTTGATGATGATATTATTCCAGTCGGCGCAGCCCTTCTTGCCTCCATTGTCGAAACGAGAAGTTCAGTCCGCTAGCGCCGACTAAAGATCATCACCGAGAAGCGGTCCGGCGCTCGGCTTGGAGGCAGGGAGTTGAGATCGCTTTTCCAAACTGCATGCGGAACAACCGCGGGCTGGTGATCTTTACGACCAGACACAGGGATGGTTTCCCTTATGAGGACATGACACCGGCAGATTTCCAACCCGCATCTGCCGGTGGTTTGAATCGATAGGGCTCTGAAAGGAAGAAGATATGCTGTCCGTTTCCAAAGTCGTCGTCGGAACCCGCACATCGGTCATCGCAGGCATGTTGCTCGCCATGTCCGTGGGCTCTGCCACTTATGCTGCCGATCAGGTCCGTGTCCGAGGCACCGTTGAAAGCCTCGAGGGCAAAACCCTGTCCGTCAAGACCCGAGAGGGCAGCGATGCCACAATCACGCTCAAGGATGATTTCAAGATTTCGAGCGTCGCCAAGGCGTCTATTGATGATATCAAGCCTGGCGATTTTGTGGGCATAGCATCGTTGCCTAAGGCAGACGGTGGCGACGGCGCGTTGGAAGTCCTGATTTTTCCAGCATCCATGAAGGGTACGGGGGAAGGAAGCTATGCCTGGGATCTGAAGCCAAATAGCTCCATGACCAACGCGACGGTCGCAGATTCGGTCAAATCGATTGATGGCCACACCGTTACATTAACCTATCAGGGGAAAGAGAAAAAGATCACCATTCCGCAAGGCACACCCATCGTCACATTCGCACCTGCCGTCGTCGCCGACATAAAGGCGGGCGCGACCGTCTTCGTACCATCGGAAAAGGCTGCTGACGGATCGATGTCAAGCGGCCGCGTCGTGGTCGGCACCAATGGCGTCGTGCCCCCGATGTAACCACCTCGAACCAGCGACCGGCTTGTCTACCTCAACCGGTCGCGATGCGAGCGATGCCGCTCACGAAAGAAACATACAGCGCCGCCAGATAGCTCGGCCCTGGACGGGCTTAAAGGCACCTGTCCAAGAGGCGTTGACGGGGACAATTTAAGGGTATATGCACGCATAATGGCCCACTGTTATTCAACGATGCTGCGCGAGGCGACCAGGAAGGTTTCCTCATTCTATGACGAGGCGCTCTTGCCGGTCGGCATCAATGTCGCGCAATTTTCCATGTTGCGGCGCATCGAACGCTTGCAGCCGATCAGCCTTAGTGAACTTGCTCGAGAGGCATATCTCGACCGCTCCACGATCGGCAGAAACGTAAAAGTCATTGAGCGCATGGGGCTTGTTGAAACCCGCCGCAGCGGCGTCGATCAGCGCGAAGCGCTCATCATGCTAACTAGAGCGGGGACGGACATGCTGGAGACTGCCGGGCCTGTCTGGGACGATTGCCAGGCTGCGATGGAAAAACGGCTTGGCGCGATCAAGATGACTGCGCTTCAGGATATTCTTCGTTCGATCTGATTATTTAAGCAAAATGATGCATATACCCGCATAAGGAAGCTTCATGACAGGCCCAACTCCCGCTGCTTCCGATACACCGCCAATAGCACACGCCTTGTCAAAGCGCGGCATTCATTATGGCTGGGTGATCGTTGCGGTGACCTTTCTCACCATGATGGTTGGCGCCAGTGCCGTTGGCGCACCGGGTGTCCTGATCGGCCCGTTACAGAAGGAATTCGGCTGGGACGTCGCCGATATTTCTGCGGCATTTGCCATTCGCTTTCTTCTTTTCGGTGCTGTCGGTCCCTTCGCCGCGGCTTTTATTACCCGTTTCGGGGTGAAGCGCGTTTCCATTTTCGCGCTTGCATTGATTGCCGCTGGCGTTGTCGGTTCCTTCACGATGACAACCCTGACCGAGCTGTTCCTTCTTTGGGGCGTCGTTGTGGGGCTGGGAACAGGCTTCACCGCAATGGTCCTGGGCGCGACTGTCGCCACCCGCTGGTTTGTTGCCAAGCGCGGTCTGGTCATCGGCCTGCTCAGCGCCAGCGTGGCCACGGGACAGGTCATATTTCTCCCGGCCTTTGCCACACTCTCCGAAGCATGGGGCTGGCGTATCGCGCTCAGTCTGCTGCTGGCATTGCTCGGGCTCAGCGCCGTCGTCGTTCTCTTGCTGATGCGCGACAGGCCTGCCGATATCGGCCTCCTGCCCTACGGGGCGACGGAAGCGCCCGCGCCGGAAACACTGGCACCATCGCTCGCAAAAACGCTTGTCGCACCCCTTCGCGTCCTTCGTGTCGCTGCCAAGTCCGGCACATTCTGGATCTTGTTCGGTACCTTCTTCATCTGCGGGGCGACAACAACCGGCCTTGTGCAGACCCATCTGGTCGCCATCTGCGGTGATTTCGGTATTGCACCTGTCATGGCCGCCGGCATGCTTGCAGCCATCGGGGCTTTCAATTTCATCGGCACCATTGGCTCTGGATGGCTATCAGACCGATTCGACAGCCGCTGGCTGCTGTTCTGGTACTACGCCCTGCGCGGCCTCTCGCTTCTCTATCTGCCTTACACCGATTTCGGGTTCTATGAGCTCACCATCTTCACGGTCTTTTATGGCCTTGATTGGCTGGCCACCGTTCCACCTACTGTCAAACTGGCAGCGGAGAAATTCGGGCCTGACGCTACCATCGTTTTCGGCTGGATCTTCTTCGGCCACCAGATCGGCGCAGCTCTTGCCGCCTGGGGTGCGGGGCTAACCCGCAGTCTTTACGCCACCTATCTTCCCGCTTTCTATATTGCGGGTTTGATTTGCCTGATCGCTGCCATCGCAGTGTTCGCCATTCAAAAAACAAATCTCATCCAAAAACCGAAAATGGCCTGACCGGCCGCTAGAAAAGGAAATATCATGAACTATAGCCCATTTGGAAACACCGGCTTGCGCGTATCACAAATCGCGCTTGGCACTGCTAACTTCGGCACAGGCTGGGGACATGGCGCCACAGCGGAAGAATGCACTGCCATCTTCAATGCCTATGCCGAAGCGGGTGGCAATTTCATCGATACCGCTGACATCTATCAGTTCGGGCAATCTGAGGAGATCATCGGAGAACTGTTGCACGATCGTCGTGAAAATTTCGTGCTGGCGACCAAATACACCAGTGGAGCGACCCCGAATGCGGACCGTCTCATGACTGGGAATAGCCGTAAAGCCATGGTCGCATCACTGGAAGGAAGCCTCAAGCGGTTAAAAACCGAGCGGATCGATATTTTTTGGGTTCACCACCCTGATGGCTTGACCCCCTCGGAAGAGATTGTTCGTGGGCTTGACGACCTCGCGCGCGCGGGCAAAATTCTTTACGCAGGTCTGTCGAATTTTCCGGCCTGGCGGATTGCGCGCGCCGTGACCATCGCTGAACTCACCCGCGCCGTCCCAATTGCCGCAGCGCAGTTTGAGCACAGCCTCGTGCATCGCGAGCCCGAAGCTGATCTGTTTCCGGCCGCCAAGGCACTTGGCCTTGGTATTGTGACGTGGTCTCCGCTAGGTGGTGGTGTCCTAACAGGCAAATATCGAAACGGCGAAATCGGCCGTGCAGAAAAAATGGGAGGGCGCGTCTTCCAGGCCGAGAACAGCGAACAGCGCACACGCATTCTCGATACCGTGCTCGAAATCGCCGGGGAACTCGAGACAAGCCCCGACCGTGTGGCCATTGCCTGGGCCGGTATTCATGGTGCGATACCGATGATTGGTCCACGGTCGCTGGCGCAGTTGCAAGCCAATATCGGCGCGGTCTCGATCAAGCTTTCGCAGGAGCAAGCCAAACGCCTGGACGATGTAAGCAAGCTGGTCGGTGTTGACCCGACAGCTTCAGCCAGTGGACAAGACAGCAGCGTATCTGCCGATAAGATCGTTGCTTGACCAATGACACTCTTTGCAGGTTTTGAAAGCGGTCGAGTTGCAGTCAACGGGGTCGAGATTTCCTACGTTGCTGCCGGTACCGGGGATCCCGTTTTACTCCTACACGGGTTTCCACAAAACAAAGCGCTCTGGGCGAAGATCGCGCCAGCACTCGTTGCGCTCGGCTACCGGGTGGTGTGCGCGGATCTTCGCGGCTACGGACAGTCGTCCAAGCCCGTGGCCGACGCGAACCTGTCAAACTACAGCTTTCGCGCCATGGCTGTGGACCAGGTGGAACTGATGAGCCGCCTCGGTTACAACAGGTTTCATGTTGTCGGTCATGACCGCGGCGCGCGTGTTGCCCACCGTCTATGTCTGGATCACGAAGGCGCGGTTGCGAGCGTGACGCTGATAGACATCGTGCCGACTGTTCAGTTGCTGAGTGACCTTCGAAAGGAGGTTGCGCAAAGCTATTGGCATTGGTTTTTCCTTGCGCAACCAGCACCGTTTCCGGAGGAAATGATCAAGGCCAATCCGGATCTGTTTTACGAGACCTGTCTGTTTGGCTGGGGCGGGGCGATAGCGACGGATTTCGCAGATGATCAGCTGATGGCATATCGTGCATCTTGGCATGACCATGATGCGATTTCTGGAAGCTGCAACGACTATAGAGCCGCTGTGAAAGTCGACTTTGCCAATGACCTCCAAGATCGCGAGCGGCTGGTAGCAGCACCATCATTGGTCCTGTACGGAGAATCAGGTGCCATGGCCAGGCTCTACGACATGCCGTCGGTCTGGATTCCGTTCTGTGCCAACCTTGAGGTTCATGCGGTCCCCGGTGGACATTTCTTTCCCGATATCGAGACTGAGCGCGTCGCCTCTCATGTATTCCAGTTCTTACAACGACATCCAATGTCCAAACAGGGATGAAGGCCGGGCTCCCTCGGCGTGGTTCCGGTCTGCTAGCCGATATCTTAAACGATATCTTGCGTCATGGGACACCGCCTCCTGTGACGTTGAAAAAGCGCACAGTGTTGATTCACGCGTAAATATTGCGCTCTTCGGGCACCTGGTACCAATGCCAAGAGCCAGCATCGGCCCGTGATACCCCGCGACGTCGCCGATGACGCACACGCTATCCTCATCATGTTTCACAAACGCTGGCAAATATCCAACGAGCCCAGTGATCCGATAACATCAGGCAACTCATGCGCACCCACTGGCTCTCGAACCGTATGCTCAAACCTTAAGACAACACCGTTGATTATTGCGGCCACGCCTGGAGAATTCTACGGACGCGTGCCGTTAAAAACCGGGTGGTTATCGAGTTATCCTGCCAAATACGACAGACGCGTTTAAAGTTCATCCAGGCTGTCGTTTATCGCCTCAATAGCGCGAAGACGTGAGCGGCCAGTGACGTGCGCTTTTTCGAGGCAGCGGGTTATGATGAGGTGGCACAAGGCCATGACCGCGGTGTGGTTGAAGAGCGGCCCGGGCGCGAGCGTCTGGCAATAGATGTGCCAGGTTGCGCTGCCCAGCAGCGGAGCCCCCTCATCCGTCACATAAAGAAATCTCGGCCTTGCCTTTTCAATCTGCTCGAGGATCATATCCATGCCAGCAATCCGACGACGCAGACCAAAGAACACCACCACGTCGTCCGGCATGATGCTGACCAGATGTTCACCGAGCGTCTGGCCCGGACCAGGAATGGCGACGATGTTTTCTATAACCTGCGTCAATTGCCATTGCAGATAGGACGCGAAGGGTTGACTGCTGCGGAACCCCACGACCCAGACTTTTCGAGCCGAAGAAAGGGCTTCCGCGATGGCGTCGATCTGGCTGTCCGATATCGACAGAAACGTGGTTTCAATATTTGTTATGCTCTGTGCGACATGCGCTGCAATCGATTGACCATCCGATGCAATGCCCTTCGCCGACAGAAAGAGCCGTGACCCCGTCTGTTTTTCGGCGCGCGCATGGCGTCTTGCCTCGTCATAATTTTCATAACCCAACTTTTGCACGAAGCGAGAGACGGTCGCCTTTGAGACGTGTGCCAGTATCGCCAGTTCAGATGCCGAATAGCTTGCCAGTTCGCCGGGAAAATCGCACACGAAATCTCCCAGCCGCCGCTCCGCCGGATGCAGGGTCGGCAGAGCCTGCCGGACCCGATAAAGAAATGAGCGTTCTTTGAAGGACAAGTCCAACTCCGTAGGGGTGTCGCAGAAAATCGGATGCGCATGTCCATGGATGCAAAACCGTGGTCTGAGCTTGTCCAGCTTGCGAAACGCCAGAGCAATCCGACTGTTATGTTTGATCCACGGTCCAATCTTTCATCCGTTGGACAAGCAGCCTTATCGCTGCGGGTATGGGTGCGATGACAGGTTGCCGGAACCGATTTGCGAGGGTGAACGCTACCTGCCCCAGCGGTCCACCGCCGATGATGACTGCATCCGCACCATCCTTTTCAAAACATTCCTGAACCGCGTGAAACAACGCCTCCTCGAGCCGTTCTTTCGAGGCTACCAGCCTCTCGGGATCACCTGCGGTTAGCCTTGTTCCGGTGAAGAGATGGGCGAGCTGAAGACTATCCGCCTTGGCGCCAAAGCTTTCCACGAGCCGCGGCGTGACTGTCGCGATGCCGAATTTACGCGCACCTGCGGAGGCCTCCAGCATACTCGCTTCACAAAGACCGACCACCGGGCAATTCACGCGCTTGCGCACGAGATCTATGGCAGGATCACCGAAGGCGCCGATGATAATGCCGCTCAGTCTGTTCTTGTCGACAACAGCCATATCGACAACACCTTGTTCCGAAGCAGCAAGCTGCATGGCATCCAGGATCATCGGAACTCCGTCTGTCGCGGTTACTCCCTCTAGATCGAAAAATGAATCAAGCGTGGAACGCGCGATAGACGTCATCATTCGTGTTGTGGCCTGGGACGTATTCGGATTTATCAGTCGGATCAGCGGCATTGTCTTGAACGCACACCGAGGATCAGAGCGCGCCTCCTTCTTCATTGTTGGTCGGTTGATGCTGGAGACAGCTAACCGGGATGAATACAAGCCACCTGACCCATAGCGTCAGAATGCGGAAAGAGGGGGGGCACGTCCGCACGGCATTCGTCGGAGACCCTTTCGCAGCGAGGCGCAAAGGCGCAGCCTGATGGCAGGTTTGCGAGATCGGGGGGCGAGCCGGGAATGGTGATCAGCCGGTCTCGACCGTTTGCCAACTCGACGCGAGCACCGAGCAAGCCCTGCGTATAGGGGTGGCGTGGATGGCGGATAATATCTGCAACCTTGCCTTCCTCGACGATCCGCCCTGCATACATCACTGCGATGCGGTCGGCGACCTCGGCAGCAACGCCAATATCATGGGTGACGAAGATCACGGCAAGACCATATTCGCGTTGCAACTCGCGGATCAGAAGCAGAATCTGTATTTGTACCGTCGCATCAAGCGCCGTCGTCGGCTCGTCGGCGAGAAGCACTTTCGGATTGCAGGCGATTGCCATGGCAATCATGGAACGCTGTAACATTCCGCCAGACATTTCGTGCGGATAGTTACCGAGCCTTCGCTCGGGCGAGGGTATTTTCACTTTCTGGAAAAGAGCCAGCGCTCTTGCCTGTGCTTCAATCCGGCTCACCTTCTCGTGCCGCAGTATGGTTTCCGTAATCTGATCACCGAGTGTATAGACAGGGTCTAGCGCCAGACGCGGTTCCTGGAACACCATCGAGACAATCGGACCGCGCAAATCTCCGAGGTCTCGCTTCGACAATGCCATGACATCGCGCCCGGCCACATGCACACCACCCTCGATAAGAGTTCCGGGCGGATGCAGACGCAGCAGTGAGCGCATCGTCACACTCTTGCCGGAACCTGATTCACCCAGAAGGGCTACGACTTCGCCGGGACGAACAGTCAGGCTCACACCGTTGACGGCCCTGACCGGATTGCGGCCGCGCCTGAAGGTGACAGAGAGATCCTTGATATCGATCATCGGTGCGATTTCAGACATGCTCATGCCTCCATCTGAACGGGTGTGCGCAATGCAGGTGCCCGGCTGTGGCCGGAACCCGGCACCGGCATCAGACAGGCCGTCGAGTGATCAGAGCTTTCGCCGAACAGCAGCGGCGCCGTCGCCGAGCAGACCGGCTCGGCGAAATTGCACCGGGTGTGAAAACGGCAACCGGACGGCGGATCGATGGGGTTTGGCGGATCGCCAAACAGCGGCGGTTCCGTGGTGCGTTCTGCAGGATCTATTTTCGGCATTGAGGCAAGCAGTGCTGAAGAATAGGGATGTCCCGCATGCTCGAAGATCGCATCACGGCTGCCGATCTCGACCACCTTGCCCAGATACATCACCATCACCCGGTCGCACATGAAGCGCACGACGTTGAGATCATGCGAGATGAACAGGTAGGTTAGGCCGAAATCCCGTTTAAGATCGAGAAGCAGATTGAGCACTTGCGCCTCGACGGATTTGTCGAGTGCCGATACGGCTTCATCGAGAATGACGAGGCGCGGTTCGAGTGCCAGCGCACGGGCGATGTTGACACGCTGGCGTTGGCCGCCGGACAACTCGTGCGGATAGCGTCCGGCAAACCGGCCCGGCTCCAGCCCTACCCGGTGCAGCAGATCGTGGGCGCGTGCCATGGCGACCCGTGCTGAAACGCCGTGCACACGCGGCCCGAAGCTGATCGAGTCCTCGATCGTCAGACGCGGATTGAGCGAGGCGTAGCTGTCCTGAAAGACCATCTGGACCTGCCTGCGGTATTCGCTGAGTGCCAGCGTGCCACCGACTGTTTCTCCATCGAACAGGATCTCGCCTTGGTCTTGCCGAATCAACTGCATCAGAACGCGTGCCGTTGTGGATTTGCCGCAACCGCTTTCCCCGACGACGCCGAGCGTTTCGCCCTTCAATATATCGAAATCGATGCCATCGACGGCACGCACCTTCTTCTTGGGAGAGAAGAGGCCGCTCCCTTTGACCGGAAAGTGCCTTTGCAGGCCTCGCACCGAGATCAGCGGCTGTAACGGGCCTCCGCGTTCGCCGGTCGGAAAATCCACCATGGGCGGAGATACGACGATCTTGCTCATGATTTCACATCCATTGCCTTGCGCAGGCCGTCAGAGAAAAGGTTGAAACAGATCGACGTGAAGAAGATCATGACACCCGGCAGAGCGGCGACGTAAGGGTTGGTGTAGATCGCCGTGCGGAGCGTGTTGAGCATCAGTCCCCATTCCGCTTCGGGCGGCCTGACGCCCAACCCTAGGAAGGACAGGCCAGAAGCGAGGATCATCGACACTGAAATCAGGCTCGTGGCGAAGACGAAGATCGGTCCCAGCACGTTTCCGAGAATATGCACCGTGATGATCGTCGCCGGGCCTGCACCGGAAGCCCGCGCCGCATCGACATAATCGAGACGACGGACCTGTGTGGTCACGCTTTCGGCAACGCGCGCTATCTGCGGGATGAACACCACCGTCAGCGAGACGAGAGCATTGGTCAGTCCAGAACCAAGGGCGCCCGATAGCGCCACCGCCAGAAGCACTGATGGAAAAGCATAGAACACATCGATTGTGCGCATGATCAGCGTGTTGACGATGCCGCCTGCGTAACCGGCAATGATGCCAATGGCCGAGCCGATAACGAATGCGACTGGCACGGGGATGACACCCATAATCAGCGAGAGGCGAGCGCCGTAGATCAGCCGCGAAAGGATATCGCGGCCCAGTTCGTCCGTTCCCAGGATAAAGCCCGGCGTACCAATCGGTTTCAGGCGGCGGATAACGCTGGCTTTGGCGGGATCATAGGGCGCCAGATAGGGAGCGAAAATGGCGATCAGGATCAAAACGAAGATCAACCCGAGCGCCACGAGTGCAACGGGATCACGACAGAGGCGATGGACAACGCCGCTCCAGAAGCCCGGTGAGCGAACGATGGCCACGGGCGCTGCAAGGTTGGCAGATGCTGCTGGCGTGAACGAGGACGCGGATGACATGGCTCAGCTCCTCTGAATGCGTGGGTCGATGGCACTTTGCGCAACGTCGACGATGAGGTTGACAAGCACGAAGAACATCGCCAGCACGAGGATGGTGCCCTGCAAGACCGGCAGGTCGCGGGTAAAGATGGCCCCGTTGAGCAGGAAACCTGTTCCGGGCCAGGAGAAAACCGTTTCTATGAGGATCGACCCGCCAAGCAAATAGCCAAGCTGCAGGCCCATGACCGAGATCGCGGTAGGGGCTGCGTTGCGGATGACGTGGCGCAGGATTTGTGACGTCATCAGACCCTTCGCAGCCAGAGCCTGCGTGAAATCCTGCGCCAGTATATCTGCTACCAATGACCGGATGGTTCTGGCAATGATCCCCATCGGAATGACCGACATGGTAATTGCGGGCAGGATGAGATAGCGGATATAGCTCCAGTCGAACGCTCGACCATCCGACCCGCCGGGTCCACCACCCATGGCCGGCAGCCAGCCGAGCGTGACCGAAAACGCAATTACCAACACCATGCCAAGCCAATAATGTGGAATGCTGACGCCGATCATCGAGATGCCTGAGGCGATCTTGTCGATCCACGTCCCGCGATAGACGCCTGCCAGAAAGCCCAGGCTGGCGCCCAGCGTGAAGCCGATGAGTGTGGCGGCGCAGGCGAGAATGAGCGAATTGACCACTGCATCGGCGATTTCGCCAAGGACTGGGCGTCCAGTGGCAATCGACTGGCCGAGGTCGCCCTGTAGCGCCCTCCCTGCCCACATCCCATATTGCACGACAAGCGGTCTATCGAAACCATAAAAGGCTCGAACCTGTTGCTGTTGTTCAGCGGAGGCATCAGAAGGCAAGATGGCGGCAAGCGGATCGCCGGGCGCTATGTGAATGAGCAGGAAGCAGACGATACTGACGCCGATCGCAACGGGGATCAGATGGATAAGGCGCTTCAAAGTATAGGCCAGCATGGTGGTCCTCACGGAAAAAATGGGGGAACACTGCCGGATGCGCCGGAAACCGGCGCATCCTTCTGTCACCAGTCCCGGCGTTATTCTTCAATAGAAACTGGCGAGAAGTCCTGGAACCAGTTCTGCGCCTGCACAAAACCCTTGACCTTCTTGGACATCGCCCGCGGGTTGACGTCATGTGTGACCATCAGGAACAGTGCCTCATCAACGTATTTCTCGTGGATCTTCTGGAGCACCTTGTCCTGATCGGCCTGCACGAAGCTGTTACGAACCTGATCGAACAGCTTGTCCATTTCCGGATCACAATAAAAGCCCCAGTTGGTTCCGGCTGGAGGCACCAGGTTGCATTGGGACTGGCGGATGAGCGCGGTGAACGGGTCCTGGATAAAGTAGCTGTAATTGACGGCGGTGGCGCCCTTGGAGCTGGCATCCTTGGCACCGGCACGCCAGATGTTGATGACGGTGTTCCAGTCCGCCACTTCATACTCAACCAGGATCCCGATCTCGGCGAGCGTTTGCTGGATGTATTCATTCATCTGCAAAGGCAGCATCTGGCCAGAGCCCGATGACGAGATGATCACCTTGGTCTTTATCGGCTTGTCAGGCCCATATCCGGCCTCCTCCATCAGCTTTTTGGCGGCTTCGACATCATAGGTGAGCTTGAAGGTCGGGTTGCCAAACCACTGATGACCGGGTGGCAGATAACCTTCGGCAGGGATCATCAATCCGCCGAGCAGTTCCTTCAGGCCTTCTCGATCAACGGCGAGGTTAGCGGCCTTACGGACGCGAACGTCATTCCATGGTGAACCTTCGACACGTGAGAAGTGCCATGTCCAGTTGTGCGGATAGGCATTGGTGACAAGCTGGAAATCCGCATCCTTCAGCGAGGCCACTGAATCCGGTGGCGGCGCTTCGATCCAGTCAACTTCGCCAGAGCGAAGTGCCGCAACGCGGGTATTCGGTTCAGGAAGAGGAATGAGCACAAGCTTGTCCAACTTCGGCACGCGGGCCTTGTCCCAGTATTCCTTGTTTGGCGTGAGTTCAGCACGCTCGCGCGGCGTAAAGCCATTTTCCATTTTCCACGGACCGGTGCCCGATGGTTTCTGCGCTACGGCATCCCAGCTCTTGCCCTGCGCTTCCCAATTGGCGGGCGACGACAATGTGATCCAGCTCAGCTGGTAGGGCAGCGTCGCATCCGGGGTCTTGGTGGTAATTTCAAGCGTCAGCGGGTCCAAGACCTTGTAGCTTGCGACGGCTGGAATACGCGATTTTCCCTGTGCTGACTGGCGTGGATCGAACTGTGGCGCATCGGTTTTGAGCAGCTTATCAAGGTTCCAAACGACGGAATCGGCGGTGAATGCGCTGCCATCATGAAATTTGACGCCATCGCGTAGCTTGAAAACCCATTTTAGCTTGTCTGAAGCATCGATTTCCCACGAGGTAGCAAGCCCCGGCGTGAGGACTGAAGGTTTGTCGGCGCTCGACAAATCCCATTCAATCAGCGAATCGTAGATCGTGTATCCCATGAAGCGTTGGCCTTCGCCGCCCTGGTCGGCCTGGCCCGTGGTCAACGGGATGTCGGATGCCGTCATACCAATCCGAAGCGTACCTGCAGCAAGGGCCGTATTATTGCCAAACGCAATCAGGGCAAGCAAAGCCACTCCGGCGAAAATGGATTTCCGAAGGCTACCCACTGGGGTCGCCTTATTCGAAGTCTGCGTCATACCGTTCCCTCTTTTTAGAGTTATTGCCGGACACGAACCCGGTCGCGATATGATAGGCATTTTTCATGCCAGTTTTGATGAAACTAGATTTTCATGAAATATTTCATGCTCTTGAATCATCGTTATGGCGTTTTGCTAAAATACAGAAGGAAGGTTTACAGCTTAAACGTTGCGCGCAACTCAGATGCAGATGCATAAACTGGTTGCAGCGACCGTAAGCTTGGTGGCGCCGTGCCTCTGAGGTACGGGGCTCCTAATGGGTAGGAGACCTGAGTTCTCGGTTTATCCGGTCTGCCACGTCCGCGAGCGCTGCCTTGTCTGTTTTGATGCCCGACAAGGCGTCGTGCACCTCTTCGCCCAGGATCCGTTCGATTGCGGCGTATTGCGGAATGTTGGGGCGCTGCCAGGTGTGTAGCAGGTTTTTCTTGGCCAATTGGTCCACGAAACGCACGATTGGCGAACTGGCCGCCGCTTCTGGGTCCGCACTCACAGAAAAGCGAGGGGCAATTGGAAAACCGTTTTTCACATGGGCTTTCATTGCCTCACGCGAGGCCATCCATGCGATCGCGTCTGCGGCAAGTTCGACCCGTTCTTCCGGCAGGTTTGAGGGAATGCAAAACAGGAAGCCGCCGATCGGCGAGGCGCGTGTTCCACCGGGTCCTGCGGGTTGCGGAAGGTATTCGACCCGCCGCTTGACCACGGACTGGACGTCGTATTCGAACCGCGCAGCCCGCATGGTCCAGAAATAGCCCAGACTGGCCTTTCCCTTCATGAAGACGTCGAGCGTTCTGTCCCAAGCCATGTTGAGAATGTCCGGCGGCGAGATTTCCATCAGCCGGCGCATGAAATCTAGTGCAGCAAGGCCCGCATCTGACACGACGGTGCAGTGCAATTCCTCAAGATTGACACCTTCGAACGTAAAACCGGCCCGTGATCGTCTCAATGAAATTGCTGGCTGGCCGCAGGCGCCGAGAAAGAACAGGAAGCTTGAGGCAATCGGCATGCCCCGCGCGCCGTCCCAAACCGCCCCGTACATGCCGTTCTGCGGCGCATGGAAGGAGCGTCCGGCGGAGAGGACATCCTCGAATTTGCGGGGGAAATCCAGCCCGGCATCGGCGAACAAGTCCTTTCGAGCCGCCAGAATCTCGACCGTGCAATAGCCGGGAACGCCGTAGTCCCGGCCGTTCCAGTGCGCGGTCGACCAGATGGAGGGATGGAAATCGAGTGGATTGATCCCGGTTTTCTGGATCAGTGCGTCGATCGGCCGGACGATATCCTTTTCTGCGAACTCGCCGAGCCAAGGCATGTTGATTGCGAGCACGTCGTAATCCGAGACCGGTTTGGAGCGATTTTCCAGAACACGGCGATAGAGGTCAGGCAGGGGCAGAAGCTCGAAGTTCTTCCGCGAGGCGAGATTGTTGCGGAAGTCGGCCCACATGTTGCGCATTGCGGAAAAGTAGTTGTCGTCATTGAGAAGGAAGCGCAACTCGATGTGGGATTCCACCCGCTTCTGCACCAGTCGCATGGGCGGAATGATGTGCGAGCCGAGAGGGGTGCCGCCGAAGTAGTAGTCGTCCTCCTGCTCGCCACTGCGCAAGCCGAGCGTCTGCGCCAGCAGGGACTTTGTCTTGCCGGCATAGGCCTGGAAGGACTGCAGCAGCTTTTCGCTTGGTTGTAGCGAGAAGGTTTTGCCGGATGAGCCTTTCGGTACCTTGATGATGTAGCCGCTGTCGACCATGCGATTGATCAGCCTCATCGAGGTAGCATAGGGCAAGCCGGATTCCTGTCCGAGCGTAGAGATCGCCACACTTTGGCTGTGAATGTGGGCCTTGATCAGGAAGATCGCGATTTTCCAGACGGGATCCTCGTCGAAGCCGGCAATCACCTCGTGAAAGGGGCGCCGGGTCTTTTCCAGAAATTCGATTACCCGGAGCATTTCATAGTCGTTCACGTCGGCCTCCCGTCCGTCGCGCATTGTGACGATGTTCCTAGCGGCTGGCGCGCCCTTTGGCTAGGCGCGGTCCATGTCCCATGCTGGTTTGTTGGGGCTATTCGGCAACTGGCGGCACAATCCCGGCAAGGCGTTCGGATTGCTCGAAAAGCACGAAGAAGTCCTTCTCCGCCAATCCTTCTGCATATGCGGCTTCGTATTGCTGACGGATCATCGACGCCATGTACATCGGAATATGATCTGCGCGCGCAGCGTCGAGGATGAGATCGAAGTCTTTCATCATCTGCGCCACAGAGAAGGCAGGGTCGAAGTTGCGCTGGACCAGCAAATCCCGCTTGTAGGCGATCAGGGGCGAGGCAACCGCGCTCTCGCAAATGACATTGAGCATCGTATCGAGCGATAGATTGCCCTTGAGACCAAGTGTCAGGGCCTCCCCGAGAAGCGCTGACGTGGCACCCACCATCGCGTTGAGAACAAGTTTCAGATAGCGTGCCTCTTCCGCCTGGCCGACGTAGAAGCGGCGGGCGGAAAAGCACTCGAAGATCGGTTCGGCATTTTTGTATGCCTGTTCCGGTCCTGACGCCATGACGGAAAGCGTACCAGCGGACGCCGTCGCCGTGCTGCCTGAGACCGGTGCCCGCAGGTAAGCCACACCAAGTGCAGCCATGGCTTCGTTCACCTCGGCAGAGATCGCGGGTGAGACAGTGCTCATCTCGATCAATGTCTGGCCAGCTTTCATCACGCCGGCGAGCCCTCCGGCCCCAAAAATGAGATCACGCAATACGGCATCGTTGGGAATGGTGAGGATAACCACATCAGATACAGCGGCGAGGTCTTCCAGCGTGTGGGCGACGTCTGCACCCTCGGCGACGATTGTCGCCCGGTTTTCCGGCAGTGGCTCGTAGACGTGAAGCCGATAACCCGCATCCAGCACGCGGCGGCTCATGGGCGCCCCCATTTTGCCGATGCCAGCCCATCCGACCGAAACCTTTTCGTTCATGGTACCCTCCCGTCCGTGTCGTCACTCACTCATGGCGAGCCAGCGAACCGGCTCTCGTTCACGGAGCGCTCATGTTGAAGCTGCACGTCCGGCGCGCCGCGTCATGCTCTCCCGCCCATCACTATGGCGAACTGCCGATCGAAAGCTCGGCACAAAATATCCGTTTCGGATAAATCTTCGGCTGTGAGGCGTTGGGTAATCCATTAGCGTTGCCATCGGATCGTTCAGCGTTCCGTGGGAGGAAAAGCTGACAGAAACAAGAGGATGTTGCAGGCGTGCTTTACGGCACTTTGCAAGCGATTTCTGTTGCCTGAGGTCAGATCGAGGGTCGGAGGAGGATTCGTGATGCAGCAACGTTATCGGAATTTTCTGTTTTTCAAGCGTGAGCGCTGGCTGGACGAATGGTCGCGCCGCCTCATGGAAAGCCCTTGTGCGGTTCTCCCTGCGCGATAGCCAACAGAGGGCATCTGAACGCTCGGTGGTTTGATGACGATATTCATGGTTCGCGAGGTTGAGCCGGTTGTATGGGAAGGACAAGCAGGTGAAAGCAGTTCGTTATTATACGCGCAAAGATATTCGGGTCGAAGATGTGCCAGCGCCCTCTGGGCCGCTTTCAGATGATATGGTGCTCATCGAGCCATTGGTCTGCGGCATCTGCGGAACGGATCTGCACGAATACATCGCCGGACCGATTGTCACGCCAGCGACGCCCCATGTCTATTCTGGCGCGATCCTACCGCAAATCCTCGGACATGAGTTCTCGGCGCGCGTGATTGAGGTTGGCCGCAACGTGACCCATGTCACGCCGGGAACCCGAGTGTCCGTGCAGCCACTCATCTCGCCACGTGACGATTATTATGGACGCCGTGGGCTCTATCACCTGAGCGAAAAGATGGCCTGTGTCGGTCTCTCCTGGGACTGGGGTGGAATGGGCGAACTGGCTGTTGTCAATGGCTACAATGTTTTTCCGGTGCCCGACAGTGTGAGTGACGTTCAGGCTGCGATGATCGAACCGGCGGCTGTTGCCCTCTACGGGGTCGATCGCGGCGGGGTGGAAGCGGGAAGCACTGTTCTGGTGTCCGGTGTGGGCCCGATCGGTGCGCTCGTTCTGCTTGCCACCCGCGCGGCTGGTGCAACGACCATTTTCGTCTCCGAACTCAATGCCAATCGCCGGGCGCTGGCGAAGAAACTTGTGCCGGAGGCAATCGTCTTCGATCCACGCGAGACAGATACGACAGCCCTGTTCCGTCAGCATACGGAAGATGGGGTGGGTGTCGACGTCGCGCTCGAATGCGTCGGTGCGGAAGCCTCGCTTAATCTTTGTGCCGCAGCCGTCAGACGTCAGGGAACCGTCGTCCAGGTCGGACTGCACGTAAAACCCGCTGCTATCGACGCCATGCTGTGGGCACTGAAGGACATCACGGTCGAGGCGACATGGTGCTATCCGGTGACGATCTGGCCACGGATTGCGCAGATGATCGGCGCGGGCATTTTCCCGGTCGAGCAGATTGTCACCGCGCAGATTTCTCCGGAGGATGTAGTCGACAAGGGGTTCGAGGCGCTGCTCGATCCGAACGCCTCTCACATGAAGATCCTCGTCAACATGAAGGGGTGAACCCCGACGAGCCCTGTCTCAGACTGCTGACGACAAGAGTGTAACGCGGCGGCACGTTTGGCACTGATCACCAAAATGCGGCACCTGGCTGACCAGGCTGCTTGCAAGACCTGAAACGCCTGAATCAAAGAGGTTTCGTCATGCATTACATCGTTCATTGCCTTGATCACCCTGGCGGCGTCGAGAAACGGCTTTCCCATTATGATGCCCACAAAGCCTACCTTGCCGCTGGCAAGACGAAGACCATCATCTCAGGTCCGCTTCTTGCGGACGATGACGAGACGATGATCGGCTCGCTCTTCCTGTTCGAAGCTGAAACCAAGGAAGAGGTCGTCGCTTTCAACAAGGCCGATCCTTTCAGTGTTGCCGGTGTCTGGGCTTCTGTGAATATTCATCCGTTCAGCAAGCGGGTCGACAATCGATGAGCGCGGCAGAAAAACGTCCTGTCGGTGCTGCGATTGTGGGCCTTGGCTGGTGGGGCAAGAAGATGGCGTCCCTCGTCAACGCCGGTGGGGCAGAGATGCGTTTCGTCCATGGTGTTGACCCCAATATGGACGTGCAGGGTTTTGCCGCCGATCTTGGCATGCGGTTTTCCTCGGACCTTTCTGCGGCGCTTGCAGATCCACACGTCGAAGCCGTGATCCTGGCGACGCCGCACGCGCTGCATCAGGGGCAGATTGCGCAAGCTGTCGCCGCCGGAAAACATGTCTTTTGTGAAAAGCCTCTGGCCATGACCCGAAGGGAGGCCGAAGCCTCTGTTGCGCTCTGCCAGAACGCGGGCCTCGTCCTTGGCATGGGTCATGAGCGTCGGTTCGAACCACCGATTGCCGACATTCTCGAGGCGGCAACGTCCGGACGTCTCGGTCGCCTGTTGCAGATCGAGGCGAATTTCAGCCACGACAAGTTTCTGACGCTGGACCCTTCCAATTGGCGGCTGGATGCAGAACAGGCACCGGCAGGCGGTATGACGGCCACCGGCATCCATCTGACGGATCTGTCGGTAAAGCTGATGGGACCGCCTTCAGATGTGCGGGTCATCTGTGAAAACCTGGCCTCCCAGATTCCGCAAGGGGACACGATGAGCGCGCATGTCCGCTTCAAGGGCGGTGGATCTGCCTATGTATCGGCAACGCTTGCGACGCCCTTCATTTCCCGCTTTGCGATCTTCGGCACGCTTGGATGGATCGAAGTGCGGGACAAGGCGCATGTCGAATCGCCGGATGGCTGGATCGTCACAGAGGGATGGAAGGGGCAGCAGATCACCATTCGTGAGGTGGCTCCTGCCGAACCGGTTCGAGACAACCTGCGTGCCTTTGCCCGTGCGGTGCGCGGCCTGGACGCCTACCCGATCAGCGGCGAGGACATGATCAACAACATCGCCTTGCTGGAAGCCATTATCCGATCTGCCCGCACGGGCTTGGTCGAAACACTGTGACAGGAAGGTTGCTATGAAAGCCTTGGTATTCGAAGCACCGGACAAGCCCGTAATCGCGGATCTGGACATGCCGCAGATGTCTCCCAACGAGGTTCTGGTACGGACCCGTGCGGTCGGCATTTGCCACTCCGACTATGAGCTGCTCGCCGGCCGGTACATCATACCGATCTCCTATCCCGTGACACCAGGTCACGAGTGGAGTGGTGAAATCGTTGAGGTCGGCCGCAATGTGACTGGTTTCAAGATCGGCGACAGGGTGGTGGGCGAATGCGTGGTGCGCACCCCCGAGCGTCTCCACCATTTCGGCTTTTCCATGAACGGTGCCGATCGGGAATTCTTCAACGTCAATCCGGAATGGCTGCACAAGCTGCCCGACGCCGTCGATGACAAGAAGGCGGCTCTGATCGAGCCTTTCACTTGCGGTTTCTATGCCGTTCTGCGTTCCGGCGGCACCAATGCAAGCGAGACGGTGGTCGTTTCCGGCGGCGGCACGATTGGGCTCGTTTCGGCGGCAGCTGCCATCGGAATGGGTGCTCGCGTGATTGTCGTTGACCCCTTGGCATCCCGTCGGGAGGTGGCGCTCAAGCTTGGCGCAGATGCGGCACTCGACCCGAGCGATGGCGGTGCGGCCGATCGCATTCGCGAAATGACCGGCGGCCATGGCGCGGATCTGGTTGTCGAAGCCTCTGGCCATGACGCTTCGCTGGCTGCGGCGTTTGACTACGCGCGTGAAGACGGCCGTATGTCGATGGTTGGCATCAATATCGGGCGCAGCGTTCCCGTGGTCATCGGGCAGATCCAGATGAAGAACCTGACGGTCCGGGGTTGCATCGGGTCACCAGGCGTGTGGCCCGCAGCCATTCGGTTCCTTGAGCGTACCGGCATCGACCTGTCGCCGATCCAGACGCACGACTATGCGCTGACGGATGCCGTCCAGGCTTTCGGCTTTGGAAAAGACGCGACCAAGAGCATCAAGATTACTCTGTTGAATGTTTGAGATCATGGCGCCACCAAATCCTTCACCGAGGCTCACACCGCCTTTGCGCCAATCACATGGTTCCGTAACGGACATCAGGAAAGGGTGACAACATGACGACTGATCCGCGCAACCACGAGGCCGAAAGCGGCTACTTCTCCGAGGATGATTCCGCTGAGGTCGTCATCGCAAGGATCGCTAGCGACTCCGATCCGCGTCTGCGGGAGATCATGGATTCCGCCATCCGGCATCTGCATGCGTTCGTGAAGGAAGTGGAGCCGACACAGGAGGAATGGGGCAAGGCGATCACGTTCCTGACCGAGACCGGCCAGATATGCAACGACTGGCGACAGGAATACATCCTGCTATCGGATATATTGGGCGTCTCGATGCTCGTTGACGCCATCAACAACCGAAAACCATCGGGTGCGACAGAAACAACGGTCCTCGGTCCCTTCCACGTCGCTGATGCCCCGCGCTACGAGAGTGGCGCCAACATCTGCCTCGACGGCAAGGGCGAACCGCTTGTTGTGACGGGGCGCGTCACCGATACACAGGGCCAGCCCATCGCTGGTGCCATGCTTGACGTATGGCAGGCCAATGAAGACGGGTTCTATGATGTTCAGCAGAAGGGCGTTCAACCCGAGATGAACCTGCGCGGCATCTTCACGACCGATGCTGACGGCCGATACTGGTTCAAGTCGGTGCGTCCGAAATACTACCCGATCCCCGATGACGGTCCCGTTGGCAAATTGCTCGGCCAGATGGGTCGTCATCCCTACCGGCCTGCTCATATCCACTTTATTGTCGGTGCCGCTGGCTTCGAGCCGATCACAACGCATATTTTCACGCCGGATTGCCCCTATCTGCATTCCGATGCGGTCTTTGGTGTGAAGCAGGATCTTATCGCGGACTTCCACGCTGTCGACGATCCGGCAAGGGCGTCGGAGCTGGGTTTTTCCAACCCATTCCAGGCCGTTACCTGTGACTTCGTGCTGGTGACGCCACAGCAGAAACTGGAAGGTTAGGCATGCAGAATTTTGTCTATCGTAGTCAGCCCGCGCGTGTCGTCTTCGGACGTGGCACAATCGGAACTCTGGCGCAGGAGGCCGAGCGCTTGTCGGTCGATCGGGTACTGGTCCTGTCGACCCCCGAGCAGGCAGAGCAGGCTGAAGCCATAGCGACGGTTCTGGGGCAGCGCTTTGCGGGCCTTTACCCCAAGGCGCAGATGCACACGCCGGTGGACGTGACTGTCGATGCACTGAGTATGGTTGAGCACGTCGGCGCCAATGCCCTGCTCTCGTTTGGTGGCGGGTCCACGACCGGCCTTGGCAAGGCGATCGCCTTTCGCACCGATCTGCCACAGATCGTGGTGCCGACGACCTATGCCGGATCGGAGGCAACGCCTATTCTTGGTGAGACCGAGCATGGCCGAAAGGTTACAAAATCTGATCCGCGCATCCTGCCTGAGGTCATCGTCTACGATGTCGACCTTACCTTGACGCTGCCGGTTGCCATGTCCGTGACCAGTGGTCTGAACGCCGTGGCTCACGCGGTGGAAGCTCTCTATGCACGGGAAGGCAATCCCGTCATCTCACTGCTGGCCGAGCAGGGGATTTCGGCCTTTGCCCGTGCCCTTCCCATCATTGCCCGCCAGCCGGATGATCCGGATGCAAGGGCGGATGCGCTTTACGGCGCCTGGCTCTGCGGCCTGTGCCTGGGATCCGTCGGCATGGCGTTGCACCACAAGCTTTGCCATACGCTCGGCGGGATGTTCAATCTACCCCATGCGCCTATGCACACGGCACTTCTACCGCATGCCGTGGCCTACAACGCACCAGCCGCTCCCGAGGCTATGAGGCGTGTCGCGGGCGCGCTTGGTGCAAGTGATGCTGCGGGGGGGCTCTTTGATCTCGCGGAGAAGCTCGGCGCGTCCATGGCGCTGAAATCGATGGGCATGCCCGCCGATGGCATTGATCCTGCTGTCGAACAGGCGATGGCGAATGCCTATTGGAACCCACGGGAGCTTGAAGGGGAAGGACTTCGCCGCCTGCTGGCGAACGCCTATGAGGGCCGACGGCCGGGATGAGGAATGCAAAAGGATGGGAGGGAACGAGATGAAGACGTGGCTAAGCAAGTGTTTGCAAATCGTATCGAGCTGGATGCGTGAGTTGGGATCGGCCCATGTCGTGGACGACGGTCTGGGCGGTCCGGAAGAGGCCGCCAAGAGACAGGTCCATAAACCCGCGCTTGCACCGCGGCGGATGCATTAGCGGTCTGAATACCGCGTTTGCGGCAACGCCGTCTCCGCGCGATCGCACCATAGAGACTTGAGGAGGTAAGCCATGATCAAGCATATCGTCATGTGGAACGTCAGCGGGGATACGCCAGAGCAGAAGCGTCATGCCGCCATCATGATCAAAACCAAGTTCGAAAGCCTGATCGGACAGATACCGGGCTTGAAAACCATTGAAGTGGGGCTGGACATCAGCCGCATACCATACGCTTGCGACGTGGTTCTCTACTCGGAATTCGAAGATGAGGCGGCGCTCCGGTGCTACGCGGAGCATCCTGCCCACGCCAAGGTGCGCGCTGATCTTGAAGGTATTCGCATTGCCCGCCATCAGGTGGACTACGTCTGCTAGAGCGTTTTAATTTAACAAGGAAACGCTCTAGCGTCAGTGTCGCCCGCGTTGCAAAGACTTGCACATTGAACCATCCGCTGAGTGGCGACCGGAAACTGTTTCGATTTTGAAGGGGCAATCGTTGCCCGCACAGATATTCAAGGAGACCGTCGCGTGACATCCAGTTCCAGCAAAAAACCGAGAATTGCCTTCCTTGGAACCGGCGCCCAAGGTGCATCAATCGGTGCAGACTTCGTCCTCGCCGGGCACGATGTGACCTTTATCGAGCAGTGGCCCGACCACGTAAATGCCATCCGGGCAGACGGGATTACCGTTCATCTGCCGACCCGCACGATCAATGCCAAGGTTGCCGCACTGCATCTGTGCGAGGTGGCCGAGGTGAAGGAGCCATTCGATCTGGTTTTCCTGGTGGTCAAGGCCTACGATACCAAATGGGCGACACAGCTGATCGAGCCGGTTCTGGCAAAGGATGGCCTGGTTATCGGTCTTCAGAACGGCATGACCCATGAAGACATCGCAGCGATTGTCGGCCGCGAACGCACCATCGGTGCCGTTATCGAAATCGCCTCCAATATGTTCGTGCCGGGTGTGACCAATCGGCAGAACGATCACGATACCTCATGGTTCGCTCTGGGTGCACTTGATCCAGATGTCCAGAAGAGGGTGGAGCCAGTGGCCGAACTCCTGCGCTGTACGGGCAGGGTCGAGGTCACCGATGACATTCGCTCTGCCAAATGGATGAAGCTCGTCGTCAATGCCGCCGAACTCATTCCTTCCGCGATCGTCAACCTACCGCTTGGTGATGCCGCACGCAGTCCAGGAATGCTCGACGTGATGCGGGCTGCGGGCTACGAGGCCATGCAGGCTGCCATCGCCGATGGTGCCAGGATCGTACCGATCATCGGCATGCCGCCGGTGACCACCAATCATCCGGAACGCTATGTCGACCAGATATTCGAGGAGGTGCTCACTGTCTTCTCACAGGCCGATACACTCACCACCTCGCTTCAGGACTGGCGGAAGGGCCGGCGGGCCGAGATTCAGGAAGTGAACGGCTGGGTCATCGACACGCTGAAGGCCCATGGACTTGCAGCCCCGATCAACCAGCGTGTGGTGGAACTGGCCTATGAAATCGAAGCGCGTGCGCGAGACGCGGGGCCGCAAAATGCTGAGTTGCTGATCGAAACCTACCACTCCATGGGACGGGCACCCTGAATGCGGGTCGTCCAATATTCTCAATAGAACACACTTATCCAAAGCGGATATTTTCGTGGTTTTCGCAGTCTTCAAAATGCATAATGTCATTGATGAGGAGTTCGGAGGAGTAAGTTTCCTGAAGTGATTTGATGGTCAGCCCGTGTATACTCACCAGCCGGTGGGGCTAGCGGCAGACGCAATGACAAATTCTTGGAGGAGCAAGAATTTGGGCAATCCGTAATTCATTTTGATTTTGACAGTTCTGACCGTTCAACGGTTCGGAGGCATTCAGGTTGTTGCCAAAGCTTGAGGCTTTAGCTGTCGCGTCGTTCGGATATGTCTTTCTGACTCCTTCATTTTAAACGAACCTTGATCGTCTCGAGAGGAGGGCACGATGATGGAAAACTTTAAGCAGGCGTCGTGTCTCACCGAATATGCGAAACGGGCGCAGGTTGCGGTTCTTTACGTTCTCAATGGCGCCTTAGCCGACGTATCGCACCGAGATGGTTTGTCACGCTGTTCAACTTTATTTTCGAGCTACTGTCCCGACCCCGACTTTCGATCAAAACCCTTGGCAAGCAATGGTCGCGTCTGCCGTGCGTCCGCAGGCTTGCCGAAAGGAGCTCCCTGGTGAGTGCCATCTCCACGACCCCGACGCGTTCGAGCAACTACGGCGCGGGCCAATTTCAACTGGCGCGTAGCTTCGTGACGGTTGTCCTTTCGATTGCACTGCTTCTGATCGCCTCTCTAATCTTTGCGCCGTCTAGCGTTTCGTGGGGCGCTCTGTCGGGCAGTCTTCCTTTTGCAGCCATCATTGCAATTGTCGGCCTCGGCCAGTTGCTTGTCGTCCAGCAGGGTGGGTTCGACCTTTCGCTTCCTGGAGCCGTGTCTCTTGCGGTTGTGGTGTCGACGCATTTTCCAAATCAGAATGATGCGGTCCTGTATCAGGCGGTGCTGCTGGCGCTGGCATTCAACCTTTCGATCGGGGTCCTCAACGGCATCCTGATCAGCGTTTTCCGTATGAATGCGATCATTGCAACGATCGGCACCAATGCGCTTCTCTACGCAGCGGTTTTTGCGATGTCTGGCGGGGTTCCTTCTGTCACGACCGATCTCCTGGCCACGATCGCTGGAGGCGAAACCTTTGGTCTGCCCAATGCGATCTATTTTGCTCTTGGCGCGACGGCTCTGGTGTCTTTCATGCTGAAAAAGACCGTCGGTGGTCGCCGGTTCGAGGCGATCGGCGCCAGCCCGGCGGCCGGAGAGGCGGCAGGCCTGCGTGTCCGGTCGCACCAGATGATGGCCTATGTCTATGCGCAGCTGTTCTATTGCCTGGCAGGTATCCTGATTGCCGGTATTACCCGCGAGCCTACCGCCTTTCAGGGCGACAGTTTGCTGTTGCCGTCCGTCGCTGTCGTCGTGCTGGGTGGCACCTCGCTGCTGGGTGGACGCGGTTTTCCGATCTCGACAGTGCTTGCCGCCCTGTTTCTGAATCAGCTGAGCCAATTCGCGCTGTCGGTCGGTGTACCCTATTCCGCCCAAACGATTATCCAGGCCCTGGCGCTGGGTTTTGGCATCGCCGTTTACTCGCTCAACTGGAGCAGAAACGTCAAAAAAACGACCTAACAATAACAAGTGGAGGAGCAGACATGAATTATGCAGATTTGACCAAGGTCATGGCGCTATCGGTGGCGACTGCGTTTGTCGCACTGGGAGGTGCGAGCGTGGCCAAGGCAGAAATGCCGTCCTGGTGCGGACCCAAGAAGGCGACGCTCGCTCTTCTCGACGGCTATGGTGGCAACAGCTGGCGTCAGGTGACGACGGCATCCGGCAAGCAGACCGTTGAGCTCTGCCCCAGCATCACAAAGTACGAATATGCCGACGGCCAAGGTGATACACAAAAGGCAATCTCTGACATCAAGGGCATGGCAGCCAAGGGCATCGATGCACTCGTCGTTTTCGGTGATGCAGGTCCCGCCATGCTCCCGGCGATCACCAGTGTGTTCAAGGCGGGGAAGATCATCGTGCCGTATCGGGTCGCGGTGGGCGGCAAGGAGGGCATGAATTACTCCAAGTTCATCGGGTCCTCCTTCGAGAACGACGGTGTGACCTGGGGTAACTGGATCAAGAGCGTCTTGCCAAAGGGTGGCAATCTCCTGTTTCTCAGCGGTCCGGCCGGCAACAGCCAGGGCATCGACGAGTTGAAGGGCCTGAAGAGCGTGCTTGGTCCGGAATATGTCTTCGTCAATCAGGCACCCTTCGCCGTGACCAACTGGGACCCGGCTCTTACGCAGAAGGTGCTGACGGCCGAGATCGCTAAAAACGACAAGATCGATGTGATTGTCTCCGACTTCGGCCCATCACTTGTCGGCGCGCTCCCAGCCTTTACCAAGCAGGGCAAGTCGATCCCGGCGCTGGCAACCTCCGATGGCAATTCGCTCAGCTGCTTCTGGGAAGACAACCACGCCGCCAATCCTGACTTCAAGCTGTTCACCGTTGCCACCGGCAACGACAATGTTCGCCTGGCGGTCCAATGGGCTGTGGCGTTAGCAACCGGCGGCGAACTGCCGAAGGAAGAGATTTTCAAGGCGCCTGCCTATGAGGATTCTGTCTCTGGCAAGCCGAATGGCGTTCAGTGCCGCAAGGATTTGCCAGGGGCTATTTACATGTCTTCCGAGCTTAAGCCCGAGGACCAGGCGAAGGTTGTCGGCAAGTAACCGCAACTCATGAATCAATGACCCCGGAGGACTGACACTCCGGGGTTCAGCAATCAAGGTGGATCGCAGACAATGTTGGCACGAAACGGTCAAGAGATCGCGCCGGACACCCGGGACGTGGTGATCCGTCTGGCAGGTATCTCGAAATATTTCTCTGTCGTTGCGGCTCTGGTCGATATCAGTGCGGAATTTCGCGTTGGCGAAGTGCACGCCATCCTTGGCGAGAATGGTGCCGGAAAATCGACCTTGATGAACATCATTTCCGGCACGTTACAGCCGACAGGTGGCGAAATTATTCTTGGTGGACATCCTGTCCAGCAGATGACGCCAGAAATTGCCAAGTCTCATGGTATCGGCATCTGCTTCCAGCATCCGGCAATCGTGGATGACCTATCGATCCTGGAAAACCTACGTGTCGCGCTGCCTGCATCCGTGTTTTCTGCGGCGAAACCCGAGACGATTGGTCGACGCGTGCTCGACAAAGTCGGGCTGCACGTTCCCCTTGGCATGCGCGCAGACGGCCTGACCGTTGCCCAGAAACATCTACTCGAAATTGCCAAGGCGCTTGCGCTTGATCCGAAGGTGCTGATCCTGGACGAACCGACGGCCTCGCTCGACCAGGACTCGACAGACATGCTGTTTGCCCGGATCCGCGAGGTGGCAGCCGCGGGTACCTCTGTCATTTATATCACCCACCGTCTGGCCGAACTGCGCCAGATTGCCGATCGCGTGACCGTGCTTCGGGATGGTCGTGTGCGCGGCACCGCTTTGATCGGCGAGATCAGCGATACCGATCTTGTTGGCATGATTGTCGGGCGTACTCTGGAATCTGCCTTCCCGCCAAAAGCCTCGTCAATCGGGTCGGAGACCTGCTTTTCCGTAAGTGGTCTCTCCAACAAAGATCTGAAAAACGTCAGTTTCGACGTGCCAAGGGGACAGATTGTCGGGATCGCCGGCGTTGCGGGCAATGGCCAGCCTGAACTCATGCGTGTGCTTGCCGGTCTACAGCCCGTGAAGGGTCAGATTGTCTTGCGTGGACGCGAGTTGACGCAGCCTGAGCTCCTGCATGAAGCCGCTTTCATGCCGTCAGACCGCCATACCGAGGGTGTCGCAGGTAGCCTTACCGTGCGCGAGAATGCCACCTTTTCGGCACTTGAAAAGTTCGCCGTCGCGGGCATCATGAGCCGGAAGAAGGAATTCCACCAGGTCGGTGCGATCTTCAGCGAGCTGGCAGTCAAGACGCCGGGAATGGAGGCGCCGATTTTTGCCCTGTCAGGGGGAAACCAGCAGAAGGTTGTCATGGCTCGTGCACTTCTGTCCGAGCCAGGGCTTATCATCGCGGACGAGCCGACCCAGGGCGTGGATGTTGGTGCCCGGTTCGAAATCTATCGCATTCTGCGGGAAGTCTCCGAAGCGGGAACACCGGTCGTCGTCAACTCTTCCGATGCTGTTGAACTCGAAGGCCTGTGCGACAAGGTGGTCGTGCTGTCGCGCGGACAGGTGGTCGAAATCCTGGCCGGTGACGACGTCACCGAAGAGCGCATCGTTGCTGCCGCCGTCAAGTCTGAAACCCACGGCGACAGCAGTTCGACGGTTACTCATACGAATACTGGCAGCCGGTGGCGTGATTTGCTGCGGTCCGACAATGCTCCAGCCGTACCTCTTGCTATCGTGACCTTGCTGCTTGGACTTTACGTCTACGGCCAGAACGAGAACTTCCTGTCCGTCTATAATATTTACAACATCCTGCTTCTTGCCACTGCCCTCGGCTTCATTGCCATGGGCCAGACGGTGGCGCTCTTGATGGGCGGTATCGATCTTTCCGTTGGCCCCCTTACCGGTTTTCTGGTCGTGGTCGCGTCCTTCTTCATCACAGATGACAGTTCTTCTGCAATGATGCTGGTCGGCTTCCTGCTGATGTTCGCCAGCGCCTTTGTCACCGGCGCGATCAACGGCATGCTGATCCGTTTTGCCAACTTCACGCCGATTGCGGCGACACTTGCGATGTATATCGCGATCCAGGGCTGCAGCTTTCTGCTGCGGGACAATCCAGGCGGCTACATCAGTGCGACGGTCACAGACTGGGTCAACTGGCAATGGGGACCGCTCCCTGTTGCCTTCCTCGTTCTGGTTGCCGCTGCACTGGCGGCAGAAGCCGTGTTGCGCCGGACGCGGGCTGGCTGGCGCCTGCGCGCTGTCGGATCTAATGAGCATTCAGCCCGTCGCGCTGGCATTCCTGTCGAAATGACCTTCATCGCTGGATACATTGCCTGCTCGCTGCTGACTGGCTTGGGTGCAATCATGCTGATGACCCAGATTGGGGTGGGCGATCCCCGCCAGGGTGTGAACTACACGCTTGCCAGCATCACTGCGGTCGTTGTGGGGGGCACCAGCCTTTCGGGCGGGCGTGGAACGTTCATCGGAACCCTGCTCGGTGCCGTTCTCTTGACCGAGGTGCTGAACGCCGTGACATTCCTGGGCCTGACCCAGACCTATCAATATCTCTTCCAAGGCATGCTGGTCGTTGTCGCCGCGCTCATTTATGCCGGGGTGGGCAAACGGAGTGCACGCTGATGTCCGTAAATTTCCATTTGATTGTCGCTTTTTCAATCAGCCCAACGACTCAAGAATGAACGTCGATTTGTGATGGTTTTTTGCCGGGATGCTGGCCACAGGTTGCGCTCTGGGGCTGATTTCCTTGTCGTACCAGTCGAATACGCCCGGTCGGCGGGGGTGTCGATCCGGGCTATGGATAAGCATGGGGTGGGACACGGTCACTCTTTACTAGAAGATCGAGGAGAGCTCGATCGTGTTGGGTAAAACCCGCGCCGGTCTTTACGGAAGACGGACGATTTCGATCCAATTTGCACCGTTGCCAACGTCGTAACGCCCGACACCTTGCAGTGAGCCATCTTCCTGACCGATACTGTAGACAGAGATCTTTTCAGATTTCTCCCCCGCCGCGATCAGGAACCGGCCCGTTGGATCAATGCGAATACCGCGCGGCTGTTTTTCTGTTGCAATGGAGCCAAGCCGGGTCAGCGCGCCCGTATCTGCGGCTACGGCAAAGATCGCAATCGTGCTTGTCGACCGCTCTGACGCGTATAGGAACTTTCCATCAGGCGTGATGTCTATATCGGCAGCCCAAATCTTTGGCTGAAGAGCAACCGCAGGCGCGGGAGTTTGGATTGCTGTCGCGGGCGCGTTGAACGCAGGTGGTGCAGGAGGCGCGACACCTTTCTCAAGGCCGGCATCGGCTGTCAAAACCGGGACCGTCTCTTTCTCGGTCAGAGTTCCCGTGGCGGCGTCTAGTGCAAAGTGAATGACCTCGCCGCTGAGCTCCGTAACGACATAAACCGACTTGTTGTCGGGCGAGACACGAATATGACGTGGTCCCTGTCCCGCTTTCGTTGCGACGCTGGCAGGCTTGTTGGGTTCAAGCATTCCCGTTTCGTCATTCAGAACATACTGCAGAATCACGTCGGAGCCGAGGTTGGAAGCGAATACGTATTTTCCCGTCTTGTCACTCACGATGGAGTGGGCGTTTCTGCCCGTCAGTATGACCTGCTTGACGCCTTCCTTGACAAGGCCACCTGCGCCTATCGGCAAGGACGCAATCTTGTTTCCGCCATAGGACGCGAAGAACAGCAGCCGACCACGTTTTTCTACCGAAACGTAGGGCATACTGTCCGGCAGTGCCGCGACGGCTTTTTCCGTCAGCGCACCTGTATCTTGGTTGATGTCATATGACACGACGCGGTAGGGCTGTGACCGAACGACAGCATAAAGATGATGAGCGTCGCCGCTGACGGCCAAAGGCATGACAGAAAAGCCAGCCTTCACCTTATCGGCTGGCGTCAAGGCTCCCGTTTTTTCATCCATGCTGTAGGTGTTGATGTCTCCGTCTGTTGCAGCGGAGACATAGACCATTGTTTTAGCCAGAGCTGCCGTCGCAGTCGCAAAAAGGCTACTCGCAACCATGATGGAGGTTGCCGCGAAAAATGTGATCTTTCTCATTACATCAACTCTCCATTTTTGTTTATCGGCTTCATACGCAGCTTCTTGTCAACACACGGCAACGTTGTCTGGCAGCCGGTGACAGGCCAAGGCGTCGTCCCGACAAAACCGGAGTCCGGCACGTCCTCGGTCAGACTTCCTAGACGTCAGAGCGTGCAGAGTTTCTGCACCAACAGTGTCCCGATTGAGTTTTCAGAAAATTCGCTCCTGAGGCCAATGATGCATGAATTACCAAATACGGAACACGCTTTTCAAATCGAGGTCAGGCAGACTCCATTGATGCCGCAGATCGAACGGGACCTTGCCCGTTTGACTGAAGCCTAGGAATTGTAGGCATCGAGGGCCTGAAGCAAGGCGGCGGTGTAACCATAACAATAGGCAAAAGCGACGCCTTGTGGATCACGCCCGGAAATGGTGGGAACATGGTCGGGCATGATCATGTATCTGTAGCCCACTTCCTTGTAGACTTTCAGCGATCGGGCCATGTCCATGTCGCCTTCATCCGGGAAGGTTTCCATGAATGAAAGTTTTTTGCCGCGAATGTTACGGAAGTGTAGATTGAAGATCTTGTTCCGGCTGCCAAACCAGCGAATAACGTCTTCGATCTCTTCACGGGGATTATCAAGCATTTCGCCGACAGTTCCCTGACAAAAATTCAGGCCGTGATAAGCGCTTTCACGCATCATGACGAATTTCTTGAGGCCATCCACGGTTCCAAGAACGCGTGTCACCCCCTTGTAACCGGGCGGCGTATAGGGATCGTGTGGATGGCAGGCAAGGCGGATGCGGTTCGCTTCGGCGACAGGTACGACCCGTTCAAGAAAATAGTCGATCCGCTCCCAGTTTTCATCTTCCGAGAGAATGCCTGCCTGACCGGGCGCTGCATCCTGATCAGTCTTGTCCCAGCGGAAGGATGCATTCCGTGAACCGCCTCGTCCAAGCTCATCGGGGGTGCGGGGAATGCCGATGAGATTGAGATTGTATTTAGCGGCAGGAATACCCGCTTCGGCAAGGTTTTCAATCAATTTGCAGATGGCATCGATCTGGCGATCACGGTTTGGACCCGCCAGCAAAATGTCTGGATAGGTGGCGGTCTCAATCGGGCTTGAAGGCAAGGGGAGCTGGATCATATCCAGTGTCAGACCAAAGCTTTCAACTTTCTCGCGCAAGCGTTTGAGATCGTCAAGGCTCCAGCTGTCCATCGGGCCATCTGGGTCCGCGCAGATATTGTTAATGCCAAGCTGTGACCATACCCGATAATCGTCATCGTCACGGGCTGCCAATTGCGTGCCAACATACATGTCATTTCTCCTGATTGCCTTGAAAGAGATAATACCTCTTAGAGCGATTGTCGAGTTGCAATAATTCTAAATATTCAAGACTCCCCCAAAAGTAGTATAAAACATATTTTTACAACTAGATTGCTATTTATAGTCGATACCCAAAGTGATTTGATGATGATAATTAACTATCTGAAAATTATCGTTTATACAAAAATATCTAATATTACCTTGAGTTTAAATAATGATTATTGATTGCTTTTTAATTGCATTCTCTTTCGGAGATTTCATTGGTTTGATTTCCAAAAAGCCCCCTTCTCTCTCTTTCTCGGCGTAAACACGGCTTGCGCCGCGAGCAATATTAAGGTTCACTAGGGGCAGAGGATAAGGCTCTCAGCCTAAGACATCATACTAGATGCGTGCCAGTGGCGATAATTAGACGTAATCATCGTATGACTTGTCTGGCGCTGAAGCGACAATTTTGGAGAGGAAACCTATGACCGTAATTTGTTCCAATCGTGTTTTTGCCGCAACGCTTTCTCTTGCGCTTGCCACGGCCACGGCCACGGCCACGACAGCCATCGCAGCTACCCCGAACGATCAACTCGTTATTGGTACGTCGCTTGCCCAGGTGCTCTCGCTTGATCCGCAGCAAGCCACTGAAGTCAAGACGCAGGAAATATTGGCGAACACCTATGACCGCCTTGTTTTCGCTGACCAGAAGGACGGTAACAAAATCAAGCCGCAGCTGGCAGAAAGCTGGCAGGTTGATGATAAGGGTATTACCTTCAAGCTCAAAGATGCGACATTTTCATCCGGAAACCCGGTAACCTCCAAGGACGTCGTGTTCTCCATCGTCCGGCTTTTGAAGCTCGATCAATCTGCGGCGACCAATTACAAGACGGCCGGATACACTGCTGCCAATATTGAAAGTCTTGTGTCCGCTCCCGATGACAAGACATTTCGGATCGAATTGACCGACAAGGTCATCCCGGAAGCGCTCCTCTATCGTCTTGCGATGGGTGTTTCATCGGTTGTGGACAGCGTTGAGGTCGAAAAGCACGTCAACAACAACGATTACGGCAATGAATGGCTTCGAACCAAGACCGCAGGTTCAGGTCCTTACGTGTTGCGCCGCTGGACACCCAATGACATTGTCCTTCTGGAGGCCAATGATGAATATCGCGACGGCAAACCCACCATGCGCCGCATTGTCATGCGCCATGTGCCGGAAAGTCAGGCTGCCCGTCTGATGCTCGAGCGCGGCGATATCGATATTGCCAGTGCCCTGACCGCTGCAGACGTCAAGACGTTCGAAACGAACACGAGCTTTGTCATCGATAAGGTCAAGACCGGTGGTTATTACGTTCTGGCAATGAATGCAGGCACTGAGCCATTCTCCAAGCCCGGTGTCCGGGAAGCGATTGCTTACGGCATCGATTACAAAGGCATAGCGAATACGATTCTGGGGTCATACGGTCGTGTCCGAAACGTTCCGGTCCCGGAAGACTGGGCAGGTGCCATTGCCAACCCCGACTGGTCTTTCCAGCCTGAAAAGGCCAAGAAGCTCCTGGCAGATGCCGGCTATCCGGATGGCTTCACCGTGACGCTTAAAACAATTTCGCAGACACCGCGTGTGGATATGGCAACGGCCATTCAGGCCAACCTCGCCGACATCGGTATCAAGGTGAACATCCAGCAGGGGAATGGCGCCGATATTGTCGCGGCACACCGCGCGCGCAATTTCGATCTGCTGATTCCGCAAACGGGCTCGTTCATGCCGACTGCACTTGGTTCGCTGGATAACTTCGCATCCAATCCCAACAATTCCAAGGAAGCCAACAACGCAGGCAACTTCGTCTGGCGCTCTGCCTGGGACATTCCAGAGCTCAATGCCCTTCGTGAGCAGGCAAACAGCGAAAGGGATGATGCCAAGCGGATGGAACTCATCAAACAGATCCAGGAAAAATTCATCGCGTTGAAGCCTGCCGTCTTGCCGATGTTTGAACGCTTCGAGCCCATCGTTCTGAGCAGTCGGCTGAAGGGCTACAGCGGCCACCCCTGGTCTTTGACACGCATCGAAGGCGTAACAAAATCCGACGCTCCATAATCAGGCCGCTGCGCACATGAAAGAGTTTACGCTCATAGAGCTTGCCAAACGGGTCGGACATCTGCTGATAAGCCTGTTCGTACTTCTGATCGTTACCTTCGTGATTGGTCGTATTTTGCCGACCGACCCCGTCGGTGCGATCGTCGGCGAACTGGCCGATCCCGCAGCCTATCAGGCCATGCGGGAACGGCTGGGTCTGGACCTGCCGCTTTATCATCAGTTCTGGTTGTACATAACCTCTCTTCTTCAGGGAGACCTCGGGACCGCGATCCTGACAGGCAATCCCGTAACCGAGGACCTTAAGAACGCGTTTCCTGCCACTTTGGAACTCGCGACATTAGCGGTTATCATATCGACGCTGCTTGGCGTTCCCCTCGGCATGACCGCTGCTTTCTTTCGCGATAGCTGGTTTGACAAGTTCACACGGGTGATCTCACTGGTTGGTCATTCCATTCCGGTGTTCTGGTTCGGCATCGTGGGCCTTGTGATCTTTTATGCAGGGCTCCAGTGGGCTGGCAGTCCAGGGCGCGTGGACGTTTATCTGGAAGGGCTTGTTGAGCCCAAAACCGGATTGCTTCTGATCGACAGCCTGATGGCAGGCGATACGGAGGTGTTCTGGAATGCAGTTCACCATATTATTCTTCCTGCTTGTATCCTGGCCTACTCTGCCATGGCCTACATCACCCGCATGACACGTAGCTTCACATTGGAGCAATTGAACCAGGACTATGTGGTCGCCGCACGCGCCAAGGGTGCGTCGAGCATGCGCATCGTGTCGCGCCACCTCCTGCCAAATATTGCCGTACAGCTTATCACGGTGCTCGCAATCTCCTATGGCGGCTTGCTCGAAGGCGCAGTGGTTACGGAGATCGTGTTTTCATGGCCCGGCATCGGTCAATACATGACCAATGCATTGATGACGGGTGATATGAACGCTGTCTTGGCCGGCACGCTTATCATTGGACTGATCTTCATGATGCTGAACTTCCTTTCCGATCTGGCCTATCTGATTTTCGATCCCCGCACGCGAGAGGCCACGACATGAACACCAATCAAAGCCTGGCCGCCCCTCGCCAGACCTCGGGCGCTTCCAGTCGCGCTGTGGCAAGTCTCAAGAGCTTCTTCAAAAAGCTGGCGGATGAACCCTTGGGCATGTTCGGTTTTATCGTGCTTCTGCTTCTGGTCATCGTTGCAATTCTTGCCCCATGGATAGCACCCTACAGTGCGACCTCGCAAAATTTGTCTCAGGCACTGCAACCTCCAAGCCTTTCGCACTGGGCGGGAACCGATGAATTCGGACGCGACATTCTGTCTCGACTGATCTACGGTACGCGCATCACCATCCAGACAGTCCTTGCCGTCTCGCTGATCGTCGGTCCGATTGGACTTTTCATCGGGATCGTGGCCGGCTTCGCGGGTGGACGCATCGATGCTTTCCTGATGCGGGCAACAGACATCGTCCTCAGCTTTCCCTCGCTGATCCTTGCTCTTGCATTCGCGGCAGCACTCGGAGCCGGGCTCAACACCGCGATCATCGCGATTTCGCTGACAGGATGGCCACCGATCGCACGATTGGCGCGCGCAGAAACGCTCGTTGTGCGCAACACGGACTATGTGGCCGCAGCCCGACTGTACGGTGCATCCAGCACCAGACTGCTTCTGCTCTACATCGCGCCGATGTGCATTCCTTCGGTGGTCGTACGGCTGACGCTCAGCATGGCTGGCGTCATTCTGACGGCTGCAGCGCTGGGGTTCCTTGGCCTGGGTGCGCAACCACCGGATCCGGAGTGGGGCGCAATGATTTCCAACGGGCGCAAATTCATGCTCGATAACTGGTGGGTCGCCGTTATGCCGGGTATCGCCATTCTCGTCACCAGCCTCGCGTTCAATCTTGTCGGCGATACGCTTCGCGATATTCTGGATCCACGCCATGCCCGATAACGAAAACATTCTTAAAGTTCAGGATTTGTCCGTCCGCTTTGGGAAAGCCGCGATTCCGGCCGTTCGGAACGTGAGCTTCGATCTGGGAGCAGAGCGTGTGGGTATCGTTGGGGAATCCGGCTCTGGCAAATCCACCCTCGGCCGTGCGATCATGCGGCTCTTACCGCCCTCGGCAAGGGTCGAAGCTTCAACACTCGATTTCGAAGCCTCGCCTTTGCTCTCCCGGAGCGAAAAAGCAATGCGAGGCCTTCGCGGCAATCGCATTGCGTTGATCATGCAGGACCCCCGATATTCCCTCAACCCGGTGTTGAGGGTTGGCAAACAGGTGGCCGAAGCGGCTCTTCTTCACCAGAAGATCGGCAAAAAACGTGCCTTCGAGCTCGCAGCCGAGATGCTCGGAAAAGTGCGTATTGCCGATGTTGAACGAACCATGGATCTTTATCCGCACCAGATTTCGGGTGGTATGGGCCAGAGGGTGATGATTGCGATGATGTTGCTCGCCAAGCCGCGCCTCGTCATTGCCGATGAGCCGACGTCAGCTCTGGATGTCAGTGTCAGAGGCGATGTCCTGCGACTTCTCGACCAGCTGGTTCGAGAGAACAACTCTGCCCTTCTCCTGATCAGTCACGACATTCGCATGGTGGCATCCTTTTGCGAGAGAATCCTCGTCATGTATCAAGGGCAGGTGATTGAAACGCTGCAAAGCCTTGATGAGGCAAAGCATCCCTACACGCGAGGTCTGATCGCCGCCATGCCGGATCCCAGGCGCCCTGTTGACCGTTTACAGGTTCTGGACCGGAAAACAATCAATGCGGTGGGGAGCCTATGATGATTGAGGTCAAAGATCTGTCCGTCTCGTTCGGTCAGGGCGATTCGCGCAAACAGGTCGTGAAATCGGTGTCCTTCTCGGTCAAAAAGGGCGAGACTCTGGGTATTATCGGGGAATCGGGTTGTGGCAAATCCACCGTCCTGCGCTCGCTCGCAGGGCTGGACCGGCATTGGCAGGGAACGATATCCCTTGCGGGAACGAACGTTGATCGCGAACGAAGCAAGGAACAGTTACTGCTGGCGCAGATGGTGTTTCAGGATCCTTACGGCTCCATCCATCCCCGCCACCGAATTGAACGCGTACTCGCAGAGCCAATTCGCGCAATGAACAAAGGGCGCGGCTTTGACCGCGTCGCGAGTTCGCTCGAACAGGTCGGATTACCGACCAGCTTCGCCGATCGCTTTCCTCATCAATTATCGGGCGGACAGCGGCAACGCGTGGCAATCGCCCGTGCACTGATGCTGGAACCGGAGATCCTGCTTCTGGACGAGCCCACGTCGGCACTCGATGTTTCCGTTCAAGCCGAGGTGCTCAATCTTCTCTGCGATTTGAGAGACGAGAGAGCGCTTACCTATGTGCTGGTGAGCCATGATCTCTCGGTCATCGCGCATATGTGCGATCGCGTTCTGGTGATGAAGGACGGTACCTTTGTCGACGAATTGACCCGATCCGATTTGCACCAGGGCATTACGAACGTCCCCTACTCGAAGATGCTTTTCGAGGAATCCATCGGCGGGTGAGGCGACCGGTGCGATGGCCCAATCGCGCTGCGTCTGGTCGCTCGTCTGCGCCAGGCGCACCGCTTTCCTGTCCAATTCCTGGGTGAAATTCCTATGCTTCGGAATGCCTGCTTCCTGTCGACCCAACAAACCTGCGCACTTTACCGATGCACTGTATTTTCGACATGATGACTGCCTGGCTTGAGTGGTGTTTCGGTTTCACGCGATCGTAAAACCAAGACGATCAAGACCGCGTTGAACTTCTGGCGCGGTCATGAACAGTCTCCAAAGCAGGCCTGTCCGGTAATTTTCCATCATAGCGACGATTGGCCCCTGGTCGATTGCGAGATGAGTATCGGCAATCCACCCCGAGCCGGGCGAGAACGCGTCAACGAGCCCGTAGCGCCCCATGAGTTTACCGTCTGCGAACGTCAGGAAAGCCGTTGCGGCACGAGACACTTCCTCTGGAAGAAATGGGAAGCTCGACAGCGCAGCGGTTGGCGATATCACGTCATCGTCGTCCGTAGGCGAGTGGACCCGGTAACCTCGAGGACTATCGCTTGCCGTCATTCCCCACAGGTTTTGGTCCGGGTACTTATCGCAGCCATATCGATAGTGGATCTGCGTATGCGCCTTGATCTGGGTCCAGTAGTCGCAATAGGTATCGCTCAGACCTCTAGGGTCCAGCGCGCAGAAAGAGTATTGAGACAAAAACAGAGGTCCGCCATACGGTTCTCCCAAAGGAAGCACGATGTCGAAATAGGCGTCTCCATTTCTCATCTCGCCTGAGCGCGCCCAGCCAGCGTGATAATTGACGGGGTCTATGGCATGCTGCTCAGCGCCTGCTCCAAGCACATAGCAGATCAGCGCTTCATTCCAGCCAGTGATCGGAATGTTGCGGCTCCACCTGTGTTTCTGACTCCAGTGCCACCACATAGGACCGCCGCCGCCGCGCGTGTACCACGTCCATTCCACGCCTTTGATCAATGCATTGGCTTTTTCTCGGAACCGTGTTTCTTCCAGCGTCGGGCCGGAGAAATATTGGCGAGCACAGATCAGGCCTTGCAGCAGCAGACCCGTTTCGACCAAATCACCACCGTCATCCTTGGAACCAAAAGGAATGACTTCGCTCGTTTCCGCATGCAGAAAATGAGAAAAGGCGCCGTGAAACCTCTGAGCCCTGTGCAAAGATTCCGTGATCGTGTTGGCGCGTTCCAACGCTTGGCTGCGCGTAATCCAGCCTCGCTCACTGCCAACCAGAACGGAAAGTAGCGCAAAGCCCGTCCCGGACACCGAGGCGATCTCGTTGATGACGGCTCCGTCGGAACGGATGCGATCTCTGGCCAATCCAGATGTGGGGTGACTTCCAAGCCAGAAATATTCGAAAGTACGAAATTGAATTGTATCAATATCTTTTGAAATGAGGTGACTGGACGCGGGGCCAGTGTCTGTCGGTGGCATAAAGCGTTCGGCTCCTTTTAAGAACACGCTGCGTATGTGCATATAGGATCGGTATCACCTTTCCACACCCTCTCATCGGATTATTGTCCAATATCCGCCGTCATCGATCAGAACATATATGTCTGCCAATTGAAGGGGGCTTCCATGGACGGTCTTGTGGTTTTGACGCGGCCATTTTCAGTTTCCGGGTGGACGTGATGCCGCAGATGCCCATGTTGGGCCGTTCGTCGTCATAGCTGCATAAACACTGTGTCGTGAATTTTTGCGGCTTTCCCCACCGGATGGGGCTTAGGGTGATGCCCTGGGTTGGCAGCCCATTCCATCGGCTTGCCGCTGACCTTTTCCGACCCATAAACCTTCGGACGTTTGCGCTGAATTAGGCTCCGATCATTTGCGTCGTCCCCGTCCGGCGAAGCAACGCGCCCGCGCGCAATAATGTTACTGATAAACCACCCTCTCGCATTGTCGCCGGGTTGACTTTGACATAATGGTCCAACCTCAAAGCGTAGAGCTACTAGGCGATTATCTTGACGGGCGGCGGTTGTCCGTTTCGTCTCAAAGGAGTGTTCATTTGCCCGAATTCGAACAGACTTTATCCGCAGGCACCTTGATTTTCATAGCAATTGGCGCGGTGGCACTTTTATTGCTGCTCATCATCCAATTTCGTGTTCATGCCTTTGTTGCGCTGATCCTTATCAGTTTTTTGACGGCGCTCGTCACGGGCATTCCAACCGCAAATATTATGAGCACGCTGACCACCGCATTTGGTTCCACCCTTGGCGGCGTCGCACTTCTTGTCGGTCTTGGCGCGATGCTTGGGAGACTTTTGGAGGTGTCCGGTGGTGCGCAGGCACTGGCCGATGATCTGATCAAACGTTTTGGAGAAAAACGCGCGCCCATGGCCTTGGGAATTGCATCCCTGTTCTTCGGCTTCCCGATCTTTTTCGACGCAGGCCTCGTCGTCATGCTTCCCGTGATGTTCACTGTCGCGCGGCGTCTCGGTGGCAGCCTGCTGCTCTACGGAATACCGGTGGCAACTGCGTTTTCCTGCATGCACGTTTTCGTACCGCCGCATCCGGGCCCGGTTGCAGCATCCGAACTGCTGGGTGCTGATGTCGGCCTGTTGATCATAATCGGTCTTATTGTCGCAATCCCAACCTGGATCATTGCTGGCCATTTCTTCGGTGACTGGATTGGTAAACGTATCTTCTTGCCGGTGCCGGAAAACGTTTCGGAAGCAAATTCGGTTGAAGACGGAGTGTCCTTGCCGAGCCCCGGTTTGGTTATCTCTCTTCTGCTTCTACCACTGATTCTCATCTTCATGAATACGGGCCTGGATTTTGCGCGCGCCCAGGAATGGGTGAGCAAGGATGCGGGCTGGTTCCAGCTGCTGCGCGCTATCGGCTCGACACCGATTGCACTTCTCATATCCGTTTTGGTTGCTGCCGTTGTGCTCGGTCCCATGCGGGGTCGAGACCCGCTGAAGATCGAACGCATCGTCGATTCCGCGCTTGGCCCGGTTTGCTCGGTCATCTTGATAACTGGCGCAGGTGGTATGTTTGGTGGTGTTCTTCGTGCCTCTGGTATAGGCAACGCGCTATCGAGCGCTTTGGCCGATATCGGCATGCCCGTTTTTGTGGCGGGATTCCTGATTGCGACGGCGCTGCGTGTTGCACAGGGTTCTGCAACAGTCGCCCTCATTGCTGCTGCTGGTCTGATCCAACCCGCAGTCCAGGCAGCGGGTTATCAAGGTGTCGAGCTTGCGGCCATCGTGATAGCGGTTGCATCGGGTTCGGTCATGTTATCCCACGTGAACGATTCTGGCTTCTGGCTCGTTGGCCGGTTCTTCAATATGGACATCAAAACAACGTTCAAGACCTGGACTGTGATGCAGACAATGGTCGGTCTCCTGGGCTTTGCGCTTTCGGGATTAATCTTCTCCTTGGCCTGAACGATGTAAAATTGTCCACGTTTTTTTGAAGTCGGCGACCACCATTCTGATGCTCTGTCAGGCTGGTGGTCGTCGACATACCGGAATGATTCTGATCCGGTTGGAAAACGGAACACGTCCACCCTTGCGCGTCAGGGTTATCCTATGACGAATTTTTTGATCACTCTGCCTGACGAGGTCATATATCGCTGCCAGAGCGTGCTATTACGAGGCACGAAGTTGACGCGGTTCACTGCGGAACTCGCGGTCATCTGCTCAATATTCAAGCAAATTCGGTTGATTGTGGCATTGTAATTGCTGTGTCATCGGTGAACGCGGGTTGTGCGCTCTCCGCTGTCAGGCTACGCCACGCTGATCAGGCGAGTTAATGCGCATTTTCTGGGGGATCTGGATTTAAATGACGTCACGTTGGGGTTGGTTTTTTGCAAAAATCGTGCGCCGTATCTGGTTTCGAGCGACCCTGTTTTCGATACTTGCCGTTGCCACCGCCCTCATCGCCATCGTTGTCAGCCCCTATATTCCAAGTGACTTGCCGACCCAAATCGGCGCTGACGCCGTTGATAACATCCTCGGCATCATTGCTTCGAGCATGCTGACAGTGACAACATTCTCCCTCAGCACCATGGTATCTGCCTATTCGGCAGCCACCAGCAATGTAACGCCACGTGCAACAAAGCTGGTGATGGAAGACAGCACGACGCAGAATGTTCTGGCGACCTTCGTTGGCTCGTTCCTGTTCAGCCTCGTCGGCATCATTGCGCTGAGCACCGGAGCTTACGGCGATCGCGGTCGTGTCGTTCTGTTTATCGTAACAGTCGCGGTCATCGTACTGATCGTCGTGACATTGCTGCGCTGGATCGATCATCTCTCGCGATTGGGGCGCGTGACAGAGACGACGGAGCGAGTGGAGGCCGTGACCATTGATGCGATGCGCGCGCGCCACCAGAGCCCCTATCTTGGTGGCAACAGAATGGACGGGGAGAAGGACATTCCGGTCTCTTCCATAGATGTATTCATAGACAGAATTGGCTACATCCAGCATCTTGATACAGGGGCGCTTTCCAAGATTGCTGCAGCGACGAAGTCGCGCATTTTCGTGCGGTCGATCCCTGGACAACTGGTTGATCCGACTCGTGCAGTGGCCTCGATTGATGGAGTCCGGCAAGCAGATGCCGAACAAGCGCTTGCTGATATCAAAGCGTCCTTCTCCGTGGAGGACACCCGTTCGTTCGATCAGGATCCGAGATTTGGCGCGTCCGTCCTTGCGGAAATTGCGTCGCGGGCCTTGTCACCCGCCATCAACGATCCAGGTACCGCGATCGATGTGATCGCCCGTTCGCTTCGTGTCCTGGCTGTCTGGGACGAACCTTTGGAGACTTCCAAGCCGGGCACCGTCCTTTTTACCAATGTCTATGTTCCGCCTATCAGTCTTGATGACATCTTTGACGACCTGTTTACACCCATCGCCCGAGATGGCGCAGCCATCGTTGAAGTCGGCCTGCGTCTGCAAAAGACCTTTGGTATTTTGGCGAGACTTGGCGCGCCGGGCTTTCGCAACAATGCTGTTCGGCATTCGAAAGAAGCACTTGCCCGCGCCGAACTCGCATTGAGCCTTGAAAACGACAGACAACGGGTGAGAGCTGCCGCGCAAGCTGTTTTTGCTGAGATAAGGTGACCAGGAGGCATCTCGACATAAGCACGTCTATACCCGCATTGGCCTCAGGGACAGATGGACGAAAGGGGTGGTTTAGGGTTAGCTGCACCCATGATCGACCTCAGAAACATTGAAACCTTCTTCTGGGCGGCAGCACTCGGTAGCCTTCGCGCTGCGGCCGAAAAGCTCGGAACGACGCAACCTGCCGTATCACAGCGCATTGCGGCACTCGAGCTTGCGCTTGGTGTCAGATTATTTGATCGCGCCGCTCGTGGCGTGAGGTTGACGGCGAAGGGACAGGAGTTGCTGGCCCATGCGGAGCAACTGATACAGGCCCGCAACGGGATGATTGAAGCCGCACGCGACAGCACTGCCATGACAGGGCGCCTTAATCTCGGAGTGGCGGAAACGATCGTGCAGACATGGTTGCCGCAGCTTATTGCCGAAATTCATATTGCCTACCCCGACCTGACACTGGAGATCGAGGTCGATACGAGCGAGATGTTGCAATCCTACCTGATGAGCAGAAGGATTGATCTTGCCTTCCTCATGGGGCCAGTCCTGGAACCACGTGTCGCCAACAGGCCGCTCTGCACATATCCTCTTGCGTGGATTGCCAAGCCCGGTCTTCACTCATCGGAAAACTACGCGTCGCTGGAAACGATCTCTGCCCTGCCCGTCATCACCTACGGCTCGAACAGTACACCCTATCGCCAAGTGCGCGATATCCTGCAGCGCTATCGCTTTCCCACACCGCGAATGTATGGCAGTGCATCGCTGTCCATGATTGCCAAGATGGCTCTGGACGGCATTGGCACCGCCGTCATCACGCCGGTTTTTCTCGGCGCCGAGATAGCGCGCGGTGAACTGGAAATATTGAACGTCGATACCGATCCACTGAACGACCTGCATTTCACCGCAAGCTGGATAGACGGACCCGATAGCCATGCCGCACGGGTCATCACGAACATGGCTCAGCAGATCGCGCGAGACAGTGCAGGAAACGTTCTTCCTGCCGCGCCGAAAATCAATAACATATAAACTTTATTTATACCTCGCTTCCAAACATACGATTGGACAAGCCTGCTTTATCGCCATTTAATCGAAAAAATAAAAGCGACATAAGTCGCACGCATGGGAACAGGCTGACACAGCATCAAGCAAGAGGTATTCGGGACATCGTCTCGTCTCTGACTCTCGCTCGCCTTTTTTCGTGCTCTGAAAGATCGAACCAGAGAAAAGGGAACGACATGAAACTCCTCTCATTTGCTACCGCACTCCTCGTTGCAAGCGCTGCCGCAGCCCAGGAACTGCCTAAAACCCAGTTGCAGATCGTTGGCGGCCTCAGCAACCTCACCGCTTATCAGCAGTTCGAGCAGCCATTCTGGGCCAAGACCATTCCGGAGAAATCGGGAGGCCAGGTAACCGCAACGATAAAGGGTTTTAATGAAATGGGTCTCAAAGGCCCGGAACTGATGCGCCTCATGTCACAAGGTGTTATCCCCTTTGGAACTGCGACGCTTTCCTATTTCGCCAGTGACAACCCCATTAATGAAGCCATTGACCTTCCAGGTCTGGCACCTGATGTCGAGACCGCCCGCAAGGTCACGGAGTCTTTCCAGCCAGTCTACGAAAAATTTTACGGCGAAGGTTCAAAGGTCAAGCTTCTCGGCATTTCGACCTATCCAGCACAGGTGGTTTTCTGCAATGCCGATATTAAAGGTATTGCTGACCTGAAGGGTAAGAAGGTTCGCACGTCCGGCCGCACACAGGCGGAATTCGTTGAAGCCTTCGGCGGCACCAGCGTCACCATGGCCTTCGGGGAAGTGGTCCCAGCGCTGCAGAACAAGGTCGTCGATTGCGCTATCACCGGCTCCCTCTCCGGCTACTCGGCCAAATGGTATGAGGTCTCCACCCATCTGCTTGCGCTGCCAATCAACTGGAATCAGCAGATTCACGCCGTAAACCAATCCGTCTGGGACAAGCTTGACCCGAAGGTTCAGGCGTTCCTTCAGGAAAACATCGCAACCATGGTGGACGACATCTGGAAGGCTGCTGGCACACAGACGCAGGAAGGGTTTGATTGCAATACAGGCGCTGCAGCCTGCACGCAGGCTATCAAGGGCAAGATGACGCTGGTCGTACCGACCGATGAGGACAAGGCGCTTCTGAAAGCGACGCTGAAGGACAAAATCCTTCCGACTTGGGCCGCACGTTGCTCCGCCGATTGTGTGAAGGACTTCAACGAGACGATCGGTGCATCCCTCGGACTGACGGCTTCAAAGTAATCCAGCCCAGGACACGGCTGCATCACCCGCAGCCGTGTCGCCTTTCCTCCAGCCGGATGAACAATGATGACAGGATCAATCCCTTTACTGACTTCGCTTTTCGGCTTTGCCGAGAAAGCAGCCCGTTGGGCGGTGCTTGCCAGTGGCGCCCTGACCCTTGCCAGCGTCCTGCTGATTACGGTCGACGTGCTTCTACGCAAACTCTTCGGCTGGACCGTGGGCGGCTCCGACGAATTGTCGAGTTACGCTTTCGCGATCAGCACGACATGGTCGCTCGCCTATGCAACGCTGCAGCGCGCCAATGTGCGTGTTGACATCATCTACCAATACTTGCCTGTCCGTGTTTCGGCGGTACTGGATTGGCTATCGCTGGCCTGCCTTGGCATCTTTATCGGCTTCGTGACCTATTATGGTTTCGGCGTTGTCGCAGAATCGATCAACAACAATTCGCAAGCCAACACGCCGCTGGGCACGCCGCTCGCCATTCCGCAAGGTCTGTGGTTCGCAGGACTTGTCTTTATGTGTCTCATCCTCGCTCTGATGATGATCCGCGCGTCTGTCGCGCTGGTCACCGGCGATATTGATACTGTCAAGGCAATCGCCGGGGTTCGTTCCACACAGGAAGAGGCGGAAGAAGAAGCCGCAGCTGGCGAGCGTTTGATCGAAGGAGAACGCATATGATCGCAACGACACTCATTCTCCTTCTGGCCCTGATCGGCCTGTCTATTCCGGTTGCGGCAGCACTCGGTGTGCTCGGTCTGGTCCTTGATCCCACATTTTCCATGCTGCCACTTACCCGCGCCATTGGAGAGCTTGCCTGGAGCACCAACAACGAGTTTCTGCTTGTTGCCATTCCTCTCTTCATTTTGCTTGGGGAGATCTTGCTGCGCGCCGGCTTTGCCGAACGCATGTATAGCGCCATGAGCCTATGGCTTTCCTGGCTTCCGGGCGGCCTCATGCACGCCAATATCGGTGCGTCGGCGCTGTTTGCCGCAACCTCCGGCTCCAGCGTCGCAACCGCGGCGACTGTCGGCACAGTTGCAATCCCGCAGATCAAGAAGCATGGCTATAACGAGTCTCTTTTCCTAGGCAGCCTCGCCGCTGGCGGTACGCTCGGCATCCTAATCCCGCCGTCGATCAATATGGTTCTCTACGGCGTATTGACCAACACGTCGGTACCGAAACTCTATCTTGCCGGCGTGATCCCCGGCCTGCTGCTGACCGCGCTGTTCATGCTGACCATCATTGCCGGCTGTGTCATGGTGCCGACCTGGGGCGGCGCACGCGTCAACGGAACATGGGGCAAGCGCTTCGCCAGCCTTATCCATCTCGCGCCGCCACTTGGCATCTTCCTGCTTGTCGTCGGCTCGATCTATGCCGGTCTTGCAACACCAACGGAAGCAGCCGCACTCGGCGTCAGCGGCGCCATCGTCCTCGCTGCCTGCTTTGGCCGCCTCAACTTCGCGATGCTGGCTGAATCGATTGAAGGGACGATGAAATCATCGGCGATGATCCTTCTGATCATCATTGCCTCTGGTTTCCTCAACTTCGTCATGTCGGCGACCGGGATTACCGATGTCATCACCAGTTCGATCTCTGGCCTCGGCCTTTCACCGGTCGCGATGATTTTTGTCGTGGTGGTCTTCTACCTGATCCTTGGCTGCTTCATGGAATCCCTCTCGATGATGATCACCACGATCCCCATCGTCGCTCCCATCATGCTGGCGCTTGGTTTCGACCCGATCTGGACCGGCATTCTCATCATCGTGCTGGTTGAAGCTGCGCTCATCACGCCACCTGTGGGCCTGAACCTCTTCGTCGTCCACAGCCTTCGCAAAAGTGGTTCGATGACACCCGTTATCATCGGTTCGCTGCCCTTTGTGGGCGCCATGGCCGTGCTGATCGTGCTGCTTTCGATTTTTCCTTCCATCGCGCTCTATCTCCCAAGCCTCGCAGAATAAACGCATCGACAGACCTAAACACTGGAATATTTCTCATGAAACTGCATTTCACGATCGAATCCGCGACGTCCCAGACTGAGCTCGACACAGAGATTGACTACCTTGTGGTTGCAGGCTGGGCTGGTCGTGACCGGGCTGCCATCGATCATCATATCGAAGAACTGGCGGCGATCGGCGTGCCGCGCCCAAGTACGGTACCGCTCTATTACCGCGTCTCCACCAACAGCGCAGTCCAGACGGACGTGATACAATCGGTCGGAACACAAAGCTCCGGTGAAGTAGAGACCTTCATCTTCCGCTCCGGTAACGATCTCTACGTTTCGCTTGCCTCCGACCATACCGACCGCAAGCTGGAAAGCCATAGTGTCGCCCTATCAAAGCAGATTTGCCCCAAGCCGATCGCTGGCACGGCATGGCCGTTTGCCGAGGTCGCAGACCATTGGGATCAGCTGATCATCCGCTCTTGGATTGACGAAAATGACGCCCAAACTCTCTATCAAGAGGGGCCCCTTTCCAGCCTGCGCACGCCGCAAGACCTGATCTTCGGACTGACCGGCGGCGATTCAGCACTGCCGGAAAAAACCGGCATGATTTGCGGGACGGTTGGTGCTATCGGTGGCATTCGTCCGTCCGCCCGCTTTACCATGGAACTGTTCGATCCGGTCTTGAACCGCAGCATCCGCCACGGCTACGAGATCGAAATCCTGCCAGAGGTTGAATAACATGGCCCACTACCCGACGATTGCCGACGTATCAGCGTCGCTTGCCTCAAAGCAAACCACCAGCCGGAAGCTTGTCGATGCAGCAATCGCTGCAATTGACGATCCGGCAGGTCAAGGCGCAAAAACCTTCATCCGTCGGAATGATGCCCGGGCACACGCCATGGCGGATGCGTCTGATCTGATGCGCGGCGTCGGTCAGGTCCGCTCTCCGCTCGAAGGTATCCCAATCTCCGTAAAGGATTTGTTCGATCTTGCCGATGAAGTGACAACGGCCGGCAGCGTTGCCAACAACCATTCAGCGCCTGCTACCGCCGATGCTCCGGTGGTCCAGGCACTGGCCCGGGCAGGCGCCGTTATCACCGGTAGGACCAATATGAGCGAGTTCGCGTTTTCCGGTCTCGGTCTCAATCCCCATTACGGCACTCCGCTCAATGCGTACGACAGATCCACCGGGCGCATTCCGGGTGGTTCATCCTCCGGTGCTGCCGTCTCCGTCACCGACGGTATGGCGTTTGCCGCGATTGGCACAGATACCGGCGGCTCGATCCGCATTCCGGCAGCGTTCTGCGGCCTAACCGGCTTCAAGCCGACAGCGCGCCGCGTCAGCCGCAAGTCTGTCTTGCCGCTCTCGACCTCACTTGATTCGATCGGACCAATTGCCGCAAGCGTTGCCTGCTGCGCCTTGATCGACGCCATCATCTCGGGCGAAACCCATCGATCGATCCAGTCGATGCCGCTCGCCGGCCTGAGACTTGCCGTACCGCAGACCGTCGTGCTCAACGACATGGACGACCATGTTGCCGCGTCGTTTGCAGCGGTTCTCAGCCTTCTATCGCAAGGCGGGGCGCACATCGTTGAGATCGACGTACCGGAATTTGAACACCTCGCGACCATCAATGCCAAGGGCGGGCTCGTTGCAGCGGAAGCCTGGCACTGGCATCGCAAGCTGCTCGAAAGTCGCGGCGACGCCTATGACCAGCGCGTCCGCAGCCGTATCCTGCGCGGCCGCGACATGAGCGCAGCGGATTATCTCGATGTGCTTGAAGCACGCAGTGCTTGGCAAACGAGTGTCAATGAAAAGCTCGCAGCCTTCGATGCCATCCTGTTGCCGACCGTGCCGATCATCGCGCCAGCGGTTGCACCGCTTGAAGCCGATAACGACACCTTCTTCGCCGTTAATGGATTGGTCTTGCGCAACTCGTCAGTGATCAACTTCCTTGACGGGTGCGGGCTTTCGCTGCCCTGCCACGCGGCAGGCTCGGCGCCAGTGGGCCTGATGATCGCAGGCGGAGCCCTGACTGATGCAAGAATTCTTTCAGTTGGCCTCGCCATCGAACACGCCCTGAAAAACAGGGCGAGCTGAACACGCCCTTTACATTGCGCTCTTATCGGCCAGGTAAACGCACCACCCTGCCCTCTAGCTGAAGAGGAGCGTGGTTGTGGCTCGTCGACGTCGCTTGCGTCTTCGGCGTCTCGACGGTCTGAAGTATGATCAGACGCGGCGTCTACGTCACGCATCTCTCGTTGCGAGAATCAAACTGGGTGGTGGCGTGGTTATTGGGTTTCCACTCACAAGACCGGTTATGTAGCCAAGTGCGTTTTGAAGGCCATTCATCGTGTAGGGTTTCTCAATTGCGCCGATTGCCCCCGCGAAATCGTCTGGAATGCGCTTGAGATTACCGGAAACGAAAACGAAGGGTACATTTTTCGATGTAAGAAAGCGACCGACCTCGATTCCTGTCGGTCCATCAAGCAAATGGATATCGACGAAGGCAAAGTCAGGCGTCGCACGTTCGGCAAGTTCGCAGGCCTTCTGGCTCGAGGCCGCCTGTCCGACGACCTCATGTCCTGCCGCTTCTACCTCGCTTTCGAGTTCGAGTGCCAACAAAGCTTCGTCCTCGACTATCATGACACGCAAACGTTATTTCCTCTATTCCTGAACCATAAGGGTCACGCGCACATCGGTGCGGTTTCCCTCGGTTGTCCGTTCTATTTTGGCGCCAAGTTGCTTGGCACAGGTCTGAAGCATCAGCAGGCTGAATGCTTGTTCTTCGGTGTCGACGTCGACGGGCGTAACCGTATCTTCAACCCGGATCAGAAAGTGCCCGTTCAGTCTGCGGACCTCCAGATGGATAGTGCCGCCACTTGCGCTCAATCCACGTCGCACCGCATCGCCAATCAACTCGTTCAAGATAAGAGCGAGTGGAGACGCCTTATGCGCCGGGACGATCACCTCTTTGAGATCAGTCGTCAAAACGATGTCGGACCGCTTCAAAGCTCCGACGAGATCGGTAATCAGGTCGCTTGCAAAGTCGGCAACATCGAAATGACCGACATCGTCGTCGTTCAGAAGCTTTCGGTGGACGGTACTCAGCGCTTCCACTCGACTCAAAACAGACATCAGCGTGCGTTTGGCAACATCGTCCTTCGTCATACGTGCCTGAAGTTTGACGATCGAGGCAATCGTTAGAAGATTGTTTTTGACACGATGATCAACCTCGTGGACGAGCGACGTTTTCGTCGTCAACGCAGCCGTCAAATCCGCCGTGCGCCGCGCGACCTCTTCCTCGGCCATATGACGTGCTGCTGCAAGCTCCGCTTCCTTGCTCTTGATGTTGGTAAAGTCCAGTTGCGAAGCAAAGAAGTAAATCACTTCTCCCGCCTCGTCACGAACAGGGCTAACGAACAAGGCGTTCCAGAAGGTCGATCCATCTTTCCTGTAATTCAGGATGTCGATGGACAGGTCGCGTTCCTCGGTAACCGCCGATCTGATTTTAGCAATCGCTGCAGGATCGGTATTCGGACCTTGTAGAAAACGGCAGTTACGCCCCACCAACTCCTCGTTCGGATACCCTGTGAGTTCGCTAAAGGCGTGGTTGCAAAAAATGATCGGATTGTCTTCTTGGCGCGGGTCGGTGATGAGCATCGGCATTCTGGTTGCCTTGAACGCTGCTGCGAACGGGTCTTCCGATGCATGCGCCGCCACAAGGCGATCACCCGCATCGCGCGCGCCCCAAACGTCACTTCCAACCATACTCAGTAACCCCCAATAATCGAACACTTAAATGCACGAAAATATCTTTGGGTTCCATCGGTTCAAAAGAATAGTTTTGTAGTCGATGGCTCGGAAAATATCTGTTTTTCACGTTATTTCCAGACGGAAAAAATGGCGCTCCGGATAACATCAAGCGCCACTCTCTCTTTTAATGACATGTCTTCACGTCATTAAATGTTGGATGTTCCTTGGTCCAGCGGTTCAGGGTCTCCGCTTGGGGTCCGTATCATCAGGATGACGTAAATGCGGGTGGCCTTTTGGTCCCGCGGGACCGATTGCTTCTGCCGTGCCATCCTGGCGGATGAGATAGCTTGCGTGAACGACACCGTCGTCTGCTCGACCCTGAACGGTCACGGGCTCGCTCATGTTCACAAGCGTTCCGCCCTCACCCGCAGGACCCGTTTCAACAAGAGCCTTTCCGCTTTCGTCCTGCAAAATGAATTTGTTCCCGTAGACCTCGGCAACTGTACCTTTGATCGTCACAAGGCCGGACTCCGGAAGCGTGGAAATCGCAACCGGCGTTACCGGCGCCATTTCCGGAACTGGACGAATGAGTTTCGTGGCAGTTGCGCCACCGGCGGCACCGAGAGCTAGCGCAAACACCGTCATGAGGGCGGGCCATGCCCATCGTGAGCGGGTCTTCCTGGGCGTCGTGGTAGGACCGTCTTCGTGGTCTGGCTGGTGCTGAGATTGATGTTCGATCTGCATTGTGGTGCTCCATGTGTTCATGACCCATACACGCTAGCACCTGCGAGCCCGCGCCTTGCTGAACCTTCCCGTTCAGTTTGAGTTAAGCTGCCATATCTACACTTTCAGCATATTTTCATCGGAACATTTTTCTATGCGCGTACTCCTCGTAGAAGACGACGACGACCTCAGCGGCCGGATCGCGAGCGCGCTGAGGTTGGAAAACTTCGTAGTCGATGTTGCCTGTAATGGTGAAGATGCGCTTCATGCCGGGTTGACGGAAATTTTCGACGTTGCCGTTCTGGATCTTGGACTGCCCAAAATCGATGGTGTTGCGGTCCTGAAGAAATGGCGCGAAGCGGGACGAAATCTGCCCGTATTGGTTTTGACCGCGCGCGACGGGTGGCCGGACAAGGTGGCGAGCTTCAAGGCGGGAGCAGATGACTTTCTACCAAAGCCCTTCAAGATCGAGGAACTTGTGTTGCGACTTCGTGCGCTGGTCAGGCGCGCCGCAGGATACGCCTCCTCACGACTGAACTGTGGGCCCCTTGTCTTTGACGCACAGCTCGGAACATTCGAGCTCGATGGTCTCCCGTTGAAGCTCACAGCACTGGAATGGCGTGTCCTGTCCTGCCTCATGCTGCGCAAGGAGATCATCGTTGATCGACGCGAGTTGAACGAGCGGGTCTATGATGGGGATGCAGATGTCGATTCCAACTCCATTGAGGTCATCGTCGCACGGCTTCGCAAGAAGATTGGCCCAGAGCATATCGAAACTGTCAGAGGCAGGGGCTACATGCTGACAGCGGCGGTGGCGCGATAATGCTCAAAAAACTGCTTAATCCCCACTCGCTCGCCGGACGATTATTGCTGTTCTCGGGCCTGTTCGTGACGGCAACACTGGTGGTCGCTTCGGTGGCTCTCTGGCTTGCATTGAAAAACGTCGTTCGAGAGCAAATTGACCAGAGGCTTGATACGCAGATTGCTGCGCTCGCCAGCGCAGTCACCCGAGAGCCATCCGGGCAGCTTGCGCTGTCAACTCTCCTGGACGCCCCACCCTTTGATCGAAGCGGATCGGGCTGGTATTGGCAAATCGAGACAGGCAGCGACCGACTGACATCACGGTCACTGACCGAAAACGGCCTGAACGGGCCTAGAGGCAAGAAAGGATTTCGCGAAACCATAACGGGATTGCCGTCACCCGGCGATGCTGAGGATGAACACGGAAGGTCGCTATACACGCGGCAGGCTACCCGCAACCTGAATGGAGACCTTGTCACGATAACGGCAACGGCACCCTTCAGCGCACTCGTCGATCCAGCACTTCGGGCACTGTTTTGGCTGATACCCTGCATGCTTTTTTTGGGGATTGTTCTTCTGGCTGGCACGGTTTGGCAAATCCGGTTCGGATTACGACCGTTGGCAGCCATGGCAGCCGATGTGGATGCTATCAATCAGGGAGATTTGAAGCGGCTGCCGCGCCAAAAAACGCCGGAACTCACTCCCTTGGCAGAGAAGACCAACGCCCTTTTGCTTTCCAATGAAGAAAGACTGACGGCAACCCGTCTGCAATTCGCCAATCTGGCGCATGGTCTCAAAACGCCTGTCGCCAGCCTTATGCTGGCGCTCGACAACGGAAATGATCCTGACGGCACTTTACGCGAGCTTACACGCCGTATCGACCAGAGAATCAAGCACCACCTCAACGCCGCGCGTCACGCTATGGGTGGGACGACCACGATATCCGGTGTCAATATTGCAGCATGTGTCGCCGATCTGCACCTCGCGATCGGCGCCATTCATGCGGAGAGAAAAATCCGCTTCGACGTTGGCATTGACGACGCGCTGAAAGCGGCTTGCAACGAAAATGACCTGGAAGAGATGCTCGGAAATCTGATCGATAACGCGTTCAAGTGGGCGTCCTCCCGCGTGCAGGTCAGCGCCCACCGAGATCGCTCTGTTGTTCGCATCATCGTTGAAGATGACGGGCCGGGCATTCCCGAAGACAGGATGGAATCGGTATTGCTCCCTGGCGTGAGAGAAGACGAACGCGTCGCAGGCAGCGGCTTTGGTCTTTCCATCGTCAATGAACTGGCTGATCTCTATGGGGGAACATTGTCTCTCGAACCCAGCGTTCCGACTGGTTTACGCACAACACTTGCTCTTCCGATTTCCGCCCGATAGGGGCCATGATCGACCGAAGACGCGGGGCGATTGGAACATACGAGCCGCTCCGCGCGTTTGGATGGGTTGCACAGGAGGTCTCAATGAAAATTTCTACTGCCGCACTCTGCTTGATATCAGTCGGCGTTCTCAGCGGTTGCGTCGATGACCGCGGCTATCGCGGTGGCGGCTACTACTCTTCAAGCCGTTACGACCGTGGTTACGACAACCGTGGCGACTATCGCAATTACGACCGTGATTTTCGCCGCGATCGGAACGGAAATTGGCGCGACAATGATCGCGATAGAAATAGAAACAACGGTAGTCGCGTCGTTTATGGCGTGATACAGCGTTAAACCGTCAAATTCCACGAAGAGGCGGGCGAAAGCTCGCCTTTTTTGTTGGATCAACAAAACAGAATCCAGCGCTCGCCGCTCTTCGGGTCTTCTTCAACGAGGCTCACGATGCGCCTTAGCCGCCGGTCCGCCCCTGCCATGCAGGAACAGTCATCCACCTTAGGAATGAGCAATGGCCAAAATCAAACGGATCGTTCTTGCCGCTTACAAAGCCGACGATGAGGGCAATATGGTTGAGGCTTTTGAGCCGAAGCAGATGCCAACAGAAGAACGGGCCGTGCGCGAGGGCAAATCTTTGGCCAGCCAATATGACGGCATCATAGCATGGACGCGAGATGCCGACCCCGATATCGGGGAGTACGGCCCTCCGACCATCATATTCCAACACGGCGACATTCCCGATATGGGATGACCCGCCATAAAGCTCGATGACTACTGATGGTCGGGTTTTCTGCCGGTCATGACAAGCGGCAAATAGTGATGCGGCTGACGCATGAGGACGAGGTCTTTCCGGCGCGTGACATTGGTCGGATAGGTCGGGCTGGTGCTCGACAGATCGATATCGGCGACCGCGAGCTCTCCATCGAGCACGATGGCTTCCTTCCTTGGAAAGGCAAAGGTATCCGGTCCGAATATGCCACTTAGGCCAGCCGATTTGTTTCCAGCGGTCTTGGTGTTGGAAAATGCGAAGTAGCAGTTGTTTTCGCCCGCACGGACCCGGTAGTGGTGCCAGTGAACCGGATCGGCGCCAGAAGGGATGGGGTCGGGCTGCCTGACACTGCTTCCTGGGTGACCAAAATGGAAGCCGTCGCTTATGCTCGATGGGCAGCAGATCAGGTCGCAGCCCCTAAGGGCCAGAACGCGGCCAGCCTCAGGGAAGACTCCATCGTGCCCTATCAGGACACCTACTCGTCCCAAGGGAAGATCGAAGACGCAGAATTCGTCACCTGGCGTTGCCCAGGTCTTCTCGTCCTCGGTCAGATGAATTTGGCGATAGGTGGTGATGGGCATCTTCGGTCTGGCGATGATGGCGCTACAGAACCGTTCGCCATCGCTTGCCTCGGCAAAGCCAGCAATGATGCAGATATCCAGCCGCTCGGATAGAGTGGCGATTGCATGTATCGCGGGATGTGAACTCGACGTGGCCGTTTCTCCGGGGGCAGTGAGACCAGTCAAAGCAAAAGCGGGGAAGACGATCAGCTCTGCGCCCTGTGCCTTTGCGTCTTCGGCCAGGTCAGTCATCGAGATCAGGTTGGCGGTGATATCGGATGTCGGCGTGAATTCGCCAACGGCAACGCGGCCAACACGCCCGTCTGCAATAGGCCGATGCCCGTAAAGACGGAAGAATTGTCCCGGATTCCAGGCGAATGTGTTGGTCATCAGGTCCATGTAAAGTTCGGGGCGGCGCTGACGCATCACCGGCTCGCCCGCAACCTGCCGTTTGCGGGATCGTGCCGGCTCGATCACGCCATAAGCAATGCCGTCACCGTCGTCGACGACGTCCATCATCTCCGCCTCAGGCCCGATGATGCAGCTACCGCCGGAAAACTGGACGCCTCGCTCAAGGCCCCAACGGTTGCTCTCCATCAGGTAGCAGCCGTTTTCATAGGCTCGACTGATCCAGTAAGGCGCAGGCGTTCGCTCGGCGAGCCAGTTGGAAATATGACAGATCACGTCTGCCCCACCGAGTGCGACCAGACGCGCCGTTTCGATGAAGTGGATATCCATGCAGATCAGCATGGCAATTCGGCCAATCCTCGTCTCGAAGACCCGATGGCCAAGGTCACCCGAGGCTGCCCATTTCGGTTCTGAAATATAGGGGTGTGTCTTGCGGTGCACGCCCACGACGCCCTCCGGTCCGATCAGCGCCGCGGAATTGTAGTAGAGGTCGGTCTGAGGATCGACTTCGGGAAGGCCGATGACGATGTAACAATCGTATCGGCGGGCCAATTCCGCAAAGCGGTCGGTACTCGGCCCTGGAACTGTCTCGACAAAGCCGGAGACCTCGGCTCTGTCATACCAACAGTAGCCGGTAGTCCCCATCTCCGGTGTCGTGATGAGCTTGGCACCGGCTTTGGCTGCATTTTCGACCAGGGCGAGAAGCACGTCGATATTTCGTTTCTTCTCACCGAAATGCGGCTCGAACTGCACGGCGGCGGCCTTGAACGGGGCGGTCATGGAAATCTCCGTTGGAGGTAGAATAGACCGCCCGGTTGTCGGGCTGTCGCAAAGAACTGTCGATCAGGCAGCAATGCCGACGATCGATTTCAGCACCGAAGCGCCAACCGTGTATTTCGGGTCGACCATATTGCCCAGCCGCACGCGCCCGCACTGCGTCAGCAGCATGTATGCATCGATCTCGTCAAAGCCGAAGTCGGCCGCCATCCAGCGGATGAGCTCGCGATAGGCGCTGCGGGCCGCGTCCTCCATGGGGCGCGCGGAGCCGATCGTCATGTAGAAACGGTCGTTCTCAAGGCGTGGTGTCCGGATGGTCCAGCCTTTGATCAGGTCGATCTGAATAGTGGTCACCGTCGGGTGCTCAATGGCGACGCCACACAATTCCCCGTCGCCCTGAGCCGCATGGCAATCACCGAGATAGAGATAGGCCCCCTTTGTGTTGACCGGCAGATAGATCACGGTGTCGGGGCAAACGTCCGGCAGGTCCATGTTGCCGCCGTAATAGTCGGGAACGAGCGAGGAGATTGCCTCGATTTCCGGTGCCGTTCCGATGGTCCCGATGAAGGGCTCATAGGGAAGCGTGATCTTGTCGTTCCACTTTACTCCGGCATCTTTATCCACATGCACTTTCCGCACCCGCTCGGGAAGAGGTGCGGTCAGCATTGCCGTATCATTGGTTGGAACAAGGCCGCCGAATTCCGGCATGATAACGGTCGTTCCGCGCGGCTGGGGTCCGCGTGGAACGATGTTTTTGATGTGAACGGCCAGGCAATCGCCCTTTTCTGCACCGTTGACGTAGATTGGGCCGTTTTGCGGATTGAGGAAGGGGAAATTGAGGATCTTCGACGGAATGTCGGTCTCGTTCTTGATCGCGCCTTCGAAGGCATCATGGGTCTCCGCCGAGACGATCGAACCCGGATCGACTTTGAGGATCGGTTCGACGTAGGCGCCGTAGACGTAATGATACTTGCCTTGGCTTTCCTCTGTAATCGCGTGGGTTTCACCGGCTTTGCCCTTGGCAACGCCCTTGCGTGCCATGATCGTTTCGTCGAGCCAGGTCATAAGGTACTCCTTTACGTGCTCAGTTTGATGTTTTAAGGTTTCACACAGCCAGAAAACGGCGGACCGCATCCCGGTCTTCGAGCGTTTCCGGCATGATCTCGTTGGTGATCCGGCCCTTGTCTATGACGTAGCACCGCTGCGCCATCGCGCGGATCATCTCGATGTTCTGTTCGACGAAGACGACCGTGATACCGCTGGTTCTGTTCAACTCAACCATGATCCGCGCAATGTCCTGAACGATGTTCGGCTGAATACCCTCCGAGGGTTCGTCGAGAAGGATCAGGGCCGGATTGCCCATGAGAACGCGCCCGATCGCCAGTTGTTGCTGCTGTCCGCCCGACATCGTACCGGCCTGCTGGTTGCGCCGTTCTTTCAGAATGGGAAAATAAGTAAAGATCGCCTCGATCTGATCGGCCGACGCGCGTTTGCCACTGATGGATTCCCCGACCTGCAGGTTTTCAATCACGCTCAGCCTTGGAAAGACATCGCGTCCCTGCGGAACATATCCGATGCCCAGCCGCGCCCGCTTGTAGGCTGGCACGGTGTCGATCTCCTGCCCTTTGAAGATGACCGAGCCCTTGTCGCGAGGCAGCAGCCCGATCAGACTCTTCATCAGCGTCGATTTGCCGACACCGTTACGGCCGATGACAGCAACGATCTCACCTTCGCGGACCTGGATATCGACGCCTTGAAGAACCGGCTTGCCGCCGTAACCAGACCACAGGCCGACCGTGTTGAGAAGGATCTCCTTACGCATGGGCATCTCCCAGATAGATTGCGGCCACGCGTTCATCCGCCACGATCTCGTCAATCGTGCCTTGAGCGAAGATTTTGCCGAAGTGCAGGACGGTGACCTTGTGGGCAATCTGGCGAACGAAGGCCATGTCGTGTTCGACAGCAAGCACCGTCACACCCTCACGGTTCAACGCTTGAACCATGTCGCCGGTCGCTGCCGTTTCGTCCGGTGTCATGCCTGCGGTCGGCTCGTCCAGCAGCAGCAACCGGGGCTTAAGGCCAACCGCCATGCCGATTTCCAGCCATTGTTTCTGCCCATGGCTGAGATTGCCAGCAAGCTGATAGCGCGCTTCGGTCAGCTTGAGGAATTCGAGCAGCTTGTCGATTTCCTCGTCAAGCGTCTCCGGCAGTCGATGGTGTTGCAGCGCGATCTGAAGGTTCTGGCGCACGCTCAGAGCCTTGAAAATGCCGGGCACCTGAAATTTCACGCTGATGCCGCGGCGGATGCGCTCGAACGGCTTTGCCTTGGTAATATCCTGACCCGCATACAGGATCTGGCCGCTGGTGGGCAGATGTTCACCCAGAAAGAGCCGGAAAAGCGTGCTTTTGCCCGCCCCGTTCGGACCGATCAAGCAATGGATTTCGCCTTCATCCAGTGCAAAATTGACACCACCCGTCACGTGCAGGCCGCCAAACCATTTGTTGAGATCACGTGTTTCAAGAATGGCCATGTTCACTTTTCTCCGGTCGACGCTTTTCGGCGAAACACCCGCGCAATCACTGAGCCAAGCCCGAAGACGAGGCCGCGTGGCGCAACAAGGACGGTGAGCACCAGAAGAAGACCCATGACGACGAGTGCATACTGGCTTCCATGGATCGTGAGCGCCTGGAAGCCTGCAAGCACGATCAGCGTGCCGACAAGCGTGGTTGTGAGATCGCTGCGACCACCCACCGCGACCCAGACGATTGGAAGGGCCGCCGCCGTCATGCCCATCGATGCAGGCGTGATGTAATTGCCCCAAGACGTGTAGAGAACACCGGAAAGACCAGCCAGGGCAGAGCCGATAACGAAGGTCACAAGCTGGTAAACACGAATGTCATACCCCAGCATTTCCGCCCGTTGCGGGTTTTCGCGGATCGCGACGAGGACGTTGCCGAAGCGAGAGTTCACCAGCACGCGTAGGCCAAGATAGCAGACGACGAGCAGCGCAAGCGTGAAATAATAGAGCTGGATATCGGGAAACAGGACAATATCGCCGCCGAACCAGGGGATGGTGAGCGACGGCATGCCGCCCATGCCATTATAGCCGTTCAGCCGAACCGTGCCGACTTGCCATTCCGGCCCCGCCGTCTGGGCCATGAAGCGCTCGAGCACCAGCGTGACGGAGAGCGTCACGATGCCGAGGAAGACGCCACTGATCCGGCCAAAGAACAGGAAGTAGCCGAGAATGGCGGCAAGGAGCGCTGCAGCGACTACGGATGCAACGAGGGCCACCAGTGTCAGGCCATAGGCGTCACCGATATTGGTCGAAATAATGCCGTAGCTGTATCCGGCGACGCCGAAAAAGGCGGTTTGGCCGAAGCTCAATGTTCCGCCATAGCCCCAGATCAGGCTGAGGCCGAGCGCCATGAAGACCCAGTTGAAGAAATAGACATTGTTGCCGACATCATAGCCATCTGCAAACATCGGGTAGGCGCAGGCAAGTGTAAGGACGACAAGGAAAACGGTCCAGAACGGTTTTCCGCGTCCCAATGTCTGTGGTCCTTCCAGCAATCCAAAGGCCCTCGACAGGACATTCTCTTTGCGCATCTGATCAAGCCCTCTCACGAAGGATCCAGCCGGAAATACCGCGCGGCAGGATGCGAATGACGATGATGACTGCGACCAGTAGACCGATCTGGCCCGCCAGTTGCCCTTGCCATGACGTGAGGCCCGCTTTGACGGCACCCAGAACAAGGGCAGCAGGTGCGGTTCCGAGGAAGATGTCCGCTCCACCCACGACCACCGTCACAAAAGCTTCGACGACAAAGGCGCTTCCCATTGTCGGCACGAGCGTCATGGTCGGGGCATAGAGGCCGCCCGCCAGTCCTGCGAGCGCCGCGCCAAGGCCGAAGGTCAGACTGTAGACGAGGCCGGTGTTGACGCCGAGGGCTTGGGCAATATGCGGCACCTGGATCGTTGCGCGTGCCAGAACACCGAAACGGGTCTTGGTGAAGCCAAGCCATAGAAGACCGAGCGTTGTCAGAGCCGCGCCCATCAGCACAACGCGGTAGATCGAATAGGAGTAGGGACCGACGGCAAAGCTGCCGAACGGGGTGCCGGTTCCGGGCATGATGGAGCCGAGCAGGATCAGCGTGCTTTGGGTGACGATCATCGACACGCCCCAGGTCGCAACAATCGTATCGAGAGGACGATCGTAGAGCGGGCGGATGACGATCCTTTCGACCAGCATGCCGGCGATACCCGCCGCAAGCGCGCCCGCAAGGACGGCGAGCGGCAGCGGTAGGCCTGCGCGGGCACTCGCCGAGCAGACGTAAGCGCCGCACATGATGAATTCGCCATGTGCGAGATTGATAACGCCCATCATGCCGAAAATGATGGCGAGGCCACAGGCAGACAGCACGAGAAAGGCGAACGCGTCTCCGGTCTGATAGAGGAAGCTGAAGAGTGTATAGAACACAGTCATAGGGAAAGACGTCCTTGCTTCTCGCCTTTTAGGAAGGGTGGCCGGGGACATCGTGCCCGGCCGGGCCGGTATCAGTTGGCCGCAGGTGGCGGGCTGGATGGCGTATATTGTGCGCTCGGATCATTCTTCGTCAGGTCACAGCCCGCGCTCCCCAGCCAGTACGGCTTAATGTCGTTCCAGACCTTCGGGAAGCTGATGGAGTGATCATCGTTGACCTTTGCCAGATAGATCGTGTGCGACATATGCTGGCTCTTTGGATCAAGGCAGACCTTGCCCTCAGGCGCGTCGTAGCAGACATCGCCCTGAGCGATAACCTTGCGCAAGTCGTCCTTCTTGGTGGATCCGCTGGCACGTTCGACCATCTGCTTGTACAGGTAGACGGCCAGATACGAGTTCTCCGCTTCCTGATTGATGTAGGGTTCGTTCGGGAACTTCTTGTGCCATCTCTCGACAAAGGCTTTCGACTGGGGATTGTCGACTTCCTCGATCCAGTTGACGGTCGCATACATGTTGGCAAGGCTCGGTGGCTTGAAGCGCTTGTGCTCGTAGCCCTGGCCGACATTGACGGACGATGCCATCGGCTTGTTCACATTCGCCGCCGCGGCCTGCTCGTAATAGGATGCCTGCGCGGTACCGACCAGAAGGGTGACGATGAAGTCAGGCTTGGCAGCCTGGATGTTCTGGATCGTCTGCGAGAACTGCGAGACGCCAAGCGGAACGAACTCTTCACCAACCATTTCGCCGCCGTTTTCCTTGACGATGTTGCGGACCCATTCGGCAGATATCTGTCCGAAATTATAGTCCGCAGCGATGGTGTAGACCTTCTTCCCGTAGGTCTCCATCATATAAGGGAGCAGGGTCGAGAACTGCTGTTCCGGCACGGCTCCGGTGACGACCATATTGGCGTCGCAGACACCGCCTTCGTACTGATTGTTATAGAAGGCAAAGCCGTCGAACTGGTTGACAATAGGACGGTACGCCTCGCGGGACGCTGAGGAAAAGCCAGCGAAGACGGCATCCACCTTGTCGCGCTGTAGCACGCGGCGCATGAATTCCTGATAGCGGGTGTTGTCAGACTGGGTGTCATAGATGACCAGTTCCAAAGGCCGACCGGCGATGCCGCCAGCGGCATTGATCTCTTCGGCCGCCAGCTGGATGCCGTGGACTTTTCCGATTGTGGCGGCAGCAAAGTCGCCGGACTGGTCTTCGAGTACGCCGAGTTTGATCGGCTCCTGGGCACGTGCCATGCTGGAGCAAAGCAAAATCAGGCCAAGCGCCGTCACGGCGCCGTTAAGCGTCTTCATCATTCTGTTCTCCATGGAGGTGGGTTGGCTACTCGGCGACGGCCTGCTTCTTGTCAGGTTCCGTCTCGTCAGTGGTTTTCATCGTGCTTCGTTGAACGACGCTTTCACAGTAGGCTTCCAGGCTGAGACGTGCGCGCATGCTTTCCCTGCGCAGCATGGCGAACGCTCCCTCATCGTCGAGGGAATGGGATTTCATGACCAGTGTCACCGCCTTGATGACGTGGCGGCGATAGCGGCGACGGTTTTCGAGCTCCTGGATCGATGACCGCAGGCCCGCCTTCTGCTCGAACGTGTTGATCGCGAGATAAAGAGCGGAAAAGATCGAACCGCTATGAACGGGCTTTGAAAGAAACGCGGTGGCGCCGAGCTGCATCAATGTGCGAAGTCGGCTTGGCGCTTCGATACCGACCAGACCGACCACAGGAATGTTTCTGAGCTCCTCAGCGCCGCCATGGGTCGTATCAGGGAAAAGGTTCAGGTCGCCATCAAAGAAAAGTACGTCACGCTGCGTCTCGGCTGTTTCAAGGACAAGACGGAATTCGTCATTGCCCGGCGAAAGCTGTTCCAGAGACATGCCAAGCCGTGTCACCATGGCAGTAATGGTATCGACGGCACGCATGTCGTTGCTGAGGACGAGCGCCCGACGTTGCCGAAAATTCTGAACGTAACGGTTTGACCTCATGACACGATCCTTAACGCTGGACGACGGGACGGCGCTTCACGGATAGCGGTGGAATGAATCAGATACGGGTCCGGCGCTATGGGGCTAGCCGCATCGAACAGAACATCGAAATGACCATCGCGGCGCGACAGCCCGATCCTGGGTGTTAGATATGTATGGAACGTACCGGGATCGATCGTCACGTCGCCCTGCGGGGCATTCAAATGCTGGCGGGCAGCACAGGTCTTGACGGCACGCATATTGTCGGTGCCGGCATCGCGCAGGGACTGGGCAAGCAGGAACATCGCCACGTAAGCGGCCTCCGCTTCGGCTGACGGCGCCTTCTCTTCCGGGAATGCGGCACAGTAATCACTGACAAACTGGCGATTTCTAACCGTGTCGATCGAGGCGAAATAGACGCTGGAGCTCAAGTGTCCATCGATAGCGCCTGGGCCGATCCGGTCAAGTTCCGGCTCCGACAGGTTGCAGCTTGCGACAGGATAGCGTTTTGCCTGATCGATGCCCCGTGCTTCACACGCGGCCCGAAAGGCGCGGAAGAACGTATAGGCGGATTCACCAATGAGAGAGTTGAAGACCACGTCCGGATCGGCGTCCAATATGGATTGGACGAGGAAATCGACATCTGTTTCGCCAACGGCCAGATAACGTTCGCCGACAACGGACCCTTGCCGCAGGGCAAGCTCCTCGCGCAGGACGCGATTGCTTTCCCACGCCCAGATATAGTTGGAGCCGACGCAGAAAATCCGGCGCCCGACATGACGCGTGACATAATCCACCAGTGGCAGCATGTGATGATTGGGTGATGCGCCGGTATAGATGACGTTGGCAGAACTTTCAAAGCCCTCATAGTGGGTGGGGTACCACAAAAGCGCGTCGCGTTTTTCAAAGACGGGAATGACTTCCTTACGGCTGGATGACGTGTAGCAACCCACCACGTTCTTGACCCCGTTGGCGATCATCGCCTCGGCGGCTGGCGCATAGGCCAGAGCATCGCCGCCTGGATCGCAAGCTATTGGCAGGAGTGTGACGCCAAATTCGCTATTGCTGTTGATCTGGTCGCAGGCGAGCATGGCGCCGTTTCGCATAGATCTGGCAACGGTTCCGTAAGAGCCGGTCACAGAGAACAATATTCCAACTGGAAATGCGTTGATCATGTCGAGGCAGCCAAAAGTTGAAACCTGATAGCAAAAGCTACTGGCGGCGACGTTGCCCGAATGAAAAACTGACAATAATGGCGCTTATTTGAGCATCTTTGCTCGCAGCCTCGAAATTAAGCTGACCTTTTGTTTCCCAATTGTCAAGTCACTGATTTCAACTTTTTTCGATGCGCTATTTTCCCTTGACGCCCTGTCCCGCCGGGTTGGATCCTATGCGCGTACAGGCGCTACGACGGCGACCTCGACGTGGAGATGACAATGGATCTGGGTTTGAAGGGCCTGCGGGCTGTGGTGACAGGCGGGACGCGCGGCATCGGCTTGAAGATTGCCGAAACGCTTTCGGCAGAGGGCGTAAGTGTCGCGATTTGTAGCCGGAATGCACAGGAGGCAACGTCGGTTGCCGCAGCCTTGGCCAATCCCGGCATCTCTACTTTGGGTAGAGCTGTCGATGTCGCGAATGGTGCCGCCCTCTCCGCCTGGGTGGACGAGGCCGCGACCGAATTCGGGGGCATCGACATCGTTGTTGCTAATGTCAGCGCACTCGCGGTCGGAAATGACGAGGCGAGTTGGCAACAGGGGTTTGACGTCGATATGATGGGGACGGTCCGGCTCGTCAATGCGGCAATGCCGCATCTGGAAAAAAGCAAGTGTGCATCGATTGTTGCGATCGCGTCGGTGTCCGCTAGGGAGATCGATTTTGCCGCCGGTCCGTATGGCGCATTCAAGGCGGCGTTGACACATTATACCCAGGGTCTGGCATATGCGCTTGCACCCAAAAATATCCGCGCCAATACCGTGTCTCCGGGCAATACCTATTTCCCCGGTGGCGTTTGGGAGAGCATCGAGAAAAACAATCCAGAGCTGTTTTCGGCATCGCTTGCCTTGAATCCAACCGGCCGTATGGCAACTCCGCAGGAGATTGCAAACGCAGTCGTCTTTCTCGCAAGCCCCGCCGCAAGTTTCATCTATGGAACCAACCTGGTGGTCGACGGTGCGCTAACCCGCGGCGTACAGCTTTGATTGTCTCAGCCGAGGACGGGTGCAACTGATCAATTGTGGAAAACGTCTATCTGGTGAACAGCACATCCCAGGCCTTATACCAACCGTCTTGATCAGAGCGTTTCCTTGTTAAATGGAAACGCTCTAACCTCATCAAGCAATTGAAGGTGCGCCTTACGTCCGCTTCGCCGCATCGTGAGAACCTCCAACGTATCTTCAAGCTCCAATCCCACTGTCCAGAGCGTGCATCAAATCCATCGATTGTCGGACAAATGCAAACGTCAACGACATGAGACACCCCAAAGTCGTGTCGTTAAAAGTCGCGTAAACGGCTCTGCGCGACAATATTTTTGAACAGGTCACAACAAATACCAATCACGGCCTTGAATGCGTCGCCTTCCAAAAACATCAATAAGACATTGATTTCGCTTGCTTCGGCTCAAACTGGCTCCACTCTGGCAACCAGTCCCGATGGGCAACAAGCAAGTCGTTAACAAGTGACCAAATCTGGTCAAGGTCGAGTTCTGCCGCCGTGTGGGGGTCCAGCATCGCTGCATGGAAAATGTGATCCCTGTTTTCCGTCATCAGCGCAGCCACCGTCAACTCCTGAACATTGATGTTCGTGCGCATCAGCGCAGTAAGCTGGGGCGGTAGATCCCCGATAAAGGTTGGCTGAACGCCATTGTGATCGACAAGGCACGGCACCTCTGCGGCACAATTGGCCGGCAGTGACGTGATGCAGCCATTGTTGCGCAGGTTGCCATAAATAACCGAAGGCTCACCCGTCCAGACGGAGTTGATGATGGAGGATGCATACTCCTTGGACTGCTGAACCTCGATCTTTTCTGCGGAACGATAGGCCGCCGCCTGCCCCTTCCAGCGCTCGATCTGTTCGATGCAGCGCTTGGGATATTCATCCAGCGGAATACCGAATTTCTCGATAAGGTCTTCGCGACCCTCCTTGATGAAATAGGGCGTGTATTCCGCAAAATGCTCTGAGCTTTCCGTGACGAAATAGCCGAGACGGGTCAGCATTTCATAACGGACCTTGTTCGTGCAGCGCGGGTTCCAGCCGGGTTTGGGCGCACGGCCCTCCCGGTATGCCCGCAAAAGATCAGGGTAGAGATTGCGATAGCTGCCATCCGGTTGACGATGTTCGAATTCCAGAAAGAACGCCATGTGGTTGATACCGGCGGAACGATAGCGGATTTCCTCGTAGGGAATATCGAGATCTTCAGCCAGCTCCATGGCCGTGCCCTGCACAGAGTGGCAAAGCCCCACCTGCCGGATCGTCGGGTATTTCTCGGCAATCGCCCACGTGTTGATGGCCATTGGGTTGACGTATTGCAGCATGATCGCATTCGGGCAGACGTCGAGAATATCGTCGCAGATTTTCCACAGATGCGGCACGGTGCGCAGCCCGCGCATGATGCCGCCGACACCCAGAGTATCGGCAATCGTCTGGCGCAGCCCGTATTTTTTGGGCACTTCGAAGTCCGTGACAGTGCAGGGCTCATAACCGCCAATCTGGAAGGCGACCACGACAAAATCGGCACCCGTCAGGGCCCGGCGCTGATCCGCATGGGTTTCGACGGTCGCTTTTACACCCAGCGTGGAAATCAGCTTGTTGACGACGATTGCGCTTTCCTCAAGCCGCTGCGGATTGATGTCCATCAGCGCAATCGTCGCGCCGGAGAGGGCGGGACGTTGCAGCACGTCGCCTATGATGTTTTTCATGAACACCGTCGATCCGGCGCCGATGAAGGTGATCCTTGGATTTCTTGCCATGTTTGTCTCCGATAGCAGGTCAGGCGATTTCAAATGCGGCTTTCACAAGCCGTTGGGTGTAGGCAGTCTGTGGATTGGCAAGCACGTCTTCCACGCCGCCCTCCTCCACAATGCGACCGCTCTGCATGACGATGACGCGGTGGCAGAGCGCGCGCACCACCTTCAGGTCATGAGAGATAAACAGGTAGCTCAGCCCCCTCTCATCCTGCAGCTTGCGCAAAAGCGCGATGATCTGGGACTGTACCGAAAGGTCGAGTGCAGACGTCGGCTCATCCAGCAGAATGAATTCCGGCTCCAACGCGACGGCACGGGCAATCGCGATGCGCTGGCGCTGGCCTCCGGAGAATTCATGCGGAAACCGCGAGAGAATATTGGTGGGCATGCCTGAGGCCGCCAGCGCATCGCACACCCGCTCCAGCCGCTCCGACCTGCTTGCGCCGAGCCCATTGACCACAAGCCCTTCCTCTATGATCTGGCCGATGGTCATGCGGGGGTTGAGCGATGAGAAAGGGTCTTGAAACACCACCTGCATCCGCGACCGCAAAGGGCGCATTTGCGCGCGAGACTTGTCGTGGATCGGCTCGTTATCGAACAGAATGCGGCCGCCTTCCGGTTCATTCAGGCGCAGCAAAGATTGTCCAAACGTTGTCTTTCCAGACCCCGATTCACCAACGAGGCCGAGCGTTTCATGTCTGCGAAGCGTCAGTCCCAGACTATCGACCGCGATCAGTTCCTTGAGTTGCGGCTTGAACAGACCGCCATGGCGCAACATGAAAGACACCCGCACATCGCTGGCTTCCAGCAAAGTCGTTGAACCAGAAGGTAGAGGCTTGGCCTGCCCTTGCGGTTCGGAATCAAGAAGCGTTTTGGTGTAGGGATGGCGCGGATTTGCAAAGATTTCTTCGGTCGCGTTGTGCTCGCGCACCTCGCCATGCTGCATGACATAAACATAATCGGAAAACTTCCGCACGATGGTCAGATCATGCGTGATGAGAACCACGGCCATGCCTCGGGCCTGTTGCAACTCCCTGATGAGGTTGAGGATTTGCGCCTGAACAGTCACATCAAGGGCGGTTGTCGGCTCGTCGGCAATCAGTACGTCGGGGTCATTCGATAGAGCCATTGCAATCATCACGCGCTGGCGCTGCCCGCCGGAGAGCTGGTGCGGATATTGTTTCAGCCGCGCTTCCGGGTCAGGAATATGGACTTGCTGCAGCAGTTCCAGCGCGCGCGCCTCGGCCTGCTTGCGGCTCATCCGGTTGTGAACGCGAATGGCCTCAACAATCTGGCTACCGATTGTGTAGATCGGGTTCAGTGAACTCATCGGCTCCTGAAAGATCATCGCCAGGCGGTTGCCACGCATTGCCCGGCGGGCGCGCTCCGGCAATTGCAGGATGTTCTTTCCTTCATAGGATACCGAGGCCGTTTTCGACACGATGGCGCGTTTGGACAATAGCCCCATAATGGTTCGCGCCGTTACGGATTTGCCGGAACCGGATTCACCGACAATCGCAATGGTCTCGCCGCGATAAAGCTGGAACGACACGCCTTTCACCGCATTGACGGTGCCATGTTCCACCTTGAAGTTCACAGCGATATTGCGCGCATCAATGATCGGCGCATCCTGACGTGATGCGTGGTCGAAGCGGAAATCAGGGGCAAAAGATGCCGGTGAGGAAGCAACCATTTCACTCTCCTCTCAGTAGGGATCGACAGCATCGCGCAGGCCATCGCCCAGCGCGTTGAAGGCAAAAACAGTGACCAGAACAAAACCGACCGGAGCCAGAATCCACGGATAGGAACCGATGACAGAGTAGGTGGCCGTATCCTGCAACATCAGCCCCCACGAGATCAGCGGAGGTTTGACGGCGAAGCCCAGAAAGCCGAGGAAGGATTCCAAAAGCACGACACTTGGAATGTGCAGCGTGACGGCAACGATCACATGGCTCATCACATTGGGCAGGATGTGCTGGAAAATGATGCGCCTGTCGGTCGCACCAATCGCCATGGCGGCCCGCACATAGTCGATACGCGCCAGCGCCAGCGTTTTGCCACGCACTTCACGCGACATCTGCGCCCAGCCCAGAGCCGACATGACGACCACAACGAAGGTGAGAAACACGTTGGTGGGTGCCGTTACCGGAATAAGCGATGTCAGCGCCAGATAAAGCGGCAGTTGCGGAAAAGCGAGAACGATTTCCACGAACCGCTGTACCCACGCATCGACAGCGCCCCCAAAGTAACCAGAAATCAAGCCAACGCTGGTGCCGATCACCGTCACGATGAAGACCACGCTCAGCGCGATGGACAAGGAAATACGCGACCCGTGAATGGCACGCGACAACACATCGCGACCGAACTTGTCGGTTCCCAGAAAATGTACCGCCTCACCATCCAAGGATCCAAAAAAATGCGTATCCATGGGGATCAGGCCGAAAAGCCTGTAGGGCGCGCCCTCGACGAAAAAGCCGAGATAGTGGGGATTATCGTAGTTCGGCCCGACGATGGGCTGGAATGTTATCGGGTCAAGTTCCTCGGTTTCCGCCATGCCGTAAACGCGCGGCCAAACGCTCAAACCGCCATCTTTTTCCCGAAAACTTATCGTCTGCGGCGGTGTGAAACTCGCGCCGGTTTCCGTAGGGTCCATGGGTGCAAAAAAGTCGGCGAAAAGGGCGATGACGATGAGGAGGACGACCAGAACAAGACCGACCATGCCGGTAAAAGAGCGCCGCAGACGACGCCAGACCAGCGCCATGTAGCCTTCATTGGCGCGCTGCTCGGCCACCATCACTGCCGGTTCCTGTTGCGCTGACGAATGAACAGCAACCATCTCACGCCCTCCCTAATTCGCGCACACGCGGATCGAGCATGGCCAGCAATATGTCTGCGATAATGTTGCCGATAATCAGCGTTCCGGCGAGAACCATCATGAAGGTGGCGGTCACGTAGACATCGCCTACGGCCATTGATCCGACAATGGCGGGACCAACGGTCGGAAGCGCGAATATGATGGCCGTTTCGATTTCGCCGGTCAGCATGTAGGGCAGAACGACGCCCTGATACATGACCAAAGGATGCAGCGCATTCGGCACGGCGTGGCGCATGATGACAGCGCCCTCCGAAAGCCCCTTGGCACGGGCGGTTTCGACATATTGCGCATTCAGCGTATCCAGCAGATTGCCGCGCATGACGCGCATATTGTAAGCCAGCCCGCCAAAGGTGGCGATGGCGACCACCGGCCAGACATGGCTGACGAGATCGACAAATTTCGCCCAGGACCATGGCGCACCGCCATATTGCGGAGAAAAGAAGCTGCCGATTTCGGCGACATTGAAGTGAAACACCATCAGGTAGACCATGATCAGCGCCATCAGGAAGCGCGGTATCGTCATGCCCAGAAATGCGATGGTCGAGAGAAGATTATCGACCCAGGAATATTGCCGTGTCGCGGCCCATATGCCGAAGGTAATGCCGAGAATGGACGCAAACAGGTGGCAGACCAGCGCCAGAAGCAGGGTGCGCGGCAGGCGCTCTCCGACCACGTCCGCAACCGGCTTGTTATAATAGAAGCTGTAGCCAAAATCGCCGCGGGTCACGATACCACTGACCCAGTTGACATATTGCACGACCATCGGCTTATCCAGACCGTGTTCGATGCGGTACGCCTGTGCCTGCGCTTGCGCCTGCTCGAAAGAAGCGCCGCCCTGATTCATAAGCTGTGAGCGAATATAATCCGCATAATCACCCGGTGGCGCCTGAATGATGGCAAAGGTTACGACGCTGAGGATCAGCATAACCGGCACTGCGGAGCCGAGGCGTACGAAAAAGAACCTGAGCATGACGAAATGTCTCCCTGCATTGCGGCCCGGCTTGTGACCGGTGCCGCCTTTATCCCCCGGTCCGGCCGCGCTTCACGCGCGACCGGTCATGGTGTCTCCGGGAGGGAGCTAGTTGATCGGTCCGGCATCACCCGGCTTGCCGGGCAGCTGCTGCGGGAAGAGCTCGTATTTGCCCTGACGGTCGGCGGCGACCCAAAGGCGCTCACGCATGATCGCATCTTCCGCCCAGTTGAACATGAAGATCGGCGTTCCCTGCGGCACGTTGGCGAAGCGCTTGTTGACGATCAGTGCACCGGGATATTCTGTCAGACCAATCGTGTAGAGGTTTTGCGTGTAGACCTTCTGATACTGTTTCATCAGTTCGGCCCGCTCCGCATTATCCTGTGATGCGATAAAGCGGTTGACGAGATCGACCATCTCTTTTTCGAACGGCATCAGGTCCACCTGCTTGCCTTCAGGCGCGCGGTGGTTCCAGCTGGTGCGCGGGCCGACAGGTGCAAGCTGCTCGGTGTTCTGCACCACGGAGGCAAGCTCTGTGGTGTTCCGGCGCACAAGCCAGTCGAACCGTCCACCATAATGTGCGTCGTCGCGCTGGTTGCCGTCGAGGGAGTTCAACACCACCCGCAGACCCAGCTTCGCCATCTGGCCAACCAGACCTTCCGCAAGGCTCTTGTCTGTCGTGTAGGTATTATTCACAAGCAGAACGATCTCGACGTTCTTGCCGCCTGCGGTGCCCGCCGGGAAGTTCACAAAGCCATCACCGTCCGTGTCCTTCAGGCCCACCTTAGCAAGAGACGCTTTTGCTCCTTCCAGATCATAGGGATAATAGACCGTCGAGTTGCGGTCATAAAAACTCGTGCCGGAAGAAATACCGCCGGGATAGATCGCCGTAAACGGGCCCTTGACCAGCGAGTCGCCGACCGCCTTGCGATCGATGGCAGATGTCACGGCCTCGCGGAAGTCCTGATTGCGGTTCAACTCGCGGATGGCCTGCTCACGCTCATCGGGCGCGCCCCAGCCATTGCCAGAGAAATTCATTTGAAGATTGTAACCGATCAAACGTGGACCGAATGCAAGGCGGGCCGGTGCCTTTTCGTCGGCGGCACGTTTGAGCGAAGCCACGAAGTTTTCCGGCTGCTCCAGATTGGAGAAATCGCCTGATCCGGCCACAGCCTGTACATCGCGGTCAGCCCACGTCGAAAGCTTGTAATGAACCTCGTTGAGATAAGGCAATTGCTGTCCCTTCTCATCGACCTTCCAGTAATAGGGGTTGCGGCGCAGGACGATAAGGTCATCGGGACGGTATTCAACCGGCGCCCACGCGCCCATAACCGGCATATTCATATATTCCGGCGGGAAGGCGTTCTTGAATTGGTTGTAGGTGTTCTTGGAGTATTTAGGATGCTGAGGCTTCAGGATATGCGCTGGTCCCGGGCAGAAGTTCGGATAGGCCATCGTGTAGAGATATTGCTTGGGAAATGCGCTTTTGAACGTCCATTCAACGGTGTAATCATCGATCTTGGCAAGCGTGGTTCCCTCTCCGAATGCTTCTGGTGAAGCACCACCGCCAAGCGGTGAGACGTTCGGATCGACAACCCCGTCTTCCCAGTAAAACATGATGTCTTCGGCAGTGAACGGAACGCCATCCGACCATTTCGCACCTTTGACGAGGTGCATCGTCAGCTTGTGGCCATCCTGCGACCAGTCCCAGCTTTTGGCGAGGTTGGGCAATGGCTCCGTATCCTTGGCTTCCACCTGAAATAGCGGCGCCGTGCGTGTGAGGCATTCGGACAGTGCGATATCAATGCCACCCCAACCCTGCGTCTGGCCAGCCATATAGTTCCAGCCCTCTGGCCGTCCACCGATGACGTGACGGATGGTATCGCCATAAACGCCGACACCGTCCGGCATATTCCCGGTCTTATAGACCAGCGGCTCTTCCGGCAGACGCTCCTTGAGTGGCGGCAGTTTGCCAGTCTTTTCAAACTTTTCCGAAACCCAGTCGGGCTCGCTGTAATTCGGCAGCGCCTTGAACTCCAGAATGGAATCGCGCTCCACATATTTTATCTTGCCTTCCGCAGGAAATTTGGCTGGTTCAGGTGGCGCGGATGTCTGGAAGGCATGGGCATTCATCGCGATCAGCGAAACGCCGAAACCAAGGCATGCACTCAAGAAAATCTTGCGTTTATGTTGCATCGTCATATCCTCCCAATGGCGCGACCAACACGCCCCTCCTTGATGGTTCTCGGAAACCGACTGCACCGACGCCTCCTCGCGCCGATGCGACCGTCAGTCAGTTAGACCGCCTGTTTCAATGTCGCTTTTTCGGCCCGCAATTCTTCAATCGATCTGACATTGCGACGCGCAGCACCTGCCCAATCGCGTGTCTTTACGGTGGATCTGGACAGACGATCCGTCGCAGCTGGAACGGCATGTGCGTATTGCGGCAACCAGCGGGCCTGCGCGACAACCATTTCATCCACCATCTGCCAGACCTCTTCCGGTGTCGATACAGCACCCACCAGCGGATCGTGCAGAACGGCAAGCTTCAGAAGATCGATGTCGCCGGTCACTGCCGCATGCACAGACATGCGCTGGACATTTATGGATGCCATGCAGGTTGCGGCACAAGCTTCCGGTATCGTGATGCCCGAAACCATATTGATGCCGAAACGATCCACGAAACCGGGCGATTCGATGATGGCATCCTGCGGCAGGTTGGTGATGACGCCGTTATTCCTGACATTAAAGTGGCCTCGATACACACGGCCTGTTTCCAGTGCTTCCAGGATGTGGCTCGCATGTTCGTTAGACCGCTTGGCCGGATCGACGGGCTTTGACGCAGACTCCAGAAACTGCGGAAACTCCGTTTCGAACCAGTTTCGGGTTTCCGTGGAATAGCGCAGGTAACCGCCGGTTTCGCCGTGGATCCAGTCGGACATGTCGATCCAGCGAGTGATTTCATCTGGCCGCTTGCGATACCATGGTAGATATTCTGACAGATGCCCGTTGCTTTCCGTCGAATAAACGCCAAAGCGTTTCAGCACATCGATGCGCAGCTTTTCCTGTTGCGAAAAAACCGGATGCGCTTCGAACGCTGCGATCAGTTCATCCTTACCAATCTTGCGGCCATTCAACTTCAGATCCACGAACCACGTCTGGTGGTTGATTCCGGAGCAGATGTAATCCAGTTCCGAAACAGACTTGGCACCCAGCACTTCGGCAATCTGTTCCGCGCCATGCTGAACACCGTGGCAAAGTCCCACCGTGTCGACCTTGCCGTATTCGATGGCCGCCCATGTGTTCATGGCCATGGGGTTGGCATAGTTCAGGAACTTGGCACCCGGCGCTGCGACTTCACGGATATCCTTGCAGAAATCCAGAATGACGGGAATGTTACGCTGCCCGTACAAGATACCGCCTGCGCAAATCGTATCGCCAACGCATTGGTCGATGCCGTATTTCAGCGGAATGCGGATATCGTCGGCATAGGCTTCAAGCCCACCGACCCGAACGCAACTGATGATATATTTCGCGCCCTCCAGCGCAATGCGGCGGTCTGTGGTGGCAGTGATCCTGACGGGAAAGTGGTTGGCTTCAACGATACGATCGAGGATCGCTTTGATCATCTCGAGATTATGCTCACTGAGATCCGTCAGCGCGACTTCCATATCGCGAAATTCCGGTACGCACAAAAGGTCGGTGAACAGTTTTTTTGTGAAGCCGACACTTCCTGCGCCAATGATAGCGATTTTGAAACTCATGTTGGCACCTTCGTTTGCGAAATGAATGCGAAAGACAGGCAGGCAACTGGTTCACGGGGCAAAGGCTTTAAAATCAGACAATAGCCGAAAAATATGGTTTCTCCTCCCATATCCTCCCCTTGAACGTCTCCTCGAAGCGGGATTATGATGATAATACCCGCAAGGGCCAGAGAAGGATTATGCTTTTATGGGTAATTTTGTGCTGCAGGATTTGATCGATCAGGGGCCATCCATGCGGACCGTGTCGCTACCGCGTGGCAGGCAAACGTTGCACACAATGCCCACCAGCAGCGGTTACGAAATTCGACATGGTAGCGGGTACGACTGGGATGGACGAAAGCGTGGACAGACGCCATTTACGGTGCTGCAGTACTGCATCAGCGGCCAGGGAAACCTGCGATACGAGAACAAAACCCATCGCATAGGGCCGGGCGAAACCCTGCTGCTGCTCGTTCCGCATAATCATCGCTACTGGCTGGAGGAAAACGGCCGTTGGGAATTCTTCTGGATATCCATGAATGGAGAAGAGGCGCTGCGCATTCAACAGGCCATTCTGTCTGTGACCGGGCCTGTCATAAGGCTCAAGCCGGATACCATCAATCAGCTTGCCCATTGCTGCTCACGGCTCGTCAACGGTGCTGAAACCCCGGGCGCTGCCTCCGCTGTTGCCTATGAGGCGGCAATGGTGCTGTACGATGATGTGTTCGGCTCGCATCCCTCTTTCGGCGGAGAATACCGCACCATGCAGCAAGTTTTGAGTTACATTGACAGCCATCTGGACCAGAGCCTGTCGGTCAACGACCTCGCCGCCGTTGCGGGCCTCAGCCGCGCGCATTTTTCCCGCATCTTCGCCGCCAATGAGGGCTTGCCACCTGCCGAATTCGTTCTGCAGAGACGATTGCGCCGCGCAGCAAAGCTTCTGACAACAGCGCCGAACTTGCCTATCAAGGAGGTGTCCGTGCGGTGCGGTTTCGATGACCCGAATTACTTTTCGAAAGTCTTTCGACGACTCTATAGCATCAATCCCAGCGAATTTCGCAGCACCGGCATGTATGCGAGCGTGCGACCGCATTGATCATAAATGTAAGCGCGCGAGTTGGGCAAGACTTTAGCACAAAGGCTTTCCGTTGCACACGATGCCTTTTCAAAGCTGGAACTCTCAGGTGAATGCGGCACATGTCCGGCTCTGCCACAGCCGCATGATGTTCGCACGAGCCTATATGCGCGAAAGCCAGGAATGGTGTTCGATGCGCACCACAAGGCCTTCGACTTCTTGCGTGGCAGTTGCACGCGTGGCATCTACGACAATAGGAAGACTGCATTATGCATCGAACAATATTTACAATACTATAAAATATATGAATTCATTTGGTTTTGATGATGATCGATTTTGGATTTATAGTTTCGACTGGACATTGACGCGACGTTGCGAATTTGTCGACGGCTGCGACGACGCTGGGCCATTCGTCACAATAATCATCGATCACCATGGTGCCGTGAGGTCTCAGTATAGGCCAGTATCTCTCCAGATCATCCGTTACCGATTTTTCGTCATGACCACCATCGATGTGTATCAGATCCACAGTTATCGACAGTTCTGACATAATTTCTGCCGCGTTTGATGAGGTTTGTTGAAGCGGCAGGATATAGTCTTGCATGCCGGCGTGGGCAACATTGCTCAAGAACTGCCAGTAAAGCTGCGGAGAGCCGTGTCGGATGCGCAGATCTTTTCTAAAGTCACCGAATTGGTGCGGAATCCAGTGTTCCGAACTCCCCAGGAACGTATCTACCGCGATGACGACGCCGTCTACCGCCTGTTCTCTGAGACGTCTGGCCAAGGCCAGAGTTGATCCGCCCTTCCAGACGCCAACATCAATGATCGTCTTCGGCGCGCTGCGCTCGAATGCCCTGTCAAAGGCGAGACTATCGCTATTCCACCCCTGCAGGTCCTCATCATACTGCGGCGTGTAACCTTGAAACGGATCTTCCGAATGTATCATAGATGTTATACGATCGCGTTCGGCTGTCATTCACTGTTTCCTTAGACTTGGGTTGTGGCGGTTCCGCCATATTCATGAATTGATTGAGGTGACGCTGGCGCACGTGATGCTCGCCTCTCGTCCATTTCTATGCGCTCAGGGCAAGCTTTGGTTGCCACTCTGTCACGACAGTACGGGGAGCTGCCGTCAGGTGAAATCCGTCCGAAAAGCGGGCCTCGAATGGCTCCTCGCCAAGATTGAACACGTGGTAGCTGCGCGCTCCCTCTTGTTCGAAGACCGCATAGAATGGTGCGTTGCAGCTGACGTCCTCTACCGGGCGGCCAATGGCAGCAAATGTTTCGATCCATAACCGAACGGTTGTCGGATGCAGCGACCATTCGGTCAGCGCCTTGTCGGGCAAGGGTTCCACCAGTTTTGCGGCCCTTGCGGGGTCGGTAAGCGCCTGCGCCATAGCGATCAAGCCGCCCCATCGTGGACCGGCCCGCTGCCAGTCTTCATAAATACTGTCCAGAACAGCCTGCAGGTTTGGATTGCCGGAAAGGTAGGTCGAGCTTGCCTGGATCGGCAGAAGATTGACTCCCAATGCTTCAGTTGGGCGTACATCAAACCAGGATCTGCAACTTCCACCGCTCCCCCATAACATGCCCACAAAAGGCTGGCGGAAGTTATCGGGAAAGCTGTCTTCCCAGCGATTGAACCAATAGTCGAGAGTCGCTTCGCATTCCGCGGTGTAGAGCATGATCCCCAGATCACGGACAGCTGGTTCTTCGATCAGCCCTCCAAGCAGCGCAAGCGCAGCTGCGAAATTGATGGATTCGCTTGAAGGTTCGGCATTGAGACCTTGTGAATAGGCTCCATTTCCGTTGCCCCATGAATGACCTGCATAGGAATCAAAGCAGCGGAGAAACGGAAACCTTTCGCTCTCGCGATCGAAATTGGCGACGTCGGCGGCGATTTCCAGCAAGCCATTCTTGATATCGGGTCGATTGATCCACTCACGGTCAACAAGACCGACGGCAACAGCGGCACGGAGAAAATATCCATAATAATAGACGTGGTCGTTCATCTGTTCGGCGACACCGTGCACTTGGCATGGTACAAAGAGCAACGTCGCCCATTCTGGGTCGTAATAGAATCCGATGTCGTCACCCTCTGCCAGGTACGCCTCGGTTTTGGTCTTGATTAAATCGAGGCATCTTTGCATCACGTCGTTATGGCCAAACTGTCGCGCGGTGTTGGCCATATCCGCCAATCGCACGAGCGCCTTACCTGCCCAATATCCATCATCGACAGATGCACCCTCCAGAGGGCGCTGCCACAGTGCCGCTTCGTCCAGGCTTGCAAAAGACTGATCGATTGTCGGCTGGAGCATGTCAGAAACATCGGCGTCTTCAGGCAGATAGGGAAGGAACCCCCCGCTTTTGCATGGTAACCGAAAATTCGCTGGCATTGACGAGAGTCATCGCTCCACGCGGTGAACGATAGCGACCAAGCGAGACGAGATCGCTCGTGCGGCGCCACTGGTGCGGCATAAGGGTTTGCATCAGATTGTCGGCCAACAAGCAGTGCTCATTGTGCATTGTAAAGTGCATATCAACGCGATTTTGGTCATGATCGACCGTCCAGCGAAAGGCTCCCCCGACCGGCTTTCTTGTTCCCTGGGCGATGAACTGTTCCAGCGCCGCGTCGCCATCGTCTGGAAGGAGGTGGACGGCAATCGCCAGTCCGTCCGAGACATCCTCTACAGCCATCAGTTTGGTGTCCAACACCTGTAAATGACAGTTGCTGTAGCAGATCAGATACCGCGCACCATCAACCGACGCGATAACGCTGTTGCGATCGGGCATGGCCTCAAAACTGGCGTCGTCTTCGAAGGCGATTTCCAGATCAGAACGTCCTTGAACCCAAAAGTGTACGGAGGGGCACCCCTGAATGGCGCGCATGTGGAGTTCGCCGTCACGTCCCGACCATGAAACGTCTACGGTGCGGTCCGAATAACCCTCGACACCGAAGTGCCAGTCGGACAGTTTGTCCTTGGAGCGAATGGTAAGATCATGCCGGAACGGCAGTTCAAATGTTCGATTGTCGGGACTAACCTGTGTTTCACGCGGATAGCCCACCTTCATCCCGTCTGGAACCGCCTGAAACGATAGGGGAGCAGCATACATGTACTCGCAGAATCGCTCATCGTCCGCCTGCCACAACATGGGTGTCCACCACTTGTGCGTGATTGGCAAGTCTTGCATCCGCGCCGTCGCGCGGGGCGTTGCCGGTCGCAAGCGGCCGTCGGTCTGCTGGGTCGCAGGAACCGGGCGGAGCTGATTTTCCTCGTCCTGCCAGATATAGTCCTGCACCGTATCCAGGGAGACGAGATAATTACCCGATACAGCCCGGAGCTCATTTGACTTTCCGCTTGAGAACGTCTGCTGCGCGTACAGAATCCTCAATTCCTCTGCAACAATACCCTGTTTGTCCTGAAGCGCATGATTGAGAATTTCCGCGGCATCGTTGGCATCCATCCCCTGTTGAACGCGGCGAAAAAGGTGTGCCTCCAATGTCCTGTGCTTTTCGCAGAAGTGATTGAGATTGATGTTTGCCTGACGCATGCGGTCGGCCTTGGCGTCCCGCAATCCCACATCGCCCAGGCGATGGATCTGATGGTAGTTCAGCGCGTCGTTGGTGAACTTGATGTGATAACCTTGGTTCACGAGTCCCAAGCAGAAGTCGACGTCCTCCACGCCCCATCCCTTGTACGCCTCATCGAAAAATACGGGCTCGCCCTGGTTCCGTCTGAATGACAGGTTGGCGGTCGTTCCCCACATCCAAGGCATCAATTGAGCGGATGCTGTTTGCGCGCCCGGTTGGTTGTCTATTTCGTCACCAATTACGTATCGCTTCCTGAAGGCCTCAAAATCATGAACAACGGTGTCAGCGCTGACGAGCGGCTCCCATTTATCGCCCAGCATGTAAGGCAACGCGAAGCCGGTAGAGGTCCTTATGGTTTCGAAATCGTTGGGGGTCATGGGCAGAAAATTGCGCCAAATCGTCAAGGCGCGCTTTTTCCAGCCGACACACACCGCGAGTGGATCATGTTGTAAAGCGTCGACATGCTGGGCAATGAAGTCAGGTGCCGCGATGCGATCATCATCACAGAATATGATGATGTCGCCGGTGGCTTTTTTCAGTCCGGCGTTGCGGGCCCTAGCGCGACCTTCGCATTTTTGAACACAGGCATGGATTGGAAGTTTCTTCTCATAGTGCCGAATGACGTCGCCAGTACCATCGCTCGATCCGTCGTCTACCACGATAATCTCGTCAGGCGCTCTCGTTTGGGCGAGGAATGACGACAAAGTCAGATCGAGATATTCCGCCTTGTTATGGGTCGGCACGATCACGGATATTTTCAACTTCAATCTCCTTGTATCTGAGGCAATGCGCGTGCATACATGGGGCCGTTCCTCTTGGCCGAGATGCGGTGATATCCTGACGATCATCAAAGCTGGCGTGATCACACCGACCGGCATTGACGCGATGGCGTGGGCCATTTGCACCGTTGGTTGCGAACGCTTTTTCTCGCGCCGTTACCTCAGGGTTGCCGGATGAGGGAAATCGCATTGCCTTCGTCAAAGACATCTGCCATTGCAAATCTTACGGATAATAAGTGCTTGTTTGGTAATAGAAATTATATAAAATCATTGAGATCCGAGGTCTATTCGGGGATCAGCTGTGAGAGAAACACCATCGCCTCAGCTCTATGCTCATGCGGTTCGATGCCCATGCGGTGAACCTGAAGACCACCAAAGCGTCACGCCCATCGCACCCGGTAGGATTTGGTTGCCATTACGCGGGCCAAAAACGCAGCTCACACACACAAACCAGCACGGCACAACGCAAAAATCTTGCGCGAGATCAGCATTTGCACTCGCCAATGTTCGATGGAAGACAAAATCATAAGAAAACCTGAATATAGCTTGTTTCAAAAATTACTTTAAGTTGTATGTATTTTTATATATCCCAAATGATTGCATTGATGCAAGTGAGCAGCACAAAAAAATTCGTTCTTTTGCAACAAACGTTCCCGACCTTCATCCCATGGAAAAGGCCTGACCGGACCGTTCCCTTGATCAGGTTTTCACCCGGCGTCTGTGTCTCTCCAGACCTATCCGGTCGCTCGGGCCGCATGGAAACGGTCACGGCGTCTCCCACGCCGGCACCCTTGCCTGCTGCCCTAAGCAGGGAGCCGTCGGGCATTTTCAGCAGGTAACCGGCCGGTTCGACCTCCAGAACCGAGCAGGTGAGCATATTGTTATCGCCAATGAAATTGGCAACGAAGCGGTTTTCCGGTGCCTCATAGAGCGTCACCGGGTCGGAAATCTGCTGGATGCGGCCCTCGTGAAAGATGGCGATCCGGTCGGACATTGTCAGCGCCTCCGACTGGTCGTGGGTGACGTAGACCATCGTGATGCCGAGCCGCTTCTGGATCTGCTTGATCTCGATCTGCATATGCTCGCGCGGTTGCTTGTCCAGAGCCCCGAGCGGTTCGTCCATCAAGATGAGCTTGGGATCGAATACCATGGCCCGGGCAAGGGCGACGCGCTGCTGCTGTCCACCCGATAACTGTTGCGGTTTGCGATCTGCGAGGCCGTTTAGGTGTGAGCTTTCATTAGGTTGTCCATTCGGAGCGGATCTAGGAGACTGGAGTTACCACACCTCACTATTCCGGCATGGCTCCGAATAGACAACCTAATGAAAGCTCACATCTAGCGTCCCCTCCTCCCCACACACGGTCAACAGGAAGCGTGTCATTCATCCTGGCCGAGGCAGGCCTCATGACCCGTCACGAAACCTTGCGTCAGCTGGGTGTGTCGCGACGCCGAGCGCAATGCGCGCGATATCCTGCAGATCACCTCGGCGCGCAAGGCAGATGACGGTCCATCAAAAGCGCTCCTGCAACAGAAAAATCTGGCCATCGAGATGGACCGACGCGTCAATGCGGCGCTATTGCCCATGGAACAGCATATTGGGAAACCTGTGGGTATCTGATGCCTGACACAGGCTGTGCAGCTTTCGCGTCGGCAACCACCACGTTGTTTGTTCGCAACAGGCCCTAACAAAACCCGGGACAAGGCCAAGAAGCTTCAAGCGCTACCCGTTTCGGACAAGCATGAGAGCTTAAACTTGATGTAGATGCTCATCTTAGTTTAAGGGTGGTGGCTCGTCTGGGGACCGGACCGTGCTGCCTGGGTATTTGGGGCATAACTTGAAAAAAATGAACCACGCCATCGTCTCCCGTCTGTTGATGGGAACAGCGCTGTTTGCAGCGATCATCCCGCTCGACGCTCGTGCGCAGAACGCCACGAATGGCACCGTGCTCGAGCCGATTGTCGTCCAGGGACAGGGAGGCGATAGCGCGACAGGGCCTGTGGATGGTTATGTCGCCAAAAAGACGGGCACAGGATCCAAAACCGACACGCCGGTGAAAGATATACCCCAGTCTGTTTCGGTCGTCGGACGGCAGGAAATGGACGACCGTGGTGCCGTCACCAAGATCGACGAGGTTCTTCGCTATACGCCGGGCGTCAACACCGAACCCTTTGGTGTGGATGCCGATACGGACTGGTTTTATATTCGCGGTTTTGACGCCACGCAAACAGGTGTCTTTCTCGATGGTCTCAATCTCTTCGCGTACGGCTTTGGCGGTTTCCAGATCGACGCCTACGGGTTGGAGCGCGTCGAAGTGCTCAAGGGTCCAGCATCTGTGCTGTATGGTGGCGCAAACCCCGGGGGCATCGTTCAATTGGTTAGCAAGCGACCACAGGACGAACCTATTCGCGAAACCGAAATTGGCATCAATAATTTCGGCAACGCGTTTCTCGGCTTTGATCTCGGCGATAAGGTCGATGAAGACGGTATCTGGACGTATCGCGTCACGGGTAAAGTCTCCGGCGGCGATAATTACTCCGATTACTCGGAGGACCTGCGCGGTTTCGTGATGCCGCAAATCACCTTCGAGCCGGACGCCCAGACCAGCGCGACAGTTTACGGTTACCTCTCTGCGCTGGACCAAGTGCATGTTGGTAATGGGTTCCTGCCCTACGTCGGTACGGTTGTCGATGCGCCATACGGCAAGATAGACCGTGATGCCTTTTTCGGTGAGCCCGATATCGACAACGGTCGCGTCTACCAGACAATGTTGGGATACGAGTTCAAGCACGAGCTGGAAAACGGCATAGAGTTTCGTCAGAACGCGCGCTACGGCCATCTGTATAAGCACGAAGTCGGTCCTTACCCGTTCGGATATGAGGGGTTTGGTGCTCCGTTAGCGCCTGATTATAATCTGTATCGCATCGGTTTTGAGGGCACCTCGAAGCTAGACTCCTTCAACGTCGACAATCGGTTGACCGGTGAGTTCGACACAGGTCCCGCTGATCATCAAATTCTGGCTGGCCTGGATTACAAATTCTATCGTCTGAGCAACGCTCAGAAATTCCCCGACTTCCGAACACCGACGTCGCCGATCAGCGCAAACAATCCTGTCTATGGTCTGCCCCAGTCTGAGAACATCCTTCAGACTGACGAACTGGTGACGCAACAGCAAATCGGTCTTTATGTTCAAGACCAAATCCGGTTTGGAAACGGGTGGCTGGCCACCCTCAATGGACGGTACGATTATGTTGACACCGATCTTAAAAGCGCAATTGCTACGAACCCGTCCAGGCGTTCGCACGATCAGTCGCTGAGTGGCCGTGCTGGACTTGCGTATGAGTTTGCGAACGGGCTGACGCCGTATGTGTCTGCCGCGACCTTCTTCAATCCTTTGATTGCGAGGCTCGCAGATGGACGGACTGCCGAGCCGGAGGAAGGTTATCAGTTCGAAGGTGGCATTAAATATGAGCCCGCTTTCTTCGACGGGTCATTGACCGCGTCCGTCTTCAAACTCGTGAAGCAGAAAGCCGTCGTATCCTATACCGACCTGGTGCTGGGCCCGATCAGCGGACAATATGGAGAAGTGGAATCTCAAGGCGTTGAACTGGAAGCGAAGGCCAATCTCAATGAGAATTGGAAAATGCTGGCCTCCTATTCCTACACCGATATCGAAGTGACGCGGGATGCAAATCCGAACTTCATCGGCAAGTCACCTTGGGTCGTGCCCAATCAAACGGCGTCTCTGTGGCTGGACTACGCCTTTACCAATGAAGGTCTTGAGGGCCTGAGCGCAGGCGCGGGCGTGCGGTATCAGGGCCGGTCCTTCGCGGATCAGCTAAACGAGTTCAAGGTCCCATCCGCAGCGGTGGTCGATGCAGCCATCCGATATGAGAAGAACGATTGGACCGCCTCGATCAACGTCGCCAACCTGTTCGACAAGGACTATGTCAAAGGTTGCCAGGGCGTGAGTGTTTGCGGGTATGGTGACCAGAGAACCATCACCTTCAAGCTGTCCAAGAAGTGGTAGCATAGGTTAAAACGGTGCACTTCCTGTGTTTGAGAGGTCATTGCGGCTCCTGAGGCTTTGGTATAAACATGATCATTAGTTTCATGTTTTTGGTGCTGTTGCGCCTCGCTTCCGGATATTTGGGATGGCCTTTCGACCCCGCATGGACAATGAGATCAGTGGCTTTTCCGTTATCGGAGGGCCGCGGTCGCGCGCTTGGAATGGTGTCGTCGCCGATCTGTGGGATGTCGCATGCGCGCCAAACGCCGGCGGACACTATGTCGGTAAAGATCCGCGCTTCGTCTTTATGCTGGATATGCGTGGAAACGAAGATAGCCGTTTTCTGATCGATGAACGTCAGCGTCAAACGAAAATGCTGACGGATGTCGAGCGCATTTCCTTTGTACCAGCGGATGTCGATATCTGGGCGCAATTGTCTGGTGTGCAGTTCGTTCGCCATCTCGACCTTCATTTTGACGCTGCAGCCCTGAGCAAACGACTAATGCAGGATCTCGACGGCGATGCGTTGCTCAATCCGCGTCTGATGTTTCATGATGAGCGTCTGCTGTCGTTGGCGAGCCTGATTGCCGCCGAGTGCGATAATCCCGACCCGTTGCACAATCTCTATGGCGAAAGCCTTGTTCTGGCGCTTCTTACGGATTTTCTCAAAGTTCGGCATCAGACACAGAAAAAGCGCAGCAAGTTGGCGGCATGGCAGTTAAGAGCCTCGACCGATTATATTCGCGAATATTGCTTGCGTGCCATCCGTCTGGAGGAGCTGGCCCAACTGACGCACCTGTCGCAATCGCATTTCAGTCATGCGTTCAAGGCGTCCACCGGCCTGCCGCCACATCAATGGCAGATGCAGGCCAGATTGGAGCGCGTAAAGACATTGCTTGTCGAAACAGACATGCCCTTGACGCAGATTGCAATGACGACAGGGTTTTCAGATCAAGCCCATTTTTCCCGTGTTTTTCGCAAAGTCGTCGGTGTATCGCCGTCGGTATGGCGGCGACATCGAAAATGAACGCAGAGCATCAGGTCGTTCCGGCAGGCATTGGAAGATCACGGTAAAAATATCCGGGTCATCCTGAACAGTCTTGTTCCAGCAACATCGCGCTCGCGTGGGAGCACTCAGAAAGTGCGTTGGAACGGCTTTTTTCCACGCGCGGTAGCTTTCTTGCGAAACTGAGAAAATTCGACATGGCGAATGGAACATGAACCTTAAATGACTACTTATTCATCGTATGTTCATGTTCGGATGGAGCAAACCATGTTTTTAAGCAGTGCGTATGACAGCAATAGCTTCAGTTTCGGGTTTGGCAGCAGCTGCGTTGCGCGCTGTGCGGCAATCGAGGCTGAGCTTCGCTATCTCCCGAACTATTCCGGCCGCGAAATTTCGGTTCAGTCAGAGGGGCAGTGCGTCCTCGTGACCGGTATTGTCGAGACCGAACGCGATTTTTACCGCACGCTCAACATCGCAAACGACATCGCTGGCGCCGACAAAGTGATCCTTCGCCTTAGCCTGGATCGTGGCATGCGCGCCTAATAAACATTTTTGTGGCGTCCGAAAGCAGACATGTGGTCCCCCACATCGTCTGCTTTTTTTCGTTCGGACACCACGTTTCATAGTCGCCATCCGTCGATACCAGTTGGACGCTGCGCTTGTTAACTATTTGTTATCTATACGATTAAAGTTTTAGTCAATTTTGAATGAATTGGGGCAACTGACCTTATCTTGGTGACATTATTGGGCGAGACCACAAACAGACGGGCGATAACGATGTTTCGTCCAGAAATTCAATAATCCCTTCGAGCCCACTCGCGGGACCATGGTGTGGAGTAAAGTTTATGTCGAAAGCCCTAAAATACCTGACAGCCGTTTCATTTGTTTGCCTTGCGGCGTCTTCAGCATTGTCGGCGGACCTCACGACCTCCTATGAGGCACCTCCCGCTTACAACGACGCACCAGCCAGCACATCCTGGACAGGCGCTTATGTTGGTGGTCACCTCGGTGCCGCCATGCCGCACATCAACCCCTTCAGAAACGGCAAGGGCCTGGCAGTCGGCGCACAGGCCGGTTATGATTACGATCTCGGTTCCGTCGTTGTTGGTGGCGAAGTCGAAGCGACGCATCTGGGTGACGCTGAAATGAAAGTACCCGATGGTGCCCTCAAGGAGCGCTGGCGTGCTGCTGCAAAAGCGAAAGCCGGCTACAAGGTCGAAGACAGCACACTGGTCTACGGTACCGCCGGTCTGACGGTCACCAGCCTGCGGGATGGCAATGGCGTAACCGGTCCAGACGGAATGAAGGAAGGCTATCTGCTGGGCGCGGGTGCAGAACATCGCTTCACACCCCAGGTTTCCGCAAAGGTCGAATACAACTACGTTGCAACGGATGACGTTCGCACATTTTCCAACGGTGTTGCATCCCACACAGATTTGAGCGACCACGTCGTCAAGGGCGGCGTCAACTATCGCTTCTAAGATTGTCGACAGGGCGGCGTGAGACCACGTCGCCCCGTCAAATGACGCTGCAGATGGACGGAAAATGAGATATCAGACGGACGCTGCCGACAATTGTCTCTGGGTGCCGCCGGTTGACGACGCTTTTTCAAATAGCATGAGTCCGAACGGCAAGCCGAATATGTCCTGCACCACTCCCAGAAGGCGGTCGGCGCGATCGCCTTTACAGGAATAGTAGATGGTCTGTGCGTCGCGTCTCGTGTCAACCAGCTTTGCACTGCGCAGCTTCGCCAGATGCTGGGAAAGCGCGGACTGGCTCAAGCCCACTTGCTCTGCCAAGGACCCTACTGACGTTTCTTGTTTGCTGAGAACACTCAAGATGACAAGGCGCTTCGCATTTGCGACCGCAGATAGCAGTTTCGCCGCCTGGATTGCGACTTTCTCCGTGGAAAGCAATGTAGGCATCAGTACCTCCAAGAGAAGTGCAGATGATTTCTGCCTTCGGGGTCAATAATTTCAGCTGGAAACGTAGGCGACCTTTGAATTCAGTCGTAGACGCTGCCAACCATTAAGTGACACTTTGTCATCATCGACACTTTCCTGCAATAGAGGCCGCTAGTCATTTGTAAAATATCGGGTAAGTATAAGAAAACTCTTGTCCTTCTTTTCAGTTCGCTGGGTGTGCCCGGATCGTCAAAAACACAGGAATCAACGCGTAGCGTGATGAGCGACTTCGGACTTTAACGGAAACTTCTCCGGTGAGGGGTGATCGGAGTGCCATACGATTTCCGCAAGAATCTCACATCCATCCCGCCCCTCGCCAACCGGCGCAATCAGGCGCTCCATGGTGACCGCCGAATAGTCGCGTTCTGACGTGCCGATGTCCTCACGCTCGACCGTGCTGTCGCGGGCGATATGATATCCACGTCCTTGCCAACCGCGCCCAGCGAATAGGAAAAATAGCAGCAAGCCAGACCGGTGTTCAGCCAGAGTCCGGCATCACGCTGCGTTGCTGCATTCGACGCCATGCAGCAGGCGTTTCTCCGGCAACCTGACGAAAGGTCTTGGTAAGGTGGGCCTGATCCGAGAACCCCAGCTGGGCTGCAATAGCCGCAACGCTGAGCGTGCTTTCGGCCAACAGGCTTTGAGCAACCCCGATGCGCTTTCCCAGTTGCCACTGAATGGGCGTCTTGCCGGTCGTTTGTTTAAACACGTTGGCGAACCAGCTTTCCGACAAGCCAACCGTTTCAGCCATCTCGCTGATTGTCATGCGATAATCGGCGCGTTGGTTGACGACCGCGATCAGCTTGTTCATCTGTGCCTGCGTCAACCGGGCGTTTGTGTTTTCAACATCGTCTTCGGTCATATCAAGCAGACCTGCGATGATACTGCCAACCAGACTTTCGGCGTAGATGGCATGCTTGGACGGGTTCGCCACTTCGCTGACCAGAAGACTTGCAAGGGCCTCAATGGCGCCCGCATCCTGTATCTCCACAGGTCGCTGCAACGCCGACCTCGCCACGGATTGTCCAACCGATGGCGCCAGATACCGCATGACCTTGTCTTTGTGCAGATGAATGTCGAGATGGGAGAAGCGGTGGAAGGCCGTGAACGTCGTCCACAGGGGAACACCGGCCGGGACGTATATTGCCTGTTTCATAGGGCGAAAACGCCCAGGAGCGCTACCGTCACAGTTCGTCATGTGAATATGTGACGAGACATCATTGAAGAAGATGACGATACGCGGATCGGGCGACAGATAATACCCCGATGCCCCAGCCATGCCCTCGGCATCCCAAAACACACTCACAAACCCATCAAGCGCGCGCCATTTGGCAGGCCCGACGGCCCGGATGCCGTCCGTAAAGGATGTCATGGAATGGAGATACGCCACTGCCAAAAGCCTGTTTCATACGTTCGATGAGCACATCCAGTCGGCGCTAAACGACCCGGATCATCGCGCAATTCTCGGTCACCATGAACTAATGGTTATTATGATTAGCTTTATCATGTTTTCCCAATATGGCAAGTTTCGAGCGCGTTACCAAAGAAGAGGCACATAAAACGACTGCCGCCAGCATTCCTATCGAATGACGGTGGAGAACATCGATTGTTCCTGCGGGTTTCAAACGTCAACCCACCAAACCCTGCGTACGACTATCTCGCGACCGATAGCGGCGGTCATTTTCGTTTCCAATGCCGTGTAACGGAATTGTCGCTGGCAGAGATGTGTCTGGAGCAGGAGTTTAACAGTTCAGGTCGCCCCAGGGCGACTTACCTTCGAAACTGTTCGAGAATTTTCACCCAGCTTCCCGCTTTTGGAAAATTCTGCCTGTCAGTCGGAAATAGTTGATCTTAATTATGGATTATATCAATTAATAAGGGTGTGCCATGACGAGCGATTTTATCTCCGGTTTAAACCGTCGTAGTCTTCTCAAACTCACAACAGTCGCTGGTGTCGCAGCAGGTGTCGGAATGACACTGAGAACGGGCGCACTTGCCGATGATGGGCTTTCTTTGAGGGGAAAACGTATCGGCATCAGTGCGACGGGTACCGATCACTTTTTTGACCTGCAGGCCTATAACGCCCAGATCGATGAGGTGAAGACGCTGGGAGGCGAGCCCATCGCCGTCGACGCCGGGCGAAATGATGGCAAGCTTGTTTCACAGTTGCAGACGTTGATTGCGCAAAAGCCTGACGCAATCGTGCAGTTGCTGGGCACGTTGAGCGTGATCGACCCCTGGCTGAAAAGGGCCCGGGACGCGGGCATTCCCGTGTTTACCATCGATGTCAGTTCCACCAACTCGCTGAACAACTCGACATCGGATAATTGGGGGATCGGTAAAGATCTGGCGCTGCAACTCGTCTCCGATATTGGCGGCGAAGGCAATATCGTCGTCTTTAACGGATTCTATGGCGTGACGCCCTGCGCGATCCGTTATGACCAGCTTGTCAACGTCACCAAGTATTTCCCAAAGGTCAAAATTCTTCAACCGGAACTGCGCGACGTCATACCCAACACGGTGCAGGACGCGTTTACGCAGATCACCGCCATCTTGAACAAGTATCCTGAAGAGGGCTCCATCAAGGCTATCTGGTCTGCCTGGGATATCCCGCAGTTGGGTGCAACACAGGCCCTGACTGCTGCAGGTCGGACGGAAATCAAGACCTACGGGGTGGATGGCAGCCCCGAAGTTCTGCAACTGGTCGCGGACCCCAACTCGCCAGCGGCTGCCGATGTCGCCCAGCAACCGGCTGAACTCGGCAGGATAGCGATCCGAAATGTAGCGCGTCATCTGGCGGGGCAGCCTGTTGCCCATGAGACCTATGTGCCGGCCCTGCTCGCCAACAAGGCGAATGTCGCCGAGGTCACAAAGAAGCTTGGCATCGGTTAACGGTGATCTTGCGCGATTTTTTGGGAGATCTGTCATGGCTTACGCTCTTGAAACGAACAAGGATGCGCTCGCGCCAGACGCTGCGATCATTCGCTTTGAAAATATCTGCAAGGCTTTTGGTGGCGCCCAAGCGCTCGATCATGCTTCGCTCAGCGTCAAGCCGGGGACTGTGCACGGGCTGGTCGGGCAAAACGGGGCGGGTAAGTCCACGCTCATCAAGCTGCTTGCCGGGCTCCACGCGGTCGATAGCGGGGTGATCGAAATCGATGGCAGGGCCTATGACCGGCTCTCCCCGCATCTGGTGGAACGCCTCGGCATCCATTTCATCCATCAGGATCGGCTTCTGGTGCCCAGTTTCACCGTCGGCGAAGCACTGTTTCTCGGTCGTGAGCCACGCATCGCCGGCACGCCGTTTCTCGACCGGAGATTGATGCGACGCCGGGCAGCGGAGACACTGGAACGCTATTTCGGAGTGAGATTACAGACCTCCGCCTTGATCTCCGATCTCACGGCAGCGGAAAAGCAGATTGTTCAGATCACGCGTGCGCTGATGGATAATCCCAAGGTTCTGGTCTTCGACGAGCCGACAGCAGCGCTGGTGCGACAGGAGGCCGACTTTCTCTTTGATCTCATTCGCAAGCTTCGCGCCGACGGGATCACGGTCATCTATATCTCCCACTATCTTGGTGAAATCATTGACATCTGCGACACGGTGACCGTGTTGCGTAACGGTCGCGATGTCGCAACATTGCCCGTTTCAGCGACGTCTGCCTCTCACATCGGCACGCTGATGGTGAACCGGACGATTGATGAGCTGTACCCTAAGGCCGAGGCGGTTCTTGGGGAAACACTCCTTGATGTGGAAGCGCTGGGGCTTACGGCCAAGTACCGCGATGTCAGTTTCCGTTTAAGGCGCGGCGAGGTTATCGGTTTGACCGGTTTGGTTGGATCGGGCGCGAAAGAACTGATCCGCTCGCTGTTTGGCCTTGAAAGACCGTCCGCTGGATCAATCCGGGTGCTTGGAGAAAGTGTGTCTCTGACATCGCCTGCAAAAGCCACCACACACAGGCTTGCCCTCGTGCCGGAAGATCGCAGGCGTGATGGCGTTGCGCCGGATATGACACTTGGCGAAAACATGACGCTTGCCAGCCTGGGTCGTTTTTCGGGTCTGGGCTTCTTAGACAGACGCAAAGAGCAAAAGCATGCCATTGATCTCATAGCGCGTTTGCACATCAAGGCCGATGGCGCCGATGCGCTGGTCCGCACGCTTTCGGGCGGCAACCAGCAGAAGGTTGCGCTGGCAAAATGGCTCAGCCGCCAGTCGGAAATTTATTTGCTGGATGAGCCTTCGGTGGGTGTGGATATAGCAGCCAAAGTCGAGATCTACACTCTGATCAGTGAATTGGTAGGGCGCGGCGCGGGTGTCATTGTCCTGTCTTCAGATATCGAGGAACTGCTCGGCATCACGGATCGAATCTTGGTGTTCTATCGGGGCCGCATCACACGGGAGTTCCAGTCATCCCAGACAAGCCCGCAGCACGTGCTGGCTGAGGTAACGGGCGCTTTGGAAGGGCATGGCCATGGTCGCTGATACATCCTATCCGGCAACTGTCGTGTTTGATGATCCGGATGCCGTCGTTTCGGCCAGAATTGGCCTGTCGAAGCGTTTTGAAATTCTGTTTCTGCGTGGTGGCGCACTGGCCGTTTTCGCGCTTGTGTTCGGATATTTCTCGCTGGCAACACCATTCTTTTTTTCCGTCGGAAACCTCGGCAATATTCTGTCGCAATCGGCTATCGCGGGTGTGCTTGCCATCGGGTTGACCGTTGTTTTGATCGCGGGGGGATCGAATGTCGTCAAAGGCGGTATCGATCTGTCACTTGCTGCCAATATGGGGCTGAGTGCGGCGGTCTATGCCACGCTTTTGCAGGCCGGTCATGGTGATAGTGTGGCGGCTGCTGGTGCTCTAGGCGTGGGTTTGCTGATCGGCCTGGTCAATGCTGTCGCTGTTACAGTCGCCGGGATCGCACCTCTTCTTGCGACCTTGGCGGTGATGAACATCGTTGCGGGTCTGGAACTCGTGCTCACACAGAACACGGTTATATCAGCGTCCTCGGATGTCCTGTCTGTCTTTTCCGGCTACGGTCCTCTCGACATTCCGATTCTAGCCTACATATTTGTGATCGTTACCTTTTTTGTAGCCGCAATCGTGCAATACACACCTCTTGGTTTGCGGCTTTACGCGGTGGGAGAGTTCCCCGAAGCGGCGAGGGCATCGGGCTTGAGGGTCAACCGCTTCATTGCCGGCTCGTTTCTTGCCAGTGGCTTTTGCGGCGGTATGGCGGGTATTCTGTCGGTATCGTACCTGAGCGGAAGCACGACCGGTGCAGGCGAAATGTTATTGCCGGTGGTCGTCATTGCGCTGTTGGGTTCAGTATTTTCACGACGGCTCGTGCCAACAATCCCCGGCACATTCCTGTCAGCGGTCTTCATCGGATGCCTCGTCAACGGCTTTCAGCTGCTCAACATTTCCAGCACATTGGTCAATGGTATCCAAGGGGTCCTGATCCTGCTGGTGGTGTCTGCCACAACCATTCTGCGCAGGGAGAACCGCTAAGATGGCATTTCAATCCACATCTCTTCCAAAGACGGAAACACGGGCGCGAGCCCAGTCTTCCGTCGTCGTGCGATACGCATTGCCGATCCTCCTTCTGGCGGTCTTCATCCTGTTTTCCTATGGGGCACCAGGATTTCTGACATCAGCCAATCTGACGAGCCTGCTTGTCAACAATTTCACGCTGCTGGCCATCACGGCAATCGCCATGACATTCGTGGTCGCGTCGGGTGGTATCGACCTTTCGGTTGGTACATCCATCGATTTCGCCAGCTTCTTCTTCGTGTCCCTCGTCCTGGCCGGTCAGCCTGTCTGGGTTGCCGCCTTGGGCGGGCTTTTGGGCGGCGGGCTGGTCGGCGTGTTCAATGCTATTCTGATCTCTGGAATCGGCATTTCACCGTTTCTGGCAACGCTCGGCACGCTATTTGTCGGGCGTAGTATCCAGCAGCTTGTGACCAATGGCGGAAACCCGGTCTATCTGCCGCCTGCGGCGATCCCGGATGCGTTCAAGGCTCTTGGTCATGGCAATCTTCTCGGCATTCCTGTTCCGCTTGTCATCGCCTTTGTCGTTATCGTGGGTGCATGGGCTCTCCTGTCTCAAAGCCGGTTTGGCAGGGTCGTGATCGCCTCGGGCATTCAGGCGAGTGTGGTGCGCTATTCGGGAATTCGCTGGTCGCTGCAGATTGCCATAACATACATCGTCGCAGCTCTGATTGCCGCATTGGCCGGGTTGATCGTTACCTCGACGGTCACCGTCTATATACCCTCATCCGGCAATGCATTTCTGCTCAACGCCATCGGCGCGACCTTCATTGGCACGACCCTTAATCCTCATGGCCGCCCAAATGTGGTGGGAACCGTGCTGGGTGTGCTGCTGCTGAGCATCGTTGCCAACGGCCTCCTGCTATCGGGCCTCAATTTTTACTGGCAACAGGTGGCCACCGGCGGACTGATTTTTCTCGTGCTGGTGGCCGGTGAGGCCAATCGTCGGGCCTTGGAGCGTCACTAAGCTTTTCCGCCTTCAAGAAAGCACGCCACCGACGGCTACCGCTCGGAACCATCCATGTGCCGCGATTGCCCACCAAAAAATCACCGGGTTTGTAGGCCGTCCAGGGGGCTCCATCGCTGAAGCCCCCCCTTCTTGTTTCGTCATGCCGCGTCGGCAGTTTCAACATCCAGCCGTGGCGGCTTGACGTTGAACAGCAGCCTGTCGGTGCCGGAGGTTACCTTGACCCGCGAACCGTCGGGGATTTCGCCGCTGAGGATGAGTTCGGCGAGGCGATCCTGGACGTTTTTCTGGATGACGCGCTTGAGAGGGCGCGCACCATAGGCGGGGTCGTAACCCTTGTCTGCCAGCCAGTTGCGCGCATCCTCATCGAGGTCGAGCAATATCTTGCGGTCACTGAGCAGAGCCACAAGACGATGCAGCTGGATTTCGACAATGGCACCCATTTCGTTGCGGTGCAGCCGGTGGAACAGAATGATGTCGTCGATGCGGTTGAGGAACTCCGGACGGAAATGACCGCGCACGCGTTCCATCACCAATTCCCGCACTGAACCGACGTCGTCATTGTCGCCCATCTGCGTCAGGAACTCGGAACCGAGGTTTGAGGTCATGATGATGATGGTGTTCTTGAAATCGACAGTGCGGCCTTGTCCGTCGGTCAGACGGCCGTCATCCAGCACCTGCAGCAGGACGTTGAAGACGTCCGGATGCGCCTTTTCGATCTCGTCGAACAACACGACCTGATAAGGGCGACGACGAATGGCCTCCGTCAGTGCGCCACCTTCTTCATATCCGACATAGCCCGGAGGCGCACCGATCAGTCGGGCGACGGAGTGTTTCTCCATATATTCCGACATGTCGAGGCGAACCATGGCGGTCTCGTCATCGAAGAGGAAGCGCGCCAGCGCCTTGGTCAGCTCGGTCTTGCCGACACCCGTCGGGCCGAGGAAGATGAAGGAGCCGATGGGACGGTTCGGATCCTGCAAACCGGCACGGGAGCGGCGAACCGCCTTGGACACGGCCTGAACCGCCTCGCCTTGACCAACCACCGACCTGGCAAGCTCGTCTTCCATCCGCAGCAATTTTTCACGCTGACCTTCCAGCATCCGGTCGACCGGAATGCCCGTCCAGCGAGAGATGACATGGGCGATATTATCCGCCGTCACCACTTCCTGAACCATGGATGCGGCACCGCTGCTGTCGCGTTGTTCCGCAACGGAAAGGTCCTTTTCAAGGCCCGGAATGATGCCATAGGTCAACTCGCCAGCGCGTTGGAACTGACCGCTGCGCTGGGCCGTCGCCAATTCGTTGCGGGCTTCATCCAACTGCTTCTTCAGATCTGCGGCCAGGCCGAGCTTCTGCTTTTCCGCCTGCCAGCGGGCCGTCAGCGCATCGGCCTTTTCTTCCGTGTCGGCCAGTTCATCCTCGAGCTTCTTCAACCGGTCAGCAGACGACGTGTCTGTTTCCTGCTTCAGAGCTTCCCGCTCGATCTTGAGCTGGATGATGCGGCGATCCAGTTCGTCCAGTTCTTCCGGCTTGCTGTCCACCTGCATGCGAAGACGCGAGGCGGCCTCGTCCATCAGATCGATGGCCTTGTCCGGCAGGAAGCGGTCGGTGATGTAGCGATTGGACAGCGTGGCAGACGCCACCAAAGCCGAATCCGAAATGCGGACCTTGTGGTGCTGTTCGTATTTTTCCTTCAGGCCACGCAGGATCGATATCGTATCCTCGACCGTTGGCTCGCTGACGATGACGGGCTGGAATCGACGGGCCAGCGCCGGGTCCTTTTCGACATGCTTGCGATATTCATCGAGCGTGGTGGCGCCGACGCAATGCAGCTCACCGCGCGCCAGAGCAGGCTTGAGCAGGTTGGACGCATCCATTGCACCATCCGCCTTGCCCGCGCCGACCAGCGTGTGCATTTCATCGATAAAGAGAATGATGCCACCAGCCTCGGCCTGTACTTCATTCAAGACAGCCTTCAGGCGCTCTTCGAATTCACCGCGATATTTTGCACCGGCAATCAGCGCGCCCATATCGAGCGCCATCAGCTTCTTGTCCTTGAGACTTTCCGGCACATCGCCGTTAATGATGCGCAAGGCCAGACCTTCGGCGATCGCCGTTTTACCGACGCCGGGTTCACCGATGAGCACGGGGTTGTTCTTGGTGCGACGCGACAGCACCTGCATGGTGCGACGGATCTCGTCGTCGCGACCGATCACGGGGTCAAGCCGACCGTCCTGCGCTTCTGCCGTCAGGTCGCGCGCATATTTTTTAAGCGCGTCAAAGCCCTGTTCGGCATTGGCGCCATCAGCCGTGCGGCCTTTCCGGATGTCGTTGATGACCTGATTGAGCGCCTGCGCGGTGACACCGGCCTTCTTCAACGAGGCGGATGTCGATGCGGATGTCTCGACGGACAGCGCCTGCAACAACCGCTCAACGGTGACGAAACTGTCGCCAGCCTTCTTGGAGATATCTTCGGCGGTGGAAAAAACCTTGGCAAGCGGTGCCGTCAGCGACAGGCCGCCATTGCCACCGGAAACCTTCGGCAACTTGGCAAGCGCGGCATCATTGGCCAGCCGAGCCTCCTTGGCACTGCCGCCAGCGCGCTCGATCAAGGCTGCCGCCATGCCCTGGTCATCGTCCAGAAGGACCTTCAAGACGTGTTCCGCCGCAAATTGCTGGTGGTTTTCGGCAAGCGCAAAGGACTGCGCCGATTGCAGGAAACCGCGAACACGTTCGGAATATTTTTCGATATTCATCTCATAACTCCTTTTACCGCCCTGCCCGTCTTCGGCACAGTTTGGAATGTTAGGGTTGAGGCTCCCTGAAGCGGCGAGCCCCGCTACGACAACAGGCTTTTTGGATTGGCCGTTACCGCCTTGAGTGGAAGACGTTGCTGCATGTCCCACCCTGATGGGCTTGATATGGTATGGAATTTTGCTGGTTTAAAGAGGCGGCTAATGGGGGTGTGTTGATTTTTTGGCGTGGGAGCAAGATCGCCCCCTCTGCCCTGCCGGGCATCTCCCCCGCAGGTGGGGAGATCGAATCGCGGCTAACTCTCGCTCGTCTTGAACGTTGAAGATGAGGCGGCTGCGTGCTCCCATAGCCATCCTGTCAAAAATCCCGGCCAGCCTTTTGCGCAGGCTTCGCCGTTCACGCGGCAGCATCTGCCCGTGGTGTGCTCTTTTTCTCTCGGTCCACAGCCTTATCGGCCATGGTATGTCGGACGGGGCGCTGCAAGCTGCCTCGTTGGGGTAGTCTAATATTGGCACCTTTCAGCGCCCCGTTCAGCGGTTTGTGCCCGCCAGCGATCCTCTTGCCACGGCTGGCGCATCCCGGATGGCAAAGGGCCGAAACCCTGCCGGTTCACCGGTCGGACATGTTCAAGGTCCAACCCTTCACCTCCGGGCGGCGGGTGCTTCGTTGCCGAAACATCCCGCCAGCCAGTTCGGCCGCACCTGCCCGTTCTCCCCCTTCGAGGATGCCGGGCAGATGCAGCGTTTGCCTGTGTACCGCCTCACTTTCGCTTCAAACTCCTCACGGTCGCGTTCGACCAGGAGCCGATGAGCTGTCGGTACACCCGGCGGCGGGCGGACAGGAGCGGCAATGCCTGGATCTCGAAACCCGTCAGGATATTCGAGGCAGGCATGCCGATCCGGTCCGAACATCGGGAGCGGTGCACCGGCCGGTCCGAAACCGGTGCCACGCCCCACCCGTTGCCGCCGGGGGGATTCGCTGCCGGACCCCGGCGATGAGGGGTTGCGTACCCCCTCACCACCAGCGCCGGTTCCGCCTCGCCGCAACGCCTTGCGGTGTATCCGAGGGCGGAACGGGACCAGTGTGCGGGCGATTCGCACGCCGTGGAGAAAACTGCGGGGTGTTTTTTGCTGTTTTTTGCGGTTTTCGGGTAAGGTATTGATTTGGTTGGGAAGTAATTTTGATGAGGGTCTGAATGTGCCGCTCGCCCCCCTCTGCCCTGCCGGGCATCTCCCCTACAAGGGGGGAGATCAGCTGGGGGCGGGCTCATTGGCCGTCTTGAACGTCGCAGCTGATCCCACACGGTCTCATGGTGATGAAGGCGTAGGTGAGCGCTCCCTCCGCCTGGACGAAAAAAACCCCGGCACGCCGGGGTTTTCAAATGAGAGTGTACCGAAACGTCTAGAGCGTTTGCGCTTTTCTTCGAATTGTAAAAACGCTCTCAACCTTTGTTCTGGCGCCTTTCCGGACGGAAAACCGGTGTCCCCTTTTCCTGGAAAGGCTTTAAGCCTATTCGGTTACTTTTTCGAGCGCCGGGGCGTCGCCACCCTCTGAGCCTTCCGGCGCGGCTTCGCCATCTTCGCTGCCTGCCGTGCGGCGGGGGCGACGGGGGCGCGGTGTCGTGCTGCGGGCGCGGCGTGGGGCCCGCTCGGTCGCAGCAGCATTTGCCTGCGATTCCTCTTCGACGGCCACCTCTTTCGGTGTGCCTTCGATGATCGGCTGCGGAGCAGAACTCGCGTCGTAAACAGGTGCATTCACGACCGGAGCGGCGGCAACGGGAGAAACAGCGTTCTCATCCTGCGCTTCGCGCGGCTGGCGTTCCTGGCGGGCGGGCCGCTCACGACGGTCGCGGCGTTCGTTGCGGTCCTGGCGCTCAGGACGATCCTGACGTTCGGAACGCTCAGGGCGATCCTGCCGCTCGGGCTGGTCGTTGCGCTGGGGCTGATCGTTGCGCTGCGTACGCTGCTGGTCTGGCTGATCATGCGAGGCGGGCATGGAGATCATGACGTCGTCGTTATCATCGCCGTCTATCTCATCACCATCACGGTCCTGCTGGAATTCCCCGCGCTCATCGCGCTGGAAACGTTCCTGCATCTGGGCCTGCGCGGAGGCAATGATGCGGTTATAATGCTCAGCGTGCTGCAAATAGTTTTCGGCCATGACGCGGTCGCCAGAGCTTTGAGCATCACGTGCGAGTGTGGCGTATTTTTCAGCTATGTGCTGGGCGGTGCCACGGATTTTAACGTCCGGGCCGGAACTGTCATAGCTTCTGGTGAGCGGATTGCCGCCCTTGCGGTTGAAGTTGTTATTACCGCCACCATTGCTGCTGCCGCCACCACCGCCGCCATTGTTGTTGCTACCACGCCCACGGCCGCGCTTGTTTTGCTGCTGTCCTGGCCTCATCAATTGCTCACCTGAATTCTGTTTTTCTGATAATTTCGTTGTTACGATGCAATAACGGAAGGACGCATATCAAAGTCCGGTTTTCCGAAATTGCTCCCATTCCGCGACTTGCACCAAAGGACAAGACTTCGCGTGTATGCCCGGATGCGCAAATGCTGCATCGAGCCGCCTGCGAACAAAGTTTCCTGAATCACATGCCGGGAATGCCCAGCCTTCAGGGTTTCCACAAAAACCCGCTTCGGGACTGATCCATACCCAGGCGAATCTAATTCCGCCTTCAGCCACCCAGCATGTGGCGGCAAACTAGCCCGCTTCCTGCGGAAAACCAAGCCTTTTCTTTTGCTGTGCAAAATATCCTTGCACAAAACCAATATCGCTATTGCACTTTCTGTCTGGAAAAGATCAAGGCGCGGTCGTTACTGCCATAGTCCTTCACCGCTTGCAGACATTGATAGCCGTGAGCCACGAAAATGGATGTGACGTCGGTTTTCTGATCATAGCCGATTTCCAGCCCGATCAACCCGCCATCTTCCAGAAAATCCACAGCTTTTTCGGCAATGGCACGGTAAGGTTCAAGACCGTCCTCGCCACCATCGAGCGCGGCTACAGGATCGAAATTACGCACGTCCCGATCCAGGGTTCGAATGACATCGCGCTTTATATAGGGCGGGTTCGACACGATGATGTCAAAGCGCCCGTCAATGTGGTCGAACCAGTTGCTTTCGACGGTCTGGAACCGCTCATCCAAACCATGACGTTGCGCGTTTTGACGCGCCGTCTGCATGGCATCCCGCGAGATGTCGCTGCCGATACCCGTAACGTCCGGGCATTCGTGAAGCAGCGCCAGACAGATGGCGCCGGTGCCAATGCCCATGTCGAGAAGCCGCGCATGGCCTTTGTCCTGAACGATGCGCCGCAGATGGGGCAAAACAGCATCCACCAGCACTTCCGTATCCGGTCTGGGTTCCAGCGTGCCGGAAGACAGGGTGAAATCGAGACCGTAAAATTCGCGGTGCCCGAGAATGCGGTGAACAGGCTCGCCCGTTGACCGACGCTCGGCCATGATTGCGACCTGCGCTGCCTCATCATCGCTCACCAAACGGCTGCCGCTCAGCACGAAATCCGTCAGCGAAAAGCCGATGACCTCGCCGATCAGCAACCGCGCATCGCCAAGAGGATCGGAGATGGCCGCGGGCTCCAGCCGCTTTCGCGTCCGTGCGACCAGCGCATCGACCGTCAGTGTCACTGTTGCTCGCCCAGCTGGGCCAGTTGGCCTGCCTGATAATCGGCGATCAGGGCATCGACCATTTCATCGATATCGCCTTCGATCATGCGGTCGAGCTTGTAGAGCGTGAGATTGATGCGGTGATCCGTCACGCGTCCCTGCGGGAAGTTGTAGGTACGGATGCGCTCTGAGCGATCTCCCGAACCGACCTGGCTTTTGCGGTCAGCGGACCGTTCATTATCGACCTTCTGGCGCTCGATATCGTAAAGCCGCGAGCGCAGGACCTGCATGGCTTTTGCCCGGTTCTGGTGCTGCGACTTTTCCGATGAGGTGACAATGAGGCCGGTGGGCAGATGGGTGATGCGCACAGCCGAGTCCGTCGTGTTGACGTGCTGGCCGCCGGCACCCGAGGCGCGCATCGTATCGATGCGGATGTCTTCGGCACGGATTTCAATGTCGATCTCTTCGGCTTCCGGCAAAACGGCGACGGTGGCCGCCGAGGTGTGGATGCGGCCGCTGGCCTCGGTATCGGGCACACGCTGGACACGGTGAACGCCGGATTCGAACTTCAATTTGGAAAATACGCCGCGCCCGGTGATGGTGGCGATGATTTCCTTGTAGCCACCCGCCTCGCCTTCGCTGGCAGAGAGCGTCTCGACCTTCCAGCCCTTGGTGCTGGAAAAGCGTTCATACATGCGAAACAGATCGCCTGCGAAAAGAGCGGCTTCCGAGCCACCGGTTCCGGCACGGATTTCGACGATGGCGCTTTTCTCGTCGGCTGCATCCTTGGGCAGAAGAAGGATCTGCATGTCTTTTTCGAGCTGCTCTATGCGCTCGTGGAGCGCAGGCAGTTCCTCTTCGGCCAGATCGCGCATGTCCTTGTCGACAGACCTGTCTGCCAGGATCGCGTCCAGATCAGATGTTTCGGCCAGCGCCTTTTCGTATTCGCGAATGGTTTTGACGACCGGCTGCAGTTCCGAATATTCCGAGGCGAGCTTGACGTAGACGTCTGCGGCCGGGCCGGACGCCATGCGCGCTTCGATTTCACCGAAGCGACGCTCAAGCTCACGCATTTTTTCGACGGGGAGCTTGGCCACCTGTCATGCACTCCAATTTCTGTTGGCTCTCAGATAGGGATAGAATGGGCCGCCGCAAAGCGCAAAAGCAGCTGGCGTGGACTTTCCACCGACTTTTGGTCGTCCAGCGATGCTTCCAGCGCCTCCGACAAGGTCGCCACATCCAGCCCCAGCAACATGGCCTTGACCGGGCCGATGGACGTGGGGGACATGGAAACCGAGCGGAAGCCCAGCCCGATCAGGGCCATGGCAGACAAGGGCTTGCTGGCCATTTCGCCGCACAGCGTGACCTTGGTCTTGTTGCGAATACCGGCGCGAACGATATCGCGCAGAATGCGCAGGAAGGGTTTGCCGAGATTGTCGAACCGATCCGACACGCGCGCATTGCCGCGATCCACCGCCATGGTGAACTGGAAAAGATCGTTGGAGCCGACCGACACGAAATCAACCTCCGCCATCAACTCATCCAGCTGCCACATCAGCGAGGGCACTTCGAGCATGGCGCCGAATTGCAGCTTGCGCGGCAGGGAATGGCCGAATTTCGACAGGTGCTGCACTTCCTTCTGGAACAGCTCACGTGCGGCGCGGATTTCAGCCACTTCGGTGATCATCGGCAGCATGATGCGCAGTTCGGCACCCGACGCGGCGCGCAGCAGTGCACGCATCTGGGTGCGCATCAGGCCGGGACGATCCAGCGACAGGCGGATGGCGCGCCAGCCGAGGGCCGGATTTTCCTCTTCCTGACCGCGCATGTAGGAGACGACCTTGTCGCCACCGATATCCAGCGTGCGGAAGGTGACCGGCTTGCCCTTGGCATTGCGCAGAACGCTACGATAAAACGCCTCCTGCTCCTCGCCCTTGGGCATGGTCGAGGCGATCATGAATTGCAGCTCGGTGCGGAACAGGCCGATACCGTCTGCACCGGACTCTTCCAGTTGCGGCAAATCGACCAGAAGCCCGGCATTCATTTTCAGATCGACGCGCACGCCGTCCTTGGTGACCGGCTCGACATCGCGCAACGCCCGGAACTGTTCCTGACGCTTGGCCCGCAGCCGCACCTTTTCCTCATAGGCCCGCTGCAAATCCACGACGGGACGCAAATGCACCTTTCCGTCATCGCCATCGATGATGATCGGATCATTGTTCTCCGCCAGCGCCACGATGCCCGCGACCTGCCCGATGATGGGAATGCCCATGGCACGGGCAACGATGACGACGTGGCTGGTGACCGCGCCGTCCTCCAATACGAGACCGCGCAGCTTTTCACGCGGATAATCCAGCAGTTCGGCAGCGCCCATGGCGCGGGCCAGCACGATGGCGTCGGCCGGAAAATCCTGCTCCGGTCCACGTCCGCCATAGCCGATCAACTGGCGCAGCAGGCGGTTGGCCAGATCGTCGAAGTCGTGCATCCGCTCGCGCAAATAGGGGTCCGTCAGGCGCATCATCCGCGCCTTGGTGTCGCTCTGGACCTTTTCGACAGCAGCTTCCGCCGTCAGACCGTTGCGGATGGCCTCTTCCATGCGCCGCACCCAGCCCTGGTCATGAGCGAACATGCGGTAGGTTTCCAGCACCTCGCGGTGCTCACCTTCAGTGGCGACATCACGGCGATTCAACATGTCATCGATGGACAGGCGCAGCGAACCGATGGCTTCCGCCAGGCGATGGGTTTCCATCTCCGCGTCTTCGTTGAGGAGATTGGTGACGACGATGCGCGGATCATGCAAAACAACATGACCGAGGCCAAGACCTTCGCCATAGGCATCTCCATCGATGGAGACGGCCCGCGTCAGGTCCAGCTCGACGCCGGGACGGGTTATGGTTTTCAATTCACCGCTCGCTACGATTTCAGCAATGAGCATCGCGGTGGTTTCGAGTGCCTCAACTTCATCCTCCCGGTAGGTTCGGCTGGTCTTGTTCTGAACGACAAGAACGCCAAGAGTGCGACCGGATCTCAAAATCGGCACACCCAGGAAGGAATGATAAATTTCTTCACCGGTTTCAGGGAGATAGCGGAAAGCGGGATGGGCCTGCGCATCGGAAAGATTGAGCGGCTGGGCGGATGCGGCGATGGTGCCGACAAGACCCTGCCCCATTTTCAACTGGGCGAGATGGACTGCGTCCTTGTTCAGACCCTCGGTGGCATAGAGCTCGAGAACGCTGTCGGAACGCAGCACGTAGACGGAACACACCTCCGCCACCATGTTACTGGCAATTTGCCGGACAATCTGGTCGAGGCGCTCCTGCGGCTCAAGATGCTCCGCCATCATTTCGCGAAGCCGCTTGAGAAGAACACGTGGACCTGCAGATAGGTCTCTCATCGCGTGTGCTCCCTGACACCTTCACATGCGGGGCGAGATGACCCGCGTGGAAGAACCCACCAAAACAAAGCCTGCACAGCAAGCCGGACGGCAGGGATGCGCAGTCGATTTACCGTCGATCAATCATCGTCTCCACAAGAATCGGATGACGTGTACCGACGTTACAGAATCAACTCTTATCCAGACCGTAGGCAGAATGCAAAGTACGAACTGCAAGTTCCGCATAGGCGCCGTCAATAAGAATGGAAATCTTGATTTCCGACGTCGTGATGGCCTTGATGTTGATATTTTTTTCAGCAAGTGCCTTGAAAGCACTTGCGGCAACACCGGCGTGGCTGCGCATGCCGATGCCGATGACCGACACCTTGGCAAGACCGGTCTCATTCTGAACGACATCAAAGCCGATCTGGCTCTTGTTGTCTTCCAGAACCTTGATGGCCTTTGGCATGTCGCCGGAGGGAACCGTAAACGTCATGTCGGTGCGCGAGCCATCTTCAGAGATGTTCTGTACGATCATATCGACATTGATATGGGATTCGGCCAAAGGTCCGAAGATGGCAGCGGACACGCCCGGCCGATCTGACAAGCGGCGCAGCGAGATTTGTGCTTCATCCTTGGCATAGGCGATGCCGGTTACGACTTCCTGTTCCACGATTTCTTCCTCGTCACAAATCAAAGTACCGGGCGGATTGATAAGGTCACCCATGCCCGGCGCATCGGGATCCTCGAAACTGGAGCGCACGAAGGTCCGAACCTTGTGCACCATGGCAAGCTCGACGGAGCGAACCTGCAAAACCTTTGCGCCCAAGGATGCCATTTCCAGCATTTCCTCGAAGGCGACCTTCTTCAGGCGGCGCGCCTTTGGCACGATGCGCGGATCGGTGGTGTAGACACCGTCGACATCGGTATAGATGTCGCAACGATCTGCTTTCACCGCAGCGGCGATGGCGACGGCTGAGGTATCCGACCCGCCGCGACCGAGCGTCGCGATACGGTTATCCGGCCCAAGACCCTGGAAACCGGCGACGACAGCGACCTGTCCCTCGCCCATGCGGCGAACGATATCGGAACCGTCGATTTCGAGGATTCGGGCAGCACCGTGGGCATTATCGGTGCGGATGGGAATCTGCCAGCCCTGCCACGAGCGGGCATTGACGCCCATCGATTGCAAGGCGATGGCCAGAAGGCCCGAGGTGACCTGTTCGCCGGAGGCGACGATGGCATCGTATTCGCGCGCGTCGTAAAAGGATGTTTCCTTTGAACCGGCAACCTTGGGCGTGTTCTGAACCCATTCCACCAGCTCGTTGGTCTTGCCGGACATGGCGGAGACGACAACGGCCACTTCATGGCCAGCGTCCACTTCGCGTTTCACATGCCGTGCGACATTGTGAATGCGTTCGAGATTTGCGACGGATGTGCCGCCGAATTTCATGACAATGCGAGCCATAGTGTGACCAGTACCATCCCATTTTACCGCCTGATATGACGGACAAGAGCCCAACCCAGTCGGCCCCTCGTAGAAACAAGGCCTCAAGTTGCGGGTCTCATAGCGAAAAGGCATGGTCCACGCAATGCCGTTTATGGACCGGGCGGTACGCCTTTTTTTCAGGGGTGAAGCTCTCACAAGCACCATTCGATGCGACGAGCGTACCGCTTTGGTCTGTACAAACGCGCCTATCCGCAGTATGAGCGCGTCAATTCAACTGGCTGAATGGCCAAAATGGCCGGTATCGGCTGCTTTATGACCCTTATGATCTAATGGTTTCGAGCGGATGCAGGCAGCCCAATATCCGAAAGACGGTAGATGACAGAAACCCAGGGTATCGCCCCGGCGATTGCACAGGCGTTGGAAAAACGCGGCTACAAAGATTTGACCCCTGTTCAGAAGGCCATGCTTGCCCCTGAACTGGACGGACAGGACGCGCTGGTTTCCGCCCAGACGGGCTCTGGCAAGACCGTTGCCTTTGGCATGGCCATTGCGCCGACGCTGCTTCAGAAGAACGGCCGTTTCGGCCAGGCCGGAGCGCCACTGGGCATCGCCATCGCCCCGACCCGCGAACTGGCCATGCAGGTGATGCGCGAGCTGGAGTGGCTCTACGAATTCACTGGCGTTTCCATCGCATCCTGCGTTGGCGGCATGGACATCAGAGCCGAGCGCCGTGCGCTGGAGCGCGGTGCCCATATTATCGTCGGCACGCCGGGACGCCTTTGCGACCACATCAAGCGCAAGGCGCTGGACCTGTCGTCCATTCGCGCCGTGGTGCTGGATGAGGCCGACGAAATGCTGGACCTCGGTTTCCGCGAGGATCTGGAATTCATTCTCGAAGAATCGCCATCCGACCGCCGCACCCTGATGTTTTCGGCCACCGTTTCGCGCAGCATTGCCAAGCTGGCCGAAAGCTACCAGAAGAATGCCGTGCGCGTGGCCACGACATCCGAACAGAAGCAGCATGTCGACATCGAATACCGCGCCATGGTGGTGTCGCCGTCCGACCGCGAAAACGCCATCATCAATGCGCTGCGCTTTTACGAAGCCCGCAACGCCATCGTGTTCTGCTCGACCCGCGCCGCCGTCAATCATCTTACGGCGCGTCTGAACAATCGCGGCTTTTCCGTCGTGGCTCTGTCTGGCGAATTGAGCCAGAACGAACGGACACACGCACTGCAAGCCATGCGTGACGGCCGTGCCCGCGTTTGCGTGGCAACCGACGTTGCCGCACGCGGTATCGACCTGCCGGGTCTGGAACTCGTCATCCATGCCGATCTTCCGACCAATTCCGACACGCTTCTGCACCGCTCCGGCCGCACCGGTCGCGCGGGCCAGAAGGGTATCAGCGCCATCATCGTACCGATGAGCCAGCGCCGCAAGGCGGAACGGCTGCTTGAAGGCGCCAAGGTCAGCCCGGCCTGGGTTCGCCCGCCATCTGCCGAGGAAATCACCCAGCGGGATGGCGAACGCCTGCTGGCCGATGCGTCGCTGACCGAGAATGTTGGTGATGACGAGCGCGATTTCGTGACAAAGCTGCTGGAACAGCATGGCGCCGAAAAGGTCGCGGCTGCTTTCGTGCGTCTCTACCATGCGGGTCGTTCCGCACCGGAAGACATCGCCGAGGTGTCGCTGGATGGTAGCCGCAAGCCACGCCGCGACGGTTTCGAGACCGTTGAAAACAATGAGCCGCGCCGGGATCGCTCGGACTTTTCCGACAGCGGATGGTTCACGCTATCGGTCGGTCGCAAGCAGAATGCCGAACCACGCTGGCTTATTCCCATGCTGTGCCGCTTCGGCAAGCTGACGCGTCAGGATATCGGCGCGATCCGCATGCAGCAGACCGAGACCTACGTGGAACTGGCCGCCGATGCGGTTGACCGTTTTACCTCGGCGCTCGGCAAGGACATGATGCTGGAAAAGGGCATCCGCGTGAAGGCCATGGACGGCAAACCCGACATGACCGGCGGAGCGCGCGAAGACACGCGGCCGTCAAAGCCGCAGCGGAAATTCGCTGAAAAGTCCTCGGCTGGCGGCGAGCGTCGCACGGACGACAAGCCCTGGAAGAAAAAGGCAGCGCCTGCCGGTGACAGACCGGCACAGTTCGATGGCAAAAAGGACAAGCCTTTCGAAAAGCGCGCGCCTAAGAAAAAAGATCGCAGCTAACAAAAACCCGGCGGAGATGATCCGCCGGGTTTTTTCGTTATAGTGTTGGATCCATCAAGGCTGCGGGCAACCGGGAGACCCGACGATGCAACCGAACTGCTGACCACCCTGTGCGGGCGGTTGTGGCTGGAGCTGAGGCGCCTGTGGCGCCTGTGGCTGTACCTGATTGGTATCTGGGCGACGACGGCCTTCCTCGGCTTGACGGCGCTGCGTCTCATCATTCTGGAAATCACGGTTGCGACCTCTGTTGTCGTCGCGGTCGCGATCACGGTCGCGATTGTCGTTGTCCCAACGCTGGCGGTCGTTATCACGATCGCGCATCGGCGGACGCTGGCGATCGTTCTGGTCCCAATCGCCGTAGCGCTCCTCCCAGCGGCCATCATTGGGCCCGCGGCCCCGCTGGTTGTCACGCCAGTCATCACGGCCGCGCTGGTCACGCCAATCGTCGCGCGGACGCGGGCGATCGTATCCCGCACGGGGTGGCGGGGCGTTCCAATAACCACCCGACGGGCGGCGCCAACGGTCACGCTCGCGGTAGAAATCTCGGTCGCGGTAATAACGGTCCCAGTAGCGTCCCGCTTCGAAGGTGATGATCGGCACGCCGAGATCACGATAATAGCGTGGCTCTACATAGACCCGGTTCTGCCGGTAGACTGCCTGGACGTAACGTCCGGCTACCCAGCCACGGCCATAGCTGAACGACACGTCGCACCAGGGCGTATCCGACAGGCAGCCATGAATCGTCAGCGGCGCGCCATTGGGGATGACGACGACGGCTGGATAGGCGGTGCTGGGACCGGACCGCATGTTGACGTTGGCGGTGGAAAACCCTTGCGTCGCAGCTTGCGCCAGCGCCGGGGCGGCGACAAGCGCGAGCAGCGCAAAGGCACCAAACAGTTTCTTCTTCACGTTTATTCTCCCTCAAGCAAAGGCTTGGTCGCCGTTAGAGGCTTTTAACTCTTTGAAAATACGCGCACGATGATGAACGCAGCATGAAACGAAAGACCCATTATAACGGTTCCCTCACGCCGCATACCGAAGCCTTGGCAGCGCCGCCCCTTGACTTCGCCGGTCAAGCATCCGACTTCAGGGATAAATGAGAAGGAGCACGACCCATGAGCGAAGCCGCAAAGACGACCGTCGACCAGAGCGAAGTGGACAGGTTCTCCGCCATGGCTGCCGAATGGTGGAGCCCGACGGGCAAGTTCCGGCCCTTGCACAAGTTCAACCCGGTTCGCCTGGAGTATATCCGCAACCGCGCCTGCGAAAATTTTGGCCGTGACCCGAGAGCAAACCGACCGCTTGAAGGCCTGCGCGTTCTCGACATCGGCTGCGGTGGTGGTCTGCTCTCCGAACCCATGGCGAAAATGGGCGCTACCGTTGTGGGGGCCGATCCCTCTGAAAAGAACATCGGCATTGCCTCCACGCATGCCCGGGAAAACAACGTCGATGTGGACTACCGCGCGGTGACGGCAGAGCAGCTGTTCGAGGCTGGCGAAACATTCGACATCATTCTCAACATGGAGGTGGTCGAGCATGTGGCCAATGTCGATCTGTTCGTCGGCACCTGCGCCAAGATGGTGCGCCCCGGCGGGCTGATGTTTGCCGCCACCATCAACCGGACGCTCAAGGCGCGCGCGCTGGCGATCTTTGCGGCCGAGAACGTGCTGCGCTGGTTGCCGCGCGGAACGCATCAATACGAGAAGCTGGTGCGCCCTGACGAGCTGGAAAAGCCGATCGTTGCCAACGGCATGCAGGTCATCCACCGCACAGGCGTGTTCTACAACGTCCTACAGGATCGCTGGAACCTCTCGCCGGACATGGATGTGAACTACATGATCCTGACCAAACGTGCCGCCTGACGCATCAGTTGACATCATCCGGCAGAACGGGGAGCGGCGCAACCGCGATGCCCTCCTCAATCAGCGCCTTGGCTTCCTGCGGTGACGCCTGCCCGATGATGCCGCGTTCTTCCGTTTCACCATAGTGGATCTTGCGCGCTTCTTCGGGGAACTTGTCGCCGACGTCTTCAGCATTCCCACGAATGCTGGCCAGTGTTTCCCTGATCTTAGCAAAGGCCTGTTTCTGGGCCGTATCCATGGCCAGCGTTCGCGTCGCCTCCTTCTCCCCCGCGGTGGAGACGGAAGGGGCCATCAACATCTTGCCGACCTTGGGCGAACCGCAGACCGGACAGGCGATCAAGCCGCGGGCCAGTTGCGCATCGTAATCCGCGCTGCCGGAAAACCAGCCTTCGAACGCATGTGCTTTTTCGCAACTGAGCGCGTAGCGGATCACTGAGCCTGCGCTCCCAGCACGACGGTATTTCTCACCATATCGAGATCGAACTCACGGGCATTCCTGAGATTGGGAATTTTGCCCCGCGCACCGGAGACGGCGGTCGGATCGATATCCGCCAGCACGATCTCCTCGCCTTCACCGCCTGCGATCGCCAGCACCTCACCCCAGGGATCAACGATCATGGAGTGACCGAATGTTTCGCGTCCGTCCTCATGCACGCCGCCTTGCGCAGCGGCGATAACGAAGGCACCGTTTTCGATGGCACGGGCGCGCAGCAGTATCTCCCAATGCGCCTGACCCGTTTGCTTGGTGAAGGCTGCGGGAACGGTCAAAACCTCTGCTCCGGCCAGCGCTTCTGCACGAAACAGGGTCGGGAAGCGGACATCGTAGCAGATCGCAAAGCCGAACTTCGCCAAGGCCAAATCCGCGACGCGGGCTTGCCTGCCGGGTTCATAGGCCGAACTTTCCCGCCAGCTTTCGCCATTGTCGAGATCGACGTCGAACATATGGATCTTGTCATAGGTGCAGATCCGCTCGCCGTCGGGCGCAAACAGGAAGCCGCGATTGGCGATCTTGCCGTCTGTGCGGGCAATCGCCGTGGAGCCGACATGGACGTAGATGCCGAGTTCGCGCGCAAGCTTTGCCGCTGTCAGAACGATGATGTCGCCCTTCTCGTCCTTGAGGCAAGCCCGGAGGGCATCTCGGTCCTTCTGGATCGCGCCGGTCATTTCCGGTGTCTGCACATAGACAGCGCCCTGCTCAGCCGCCGCGCGAATGAGGCGCTCCATCGTGTCAGCGTTTGCCTTGGGATTTGTGCCCGAGCACATCTGGAGTGCGGCAGCCCTGAAACTCATCTGCGTCTTTTCCTGTTCGTCTTTTCTCTGATGTTGTCGCGCTGTCAGGCGGCCAGAAGCGCGTCCAGCTTGCCATCGCGGTCCAGCGCGTGGAGGTCGTCGCAACCGCCAACATGTTTTTCACCGATGAAGATCTGCGGGAAGGTATTGCCGCCGGATTTGTCCATCATCTCCTGACGATAGTCGGGATTTGTGGTGGCATTGTATTCGGTGAAATCAACGCCCTTGCTTTCCAGGAGAGCCTTTGCACGGGCGCAAAAGCCGCAGAAATCGCGTGTGTAGATCGTGACGGAAGCCATTGTTGTCAACCTTTGCCATATCCGAGGAAACCCAATTGGTGCGTGTCATATAGGACCGGACATCGCCATTGCAAAGGTCAAAACGGTCACATCCGACGCACCGGCCTTCTTCAGCCTGCGGGCGGCTGCCGCAACCGTGGCGCCGGTCGTGTAGACATCATCGACAAGTACGACGCGCTTGCCGATGATGTCGGCCTCACGGCCCGGCGCAATCGCAAAGGCACCACGCACATTCTGCTTGCGCGCCTTTGCCGACAGCCCGACCTGTCTGCTGGTGGGTTTGATGCGCACCAGAGTGGATGACAGAAAGGGTTTGCCGGACAGCGCCGAGAGATGGCGAGCAAGCTCGGCCGACTGGTTGAAGCGGCGGGCGAGAAAGCGACGTCTGTGCAGGGGAACCGGCACAATGCAATCACAGCTAGCGACAGTGCCATCGCTTGCCCGAAGCATCCAGGACGCCATGAGGCGGGCAAGGTCGGTGCGGTCGAGATATTTCAGCTGATGGACGAGCTTTCTGGCGGGACCGTCATGCACGGCAGCGGCGCGCAGGCGAGCAAAGGGCGGCGGCTCTGCGATGGCTTTGGCGCTGAGGATGCCCGGGCCGTGATCTCGTGCAAAAGGAATGCCTAAAACTTCGCAATAGGGTCGCTCGATGAACTGTACGCCTGCCCAGCATTCCACGCACAGCGCACCGCCCGATGTCGTCTTGCACCCACACCCCACACAGGACGGTGGATAAACGAAATTGGCCACGGCACCCCAAAGGCCGCGCAGGGCGCCCATGCCGACGTTGCTCGAAAATGGCTTTTCCCAAGGGTGCATGCGGTTGACAATAAGCGCGAACGGGTGCCTTTGCGACAGCAAAGTTTGGATGGATGACGGTATGGACATTGTTTTCGACGCGGCGTTGATCGAGAAGAATCGCAAGCGCGCATGGCGCTCGCGCGACGACAAGGCGCTTTTCCTGCTGGATCTTGCCGCAGACGAGCTGGCAGACCGTCTCGCCATCGTTGAGCGGCATTTTGATAACGCCGTCGAACTGCATGGCGCGACCGGCATCACGGCACGGCGCATTCTCGACACAGGCAAGGTCGGAGCCGTCAAGCGCGTCGAGATGGATGCTGCTTTTGCCAATGGTGACGAACCACTCGAGATAGCGCCCATCGAGCACCTGCCGCTCGAGCCATCATCGGCCAATCTGATCGTCTCGCCGCTCAGCCTTCATCTCACCAACGACACGCCAGGCACGCTGATCCAGATCCGCCGGGCCTTGAAGCCCGATGGTCTGTTTATGGCCGCCATTCCCGGTGCTGGCACCTTGCAGGAGCTGCGCGATGTGCTTTTATCCACTGAAATAGAGTTGAGTGGCGGGGCCAGCGCGCGCGTCATTCCTTTCGCCGATGTGCGGGATGTCGGTGCTTTGCTGCAAAGGGCCGGATTTGCCCTGCCGGTGACGGATACGGAGACCTATACGGTGCGGTACGATTCGATCCTGCCTTTGATGCGCGATCTCAGGGCCATGGGCATGTCCAACCCGCTGACGGGACGCAGCAGAAAACCGCTGAACCGGCGGTTCTTCATGCGTGCTGCCGAACTTTATGCCGAGAAATACAGTGATCCGGACGGTCGTATCCGCGCAACCTTCTCGATCATTTTTGTCTCAGGCTGGGCGCCGCACGAAAGCCAGCAGAAACCGCTGAAACCGGGCTCTGCTAAGGTGCGTCTTGCCGACGCGTTGAAGACCGCTGAAATCAAACTGCCGTCAAAGAACGACGACTAAATTGCGTGGTGATCAGGCCATTGCGTTGGTGAAAGTGTCCGACAGAAACTGAAAGATCGCCGTGATATTGGTGCCGATGGTTTGCATGCCGACAATGATGGCCGAAGCGATGAGCGCAATGATGAGGCCGTATTCGATGGCGGTTGCGCCGTCGCGGTCCGCGTAAAGCGCGACGAGCTTCTGCATCAAAAATTCCGCTCGGTCTGCCATGCCCAAACCCCTTAACCCGTCCTGTCGCTGCAACGGGATGAATGTTACAGCAATTGTATGTTCAATTGGTTACGCGCTGGAAGCAAAAGCATACACGGACAGTGAGCGTTCCAAAGACGGAAACGCATTCAATCATCTGACAAATAGAACAATGATTGATATTGATCAAAATTCATCATATGTATTTGCTGTAAACATCCATTTTCAACGCCGGGCGATCCCTCAACATGCGTCATATTGGAAAAGAGCGCCCTAAGAACGGAGCCTCGCTCGTCAGCCAGCTCAGCGGCATTTTGCGCGAGGTGATCGCGTCCGGGAGATATGGACCTGGGGACAGATTGCCGAGCGAGATCGAACTGACCGAAGAGCACGGCGTCAGTCGAACGGTTGTGCGGGAGGCGGTTGCAGCGCTGCGCCATGACGGGCTTGTCGAAGTCCGCCAGGGGGCGGGCATCTTTGTCTTGAAGACGGAAAAGAATGCGCGTCCCGCCACGGTCGTGGACAAGGCGAGATTATCATCGGATCTGGAAGTGCTGGAGATCCGCACGCCGCTTGAAATCGAGGCAGCTGGACTTGCAGCCCTTCGCCGGTCGCCTTCGCAGGAAGAGGCGATTTTCGAGTGTCATGCCAAGGTGCTGGAATGCATCGAGACAAACCAGTCCATCCGCGAGGCGGATCTCGCGCTGCATTTCGCGATTGCGGCGGCGACCAACAATCCCCTGTTCACGCAGTTTCTGGAACTGCACGGACCGGCAGCCATTCCGCAATCCAAATTCGTCCCCAAGCAGCAAGAGGTTGACCAGACTGCCTATCGACGCCTGATACACAGGGAACATGAGGCAATCATCGTGGCAATTTCAGATCGCAACGAACAGGCGGCAAAGCTTGCCATGCAGGAACACCTGCGCGGCAGCCAGATTCGCTACCGCGAGATGATGCGCGATCTGCGTGGTATCGCCACCAACTGAAACGCACCGTGCCTAAGGCGCATCGGCGCCCCAGACCTCCAACTGTGTCAGCGCCGGAAACGGCGATGGGTCGTCGGCTTTTTTCAGATCGTGCAACCGCACCCATTCCACGGTTCGAGGCAGCATGGGGAAAGCCTGAGCTGCACCTGATTTCACCAGCGGGACGGTCAGCACATGCCCGTCTGAGAAGGTCATGCTGGCCTCGTTCCACCAGGCGTCATGGGGAAAATCTGCCCTGAGATACAGCGTGATCTGATCGATCAAAACCGGACGGCCGAAGGTGAGAGTGAGGGTCGCGGCCGGATCCTGGTTGATACCCCAGCTTGTATAGGGCCAGAAGCCGTGGTCCGTATTGGCCTTTTCGCCATCGATGGCATTGCGTGCCGCAAAGACGGCCTCGCCGCGCGTTTCCACATTGGCCTTGGCGTGCGGAAAGAGGGTGTTGTTATCATGATGGTCGAAAGGATTGAGAGCGAGATTTCGACGTGTCGACGCCTCATCGGGATGGACATAACAGGCGGAAATGCGGTGGAGATTTCCCAGAAATGCCTGCGGCGGATAGGTCTTGCGCGTCAAGCCGAAGGGCACAGGGAGAGCGAAATTCGTAGCCGCCATGAAAAGACGCGCGGGCGGCATGCCCGCATCGAGGCTGAGATCGATATGAACGGGCTTTTCCGCTTCGACAACGATCCGGTCACCTTCAGCGTAGTCATTGCGATAGACCAGAAAGACCTCATCGTCACAACTGGATTGCGACAGGACGGCACCGGCTGCGTTGACGACTTTGAGTGTGAGCTTCATCGGCATTCTCCCTTAGCGGATGACGAGGCGAAGGCGTTTGCCTTTTAGCGGAATGAGGGTGCGGTGGATGGTACCCGGCCATGACTGGCGCAGGCGCGGATCATCGATCCGAATGGTTTCGGTGGCGGGAACGCCTGCTCCCTCGATCTCGATCGATCCGAGATCGCCGACCAACAGACTATCGCCATCGATGCGGGGCGCGTCGATTGTCATAAGCGACAGAACGGCCTCGCGCTCGCCCTCATGGTCGTCGACGATCTCGACATGCTGGCCTCGGACGAGCCGGACGGTTCTGGTGTAGCTGCGGACGCCAGCGTCTGGCGAATAGGCGCGGGCAAGATCCAGAGATATTTCGGCCTTTTCCGGGGCAAAATCGACTTTGAAATCACCCGCCGTATAGGCTTCCCCGTCCTTCTGCATCACGCCGCCGAAGCTGGGCAAATTGTGGAAAGCCGATTGCATGGTCCAGATGTCGTAGCGCTGCGGCGAGAAGGTCTTGGCCGTGTAGGTTTCCACGCCGACATCAATGAGGAAAGGGCGACCATGCTTGTAAAGCGTGATGCTGCCGACATCGTTGTGGTTATGGCTTTCGCCATTGTTGCCACCCTTGACCGCGAGATCGAAGACGTCGTCGCGCGCAATCGCAAGCTCAATGCCGGGATAAAAGATATCACGCTTCTGAGGCGCCGGGAGAGTGACCTCGGCCAGTTCCCGTTCCGTCAGCACCGCCTGCACGCGATACCACAGGTTCCACTCATCCTGCATCAACCGCTTGGACGAATGCTGCCAGCGATCGAAGGCAAAGGCCTGAAGATCAGGCGATGCAATGGTTTTACCGACGAGATATTCGCGCAGGCCGCTGGTTTGAAACCGGGCCGGGGCATCTGCGAAATTGAAGAAGCTGTCATCCGCCACATGCATGTGACCAATGAATTCGGCCATATTGCGCAGCTTGTCTTCGCGCAAGAGTGTGTCGGTCACGCCGGGGGCAACGTCACCCAGAACCGCAAGGCTTGTGAACATGCACAGCGTCGCGTGTCCGTAATAAAGCGCGCCTTCTTCGCAGGCGCCGTCATCGGCGTAGTCTTTCTGGAAGGCATCGAGGCTTTTCAGCGCCTGCTCGGTAACGGCACGGCGGGTGGGCTGATCGGTGCTGCGCAGGAAGGTGGAGAGAAGAATGTTCTGCGTGATCCACGCCGTCCAGTTGTTCATTCGCTCCACACCACTGCCCATCCACCAGAAGTGGCGCGACAGGTATGGCACCAGGATGCGCCGATCGATTTCGTGCGATATTCGCGCGACAACGAAGGTGTCCAGTTGCGACGAAAGCAGATGCGAGACCAGCGCCAGATTGGCTGCCGTCTCGGCTGCGAAGAGATCGATGACAGGGTTTTGCGGATCGGGAAGGGGCGTGCGCGGACCTCCGCGAATATGGGAATTATGCGCCGGCAATTGCCAGCCGCTTTCCTCGCAGATGAGCCACAGGCCATCGATGATTTGCGTCAGGAAACGCCCCTGCCCTTCGATACATTCGCCCAGAACCAGCGCGTTCAGCCTGAGACGGCGGGAGAAATAGAGCGTCTCGAAGCGGGAACGATTACCGTTTTGCGTATATTCCCAATAATCGCCTGCAAGGATAACCGACCAGGGTTCATCGAGCGCCTTTGCCGCGGCATCAACCAGCTGGGCGTGGATACCCTGCGACGCAGCAGCGCGAAGACTGTCAGCGGTGAGATCTGCGGCAAAATCGCCCAGCCGGTGCGGCAGAAGCGGTATCAGTTCTGCAAACACGCCCTCGACCTCCCGCGCGTTCGATATTCGGTAGCAACGCTCCTATCATACGTCTTTCGCGATCTCCAGAGAATTTGTCTGACTTTATGTGAAGTTGTTTGACCAATGCAGAATTTATGATATCAAAACAGCTGGAGGCGTCAGGTGAAAATCTGATCGCAGGAGATGACCGAGGTCCGCGTCGATGATGACGATGGCTGGCCGACAATGGGAGGAATGCCGTGGCCATCGTGACCGCGTCCGACACACAGGCGGCCCCATACCGCAAGAAAAAGGTGCGGATCGTTTCGAAGAAACGACGCCGGGTCGAAAATGCGCTGATCGCCTACTCCTTCATTGCCCCGAATTTCCTCGGCTTTGCCATCTTCACGCTCGGCCCCATCCTGTTTGCCTTCGCACTGGCCTTCATGCACTGGGATGGCTCCAATGCCATGAGCTTTGCAGGGCTGGACAATTTCTGGCGCCTGTTCGAAGACAAGGCGTTTATCTCGGCCTTCTGGAACACGATCGTCTACACCGTGGTTTCCGTGCCGGCGACGCTCGCCTGCGCGCTGGGGCTGGCGGTTTTGCTCAACCAGAAAATCCTCGGGCGCGACTTCTTCCGCACCGCCATGTTCTTTCCCTATGTCGCCTCGCTGGTGGCTGTGGCGGTCGTGTGGAACATGATTTTCAACCCCGAAATGGGGCCTGTGAACATGCTGCTCTACACTTTGGGCATGGACCCGGCGGACATGCCCGGCTGGGCCGCAGATCGGCACTGGGCGATGGTGACCGTCATTCTGTTCGGCATCTGGAAAAGCATGGGTTATTACATGGTGATCTATCTGGCCGGGCTTCAGGGCATCAATTCCGAGCTTTATGAGGCTGCCGGGCTTGATGGTGCCAATGCCTGGCAGAAGTTCATCCACGTCACGCTGCCGCAACTGGCACCGACGACGTTCTTCGTCACCGTCATGCTGACCATCCAGTCGTTCAAGGTCTTCGATCAGGTCTACATGATTACGCAGGGCGGACCCGGCACGTCGACGCTGGTTCTGGTCTACCACATCTACAACGAAGCCTTCATTTCATGGGATCTCGGCTATTCCAGCATGATTGCGCTGGTTCTGTTCTTCCTTGTGCTGGCCGTAACCGTCGTCCAGTTCAAACGTCAGCGGGAGGACTGAGACGATGCGGATCATGGGCCGGAAAGTCACTGTTGGTACGATTGCCGTCTACGCAACCGTCATCGCGATCACCATCATCATGCTGCTGCCGTTTGCGTGGATGCTGTCGGCGTCGCTCAAGCTGAGCCGCGATGTCTTCGCCTTCCCCATCGAATGGATACCGGCGCAGCCACGGTGGGAGAACTACACCGAGATCTGGACGAAGATTCCGCTGGCGCTGTTCATCTACAACACGTCGAAGCTGACCATCATCGTCACGATCATGCAGTTGCTGACGTCGAGTTTCGCGGCCTATGCCTTTGCCAAGCTGCATTTTCCCTACAAGAACACGCTGTTTCTGGGCTACATCGCCACCATCGCCATGCCGTGGCAGGTCTATATGGTGCCACAGTTTCTGCTGATGCGCGAATTCGGCCTCAACAACACCCATCTGGCGCTGATACTGCTCCAAGCCTTCACCGCGTTCGGCGTGTTTCTGATGCGGCAGTTCTACATGTCGATCCCCAATGAATTGTGCGAGGCAGCCCGCATCGACGGCATGAACGAGTACCAGATCTGGGCGAAGATCATGTTGCCGCTGTCCAAGCCGGCGCTCTCGACGCTGACGATCTTCACGTTCGTCACGACCTGGAACGACTTTCTGGGGCCGATGATCTATCTGACGAAAACCGAGCTGAAGACCATCCAGATCGGGCTTCGCATGTTCATTTCGCAATATTCTGCAGAATACGGGTTGATCATGGCCGCCTCCGTGGTCGCCCTGATCCCGGTGCTTATCGTTTTTCTGGCGCTGCAACGTTTCTTCGTCGAAGGCGTCGCCTCCTCCGGGATCAAGGGTTGATACCATGCTGAATTCTACCGACACCCAACCCAGCCCGATCAGCGAAGCCGAAGTCGATGTGGCGATGGCGACGGCTGTCGAACAGGTGCGGCGCAACCTGCCGGAATTTACCTACAAGGCACAGAACCACTCCAGCGTCGGCAATGTCTATCCTGCCGTCGCCAACGATCAATGGACTGCAGGGTTCTGGCCGGGACAGATATGGCTCGCCTTCGAGCATACGGGCGACAGGGTGTTTCAACATGCGGCACAGATACAGGTGCAGAGTTTTCTGCACCGGATCGAAAACCGCATCGAGACGGACCATCACGACATGGGCTTTCTCTATTCACCATCCTGCATCGCCGCCTGGAAGCTGGTGGGCGACGAGGACGGCAAGCGCGCAGCCCTGATGGCCGCCGACCAGTTGATGGAGCGGTTCCAGCCTGTCGGGCAGTTCATTCAGGCATGGGGCCGCAAGAACAATCCCGACGAATATCGCTACATCATCGACTGCCTGCTGAACCTGCCGCTGCTCTACTGGGCAGCCGAGCAGACAGGCCGCGAAGAGTACCGCGACGTCGCGCTGGCCCATGCCCGCACAACGCTTGCCCATTCCGTTCGGCCTGACGATTCCACCTATCACACTTTCTACATGGACCCGCACACCGGCGCGCCGGTGCGCGGCGTGACGAAGCAGGGTTATAGCGACGAGAGCTATTGGGCGCGTGGCCAGGCCTGGGGTATTGCCGGAATGGCGTTTTCCTACCGCTACGAGCGGCTGCCCGCCTATCGTGAGGCGTTCGAGCGACTGCTGGCCTTTTACCTGAAGCGCCTGCCGTCCGATCTCGTGCCCTATTGGGACCTCGTCTTCACCGAGAAGGATGGCGAACCGCGCGACAGCTCGGCCGCGGCTATCGTTGCCTGCGGCCTGCTGGAAATGGCCGATCTGGAAGAGCCTGAGAAGGCCGAGGAATACCGCAATCTCGCCGGGCGCATGGTGAAAAGCCTTGTCGATAGCTATTCGGTCAGGGATCCGGCTGTTTCCAACGGTCAGCTTCTCCACGGCACCTATTCGAAGAAGACGCCGCACAACACCTGCCGCGGCGAAGGCGTCGACGAGTGCGTGTCGTGGGGCGACTATTATTATCTGGAAGCCCTGACGCGACTGTCGCGCAACTGGGCCTCCTACTGGTGATCGCGTGAGGACGGTATGGCAAGCATTTCGCTGAAAAAACTCAACAAGACCTTTGGTGCGCTCAAGGTCGTCCACGATATCGATCTGGAGATCGCCGACAAGGAATTCATCATTCTCGTCGGCCCGTCCGGCTGCGGCAAGTCCACGACATTGCGGATGATTGCCGGGCTGGAGGACATCTCCGGTGGCGAGCTTCGCATCGGCGAGGACGTGATGAACGACGTGCCGTCGAAAGACCGCGATATCGCCATGGTGTTCCAGAACTACGCGCTTTACCCGCATATGACGGTGTACAAGAACATGGCCTTCGGCCTGCAATTGCGCAAAGCGCCGCGCGATTTCATCGACGAGAAGGTGAAGGAAGCGGCCAATATTCTTGACATCACGCATCTCTTGAACCGCAAGCCGAAGGCGCTGTCGGGCGGGCAACGGCAGCGCGTGGCGCTGGGCCGCGCCATGGTGCGCAACCCGGAAGTGTTTCTTCTCGACGAACCGTTGTCCAACCTCGATGCCAAGCTGCGCGGCACGATGCGCGCCGAGATCAGCAAGCTGCACAAGCGGCTGGATGCCACTTTCATCTATGTGACGCACGACCAGATCGAAGCCATGACGATGGCGGACCGCATCGTGGTCATGAAGGATGGTCACATCCAGCAGGTGGACACGCCGCAGCAACTATACGACCGGCCCATCAATATGTTCGTCGCCGGTTTTATCGGCGCACCGCAGATGAACATGCTGCCGGTAACATTGAAGCGGGACGGTGAACGCGTCACGGCCGTGTTCGATGGCACGCCGCTGCCTTTGCCTGCGAGCATCGATGCCGAACGGCTGCGCCCTTACGAAAACAAGGACGTGATCCTCGGCATCCGCCCGGAGAATTTTCACGAGTTTGCGCCCGCTGATATCGACGCGGCAAACACCGTGCCTTTCAACGCCACGCTGGAACTGGCCGAGCCGATGGGATCGGAGGTTCACCTCAATCTTGTTGCAAGCGGCAAGGCGCTGATCGCGCGTGTTTCGCCGCGGTTCAAAGGCAGAATAGGCGATGACATCACCCTGATTGCCGACCTGACGGGCGCGCAGGTCTTCGACCCGGAAACGGAACGTTCCATTCTCTACTGAACGCTGGGAGGCGCATGATGCAGTGGCTTGAAGGACTATGGACAAGGGAGGGAGCCGGGATCGACAAGGATGCCCCGCGCGCCACCGGCCTTGCCCTGTTCTTCGATATTTTGAAACGGGAATGGTGGGAGCTGGTGAAGCTCAATCTGCTGTTCCTGATTGCCAGCCTGCCATTGCTCACGATCCCTGCGGCCACGCTGGCCATGGCGCGGGTGTCCCGCGCAATCGTTGCGGATGAAAATACCTATCTGCTACGCGACTTTCTGGAGGCTCTCCGGCACTATGCGGTACGCGGCACGGTGCTGATTGCGGTTTGCGCCGCAATGATCGCCGCCAGCATCTATGCCGTCATTGCCTATGCAAAAGCGGTGCCGGATGCGCTGATCTACAGCCTGCCTTTGGCGATCAGCATCGTCATCACGCTGTTTACCGGCCTCGTATCCGCCTATGCCATCGTGCTGGCCGTGACGCGCGACCTGTCGTTTTCCAGCCTGTTTCGACAGGCGGCGCTTTTGGCACTGGTGAAGCCGCTGCCCATGTCGGCTGCATTGGGTTTCGCAGCCGCTCTCTGGCTCGCCCATATCCTGTTTTATCCGGTGTCGGTGTTCATGCCTGCCACCATCAACTTTTCGCTGGGCATCTTCACCATGTGCTTTGCCGCACGGCACATCGAGACCCTTGAGGTGCAAGAGCCAAGCAACCCGAAACATCCATAAAACCAAACACAGTCCGGGAGGAAACCGACGATGGAATTCAACACGACACGACGTGCATTCGCTTTGGCCACCGTAGGAATAGGCTTTGCCATGAGCATGGGAGGGGCCGCCTTTGCGCAGAGTGATGCGCCGGTGACCCTGAAATGGGCTTTGTGGGATCTCGACAAGGGTGCCTACTTCAAGCCGCTGATGGACGCTTATAAAGCCAAGCATCCGAATGTGAGTTTCGAGCCCGTCGATCTGGGTTCGCAGGACTATACGCAGATGATTTCGACGCAGTTGACCGGCGGCTCGAAGGACATCGATATCGTCACCATCAAGGACGTGCCGGGTTACGCCAACCTCGTGCGGGCCGGAAACATTGACGATCTCAGCGGCTACATGAAGGACCAGAAGATCGATCCGGCAGGCTATGGCGGGCTGATCGAGGAACTGACGGTGGATGGCAAAATCTACGCCCTGCCGTTCCGTTCCGATTTCTGGATCGTCTATTACAACAAGGACATCTTCGACAAGGCAGGCGTCCCCTATCCCACCAATGACATGACTTGGGCGCAGTTTGACGAGATCGCCACGAAGCTCAAAGGCGGCATGGGCCAAAACCGTGTCTATGGTGCGCTGTTGCACACATGGCGCTCGACCGTACAACTGCCCGGCATTCAGGATGGCAAGCAGACGCTGGTCGATGGCAACTACGCGTTTCTGAAGCCTTGGTACGAACGGGCACTTGCCCTGCAAAAGAGCGGCGCCATCCCGTCCTATGCATCGCTCAAAACCTCCAACACCCATTATTCCGCGCTCTTCTTCAACGGCACCATCGGCATGTTGCCGATGGGAACGTGGTTCATGGGAACGCAGATCGCCAAGGTGAAATCAGGCGAATCCAAGAGCGCCAATTGGGGTATCGTCAAGTTCCCGCATCCCGATGGCGTGGAAGCAGGCACGACGGCCGCGCAAATTTCTGGTCTGTCGGTCAATTCCAATTCGGCACACAAGGAAGCGGCGCTTGATTTCATCAAGTTTGTGACCGGCCCGGAGGGCGCTGAAATCGTTGCATCGACCGGCACATTCCCGGCGCTGAGATCGGACACGGTCGCCCAGACCATCGCAGCGCTTCCAGGCTTTCCGCAGGACCAGAACAGCAAGGATGCGCTGAAAGCCGGCAAGGCCTATCTGGAAATGGCGGTCAACCCGAATGCCGCCCGCATCGAAGTCGTGCTGAACCGCGTCCACGATGCGCTGATGACCGATAACCTCTCCATCGATGACGGTATCAAGGACATGGACGACGGCGTCAAAGCCATCAAGTAAGCATCGGGCGGTCGCGGGCCTCTCGCGACCGCCGTCTTTTATGACCTGTTTTTGAAAGACATGCCGTGCATCACGATAGCGCTAGGGACAATCCGCTTTTCAACAATCCACTGCTCACGCGGGACGATCTTGCGAAAGGGGTGATGGACCTGTTCAACCCGCTTCTGCCATATTTTTCGCAAGGAGGAGCGCGAGTGCGGTTGAGCGCGACAGGCGCGATCTTCGACTATCCCGCAGCCGAACTGGAGGGCTTCGCACGGCCGCTCTGGGGCATCGTTCCCCTGGCTGCTGGCGGATATGACTTCCCACATTGGGAACTGTACCGGCGCGGTCTGGCCAATGGCACCAACCCGGATCACGCCGAATATTGGGGCGACGTGTCCGACCGCAACCAGCGGCTTGTCGAGCTGGCAGCCATCGGTTTTGCACTGGCCATGGTGCCACAGCACATATGGGAACCATTGAGCGAGGCAGACAAGGACGTCGTTGCCGCCTATCTGCTGGCGGCGCGTGACCGCGAATTCGTTGACAACAACTGGAAGTTCTTCCGGGTTCTGATCGATCTGGGTCTGGAGCGTGTGGGTGTCGCGTTCGATACCACCAAGACGCAGGCCTATCTCGATGAACTTGAGGCTTTTGATATTGGCGACGGCTGGTATCGCGATGGGCCGGTGCGTCGGGTTGATCATTACGTGCCCTTTGCCATGCACTTCTATGGGCTGATCTACACGGTGCTTGGCAAGGGTGATGAGGAGAGGAAAGCCCGTTTGCTTCAACGCTCCAGACGCTTTGCCAACGATATCCGTCACTGGTTCGGGCCGGATGGCGCTTCGCTCGCCTTTGGCCGCAGCCAGACCTACCGCTTTGCCGCAGGGGGCTTCTGGGGCGGGCTTGCCTTTGCCGATCTGGAAGCGCTGCCGTGGAGCCAGGTCAAAGGCTATTACATGCGCCATATCAGATGGTGGTCGAAGCTGCCAATCTGTGACCGTGACGGTGTGCTATCCATCGGTTACGGCTATCCCAACCTGTTGATGAGCGAGAGCTATAACTCCCCCTGCTCGCCTTATTGGGCGCTCAAGTTCTTTCTACCCCTGGCACTACCGGCCGACCATCCGTTCTGGACGGCGCAGGAGGCTGCGGCGGAGACATTTGCCGAGCCAATCCCCTTGCCGAAACCCGGCATGGTGGCGTTCCACACGCCAGGCAATGTCGTTGTCCTCTCGTCCGGTCAGCAGCATGACAAAATGCGAGGCGCGCAGGAGAAATATTCGAAATTCGTCTATTCGACCCGCTATGCCTTCAACATCGAGGCTGACGACCGGCATTTTGCGGCGGCCAGTTTCGACGGCATGCTGGGCCTATCCGACGATGGCGTGCATTTCCGCACACGCGAGACGATGGAGGAGGCGCTCATCGCGGGCGACCATCTCTATTCCCGCTGGCGCCCATGGCGTGATGTCGTGGTCGAGACATGGCTCATTCCGCAAAACCCGTGGCATGTGAGAGTTCACCGGATCAAGACACCCTATGCGCTGGAAACATCCGAAGGCGGTTTTGCCATTGAACGCGCCGACTTCAACCGCGATACGAGCGAGATTAGCAACGGCAAGGCAGTCTGCTTTGGCCAGCAGGACACAAGCGCAATCCTCGATCTGTCGCCCGGCCCCCTTCGCGACGGTGTGGCTCATCAGGCGATTGCCAACACCAACCTCATCCATGCCCGAACTCTCGTGCCGCAGTTGCGTGGCAAGATCGCCGCTGGTGAGACGGTTCTGGTGACGGCGGCCATGGCATTGCCTTTGAACGACCAAGCCAGGGAAGCTCTCGCCAAAGCTCCGCCTGCGCCTGATCTCGCCGCGTTGGAAAGGCTCTTCAGCGCAGAGGGCAAGCGCGTGGATGCGTTCGCACTCTAATCACTGATCAGCCGATAGCCGACACCAGGTTCCGTCTGGACGATCTTCGGCTGGGCCGGATCGCGCTCGATCTTCTGGCGAAGCTGGCCGATGAAGACGCGCAGATAATGCAGGTCTTCTTCATGGGCCGGGCCCCAAACCGAGGTCAAAAGGGTGCGATGGGTGACGACGCGGCCCGCATGGTGGGCCAGCAGCGTCAAAAGGTCGTATTCCTTCGGCGTGAGGCGAATGGACTGACCGTCTCGGGACACGATGCGCTTGATCACGTCAATGACAAGGCCATCGGCCGTGACGAGCGAGGGGGCTTTGCCGGCATTTGCCCGGTGGCGCATGGCGGTTCTGATGCGGGCGGTGAGTTCGCCAATGCCGAAGGGTTTTTCGATATAGTCGTCGGCACCCAGATCGAGCGCTGCGATCTTTTCCACCTCGCGGTCGCGCGCCGACAGGATGATGATGGGAATGGTGGACCAGCCGCGAAGGCTTGATATCACCTCCTTGCCATCCATATCCGGCAGGCCGAGATCGAGAATGACGGCATCGGGTGCAGCGGTTGCCACCGCTTTCAGCGCATCCGCACCATTTTCGGCCTCGATGACATCATAGCCCGCAGCGACGAGCGCTGGGCGCAGAAAACGCCGGATCTGAGGTTCGTCATCAACGACGAGAATGCGCGCGAGTGTCATGGTGATCCCGAGTTCTGGTCTTTCTCCTCTACTGGGAAACGCATGACAATACGAGTGCCTCTCTTCCTCACCGCCGGGCTTTCGGCATGGATGCGTCCACCAAGGGCTTCTACGAAACCACGCGCGATGGAGAGGCCCAGCCCGGTGCCGGGCGAGCGGCCATCGGTCTTGGAGCGGCGGTAGAATTTCTCGAAGATGCGGTCGAGATCGACGGTAGGAATGCCTTTGCCCATATCGGTGACCGACAGGACCAGTTCTTTTCCGTCGCGACGGGCGTAAATATTGACCGGCTCGCCGCCGCCATATTTGGCGGCATTGTCCAGAAGGTTGAACAGGACCTGTTCCAGAAGCACGCTATCTCCCCGAAGAAGCGGTAAATCCGTCGCAATGCCGGTCTCGAATGTCTGCGCTGGAAAGTATTTGCGGGCGCGCTCCGTGGCGGACCGCACGACATCGCTGACGTCAACCCATTCGCGTTTGGCTTGCAGGGTGCCTGTCGAGATCCGCGTCATATCCAGCAGGTTGGCGACGAAACGGCTAAGCCGCGCACCCTCCTCCTCGATGGATTGCAGGAGGTCGTCACGGCTTTCCGGCGTCATCCGTTCGCCCAGTTCGCGCAGGCTGGTGACGGCACCGGTGATGGTGGCGAGGGGCGTGCGCAGATCATGGGAAATGGAGGAAAGGAGCGCTTCGCGATATTTCTCGCTTTCCAGACGCACGGACTGCTTGGCGCTCTCCGACGACAGGCGGGCGCGGTCGATGGCCGTCGCCGTCTGGTCGATGATGGCGGAAAACATGCGCTCGGCGTTGGAATCCAGCGCCTCGTCGCCGACTTCATAGCCGCAAACGCCGACCACACCGTGAGGGGTGGTGAGCGGCCTGAACTGGAACCGGCAATTGGGCAGAGTGCCAGTACCGGCGCCTGCCGGTTCTTTTCTCGTGTTCGCCCAACGTGCGGCGGCGACTTCGGAAATGCCCAACTCGGTGTCAGGCGGCCAGGCGGCGGCCGTTTCCAGCACATCGCCGTTTGGACGAAGAAAGACGATGTTGCGATTGATGCCCGCATGCAGCTGCGTGACCGAGGCCCACAACACCTCGTCGACATCGACGGTGCCGGACAGCTTGCGGGCGAAGTCGTAAAGCGCCTGCATGGCCGTGGCACGCGCCCGCGCCGTCTTGGCCTGCTCGCGAATGCGCGAACCGAGACTGCCCGCAAGGATCGCCGCCACCACGAAGGTGAAGAGCGCAAACACCTCATGCGGCGAAGCGATGGTGAAGGTGTAGAGCGGCGGGATGAAGAAGAAATTATAGGCGAGCGCCGACAGCATCGCCGCCATGAGGGCAGCCGCAAAACCGGCATAAACCGCGGATGTCAGCACGGAGATGAGAAACAGAAGGGAAATATTCGGGAGATAGACGATGCGGTCGATCAGCGCCCCGATCAAGGCGGCTGGCAGGACGCACATGAAAGCGATACCGAAGGGTTTGGCCAGCGTGGGAAGACGCGGCAGAACCGGCTTGGCGCGTGTGCGATGCGGCGTCTTTTCATCGGCAGTGACAAGGTGCAGGCCGATGCCGCTCGTTTCCTGCGTCAACGCGTCGGCAAGGCTGGTGCGCAACGGATTGCGCAGCCATTTTCGACAATGCGATCCGATGACAATTTGCGTGGCATGCTCTCGTTTGGCCAGCTTCATGATCTCGGTGACGAAATCGCTGCCGGTAACGCGCCGGGTTTCGGCACCCAGCTTTTCGGCAAGGCGAAACGTATCATCGATGCGCCGCAGGTCCTCGTCATCAAGGGTTTCGCGATCGGAATGGGAAATGTTGACGACCAGCCAGGGCGCATTGAGGCCAGACGCCAGACGACTGGCAACGCGAACCACTTTCTCCGACAAGGTGTCAGAGCCAATACAGACCAGGAGACGCTCGGCGGTTGCCCACGGACCCTCGATGGCGTTCTGGCGCAGATAGTCGATCATCTGATCGTCCACGCGGTCAGCGGTCCTTCGAAGTGCCAGCTCTCGAAGTGCGGTGAGATTTCCCAGACGGAAGAACCTGTCGGCGGCGCGGCGCGCGCTGGCGGGCAGGTAAACCTTGCCATCCTGCAAGCGGGTGATCAGCTCTGCAGGCGGCAGATCGACCAGCAAGACGTCATCGGCCTTTTTCAGCACCGTGTCGGGAATTCTCTCCCGTACATTGACGCCGGTGATCTGGGAAACGAGATCGGAGAGGCTTTCCAGATGCTGGATGTTGAGCGCCGTCCACACATCGATCCCGGCCTCGATGAGTTCGTCGATATCCTGATAGCGTTTCGGATGCCGGAAGCCTTCCGGGTTGGAATGCGCCAGTTCATCGACGATGATGATCGCAGGCTTTCGTGCCAGCGCGCCGTCGAGATCGAACTCCTGCAATTCCTTGCCGTGGTAGGAGACCGATAGACGTGGCAAAATCTCCAGCCCTTCCAGAAGCGCGGAGGTTTCAGTACGGCCATGGGTTTCGGCAAGCCCGACGACGATTTCGGTGCGATCGGTGCGCAATCTCTGGGCGCGGTTCAGCATCGCATAGGTTTTGCCGACACCGGGCGCGGCGCCTAGAAAAATCGTCAGCTTGCCCCGGCGGTCTTTCTCCGCCAGGGCAAGCAACGCGTCAGGATCGGGACGGTTCGTCTCGTAAGGGTCGTTTGTCGGCATTCGTATCAGCTCTTGAGCGCATCCAGCGCAAGGTTCAGCTCTAGCACATTCACGCGCGGTTCACCGACAATTCCAAGGACGGCATTCTGCGTGTGCTTGAGCAGCAGATCCTGTACCTGCGGCACGGACAACTGCCGGGCGGTTGCGACGCGATTGACCTGCGCCTGGGCAAAATCCGGCGAGATATGGGGATCGAGACCGGAGCCGGACGTGGTGACGGCATCGGCTGGAACAGCACCCGTTAGGCCCACCGTTTTGAGCCGCTCGATATCCGCAGCGACACGGTCCTTCAGCTTGGCCGATGTCGTACCGAGATTGGAGCCGGACGAGGCCGCGGCATTATAGGGATCCGGCGAGGTTGCCGAAGGACGCGGCCAGAAATAACGCTCGGAGGCGAAATTCTGGCCGATGAGAGCAGAGCCGACGACGGCTTCGCCACGACGGATGACACTGCCATTGGCCTGCTGCGGCATGACCACCTGAGCGATACCGGTGACCGCAAGCGGATAGGCAACGCCGGTAACGAGCGTCAGCAGAATGAGAACGGCAAAGGCGGGTCTGAGAAGTTTGAACATGATTACACCAGATGCAGGGCCGAAACGGCGAGATCGATTATCTTGATTCCGGCAAATGGCAGGAGCAGCCCGCCCAGACCGTAGATCAGAAGGTTACGGCGCAAAAGCGCGGCAGCGCTGGATGGCCGGTAGGCGATGCCCTTCAGCGCCAGGGGAATGAGCGCGATGATGATGAGAGCGTTGAAGATGACGGCAGAGAGAATGGCCGATTGCGGCGAGGACAGGCCCATGATGTTGAAGGCCGCAAGTGCCGGATAGGTCGTCACGAACAAGGCCGGAATGATCGCGAAATATTTGGCGACATCGTTGGCAATGGAAAACGTCGTCAGCGAACCGCGTGTCATCAGAAGCTGCTTGCCGATTTCGACGATCTCTATGAGCTTGGTCGGGCTGGAGTCGAGATCGACCATGTTGGCGGCCTCGCGCGCTGCCTGGGTGCCGCTCTGCATGGCAACGCCGACATCGGCCTGCGCCAGCGCTGGCGCATCATTGGTGCCATCGCCACACATGGCAATCAGGCGACCGCCCTGCTGTTCACGCCTGATATAGGCGAGCTTGTCCTCCGGCGTTGCTTCGGCCAGGAAGTCATCGACACCGGCTTCGGATGCGATGGCGGCGGCGGTGACCGGATTGTCGCCCGTGACCATGACGGTACGGATGCCCATGGCGCGCAGAGCGGCAAACCGTTCCTTGATGCCGGGCTTGACCACATCCTTGAGGTGGATGACGCCGAGCAGGCGCTTGCCATCAGCCACACCCAGCGGCGTGCCGCCTGATCGTGCCACACTTTCCACCGCCTGCAGAAATTCGCGCGGTGCGTCCTTGTCAGTCAGGCCGGTGAATTTCAGCACGGCATCGATGGCGCCCTTGCGCAATTGATGTGCGCCCATGTCGACGCCGGACAGGCGGGTCTGCGCGCTGAACGCAATGGTGTTGTCGACCACAGCCTTCGGGGCCTGAAGGCCGAATTCGCCGGTCGCAAGGGCCGCGATGGACCGGCCTTCGGGCGTTTCGTCCGACAGGCTGGCCAGAAGCGCGGCTTCGGCCAATTGCTGCTGCGTGACGCCGGGTGCGGGGATGAAATCCGCCGCCATACGGTTGCCGAAGGTGATCGTGCCAGTCTTGTCGAGAAGCAGCGTATCGACATCGCCTGCCGCTTCAACGGCACGTCCAGACGTGGCGATGACATTGAAGCGCACGAGCCTGTCCATACCGGCAATGCCGATGGCCGACAGCAAACCGCCGATGGTGGTGGGGATGAGGGTGACAAGCAGAGCCGCCAGAACCGTGACGGTAAGCACCGTGCCGGAGTAGCCTGCAAGACCCCAGATCGTGATAACGACAATGAGAAAGATCAGCGTCAGGCCGGAGAGCAGGATCGACAGAGCGATCTCGTTGGGGGTCTTCTGACGCTCCGCCCCTTCGATGAGCGCAATCATCCGGTCCACGAAGCTGGCGCCCTGAGGGGTGGTGATGCGGATCTTGAGCTGGTCGGACAGAACCTGCGTGCCGCCTGTTACCGCCGAGCGGTCCCCACCGGATTCGCGGATAACGGGCGCAGATTCGCCGGTGATGGCGCTTTCATTGACGGACGCGACACCCTCGATCACTTCGCCATCGCCCGGGATGAGTTCTCCGGCATCGACCACGACAACATCGCCCACCGCAAGCATGGTGGCGGGAACGTCCTGCGCCACGCCATTGGCATCGAGGCGACGGGCCGTGAGATCGGAGCGGCTGCGTTTGAGGCTTTCGGCCTGGGCGCGACCGCGACCCTCGGCAACCGCTTCGGCAAAGGTGGCGAACAGCACCGTGAACCACAGCCATGCAGCGATCTGGCCGGAGAAACCGGCCGTGCCGTGGCCCATCATGAGATCGCGGACGAAGATGATGGTCACCATGGCGGCCACCACCTCGGTCACGAAGATGACAGGTGTGCGGTAGAGTTGTCTGGGATCGAGCTTGACGAAGGCCTGCCTTATGGCGGGACCGATGATAGCTGGATCGAAAAGACCAGGTTTTTCTGGCTTTTGTGACATGAAGAGGTTTCCTTTAGAAGGTCTGACCGGCCAGCATCGCGAAATGTTCGACGATGGGTCCGAGCGCCAGAGCCGGGAAATATTGCAGCCCGCCGAGGATGATGATGATGCCGATGAGAAGGCCGACAAAGAGCGGGCCATCGGTCGGGAACGTGCCGCTGGACGCGGGAACGCGGACCTTTGCCGCCAGCGAACCGGCAATCGCCATGACGGGAATGACATAGGCGAAGCGACCCAGCAGCATGGCGAGGCCAAGCGTCGTATTGTACCAAATGGTGTTCCCGGAAAGGCCACCGAAGGCAGAACCATTGTTACCCGCAGCAGACGTGTAGGCGTACAGGATTTCCGAAAGCCCGTGCGGGCCTGCCGTGCCGATGCTCGCAACCGCCATCGGCAGCATGGCCGACACCGCTGAGAAGCCGAGGATGGCGACAGGCAGGATGAGAACGGCCAGCATGGCGCATTTCATTTCCCGTCCTTCGATCTTCTTGCCCAGAAATTCCGGCGTTCTTCCCACCATCAAACCGGCGACGAAAACGGCCAGCAGCGCAAAGACGAGCATGCCGTAGAGGCCTGAGCCGACGCCACCCGGCAAGATTTCGCCAAGCTGGATCAGGAACATGGGGACTAGGCCGCCGAGACCCGTGAAGGAGCCATGCATGCCATTGACACCGCCGTTCGACAGACCTGTGGTGACGGCTGCGTAAAGTGCCGTCATGGCCTGGCCGAAACGGACTTCCTTGCCTTCCATGTTGCCTTGCAGGGCATCGACCCCCAATGCGGTCAGAATGGAATTGCCCGACGCTTCCGCCCAGTAGATGACAGCCACACCTGAGATCAGTAGGATGGCCATGGCCGATAGCAGCACCCAGCCCTGGCGGCGGTTGCCGACCAGCTGGCCGAATGTGTAGACCAGCGCCGACGACACGCACAGCATCGCGAAGATGTTGATGTAATTCGACAAGGCGGAGGGATTTTCAAAGGGGTGAGCCGCGTTGACGTTGAAGAAACCGCCACCATTGGTGCCCAATTGCTTGATGGCCTCCTGGCTGGCGACGGGGCCGAGCGAAATGACCTGCTGAGCACCTTCCAGCGTGGTTGCGGTCACACTGGCATCCAATGTCTGAGGCACGCCGGTCCAGACGAAGACGAGTGCAACGACGATGGCCAGCGGCACCAGAACATACAATGTGGCTCTGGTCATATCGACCCAGAAATTGCCCAGCGTACTGGCCTGCGAGCGCATGAAGGCACGGGTAAAGGCCATGGCAAGCGCAATGCCCACAGCGGCCGACAGGAAGTTCTGCACGGTCAGTCCGGCCATCTGGCTAAAGTGGCTCATGGTTGCTTCACCGGCGTAGTTTTGCCAGTTGGTGTTGGTGATGAAGCTGACCGCAGTGTTGAACGCCAGATCCGGCGGCACGTTGGCAAAGCCCTGCGGATTGAGCGGCAGATAGGCCTGCAGACGCAGGATAGCATAGAGAACGAGAAAGCTTGCCAGCGAAAAGGCGAGCATGGACAGCGTATAGGCCAGCCAGTTCTGTTCCTTGTCCATACTGGTTCCGGCAACGCGGTAAATGCCGCGCTCGATGGGCTGAAGAACGGGAGACAGAAATGTTCTTTCGCCCGAAAAAACCTTCGCCATGTAAAGCCCCAGCGGTTTGACGACGCAGAGCACGGCGAGGAAAAGGAGGCTGATCTGCAGCCACCCGATGATGGTCATGGATATTCTCCCCGAAAGGTCAGAAGCGTTCGGGACGCAACAGCGTCACGACGAGGTAGACGACAAGAGCGCCGGCAACGGCCAGCGCGAGCAAAGCTTCGATCATGCCGCCCTCACAGCTGATTGAGGCCGCGTGCATAAACGGCAAAGCCGATCAGCACCGCGCAGCCGCCAAGGACAAAGACAAGGTCGGACATATGGGTTTCTCCATTTGGTTGAGAAGCGCACACTACGCCCTGTTTGCGTCAGGGTTCGATTGGGAAGATGGGACGATCACATAAGGAAAACATAAAGACCGTTGCCTGAAACCAGGACGCCGGAGCGGATCGTCCCGTGTCGGAATATTCCGCTACGCAAGCCCGCCACGGCAGGGTCGATATTTCTCCAAAGGGCGCAAATTTGAAAAGCGCGCGGATTACAAATGCCGCCGATTTGCCGGAAGCTATGTGTCTAATCTGGAGATCGAGACATGAGATCATTGATTGCGTCCGCATTGGGTGCATTGGCAGGACTGGTGGCGCTGGGCCAGGCCCATGCTGCGGACATTTCTGAAATCCGGATCGATTGGGCGACCTACAACCCGGTCAGTCTGCTTCTCAAGAGTGATGGTCTGCTGGAGAAGGAATTCGAAAAAGACGGCATCAAGATCACCTGGGTACAATCTGCCGGTTCCAACAAGGCGCTCGAATTCCTGAATGCAAGCTCGCTCGACTTCGGCTCCACGGCCGGTGCCGCCGCCCTCGCCGGTCGCATCAACGGCAACCCCATCAAATCGATCTATGTCTATTCGAAGCCTGAATGGGTGGCACTGGTGACCCGCAAAGATACCGGCATCACCAAGGTCGAGGATTTGAAAGGCAAATCGGTTGCCGCAACCCGCGGAACCGACGCCCATATCTTCCTGGTTCGGGCGCTTGCGGAAAAGGGCTTGAGCGAAAAAGACATCAAGCTGGTGCTCTTGCAGCACGCGGACGGCCGTCTGGCTTTGCAGCGCGGCGATGTGGATGCCTGGGCCGGTCTTGATCCGATCATGGCATCTGCCGAAATCGAAGATGGCGACATCCTGTTTCATCGCAATCCCGCCAATAATTCCTGGGGCGTGTTGAATGTGCGAGAAGACTTCGCAAAGGAACACCCTGCAATCGTCAAACGCGTTCTGGCCACCTACGAGCGCGCCCGCGACGAAGCCCGCAAGGACCCGGCCAAGCTGAAGGCAGCCCTTGTGGCCGCGACGAAACTGCCGGATGCCGTGATTGCGCGGCAGCTGGAGCGGACAGACCTCAGCCAATCCAAAATCGGCGACGAGCAGGCGCAAACCATCGAGGCGGCAGGTCTTGCGCTTCAAAAGGCAGGTGTCATCAAGCCGGATGTTGACGTGAAGGCAACCGTGGCAAGCCTGATCGACGCAAGCTATGCCCCAGCGGCAGGTCAGTGATATCCCATGGCCTTTCTCGATACGATGCTGCTGAAGCGGCAAGCTGACATCGACAGACCTGAAAAACGAGAGCGCCGATTGTCGCCGCTTGATCACCCTGCGGTTGGCATCGTGTTTCCGATTGTCGTCATCCTGGGATGGGAACTTCTGGTCCGCGCGGGCGTCATCGGCGGGCGGCTGATGCCACCGCCGTCGCGGATATTGGCGACGGTTCAAGAGCTTGCGACCTCAGGCGATCTCCTCACCCATATATGGGTTACCTTGCAACGTGTACTGTTGGGGTTCGCACTGGGTGCGGTGGCAGGAACAATTCTCGGCGCGCTGACCGGTTTTCTGCCGAGGGCCGCCCGAATTCTCGACCCGACCCTTCAGTCGCTGCGCGCCATCCCTTCCATCGCCTGGGTGCCTCTGTTCATTCTCTGGTTCGGTATTTTCGAAGCCTCCAAGATCGCCCTGATCGGCGTCGGCGTGTTCTTTCCGATCTATCTCGGCGTCTATGGCGCGGTCGTTGGCGTTGACAGGCGGATCGTTGAAGTCGGCCGCATCTACCGACTGTCAGGCTTGGACCTCGTGCGCCGCATTCTGCTGCCCTCCATCCTGCCCGGCTATGTGCTGGCGCTGAGGTCGGGCCTTGGTCTTGGCTGGATGTTCGTTGTCGCCGCCGAATTCATGGGTGCATCCGAGGGACTGGGATACCTCTTGGTCGATGGTCAGCAGCTTGGAAAACCAGACCAGATTCTGGCTGCGATCCTGATTTTTGCCATCGTAGGAAAGGCAACCGACAGCCTTGTTATCGGAATAACGGCTCCCTTCCTGCGCTGGCAGGACACGCATGGTGGGCCGCGATGATGATGGATATCCGCAATCTCTCCAAGGTCTACCCCAACGGCACCCACGCGCTGGAAGGATTTTCCCTCAGCGTGGACGAAGGCGAGGTCGTTGCCGTCATCGGTGGTTCCGGTTGCGGCAAGAGCACGCTTCTGCGCCTGCTATCCGGGCTGGAAAGTCCAAGCAGTGGCGAAATTCGTCTCGATAGCAAACGCCTTGTGAAGCCCGACCCTCTGGTCAACATCGTCTTTCAGGAGCCCCGGCTGTTTCCCTGGCTGACGGTTGCCGACAATATCGGCTTTGGCCTCTCCTCCCTCGACGCCGACCAACGCCGCGACCGCGTGCAGCAGGTGCTGAAGAAAATCGGTCTTGCGGGTTACGAGACACGGTGGATCAAGGAGCTTTCGGGAGGGCAGGCGCAGCGCGTCGCATTGGCGCGGGCGCTGGTTACAGAACCATCCGTGCTCCTCCTGGACGAGCCGTTCTCCGCTCTAGATGCGATGACCCGGGCCGACCTGCAGGATCATCTCGTCGATCTTTGGAGCGAGGCGGGTTCGACGCTGTTGCTTGTCACACATGATATCGAGGAAGCCATCATCATGGCAGACCGCATCATCGTCATGCGCCCCTTTCCAGGCCGGATCCTGCAGGAAGTGACTGTCGATCTGCCGCGCAAGCGCGAACGGACATCGCCGAACTTTGCGGCCTTGCGAAAGCACCTGTCCGAGCTTTTGGCCTTGTCTCTTTCCGAGACGAAACACAGTGCGAGCGCATGAGCACGACCCTTAAATTCGATGGTGGGGTGTAATATGCCGCAGGTCTCGGAGTTGCCTGTCGTCGCCGTCATCGGTGGTGGCTTTAGCGGCGCGGCTTTCGCGATGCACCTGAACGCGCTGAGCGCGTGTGACGTGCGTATCGTGGTCTATGACCCGCGCGAACGCCTGGGCTCAGGCCTCGCCTACAGCACACACGACGCAGCCCACCGCATCAACGTCCCTGCCGGACGCATGTCGGCTTACCCCGATGATCCCGAAAGCTTCCTGCGGTATCTCGCAACGACCGATGAACATGTGACCGATCCGACGCTGACCGGTCACGACGGCCTGCCTTACCCGCGCCGTCAGGTCTTTGGAGACTATATCGCCTCAGAAATCGCGCCGCTATTGGCATCGGGCGCCGTGGAACATCGCCAGGCCGAGGTTACTTCCATCGTCGCCTCGGGTCAGGACTGGGACATCCGCGATAGCAGTGGTCGCACCTTGCGAGCGCAATTCGTGGTTCTGGCTGCCAGCCATCCATCGCCTGCACTTTTGCGCCCGCTGATGCCGTTCTCAAACCACCCGAAACTGGTTGCCAATGTAACGGTGCCCGACGCCCTCGATGCGATTGCGTCAGATGATCAGGTGCTCATCCTCGGAAACGGACTGACCGCAGCCGATGTCGTCGCGTCACTGGAGAAGCGAGGCCATCGTGGCAACATCCTGTCGGTATCGCGTCGCGGTCTGCGTTCGCGTGGTCACGCACCGAATGTGCAGGAACCGTTTGGTGATTTTTCGTCTCAGCCTGCAACAAAAGCCTCGGCGCTGCTGCACAGAATCCGACGCTCGATCAACGAAGCCGAAGCTGAGGGCTTGACCTGGCATGCGGTGCTGGATGCCGTTCGCGCGCAGGCCTTTGCCATCTGGCGAGCGCTTCCCGTCGTCGAACGACGGCGCATCGTGCGCCTTGCGCGTCCGTTCTGGGATGCGCACCGTTTCCGCATTGCGCCCCAAGTGGAAGACACGCTGGATCGCGCCATTGCTGCGGGGCGTTTGAGCATCCGCGCGGCGCGGCTGAAACAGGTGGCACAAGCCGGAGATGCATTCCGCGTTACGCTGTCTACACGCGACAAGCCCGGCGTCGAAGACCACATCTTCGACGCCATCGTGGTGACGACGGGTCCCGCACACGAGCATATTCTCCAGTCCCAGCCCTTTCTGGCCGGGCTTGCAGAACAGGGTTTGATCAGCGCCTGCGAAACCGGTCTCGGCATTGCCTGCGATCTCGATGCGCGTGCGCTGGACCAAAAGGGAGAACCGATTGGGAACCTGCTGATCGCAGGGCCGCTGGCGCGGGGAACCTTCGGGGAACTGATGGGCCTGCCGCAAGTGACCGAACATGCCGTCTTCGTCGCCCGGGAAGTGGCCGACGCCGTGAGCACACATCATAAATTTCCGAAGCACATGCACGCCGTCTGACGGTTTGACTGACAATAAGGATGCCCACCATGGCCAAAACTCAGCAGCCCCTCGATTTTCTCTGGTTCATTCCGTCCTCCGGTGACGGCTCCTACCTCGGGTCGGACGATCTGGCCCGACCTTCGGACCCTGCCTATTTCCGCGAAATCGCGCAGGCGGTCAATCGCCTCGGTTATTCCGGCGTGCTCATTCCCACCGGTGTGGCATGCGAGGAGTCCTTCATTCTGGCCGCCAATCTTGCTGCCTATACCGAGAACCTCAAATTCCTCGTCGCCATCCGCCCCGGCGTCGCCTCGCCCGCCTATTATGCGCGTCTCGCGGCAACTCTGGACCGCGTTTCCAACGGTCGGCTGCTGCTCAACATCGTGGTTGGCGGCAGTGCGCAGGAACTGGCGGGCGACGGCATTTTCCTGCCGCATGACGAGCGCTACGACCATGCGGACGAATTCTTCCAGGTGTTCAACAAGCTGATCGAAACAGGAAGCGCGCATCTGGATGGCAAATATATTCAGGCCCACCATGCCGAACTTGGCCTTCCACCCGTACAGGAACCACGCCCACCGATCTATTTCGGCGGCTCATCCGATGCGGCCATCGATTTCTCGGCTGGCATCATTGACAAGTATCTCACCTGGGGAGAGCCGCCAGCACAGGTGGCCGAAAAGATCGAGAAGGTCCGCAAAGCGTCCGCTGCTGTCGGTCGAGAGGTAACCTTCGGCATTCGCCTGCATTTCATCGTGCGCGAGACGGATGAGGAAGCCTGGGAAGCGGCAGATCGCCTCATCTCCAAACTATCGGACGAAACGATTACCGCTGCACAGCAGGTGTTCCTGAAGAATTCCGACTCCGTCGGTCAAGCCCGCATGGTGGCACTTCACGGCGGACGCCGCGACAAGCTGGAAGTCTCACCAAACCTCTGGGCTGGGATTGGCCTTGTCCGCTCCGGCGCAGGCACGGCCTTGGTCGGATCGCCCAAGACCATCGCCGCACGTCTGCGTGAATACCAGGAGATCGGCATCGATACGGTCATCGCGTCAGGCTATCCTCACCTGGAAGAAGCCTACCGCGTCTCCGAACTCCTGTTCCCCGAAATTGGACTGGAAGGCCCGCGCGGCCAGATCCGCTCGTCGTTCGGCAAAACCCAGGTCTTTGGCGGCGGCGGCCATGGCGGTAACGTCAAGGTCGCCTCGGGCTCCTGAAAAGGGAGCCCGCCACGGCCCGGACTGCCGGACTCCGGACGGTCGCGCCTGTTCCTGACGGGAATCAGCTGCGACCGTCGCCATCAGGGTGGCTCCGACCCGCACACGCGGTTCGAGCTGGTCTGGCTAAGGCCATCTCAACCGGCACAATATGTGCGCCAACTTCCGTAATCCGTGATGTCCAGCGCCCCTTTTAGCGCGATCGGCTCCACAAGAAAGCCCTTTGCAGACGTCCCATCGGCCAATGACACGGTTCCGACGCCGAGTGGCGCGGGGATGGCTGCGACGAACGTGCCAAAGGCCGAAGGTGTGAGCTTCCAGATCTCAACCTCGATTTCACCGCCATCGCTTTCATCCACCCGCACCATGCCCGGCTTGGGCGGTGTCGTGCCTGAAAGGGCGTAGAGACGATAGCAATCCTGCGTCTTTGCCTGACGGCTGAACACCGCGTTCAAATCCTTGAGCTGATGGTTGAGGGGCATGCCCGAGAGATGCGCGCCGACAACGACCAGCTCAATGAGATCTTCGTCAACTTCGACCACTGGTTTGGGCGCGGCTTGCGGCCATCCGGTTGCTCCCAGTGCAAGGCCGCTGGCTTTATGAAGCTCCCGTGCAAGCGTTGCAGCCAGCCCATCCTTGCCGGATGGCGCAAGCAGCGTGACGCTTGCCGGAAGGCCATCGGTCCGCGTGCCGGTCGGCACGGCGATGCCGCACATGTCGAGCAGATTGACGAAATTCGTGTAGATGCCGAGGCGAGAATTTTCACGGATCGGTTCCGCTTCCAGGTCTGCAAGCGTGTAGTGACGCGGTGCCGTCGGCACGCAGATCACATCGACCGAAGCGATGACGGGGCTCACCTTTCTCTTAAGCGCTTGCAGGGCATAAAAGCCTTTGAAGGCGTCGGCAGCGGTGAGGTTTTTTGCGCCGTTATAGATTTTGCGTGTGACCGGATGAAAGCTTTCCTCTTTTGCATCCATGAACGCCTGCACGGCGGCGTAGCGTTCCGCGACCCACGCTCCCTCGTAGAGCAGGTTGGCCACGTCGTAGAAATCGGTGAATGGCATTTCGATAAGCGTGTGCCCAAACCGTTCCAGCGTCTTCAGGGCATCGGAATAGGCCGCCGCCATCGCCTCATCGCCGAAGAACTGCAAATCCTGCCGAGCGGGCACGCCGATCTTCAGAACCGGAGGGGCGGACCCATATCCTTTGGCTGGCAGGACTTTTGAATAGGCATCACTTTCATCATATTGCGCAGTCACAGAAAACACCGCCAGGGCATCATCCACGGTCAGGGCGAAGATGGAAACGCAATCCAGTGTGCGGCAGGCAGGCACGACGCCTGTTGTCGATAGCGCTCCGACACTCGGCTTCAAGCCAACGATGTTGTTGAGACCCGCAGGAATGCGCCCGGAGCCGGCCGTATCTGTGCCCAACGCGAAGCTGACGATACCGTGAGCCGTGGCAACTGCTGATCCGGATGACGACCCGCCCGGAACGAGCGATGGGTCGATGGCATTTTTGGGAATGGGATAAGGTGAGCGAACGCCAACGAGACCGGTCGCGAACTGATCGAGATTGGTTTTGCCGATGACGATGGCGCCAGCGTCTTTCAGCAGCCGAACGACGGTCGCATCCTTGTCCGGATGATAGGCATAGTCGGGGCACCCCGCCGTGGTCGGCATGCCCAAGACATCGATGTTGTCCTTGACGGCAAAGGGGACACCGAAGAGCGGCTTGTCCGGATCGTACTCACCCAGCCTGGCCGCCTCTAAAAGCAGAGCCTGCTTGTCCGCGATATGGATGAAAATGCCGGGATCGTTTATCTCGGACATGCGGGCAAAAACCGTCTCCACGATGTCGGCAACGCGGCCACCCTGTTTGTAGAACGTCTGCAACGCGCTGATATCCAGCGAAGGTATCGTTTGCATCAAGCCATATCCTGTTTCAATATTGTCACCGGCCGATCCCATTGGATCAGCACCACACATCCCGTTGCGCTCCAAACGGAGTGCTCGGAACCCTGTTGGTTGACGATGTAACTGCCGCAATCATAGTCGCCGGTCTCGTCCGACTGGATGCCATCAAGCACCAGAATGGTCTCGAGGCCTTCGTGGCGATGAAGCGGCACGGTTGCGCCCGGCTCATATTTCAGAAGCGCTACGCCCGGCTGCTCCCCCTCGAAGCGGCGGATCCAGTGGATCGTCACGCCATCGCGAAAGGCTTCGAACGGCAGTTCCCTCCATCCGCCCGATGTCAGTGATGACCGTGTTGTTTCAGGCATCGGCTATCCCTTCCAGAATGTCGTTAATTCTCGCTGTCCAGCCGACGATGGCGCCCTGAGCGCGGATCATTGCGATCGCAGCCGCCTTGAAGTCGGGGAAATAGCTTTCAGTCGCATCTTCCGCCAGAAGGCACTCGAAACCCCTGTCGTTCGCTTCACGCATCGTCGTCTGCACGCAGACCTCCGTCGTCACTCCGGCAAAAACAAGCTGGGTGACACCCTTCGATCTGAGTACATCGTCCAGATTCGTCGCATAAAACGCCCCTTTTCCAGGTTTTTCGATCACCACTTCACCCTCAATCGGTGCCAGTTCCGGCAGGATGGCGGTGCCCGGTTCACCGGAAATCAGGATCCGCCCCAGCGGGCCGTGATCTCCAATTCTCAGCGAGGGATTTCCGCGATCGCGCTTGGCTCTCGGTAGATCGGAGAGGTCTGGCCGGTGGCATTCCATCGTGTGAATGACGGGAAGGCCAGCTGCGCGGAACCCCTCGATCAGACGTTTGACGTCCGGGACGATCTTGGCGATCGCGCTCACATCGTTGCCGAGGCTAGCCCCGAAGCCTCCAGGCTCTGCAAAATCGCGCTGCATGTCGATGACGATAAGGGCCACTTCGCCGCGTCGCGCGGGAAAAGCGAAAGGTTCGGCTTTGATATCGACCATCAGTGATGTCCCGCCATGTGAGCGCCGATGACAGCCGTATCTGCACCACGCGCCGGTGTTTCATAGACCAGCTTGCCTTCCGAAATGACCAGGATGCGATCCGACATTTCCAGCAACTCATCGAGATCTTCCGACAACAGCAACACGGCGGTTCCGGCATTGCGCGCCTTCATGATGCGCGCACGGATTTCGGCCACGGCCGAAAAATCGAGTCCAAAGCAGGGATTGGAAACGATCAGAAGGTCGACATCACCGCTCAGTTCACGCGCCAGAACAGCGCGCTGGACATTGCCGCCCGAGAGTGCGGCGATGGGCGAAGAGGAGGACGCGGTCTTCACCTTGAAATCGGAAATGAGTGCGGTCGCTTTCTTGCGCATGTCGCCCCTGTTCAGCCACAGCGCGATCTTGCCACTGGCTTTCAGATCGAAGCTTCGAAACGCCAGATTTTCGCTGACGGTCATTTTCGGAGCGCAAGCATTCTGCAACGGCTCTTCGGGAATGAAGCGGACATTGTTCTTGCGGGTCTCAGCGCGTGTCGCACCGTAAGGATGGCCGTTGACGATGACGCGACCGGTCGTGGTCGGCCGCTGCCCGGCCAGAATTTCGCCAAGCTCCTTTTGCCCGTTACCTGAAATGCCAGCGATGCCGACGATTTCGCCAGAGTGAACGGTCAGATCGCCGATGTCGATGGTTTTCAACCCCGAACTATCGGGTGCACTGACGCCCTCGACCTTCAGCACGGGTTTAGCCCCTTCACGGACCGGTAGTCGGCTGTCGAGTTCGGCCAGCTTCACATCGCCGATCATCATTTTCGCCATATCGGCTTTGGACAGATCGCCAATCTTGCCGCTTCCGACCAGCTTGCCGCGTCGCAGGATGGAAACGGAATCGGCAAATTTCGTGACCTCATGGAATTTGTGGCTGATCATCAGAACGGTCAATTCGCCCCGTTCGGTCATTGCGCGCACGAGGCCCAGCGTCTCGTCCGCTTCTGCCGGTGTCAGAACCGACGTCGGTTCGTCCAGCACCAGAAAGGATCGACCGAGATAGAGCTGCTTGACGATTTCCAGCTTCTGCTTCTCACCGGCGGCAAGCTCGCTCACCGGGCGCTCCAGCGGAATGTGGAAGGGCATGCGCTCCATGAAGGCGGCCAGATCTCGCCGCTCTTTCGCCCAGTTGATGACCGCAGGCACTTCTGCCCTGCTGATGACGAGATTTTCGGCACCGGTCAGCGATGGCACAAGCGTGAAATGCTGGTAGACCATGCCCAGCCCATAGGCAGCGGCATCCTTGGGCGAAACGATGGAGACCTCGCGGCCATTGACGGACAACGAGCCTGACGTGGCGTGGTAGAAACCCATGATGCACTTGACCAGCGTCGACTTGCCCGCGCCGTTTTCACCCAGAAGCGCATGGAAGCTGCCCGCCGGAATATCGATCGAAACGTTGTCGAGCGCGGTGAAACTGCCAAAGCGCATCGTTACGCCAAGGGTCTGGATGCCAACGGCGCGGCCAGCCGGCGGAAGGGGCGTATCGCGAATGACGCTCAACTCAACTCTCCTTTTCGACAATGATGGCGACGGGGCCGCCGCCGGGTGGTCCCTGATGTTCAGCGCCGCCGGACACATAGAGGTCGGTCATGCCGAAGACACCTGCCAGAACGCCCCCGACGAAAGCGCGGGCATGACGGGTGCCGGAAATGTCGGAGTCGTCCAGCATCGTGTGCCGCTTGCCACGGACCCTGCCGGAAGGATCGGGCTCTGCCTTGGCAAGAACCGCCGCAAGCCGCGCACCGCTTGGCAGGCGCTCGCGCGCCGCGCGCACCGAGGCCGTGTCGATCGCGTCTTGCATGACAGCATGGTCCATGACGAAGGGACCAGACCATCCATCCGCCATGCCCATCACGATGATCTCGTGATCCGTCAGCTCGACGCCCGCCGAAGTCGAGGCGCGACCGGAGAACAGGTCATGGCGGGTGCATATATCCGCGTCCTCGATATCGGCTGCATCGACTTCGCCCAGTGCGACCGCGACGCCCAGTGCGGATGCGCCCCGAGAAAGCCCCATGGATTTCAGCGTGTCGCGGGTGGCGACCGTCTCTCCCGCGGCTTGCGCCTCTTCGATGCGACGAAGGGTGAGGAGCGGGCATTTGATCTGGACGAAATGAACATCGGCAACGTTTTCTATGCCAGCTTGGTGCATGGCGGCGCACACAGCGTTTGCCACCATCAGCACCTGTTCGCGTCGGCCAAGATGATGAAACGGCAGGTTCGGCGTTCGGGACGTGCCGATGGCAAGCGCCCGTTCGCCGGGAGCTTCGACCGCCCTGCGGGTAAAAACCGTCCAGTGTGGCGACAGGGCCCCTTCCGTTCCACCCGACATCACGGCTGTTACGCCTTCGATCCCGTAGCGACGAAACAGCGCCTCGAAACTCTGGCTGGCATAGCCACGGGTGAAATCGTTGACGCAACCGTTGCCTTCGGTCTTGCCGAGAACGGCAACGACGGATCGCGGATCGAGGCCTTGAGCAAACAGGGCCTCGACGCCGGAAACGTCGTCCGGTGCGTCTGCCGCCACGCGATAGACATGGGCACGCATGGACGACATCAGGGCAACGCCTCTACCAGAATTTGAGAATGGGAGACCGCGCCAAAAACCCCGCCCTGCATCTTCACCATCTTGATGGCTGCCAAATGGTTGCCGTGGTCGGTCGCGCCGCAGCAATCCTCCAGCAACAGGCATTCAAAGCCGCGATCATTCGCCTCGCGCATCGTCGTCGATACGCAGACATCGGTGGTGATGCCGGTGAGAATAAGGTTCTCAATGCGCTTCTGGCGCAAAATCAGGTCGAGGTCCGTGGCACAGAAGGAGCCTTTGCCGGGCTTGTCGATAATGGTTTCGCCTTCGATCGGGTAAAGTTCCGGAATGATATCCCAGCCCGGTTCGCCGCGCGTCAGAATACGACCGCAGGGCCCAGCATCGCCGATACCAGCGCCAATACGCTGCGAACGCCAACGTTTGTTGGCTGGAAGGTCGGCAAGATCAGGCCTGTGTCCCTCGCGGGTATGGATGATGTGGTAGCCTTTTGCCCGCATGGCGGCGAGCACTGTCCTGATCGGTTCGATCGGCGCCTGCACCATGGCCAGATCATAGCCCATATGATCGACATAACCGCCCTTGCCGCAAAAATCGGTCTGCATGTCGATGATGACGAGCGCTGTGTTATCAGGCCTCAGCGCGCCGTTATAGGGCCACGGATAGGGATCGGCGTCGATATAGTGCCTCGCGGTTTCAACCATCGCATCCATGATATCTCTCCTATTTGCCATCGGGTTTCGAGGTTTCGCCATAGCGCCTGACGGGCTTGTCAAAACCGCAGGAGGTGCCATCCGTCACTTTCACGGCGGCCTCGTAGGGAAGGCGGTATTGTCCGGCGATGAGGTCGTGCATGTAGGTGTAGGGCGCATCCTGCGCGCCGCCCGCAACGGCCACATAGCCGCGATGCCCGAACTGGTAGAGGTTGTTTTCCACCCCCCAGCCCAGCCGCGCCTCGCGCACGAGGTCCGGTCGAACCTCCGCCGTAATGATCTCGTTGACGCGGCCGGACGTGCCGTGGGCGATGATCGAACCGTCGAAATTGCAGATCATGCCCTCACCCATGGAATCGAAGGTGCCGTCAGAGCCGCACATGCAGACATTGGCTGTGACCATCAGGTTGCAGAAGGCATTGGACTGGTTTGTGAAACGCCAGCTGTCGCGGATCGGGGCTGTATAGCCCGCCGTGCGGATCATGATCTCGGCGCCCTTGTAGGCGCATTCGCGGGCCATTTCCGGGAACATGCCATCGTGGCAGATGATCAGCGCCAGCTTGGCACCCTTGGGACCGTCGATGACCGGAATTCCGAGATCACCCGGCTCCCAGGGCTCGACCGGCACCCAGGGGTGCATCTTGCGATAATAGAGCTTCACCTCACCGGTATCATCGATCACGATGCCGGAATTATAGGGCATGCCGCCGGGGTTCAGTTCCATGATGGAAAAGCAGCCCCAAATCGCATTGTCGCGGCAGGCTTGCTTGAAGGCCGCGACCTCCGGGCCGTCAAGCGTGCACATGATATCGGGATTGATATCCATCGACAGGCCGTGCAGGGCATATTCAGGGAACACCACCAGATCCATGCCCGGCTGGTTTCGTCGGGCCTTGGCGACGAGATCGACGATCACCTGTGTTTGCGCGGCAAGATCCGCCTTCGTCACCGTGAGGGGCAGCTGCAACTGGACAAGGCCAATGCCGACGCCGTGTTCGGATTTATTGAGACCACCAAGACCGTTCATGATCGTGTTCCTTTCATTTTGTCAGGGATAACGCACCCGGCGCACCGACCATGGACCGCACGGGCGACGATGTGACGATCAGAATGACGAGTGTGAGGACGTAGGGAGCGGCGTAAAACAGATAGTAGCCTTGTGTGACCCCCACCGATTGCAGCGCCGGGCCCAACGCGCCCGCGCCGCCGAACAGGAGGGACGCCAGAAAGCAGCCCATCGGGTTCCATCGGGCAAAGATGACCAGAGCAACGGCCATGAGGCCCTGCCCGGACGAAATCCCCTCGTTCCAGGAGCCGGGATAAAACAGTGAGAGATACGCGCCGCCGATGGCCGCCAGTGCTCCGCCCGCAGCTGTCGCAAGCAGGCGGACACGATCCGGGTTGATCCCCATGGCGCGGGCGGCATCGGTGCTGTCGCCGACGACGCGCAGGATGAGGCCTGTCTTCGTGTTCTTGAGAGCCCAGTGAAGAAAAAGGGCAAGCGCTGCACCGATGAAGAAGAGGACGTTGATGTTGAGTGCCGCCTGTACCTGCCCCAGCGACGACCAGCCGCCCAACGGGATCGACGGCAGTTTTGGCGCAACGGGCTGAATGAAGGATTTACCCAGGAAAAATGCCAGCCCAAGCCCGAACTGCATCATCGCGATACCGATGGCGATGTCGTTGACCTTGGGAAATTTGCAGATCCAGCCGTGCAGCAGGCCGAACATGGCACCGGCTGCCATGGCGGCGAGAACACCAAGCCATGCCGAGCCGGTCATGACGGCCACGCCATAGGCGGTCATGGCGCTGAAGACGAGTGTGCCCTCAAGACCCAGATTGATGCGACCGGAGCGTTCGGTGATCGTCTCGCCGAGGCTGACGAAGATGAAGGGCGTCGAGACACGGATCGCCCCCGAGAGGATGGCCAGTGGCACACCCCATATGCCGATACCTGTGTCGTCCATCATCAGCTCCTTTTCCAGAGGTCGGGATTGAAGACTTTGAAGCGGCCGTAAAACATTTCGCACAATAGGATCACGACGAAGAGTGTCCCCTGCAAAACGAGAACCGTGGCATCCGGCAGCCCCATGCGCCGCTGGATCAAGCCGCCTGACGCATCGATGCCGCCCAGCAAAATCGCAACCGGTATGATCGCCAAAGGGTTGTGGCGGGCGAGGAAGGCAACGAGGATGCCGGTATAGCCATAGCCGGCAGCAATCGTGGCATTGGCGCTACCTTGAACCGCTGCGACCTCGATCATCCCGGCAAGACCAGCCAGGGAACCGGCAATAGCGGTAAAGCCAACGATGAGTTTGCCGACAGGCAGGCCTTGAATTTGCGCGGCCCGCACATTTCCCCCGGCAATGCGGGCGGCGAAACCGACGCTTGTGATTTCAATGAGAACCCAGGAAACGATACAGGCGACGACGCCAATGACGAGCCCCCAGTGAACGTCCATGCCCGGAATATGTCCCATCATGTATTCGGCTGGCAGAGGAGCAGTCGAAGGTTTGTTGAGGCTTGCCGGATCGCGCAACGGCCCCTCGACGAACTGGTTCATCAGCGCAATCGCGATATAGGCGAGAAGCAGCGATGAGATCGTCTCGTTGACGCCGCGATAGTGGCGCAGGAAGCCGGCGAAACCAATCCACAAGCCGCCCATGGCCATGGCGGCGATCGCCATTGCCGAAAGCACGACGGCGGGTGGTGCGACCCCTATGAGTGGCAAGGCCGCGGCAGCCGCCGCCACGCCACCCAGAACGACCGCCCCCTCACCCCCGATGATGGTCAGCCCCAACCGGGCGGGCAGCGCCACGCAGAGCGCCGTCAAAAGCAGCGGCGCTGCGCGACTGAGGCTGTTTTGAACCGAAAACCAGCTGCCGAAACCGCCGGTATACATCAGCTGAAAGAGCACGAGCGGCGATTTGCCGATCGCGAGAATGAAAAGCGAGAAAAGCGCCAGCCCGGCAACAACCGCACAGACGGTAATCGCCACGGGCTCGGCACTTCGCGCCAACCAGGCGAGAAGCGGCCGCAGCGTGGAGGGATGTTCGGGCGTTGTGGAGACAGCCCGATGGTTCGCCTCTAAAGTCATGGTGCTTTCCCCGCTTGCCAATCAGGAGGTGGAGCCGATAACGCCTTCCACCAGATAGGCCATGCTTTCCAGCTCGATTGCATCCTCGGCAAAGGCTTTTCCGGCGCCGACGACCTCGTTGCCCTTGTTGTCCTTCAACGGCCCCTTGAACACGGAGAATTTGCCCGTCTTCATCTCGGCAAGTGTTGCTTCGAATTGAGCCCTCGCTTTTTCCGAAACGCCGGGGCCGAGCGGGCTCATCTTGACGAAACCGTCCTTGAGGCCACCGCGCACGAAGTTGCCGAGCGGTTGGCCGGCCTGCGCCTGCTCAATGAATTTGCTGTAGACGTTGCCCCAGGCCCATTCGGCACCGGTCAGGTATTTTTCCGGGGCCAGCGGGCTTTGGTTGGCATGGTAGCCGCAGATGAAGGCGCCACGTCCCGCAGCCGTCTCGACGACGACCTTCGGACTGTCGACATGGCAGGTCACGACATCGGCGCCCTGATCGATCAGAGCGTTGGTTGCTTCCGCCTCTTTGATGGCAAGTGACCACTCGCCCGTGAAAATGACCTGGCAGGTGATCGCCGGATCGACGGACCGTGCTCCCAGAAGGAAGGAATTGATGTTCTGCACCACCTGCGGGATGGGCTTGGCAGCGACGAAACCGATCTTCTTGCTCTTTGTGGCGTGGCCAGCCGCAATGCCGTTCAAATACTGGCCCTGACTGATATAGCCAAAAAAGGAGCCGGTATTCTTGGGATGTTTGCCCTCCTGCCACAAACCGCCGCAATGGCGGAACTGAACATCAGGATATTTTGCAGCCATAGCCAACATATGTGGGTCGAAATAACCAAAGGATGTCGGGAAGAGAAGCGTGGCACCATCGAGATTGATCATCGACTCCATGGTCTTTTGAACATCGACGGTTTCCGGAACGTTTTCCTCTTCGATCAGTGTGACGCCAGGCATTGCCTTTACGACCGCAGCGCCTTCGGCATGGGCCTGGTTGTAGCCATAGTCGTCCTTCGGACCGACATAGATGAAACCGACGGTCAATGCGGTCTGGGCAAAGGCACGGGTGCCAAGAAAGCCCGGTGCCAGCCCGGCGACAGCGCCGGCAACCGAGGTCTGGAGAAAGTGGCGGCGATTGATGGGCAGGAATTTGGTCATCGAGATGCTCCCTGGGGCTACGGCGAATTGCATACGCATAAAAGTGCATGCAATGTGCGTGCCAGAATCCAAATACCTGAAATTGATGGATAAATTTCTATAGATTGCTCCGAATGCAAAAAGTGCATACAGATTAATCATGGTCGAAGATGAATAATTAGGCGCCGCCCTGGTTCAACGCGCCGCAAAAACCTGGGCGCCCAATGCGCCGAACTGGTTTGGTTTTGCGTGCAACCTCGTCGATGCCCGGATCAGATTTGACATCTCAGGTAGCGGGCTTCATGTGTGTGCCCAGAGGGAAGGCAGGCGAATCTCGTGAAACAGATCAGACGCAAAGAGGTCATTCGAACCGGAACCACCGTCGAGCAGATGACGCGCTCGATTGCCGACATGATCGTCACCGGCAAAGTGCCGCCCGGAACGAAACTGGACGAAGGGTCTTTGGCTGCCCGTTTCGAAGTCTCCAGAACACCGGTACGCGAAGCTTTGAGAGAGCTGGGCGCGATGGGTCTCGTTGAGCGCGAACCGAACCGCAGCGCGGTCGTCACCAACGTGACCGGTGTCTATCTGCATTCCATGTTCGAGGCGATGGCCGAACTGGAGGCGATCTGCGCTCGGCTATGTGCGGAACGGATGACAGCGGAAGAACGGCATTTATTGGAAGTCGAGCATCACCAGTCGAAGCATATCGTTTCTGCCGAAGCGGACGAAGATTATGCGACCTACAACATCGAATTTCACAACCGCCTCTATCGGGGCGCTCATAACGATCACATTGCGGACATGGTCATGCAGACGCGCGCGCGTCTCGCCCCCTTCCGCCGTGCCCAATTCCGCCTGCCCGGGCGCCTTGCCAAATCCTATGAGGAACATGCGACCATCGTCGCTGCGATCCTGAACGGCGATAGCGTCAAAGCCGGCCAATCCGCCTATCTCCATGTCGAAATCGTCAGCGACGCAAGCTCAGTCTTCATTGCACATCAGCCACCTCATCCCGCCTGAAGCGCTTCCTTGTTCAAGGGGCGCGTTCTGCAATTGAATCCCATTGAATCACGGCGCTACGGGACGACCACCTACAAGCTGCTTTCCCGAACAATCAGCTGCGGCTGAATGGTTACGTGCGGAACGCTGTCCTTGCCCGACAAGAGGTCAAGGATAAGGGACCCCGTCCGCTCACCAATCATGCGGGCGTGTGCATTGATGGTGGTGAGCGCTGGGACCGAAATACCGCCGATCTCGTAGTCGCCGAACCCGCCGATGGCGATTTGCTCCGGTACTGAGATTTCCCGGCGCTGACATTCTGTCAAAGCCCCGAAGGCGGAGAGGTCGGAGACACAGATCACCGCCTCGGTATCGCGAAATTCGTCCAGAAGCCGTGCCATGGCATTGGCGCCTTCCCGCATGGAAATCGGCGGCGGGCCTGCGTCGATCAGCCGGAAGGGATCAAGCCCGTGGTCGCGCAATGCCGAGATGAAGCCGTGGCGGCGGTTGGTGCCGCGTGTATCTCGGCTGGCATCGCCGCCGATAAAGGCGATGCGGCGATATCCAACCTCTATGAAGTGATCGACCATGCTGCGCACGGCATCCGCGTTTGAAAAGCCGACATAATGGCCAATTGGCTCTGCCGGGACATCCCAGGTTTCGATGACCGGGATATTGGCATTCTCCAGTAATTTTTGTGCGCGTCGCGTATGCTTTCCACCTGTCACGGCAATTGCCTGCGGTTTACGGCGCAGAAGATTCTCGATCAGGCGCTCTTCCTCCTGCATGTCGTAATTGGTGTAACCAAGCAGGATCTGAAAACCTTGCGCGCTCAGCACATCGGACAATCCGCCAACCGTATCTGCAAAATTGGCGTTGTTGATCGACGGTATCGTGACGGCGATAAAGTCGGTTTTTTTCGAGCGAAGATTCGACGCTGTGGAATCGAAGACATAACCGAGCTCTTCCGCCGCCTTCAAGATGGCGTCACGGGTTTCGGTATTGACCAGGCCACCCGCCTTGAAAGCGCGAGAGACGGTCATCGGTGACACGCCTGTCGCGCGCGCGATATCGGCCATCGTCGGCGTCCTGTCGTTTGGCATGCACCCCTACCCCACTCTTCGTTGCCGCACCTGCGGTCTTAGTGACGCCCGCGCGTATGGCCGCGAATGGCAAGTGACACCGAATAGATCGACGTGGTCGCGGTGATAAACAGCCTATGTCCGTTCCGCCCGCCGAAACACACGTTGGAAACGGTCTCTGGCACCAGTATTTTGCCGAGCCGACGCCCATCCGGCGCAATGCAGTGGACGCCATCGGCAGCAGACGACCAGAGATTGCCTGCCACATCGACACGCATTCCATCCGCGCTGCCTGGCTCGATGGAGTGAAAAACGCCACCGCCGCTCAAACCCCAGCCCGCGTCAACGTTGAACACGCGGATATGACGTGGGTCATCGGAGAACATCCGGCCGGTGTCAGCCACATAGAGGCGCGTCTCGTCAGGGCTGAAGGCGAGACCGTTCGGGCAGTTGAAATCCGTCAGGACCGCACAGATTTCGCCTGACAGGGGATCGACACGATACACGTTGCAAGGCAGCTCCTGCTCTGCGCGGAAGCCCTCATAGTCGGTCGAAATGCCGTAATGTGGATCGGAAAACCAGATGGCACCATCCGACGCCACGATCACATCATTGGGGGAGTTGAGCCGTTTCCCTTGATAGCTGTCGGCAATGACCGTGATCGTCCCGTCATGTTCCGTCCGTGAAACCCGCCGCGTGCCATGCTCGCAGCTGACCAGCCTGCCTTGCCCGTCACGCGTATGGCCATTCGAAAAATTCGAGGGCTCGCGAAAAACGGAAACGCCAGCAGACGGGCTCCAGCGCATGATGCGGTTGTTGGGAATATCGGAAAACAGGAGACAATCATGATCTCCGAACCAGACCGGCCCTTCGACCCAATCAAAGCCGGTGCCAAGTTTCTTGAGTGGCGCATTCCCCAGCACGAACGTGGAAAAGACCGGGTCTTCGACTTCGAAGAATGACATCTGATCGGCGCCTTCTCTCTTGTTTAGACTTTGCGCAAAGATAACGATCGGTTGGTCTGCAGCAAGGCCGCACACCAACCGTCCGCTGATTTTATTTGCTCCAGATTGCCTTGTAGGCGTCGCGATAGCCATTATCCGGATCAAACGAGTTCTTCGGTCCGCCGTCGAACTCGACATTGTCGACGGTCACGACATGCAATGGCGATACGTATCCAGACCACTTTTCACCCGAAAAGGCGCGGTTGAGCTCATCGACCAGTTGCCAGCCCTGAAGGTTGAGAGGTTCTGCCACCGTAACCGATTGGTACTGCTTGGCACGGATGCGCTGATAGGCACTTTCCGAACCATCCCCGGCCGCCACGCTCTTGGGCGCTCCGTCGCCCGGAATGCCAGCAGATGACAAAGCAGGGCCCATGAAATCGAAATAGATGTCGTTGATCGCCAGTGAATGCGTCCACTTCTCCCCGTATTTTTGCAACAGCGTCGTGGTCAGCTGCGGCATGCGCTGAGAGGTCTCGGCAATGGGCGTATCGACATATTCGAGCACGGTGCCGCCAAGCGCTTCGATTTCCGCTTTCATCTTGTCGGCCTTGGCAATGGCGATGGCATAGGTCGAATCGGTAAAGATCACCACGCCGGGCTTGCCACCCGCATCAACGAAAGCGTAATCGGCGGCGGCCTTGGACACTTCCATCGCATCCGTCGTGACATTGGCGAAAACGCCGACCTCATCGACCGGGCCAACGGCAGGTGCCGCATGCCAGGCCACCATCGGAATATTGGCCTTCTTGGCTTCTGCCATGGCAGGTTTCTGCTCGACCGCATCGAAACCGGCAATGATGATACCGTTCGGCTTCAGCGTCAGCGCCTGTCCGAACGAGGCCGTCCGGCCTTCGACAGAACCGGCGCTGTCCAGCACGTTGACTTTCCAGCCGATGGCCTTCGCAGCTTCTTCGATGCCGTTGACGACGCCCAGAATGCCACCGTTCTTCATGTCCGCCGCAACGATGACCACCGACTTGTCGGCCGCCGCCTTTGGCCCGGTCGTCGGGCCATCCCATTTCTCGACCTTGCTGGCATATTTGGCAACGACGGCCCTGGCGTCGGTCATTGCATCAGCAAAGGCCGGACCGGCTATGACGATGGCGAACACGGCGGATGCTGCGCTTGCGAGTAACTGTCTGCGTCTCATGGTATTTCCTCCCATTGAAATCACTGTTTTCGACGATGCATGCACTCAGGTTTTTTCTTCGAGCGTCTTTTCGGGCATGCCTTTCGGCTTCATGAGGCCCGCCACGCCTCGGCGCCGCTGGGCATAACCGGCAATACCGATGGCAACGAGCAGCGTGACGCCGTTGAACAGGGGTTCGACAAAGAACGAACCACCGAATTGCTGGATACCGGCGATGCCAACGGCCAGAATGATGACGCCGATCATCGTGCCCCAAACGTTAACGCGCCCGGGCTTGATGGTGGTCGAACCCAGGAAGGCGCCGACCAGGGCCGGCAAGAGATATTCAAGCCCGACACTGGCCTGTCCGATCCGCAACCGCGATGCCAGCAGAACACCGGCCAGAGCTGACAGCAGGCCGGAGATGACGAAGGCACTTACCACGAAGCGGCGCACCGGAATCCCGTTCAGTGCCGCAGCCTTCGGATTTGCCCCGATGGCATAGGTGTAGCGGCCAATCGGCAGATATTCGAGGACGACCCACATGACCAGCGCAAGCGCAGCCACGTAAAAGCCGGTGATAGGCAGACCCAGGACGAAGGTGCCGTTCAAAGCCAGGAAGCCATCCGGCAAAACACCCACGACCTGGCGACCGCCGGTGTGCCAAAGCGCAATCGCATAAATGACCGTCCCGGTGCCAAGCGTCGCGATGAAGCTGTCGATCTTGGCGATCTCCACCAGCACGCCGTTCAACAGACCGGTCAAGCCACCCAGGATCAACACGGTCAGCACGGCAATGGGCCATGGAAAACCGTACATCGTCTGGAGGCTAATTGCGAGAATGTGCCAGAGAACGATGCCGTAGCCGATGGTGAGATCGATACGCCCGCAGGCCATGGGGATCATCGCCGCAAGCGACAGGATGGCGATGATCGTCTTGTTGGCGATGATCGAGCGAAGGTTGAGCGCTGTCGGGAACGTATCCGGCAGCATCACGGAAAAGATCAAGATCAATAAAACCGTCAGGATCACCAGACCGTAGACCGGCAAAAAGCGCCGCAGTCTATCGCCGGTCGACAGGCCCTTTAACTCCGCTTTCGTTGGCTCAAGTGCGGTGGACTGGATGGATTGCATCTTCGTTCTCCAGATAATCAGGCCGCTTCGGAGGCGGATGCTGCAGCAATGACAGCGGATGTGGTCAATGCGTCGCCGGTCAATTCCCGCACGATTTGTCCGCGCGAAAAGACAAGCGCCCGGTGGCAGATATGGGCAATTTCCTCGAAATCCGTCGAGATGACGATCACGGCGAGCCCCTCCTCTACCGCAGCCGCAATCAATCGGTAGATATCGGCTTTGGCACCGACATCGACACCGGCTGTCGGGTCTTCCGCAATGAGCAGTTTGCGGCCCGTCGCCAGCCAGCGCCCGACGACGACCTTTTGCTGGTTGCCACCCGAAAGCGCCTCGATTGCCAATGACTGTTCATTGGGCCGAAGACCGACTTTCTCACCAATAGACCATGCCAGATCGGCCTCTTTCGAAGGCGACAGAAAATTCAACAGGGGCCTGCCAGACGCACCCGGATTGAGAAAGGTGTTTTCTCGCAGCGAGAGTGACATGGCCACGGATTCCTCCGTTCGATCACGCGCGATCAACCCAATGCCGGATGCGATCGCCGTTTCAGGGCTGCGAAGATCGGGCGTCTTGCCACGGATCGTGACCTGACCGGTCGCCGGTTCGACGCCGAACAACGCCCGGCCGATCAGTTCCTGACCGGCACCGCGCAGGCCCACCAGGCCCAGAAGTTCACCCTGTCGCAAAGCAAAGGAAACCGGCCCGGCGCCACGGCACGTCAGCTTTTCCACGGTAACCAGAGTTTCACCCGGCGCGGTGTGCGCCTTTACAAAAAGCTGGTCGGCCTTTCGACCGACGATCATGCGAATGAGTTCGTCGGGGTTGGTATCGGTAACAGCTGTTTCACCCACGAGAAGACCATCGCGCAGGACGGCAACCCGGTCAGCAATACGGAAGATTTCATCGAGCCGGTGAGAAACGTAGATCATCGCGACCCCACGCTCTTTCAAAGGCCTGATGGCATTGAACAGCCGCTCAACCTCGTCTGCCGGAAGACTGGCAGTCGGCTCATCCAGCACGAGCACGTCTGCCTCGACAGCCAGGGCCCTAGCGATTGCGACAAGCGATTTTTCGGTTCGCGTCAGGTTCTGAACACGCGTTGTCGGATCGAAATCACAGCCAACCAGTTTCAAGGCGTCAGCGGTACGCTTTGCGGTCGTCTTCCAATCGATCAGTTGGCGGCGCATGGAAAAGCCCTGTGCCAGCCCGACATTTTCGGCCACCGTCATCCACTCGATGAGACCGAGATCCTGATGAATGAACGCGACCGGCTGGCGCTGGTTGGGCTTGGGTGGACGATGATGATAGGGCACGCCGCGAAACAGGATTTCGCCGGCATCGGGTTTGTAGATACCGGCCAACGTCTTGATCAGCGTCGATTTGCCCGCGCCGTTCTCCCCCAGAAGCGCCAGAATCTCTCCGCGTTTCAACTCAAGGGAAACATCGGTGATTGCCTTCGTGCCGCCGAACTCCTTCGACACGGAACGAAATTCCAGGAATTTTTCCGCTTCCATTCGCTCCTCCCAAAGCCTGATATCCGAGGCTATGATATCGATAACATAAAAGTCAAGTTTCATTTTGAAAGTTATCCGGACGTCTCATTCCGGGTCCGTCAGGTGGTCTGACAAATCTCAAATTCGGACTGGACAACGACATTGCACAAACCTATGTTATCGATAACAACGCATCGGAGGAGATGTCGTGAGCAAAATCGAAATTCTTCAAGTCGGCCCCTATCCGGCATGGGACGAAGAGCGTCTGAACGCCGGCTTCACCATGCACCGCTATTTCGAAGCCACTGAAAAGGCTTCGTTTTTAAGCAGCAATGGTGCGGCAATCCGGGGCATTGCGACCCGCGGAGAACTGGGCGCCAATCGCGCCATGATCGAGGCTCTGCCGAAACTGGAAATCATCAGCGTATATGGCGTTGGCTATGATGCGGTGGACTTGAACGCTGCCCGCGAACGCGGCATCCGCGTCACCAATACGCCCGACGTTCTGACCAAGGATGTAGCGGACCTTGGCGTGGGCATGATGCTGGCGCAGGCGCGTGGGATGATGGGTGGCGAAGCCTGGGTCAGGAGCGGCGACTGGGCAACGAAGGGCCTTTATCCCTTGAAGTCGCGCGTTCACGGCAGGCGCGTGGGCATCCTCGGCCTGGGGCGTATCGGGTTTGAAGTCGCCAGGCGACTTTCCGGCTTCGACATGGATATTGCCTACAGCTCGACAGGCCCAAAAGACTTCACCAAAGACTGGACGTTCATCGCTGACCCGACCGAACTGGCCGCACGCTCCGATTTTCTGTTTGTTACCCTTTCGGCATCCAGCGCGACACGCCACATCGTCAGTCGTAATGTGATCGAAGCGCTCGGGCCGCAGGGCATGTTGATCAATATTTCACGGGCATCCAATATAGACGAGGATGCTCTGCTGGACGCGCTCGAGAACAAGGCACTCGGCTCCGCAGCGCTCGATGTTTTCGAAGGCGAGCCAAAACTGAACCCCCGTTTCGTGGCACTCGACAACGTGTTGTTGCAGCCGCATATGGCATCCGGTACGGTCGAGACGCGTAAGGCGATGGGCGCGCTCGTCTATGACAATCTGTCGGCCCACTTCGAAGGCCGCCCCTTGCCGACCCCGGTTTTGTGAGAGACATCAGATGAAAGCACTTGTTATTCACGCTCCGAAAGATTTGCGGATCGACGAGGCGACCGTCGAGGCCCCCGGTCCCGGCGAGGTCGAGATACGTCTTGCCAGCGGAGGTATTTGCGGCTCCGACTTGCATTACTACGCCCATGGTGGCTTCGGCACCGTGCGCCTCAAGGAGCCGATGATCCTGGGTCATGAAGTGTCCGGCCATATAGCCAGTCTGGGCGAAGGCGTGTCCCATCTCGCAATCGGCGATCTCGTTGCCATCTCCCCATCGCGTCCCTGTGGTGCCTGCGAATATTGCCTCAAGGGCATGCAGAACCATTGTTTCAACATGCGCTTTTATGGCTCTGCGATGCCGTTTCCGCACATCCAGGGCGCGTTTAGAGAACGTCTGATTGCCAAAGCAGAACAATGCGTCAAGGCCCATGGCCTCAGCGCGGGAGAGGCCGCCATGGCTGAACCTTTGTCGGTGACATTGCATGCGACGCGCCGTGCTGGCGAATTGCTGGGCAAGCGCGTTCTGGTCACAGGATGCGGGCCCATCGGCACGCTCTCCATTCTCGCCGCTCGCCGTGCCGGTGCCGGCGAAATCGTCGCGGCCGATCTTTCCGAACGCGCACTCGGCTTTGCGCGCACCGTCGGCGCGGACCGCACGATCAACCTTTCCGAGAACCCTGATGGTCTGGCGCCCTTCAGCCAGAACAAGGGCTATTTCGATATTCTCTACGAATGCTCGGGCGCGCAGCCTGCGCTCGTCAGCGGCATTCACGCCTTGCGCCCACGCGGCATTATCATGCAGCTCGGCCTTGGCGGCGACATGACCCTGCCGATGATGGCGATCACCGCCAAAGAGCTGGACCTTCGCGGTTCCTTCCGCTTTCACGAGGAATTCGCCACTGCCGTTCAACTCATGCAAGGCGGACTGATCGACGTCAAACCCTTGATAACCCATACCTTGCCTTTGTCGGATGCGCTCAAAGCCTTTGAAATCGCTTCCGACAAGGGGCAATCGATGAAGACGCAGATCGCATTCCGCTGACCGATAAAGCCGCGATCGTTTCGGGAGTAAACATGAGCACTCAACTTTTCGACCTCACAGGCAAGCGTGCCCTCGTCACCGGTTCATCCCAGGGCATCGGATATGCCTTGGCGCAAGGCCTCGCTGCGGCCGGTGCGGACGTCATCTTGAACGGCCGTGATGAGACGAAACTCAAAGCGGCAGCGGATGCCCTCGGTACACGCCATATGCTTGCCTTCGACGCCACGGATCATGCACGCGTTCGCCAAGCCGTTGATACGTTCGAGAGTGATATCGGCCCTATCGACATTCTCGTCAACAACGCTGGCATGCAGCACCGGACACCGCTGGAAGACTTTCCAGCAGATGCATTCGAGATGCTGCTCAAGACCAACATTTCCACCGTTTTCAATGTCGGCCAGGCGGTTGCCCGCCACATGATCAAACGTGGCACAGGCAAAATCATCAATATCGCCAGCGTGCAAACGGCGCTCGCCCGACCGGGAATAGCGCCCTACACTGCAACCAAGGGTGCTGTCGGCAACCTGACCAAGGGCATGGCAACCGATTGGGCGAAGTACGGTCTGCAATGCAACGCCATTGCACCCGGCTATTTCGATACGCCGCTCAACGCAGCCCTTGTCGCCGACCCTGATTTTTCCGCCTGGCTTGAAAAACGTACGCCGGCAGGACGCTGGGGCAAAGTCGAGGAACTCGTCGGCGCCTGCATCTTCCTCTCATCGAACGCATCGTCCTTCGTCAACGGGCACATTCTTTATGTGGATGGCGGGATCACCGCTTCGCTCTGACAAAGCCGGCAAGCACCACCACTGAAAACAGCACTTTCGAGTATCATCAGCAACCGGGAGGGGATTGAGTATGGGCAACAGGATCGCGTTGATCGGTGCAGGCGCCATGGGTGGGGCAATCGGAACCCGCCTGCTCGAAACCGGCAATCACCTTACGGTCTTCGATCTCGACCAGCAGAAGGTCCAGATCCTTGTAGATAAGGGTGCATCGTCTGCCAAAACCGCAGCGGACGCCGCTTCTGTCAGCGACTACGTTATTCTCAGTCTCAATTCGCCCGGCATCATCCGTCGCGCCGTGTTCGGTGAGGCCGGTGTGGCGGCCGGCGCTAAACCGGGGACGTTGCTGATCGACATGTCGTCAATCGACCCTGAGGCGACCAGACAACTCGGTGCGGATGCCGCTGAAAAAGGCCTGCGCTGGGTCGATAGTCCTTTGTCCGGCGGCGCGCCGAAGGCTCTCATCGGTCAATTGACGCTGATGGCGGGCGGAACGCAGGGCGATGTCGACGATGCCCATCATGTGCTGAAAGACGTTGCCAGCAACTACACGCATATGGGCCCGGTCGGTGCTGGGCAGACGACCAAACTCATCAATCAGGTCCTGTGCGGCCTTGGTTTCCTTGCCGTTGCCGAGGCCACGCAATTGGCCCTCGATGCCGGGGTGGATGCTGCAAAAATTCCACAGGCGCTGAAGGGCGGGCGAGCCGACAGCGCGATTTTGCAGGAATACATGCCGCGTTATGTCTCGAAGGATTATCGCCGCACCGGCCGTATCGACAACATGGTCAAGGACCTGAGTGGCGCGCAGGATCTGGCGCGACGGACAAACACGGCCATGCCGCTCACGGCGCTCTGCGCCGAAATCCACCGCATGCTGACGGCAGCAGGCCTCGGTGGTGAGGATCAGGCGGCACTGATGGAATTTTTCAAGGGACCAAACAAGGAGATTTCAGAATGATTACCCGCTACGCTCTGTTCGAGGGCAAAGTGAAAGATGGCCAGACAGACGCATTTCGCAAAGCCGTCATCGAGCGTATCTTGCCGAAATGGAAGCAATTTCCACAGGCGAGCGATGTGCGTGTTTCCTTTGCAGAGGCACGCGACGAAGGCGCGCCCGAACTGCCGATGATCCTGGCAATCAACTATCCGAATTTGGAAGCCGTTGAAGCAGCGCTTGCCAGCCCTGTGCGCATCGAGGCCCGTGCGGCGACAGAGGCTGTCTTGTCGGAATTTTTCGAAGGTCGCATTCATCATCACGTGACACTTGCCAACGAATTCCAGCTTTAAGCCGACACACGTGCCGGAAAGGTCAGAGGAGGCTGCCAGCAATGGAAGCCTCCTCTCAATCCATATCTTTAGATCATGATCTCGCCGCCGGTCACGGGAATGACCGCTCCCGTCATGTAGCTGCTGAGTTCTGACGCCAGAAGGACATAGGCTCCAGCCAGTTCTGCGGGCTGACCTGCCCGACCGATCAGTGTCTTTTCTCCAAAACTCTCGGTTTTATCGGCAGGCATCGTTGATGGTATCAACGGCGTCCAGATTGGTCCCGGGGCGACGGCATTTACCCGGATACCTTTTTCCGAAACCATTGCAGCGAGACCCGCTGTGAAATTCGAGACGGCGCCCTTTGTGGACGCATAGGCGAGCAACTGCGGAGAGGGCTGACGGGACTGAATGGACGTCGTGTTGATGATCGTACTTCCCGGCTTCATATGTCCAATTGCGGCCTTGGAAAGGAAGAACGGGGCATAGATATTCGTCCGATATGTTTCATCCCATTCTTCAGCGGTGATATCGGAAATATCGTCATAGGTACGCTGGAACGCTGCATTGTTGACGAGAATATCGACGCGGCCAAACTCATCGACCGTTCTCTGAACCAACGATTGGCAATGCTCTTCAGATTTGATATCGCCCGGAATGACGACCGCCTTTCGGCCAGCCTTCGTCACCCATTCTGCGGTATCCTTGGCATCTTCGTCTTCGTTCAGGTAGGATATGACGACATCCGCTCCCTCGCGTGCGAATGCGATGGCGACGGCTTTGCCAATGCCGGAGTCCCCGCCGGTGATGAGAGCGACCTTGCCTTCGAGCCGACCGCTGCCCTTATAGGAATCTTCGCCGTGGTCTGGCCGTGGCTGCATTGCGTCTGTCGTACCGGGTGGCGATTGGGCCTGCGATGCGTATGGTGGCGTGGGACGTTTTACGTCGGTCATCAATATCTCCAGATTGAGGATGGTGTAAGACTAACCAACCCAAGCCGTGTGAGTTCCTAACTTTTTCGAATTCTACTTTAGATGTCCTGAAATAACGACGCCGCAGGCTGGTCATTCCCTGCCACCCTTCGTTGACGAGCCTACGCCCTCATGCAATGGTCCCCTCTTGTGAGAAGGGAGGCTCGCGAATGCATGATATCAAAACCGGCGTTATCGTCGGTGCCGGAATGGTTGCCAAAACGCATATGCTCGCCTGTGCGGCAAGTTCGACTAAGATCAGGCTCAAAGGCTTCGTTGACAGTGGCTCAGGCCGTGCGGTGGCGCTGGCACGCGAGGCATCGGAGCGCACGGGCCAGACTGTCTCCGTCTACGCGTCCGTTGACGATGCCGCCAAAGATCGCGACATTGATTTTGCGATCATCGCCACCCCTCCCAACATACGCGCAGACATCATCAAGCCGTTGGTGGAAGCAGGCAAGCATATCCTTCTGGAAAAACCCGTTGCGCGAAACGCCGCCGAAGCCCGATTGATCGTCGACATGTGTCGACAGGCTGGCGTGACTCTCGGCGTTATTTTTCAACATCGTATGCGTGACGCCTCCCGTAAAGCGATGGACCTGGTCGCCTCCGGCCTGTTGGGCAAGCTGGGCATTTGCGAAATTTCAGTGCCGTGGTGGCGTCCTCAGTCCTATTACGACGAACCGGGTCGCGGAACACTGGCAAGAGATGGCGGCGGCGTACTGATATCTCAGGCCATTCACACCATAGACCTTGCCCTCAGCATGACAGGGCCGGTTTCGTTCGTACAGGCAATGGCCGCGACAACACGGTTCCACATCATGGAAACGGAGGACTATGTCAGCGCGGGCTTGCGATTCAAAAGCGGTGCCGTCGGTTCCCTGGTTGCGAGTACGGCAAGCTTTCCTGGGTCTGCGGAAAAGATCGAGCTGCATTTCGAGCAAGGCAGTCTCAGACTTGCCTCTGGATTGCTGCATGTAAGCTGGCGCGATGGCCGTGAAGAAACCTTTGGTGGCGCAGCGTCAGGCACAGGCGGAGGCGCAGACCCGATGGCCTTCACCCCTGACTGGCATCAGGCCGTCTTTGAGGATTTTGTCGATGCTATCTCTTCAGGTCGCGAGCCGCTGGTCACCGGTGAAGCCGCCCTTTTGTCGCATCAATTGATCGACGCCATCGTCCAGTCTGCCGAACATCGCAAGGATGTGGAACTATCGTATGCATAAATCCATCAAGTTCGTGGCTCTGGGTATCGAACATCGCCATATTTTCGGCATGGCGCAAAACATGCTCGATGCAGGAGCAGAATTCGCTGGATGGTGGACCGAAGGCGAACCCGATATCGTCGAGGGATTCATCAAGCGGTTTCCCGGCGTGCCGCGCGCCGCGTCAAAAGATGACCTGCTGGCCGACGCAGCTGTCGATCTTGTCCTCATCGCAGACATTCCCGCAAAGCGGGCTGATCTCGCCATCAGCGCGATGGAGGCTGGCAAGGATGTGATGTCCGACAAACCGGGCTGCACGACATTTGAACAACTGACCCGCCTGCACGAAACCGTGGCCCGCACCGAGCGCATCTGGACGATCGATTTTTCAGAACGCTTCGAAGTTCCAAGCGTCACGAAGGCGTCCGAGCTTGTGGCCGAGGGTGCAATCGGCCGTGTCATCCAGACAATCGGCATGGGTCCGCATCGCCTCAACCGCGCAACACGACCGAGCTGGTTTTTTGAACGGGAAGCCTATGGCGGCATATTGACCGATATTGCGAGCCATCAGATCGATCAGTTCATGTTCTTCACCGGATCCACCGAGGTCGACATCGTCTCGGCGACCGTTGCAAACTACAACAACCCCGGTGATCCCGGTCTTCAGGACTTCGGCGAAATCCTTCTCCACGGCGACCGCGGCCATGGCTATATTCGCGTCGACTGGTACACGCCCGACGCCCTGCCCACCTGGGGTGATGGCCGCCTGACGATCCTGGGGACGGACGGATATGTGGAGCTTCGCAAATATGTCGATATCGGAAACACGCAAGGAACCGATCGGCTCATTCTCGTCAATGGCGACCGCTGCGAATATATCGACGCCTCCGATGCGGGTCTCCCCTATTTCGGCAAAATCTGCGCCGATATCCGCAACCGCACGGACACGGCGATGAAGCAGGACCACGTTTTCAAAGTGTGCGAACTGGCGCTTCAGGCACAGGCAAAAGCCGAGGAAGGCTGACCTTTTGGAGGTCAGCCTTCCCACAGGGCACCACGATCATCAGACGACAAGCTTTAAGCGGCTCGCAGACCGACGCCCGTTGAACGACGGGTTGCGAAATGCTCCACCATCTGGGCCAGCGTTTCAGTCTCATGCAGGAGGGTTTGAGACGCGGCGGTTGTCTCCTCGACCATCGCTGCATTCTGCTGAGTGACCTTGTCCATCGCGTCGCCTGCTGCGGATACCTCGCGCAGACTTGCGGCCTGCTCTCTTGCCGCCATCGCAATCTTGTCGATGATGGCACTGATCCCGCCGACCTGCTCACAGATGTCCCTGAGTGATATCCCCGTTTCATCAACGAGCTTGACGCCTGCCGTCACCTGCGCTGTCGAGGTCGAAATCAAACCCTTGATTTCGCGCGCAGCATTTGCGGATCTCTGCGCAAGCTCGCGCACCTCCTGTGCGACGACGGCAAAGCCTTTGCCGGCTTCCCCGGCACGCGCCGCCTCGACCCCTGCGTTGAGCGCAAGCAGGTTCGTCTGAAATGCAATTTCGTCGATCACACCGATGATGTTGCCGATCTTTACCGATGAAGTCTGAATTTCGCTCATCGCGTTGATAGCGCGCTCCACAACAACGCCACCGCTTTCGGCGTTCGTCTTGGCGAGTGCGACAGTCTTTTGTGCGTGGTCCGCGCCATCGGCCGTGCTGTTTATCCCACTGGCCACGTCGCCCAAAGCAGCAACGGTTTCTTCGAGGGAGGCCGCCTGCTGTTCCGTGCGGCGAGCAAGATCGTTGGATGCGCTCGATATTTCCGACAAGCCCGACTGGATTGTCCCAACGCTCACGATAACAGCGCCGATGGCGTCTTCCAACGCGGAAACCGCGCTGTTGAAGTGATCTCTGATACGCTCGTACCGGGAATCGACCGCTCCGATGCGCGCCGTCAGATCCCCCTTGGACAGGGCGTCCAGACCGCCCGAGATCTGCCGGAACGCATGCTCCATGGCTTGCGCTTCCGTCACACGCTCGGCCTCGCGTTCAAGCCGCAGACTTTCCGCTTGCTGCCGTTCGCGACCCGCCTCGGCTTCTGCATGGATGCGGGCGCGGTCGTTATCCTGAAACACCTGCAGCGCGCCGATCATCTCCCCGATTTCGTTGTCGGTCTTTGCCAGTTTCAGATGCGCATCCGGTTCCCCCTTCGCCAGACGCGCCATGGCCTGCGCAACCTGCACCATCGGCCGCGCAACGGAGCGGACCATAAAGAGCGCAATGGCTATCGCCAGAAGAAGGCTGAACGAACCGGCACCCCACATCCACGACGTACCCTGGCTGCCCTGAAGTTCCGATTCCGACGCAATCTTGCCTGCGATCTCGACAATACCGTTCGTGACGCTCTGCGATGTCGACACGACCAGCGACGCCTGCTGATCGAACGATGCCAAATTCGCCTTCATGGCATCGAAAGTCTGGCCCAGTTGCGCAACACTTGCGGTCATGTCAGTGCCCGTCGTCTTTGCCAGCATGCCGCCCAGCGCTGCTGCTTTCTTCAGGCCTGCTTTCACGGTGGTATCAGCGTCGGCAGAGGGTTGAAGACGATAGCGTTCGACCTGAACCAGAATGTCTTTCAAGACATTGCTGAAGTTGCGCGCGGTGCCGGAAACGATACGCGCCTTAGACCGATCCTTGTCTGTTTCGCTTTTGGCCGTCAGTTCCGTTTCTGCGGATTTACGAAGCACCTCGTCCAGCTTGTGAGACGCGGTCAAAACCTTGGCGAACAGGGAATAGTCCTGTGTCGCGGCCAAAGCCGCGCCATTATCTTTTGACATGGTCGTCTGGATCTGAGCAAAAGTCCCCTCCATGCTGCTGACGATCGGCTGGATGTTCGGTGCTCCTCCCAGCTTGACAACTTCAGTCAGGCCCGCTTGAGCACGAGCCATCGGTTCTGCGATCTGATCGGCCGATATCTGTCCAACCTGCGTCGAGGCTTTGACCAGCGCCAACTCGACCCCATTGATTCCATCGCTGAAAGTGCTCGCATTCTGGATCAGAATACGGATGGTGTTGAGGCTGATGAGAGCATTGTTCGAGTTTGTTTCGGCCTGGTTGGCGATATCCTGTGCAGACTTTTCCGTCTGGTCAGCCAGGGTAACCATGCTACCGGTGACATCGCGCAGCGCGATACCTGTTTTCTGGATAGCATCCTGAGACACTCCAAGAGCGCGGACCGCGTTTGACATCCTCGTGATGCCATCCAGCAGCCGCGTTCTTTCGTCTGCCGATAAGGGGAGAGAGGTGAGTGTCGCTTGCGCTGTTTCAAGAGCACTGGCGGCCTGATCAATCCGCTGGGGCTCCTTGCTGACGAGATACTGGATAATGGCGCCTTCAGCCTGGTTGGCTCCAATCAGAACCTTGGACGTATCCACGGTTTGAGAGACAGCACCCGTCAGGCTTCCAATGCCACTGATCCCGACAAATGCGACCAGCACGACCGACATGAGCAGCAAAGCCATCCCGCTCGATGTTCTGAAACCGATGGATTTCACCTTCTGGGACAATTTCATGTTCTCATCTCTCCCCGCAGCGTGACGCCGCCCGACTTTCGAAAAAACATTAGGAGGAAATGAATAAAAAACTGCTTAAATCCAACCAAATCCTTGGAGCACCCCGGTTTACTGAGAGCCCTGCGGGCCACATCGTCGGTTTACTGGCGAGGTTCGCTGTTATTGAAGCTATCCAGCGGCAGGGTCGAATGGCGGCAGGGCCTTCCCTCTCAGCGTACCGGGAGATGTTCCATAAACCCTGCGAAACGATCGTCCCATGTTGGATGCGCTACCAAAACCCACATCGAGCGCAATGTCGATCAAAGGCCTGTTCGTACTGACGATGAGGTGATTGGCTCGCCTGAGCCTAAGTATTTTGTATGCTTCCGCTGGTGAATGGCCCATGACGTCGTGAAACAGACGCTCGAGCTGCCGGCGTGACAGCTGGACAGCCTGCGCGAGACGTTCGATACTGATAGGCTCCGCCACATGCTGCTCCATGAGCAGAAGCGCGGCATTGACGCGTCGGTCCATTTCGATGGCCGGATCTTTCTGTTGTAGAGGTGCTCTGGATTGACTGTCATCCGCCTTGCGCGGCGAGGCGATCTGCAGGATATCGAGGGCATTGCGCTCGGCGTCGCGACCGACCCAGCTGCGAACGATGAAGGCGGCGAGATCCGCAGCGCTGGCGCCACCCGCGCAGGACCCTCGCTTGCCATCGAAATTGAAAAGCCGGTCCGGTCGCACGCTCAACTCCGGAAATCTTTCCCTGAACGCCTCGAAATGGAGCCAGCTGACGCAGGCTTCGTGATCTGTCAGGAGACCGGCCTCAGCCAGAATAAAGGAACCTGTGCAAACGCCGATCAGAGGAATGCCCAGTGCGGCGGCTTGTCTGAGATAGTCGAGCGTTCGGTCGCTGCAGGCGACTTCCTGACCAAGCAGCCCGCCAACGACAACCAGCACGTCGAACCGTTCGGGCGCGACGAGATCGCTCGTTGGCGCGATACTGACGCCACAACTTGACCGTATGAGATGCCTCGTGTCACCCAGCACATCCCAATCGGTCAGTATTCTGCCCGAATGATCCAACTCATCGCCTGCAAGCCGCAACGTGTCGACGAAAAGCGCAAAGGGAGAGAGCGTGAAAGAGCGCCCCAGAACGAACCCGACCTTCAGCAGCGCCGATGATTTGGATGGGGAATGCTTGCTTCGCGATGGCATGGTTCGTCGTTCCGATTTTTGTCGATGCATTCAGTGACAGGCTCAATCTGCCAGCAACCTTGGGATCTGCAAGTTTCTTATGCTTATGCGGCAATCAAGAATGATGCACGTCCTTTGACTGCATGGGAAAAGCCGGCGCTTTCTGGGAAGGGCTTCAGACGAAGGCCACCCGCACGCTTGCGCATAACCAGATCGAAAATGTCCAGCTCGAGCCTTGCTTAGATGTAGGGACTGGTGATTGCGATAACGGTCGAGCGCGATTTTGGCAGACAGAATTTCAACGGGCGGCACAACTGATCGCGTGGGTTGGATGCATTATCCGATCTACGACCGGAACTTTATGAAGATCGCTTCATTTCATGCTTCATGAAAACCACGTCTATTCTTGCCCTCTTTGCTGGCGCTGTTCTGGCTTCCTGCAGTCCCGTTGGACCTGTCGGCAACAGATCTGTTCCCGAGCCCGCCAGAACCGTCGAACTGAACCGTTATGTGGGTCAATGGTTTGAGCTAGCGCGGTACGAAAACCGCTTCGAGACCGATTGCGAAGGCGTCACAGCCGACTACACGCTGGGAGACGGCGGCATGATCAATGTCATGAACACCTGCCGGAAGGGCCGGATCGATGGCGCCCGAAAGGCGGTTGCGGGCCGCGCCAAGATTGTACCGGGCAGCGGCAACGCCAAGCTTAAGGTATCGTTCTTCGGACCCTTTTACGGCGACTACTGGATTCTCGACCACGCGCCGGATTACACCTGGTCGATCGTCGGCGAACCCTCCGGACGATATTTGTGGATCCTGACGAGAACGGCGAAACCCTCGGAGCAAACGCGCAAAATGCTTGTCGGCAAGGCGCGGTCTCTGGGATACGATACTGGCCTTCTCCGATGGACCCGGCACTGACGCCAGATCACACCTTAATAGCGAGTTTGTCGCGCATTGTCGGTCCACGCTCTGGTGCGATGCCTCCAAGCTCTCAAGTATGGTGTCGGCGCGCACCAGATCGGCGTCACACCATGGTTTCACGCGCGGTCGCCTGCCTGAGATTGAACGCCGTGTCGAGCACATAAAAAACAGGCCGCGAACGACGCGGCCTGCTGCGTCAATCAAATGTACTGATGCTCGCCTATGCAAATAGCATCAATGGTCAGGCACCCTATGTTGCGGCGCCATGACCCTCAACGCCTTTATCCAAGAGCTTCTTGTCTTGATCGGTGGCGTTCGTCTTACGGTCCTTGCCAAAGAACAGTGCATACGCAGCCGGAAGAACGAAAACGGTCAACACCGTGGCAACGAGGATGCCGCCCATCATAGCGAAGGCGAGCGGCCCCCAGAAGACCCCGCGGGAAATCGGGATGAGCGCGAGGACGGCCGTGAGCGCGGTCAGCGCGATAGGACGAAAACGTCGCACCGCAGCCCCCACGATTGCCTCGTGGCGAGGCAATCCGGCTTCAATATCCTGATCAATCTGGTCCACCAGGATAATCGAATTTCGGATGATGATACCCAGCAGCGCGATAACGCCAAGAATGGCGACGAAGCCGAAGGGTGCGCCGCTGATCAGCAACGCGGCAGCCGCACCGATGATGCCAAGTGGCCCCGTTGCCAGAACGAGCATGGCCTTACCGAAATGCTGCAATTGCACCATCAGGAGCACAACGATGACAAGAAGCATGATCGGTGCTTTCGCGGCGATCGACGCCTGGCTTTCGGCGGCATCCTCAGCGCCGCCCTGAATTTCGATTTTATAACCCGTGGGCAGATTGTCACGCATCGCCTGCATATCGGCATACATTTTCAGGACAACATCGTTTGGCTGCACACCGTCAGGCAAGGTGGCGCGCACCGTAATCGTAGGCAACCGGTCGCGACGCCATTCGATACCCTGCTCAAGGATGGGAACAACCTTGGCAACTTGCGAGACGGGCACGAAGCCACCAAAATCCGTGGGTACGTAGACCGAGTTGACTGCTGATAGCAGCAACCTGGTCTTATCCTGCTCCCGAACAACGATGGAGACGGTTTCCTCGCCCGAGCGGAAGTCATCGATCGGGACGCCCGTCATGGCCGCCTGCAGCATCTGGCGAACACGTTGGGATGTGACACCGAGCGCGCGGGCGCGGTCCTGATCAATCACCAGCTTCATCGCGGGGATCTGCTCCAGCCAATCGTCATGAATGGCACTGAGCGCAGGATTTTTGGCAAAAATTGCTTTGACCTCATCGGCAATTCGTCGAACTTCCTGGCGGTCCGGTCCCTGCACGCGCATCTGCACGGGCCAGCCTGTGGGTGGCCCCAGGAAAAGCCGGTCGACCTTGCCTCTGACGGATGGAAAGTCTTCGGCCAAAATGCCGCGAAGCTTGATGATGAGGCGCTCGCGCGCTGCCTCGTCTTTGGCCATGACGAGAAGCTGCGCAAAATTGGGATTACGCAGTTGCTGATCAAGCGGAAGGAAGAAACGCGGTACGCCTTCACCGATATAGGTCGCGATGAACTGCTTGTCGGTGTCGCCAATAATTTTTTGTTCGAGCGCTTTTGCCTGAACTTCAACTTCCTTGATGCTCGTGCCCTCAGGCAGCCAGAGGTCGACGAGAATCTCCGGGCGTGATGACTGCGGAAAAAAGTTCTGCGGAATGAACTGGAAAGCCCATATGCTGCCCGCGAAAACGCCGAACGTCATGGCCAGAACGATGATCCGATGCCGTACCGCCCAGGCCACGGATGCACCCAGAGTTCGGTAGAACCGGGTATCGAAGACGTCGTGGTGTCCGCCGGCATGGGCTCTTTGCTTGAGGATCATGTTTCCCAGCCAGGGCGTGAAATAAACGGCCACGAACCAGGACGTGACAAGCGCAATACCAACGACATAAAAGAGCGAGCTGACATACTCACCAGCGGTCGATTCCGCAAATCCCACCGGAATAAAGCCGGCGATGGTAATCAATGTGCCGGTCAACATCGGGAAGGCGGTCGAGGTGTAGGCGAAGCTCGCCGCCTCTACCTTGATCAATCCCTCTTCGAGCTTGCGCTCCATCATTTCCACAACGATCATAGCGTCATCGACCAGCAGTCCGAGCGCAATAATCAGTGCGCCGAGAGAAATTCGCTGTAGATCAATACCGAGCTCATACATAATCGCAAAGGTTGCGGCGAGAACGAGTGGAATGGTGATGGCGATGACCAGACCGGAGCGCCACCCGATCGACAGGAAAGAAACGACAAGGACGATGACGAGTGCTTCGACCAATGCCTTCATGAATTCGCCGACGGCCTCGGTAACAACCTCTGGCTGGTTTGATATCTGACCGACTTGGACGCCGTATGGAACAGCGTTCTCAAAGTTGCGGTATGTCTTAGCCACCGCCTTTCCAACGTCGATAACGTTGAATCCCTTCGCCATGACCACGCCGACTTGCACGCTGTCTGAGCCATTGAAGCGGAATTTGCGCTGATAGGGGTCTTCAAGGCCTGCGGTAACGGTGGCAATGTCCCCTAGACGAGTGATCTGCCCGCCGGCTCGCAACCGCAACTCTCGGATATCCTCGGCTTTTTTAACATCTCCCTCGACTGAAATACGAACAGACCGCAGGCCGGTATCGACGGTGCCCGCAGGATCAACCCTGTTTTGGCCTCTAATGGCATTCTGAAGATCCGTGAGGGTCAGTCCACGCTCGGCAAGCGACTTTGAAGACACATCGATGAAGATTTTCTCGGGCTGGTCACCAATGATCACAGCCTTTTCAACGCCCGGCGTGGTCAGCAGCATATCACGAGCCTGAATGGCCAGCTTCTTCAGTTCAGGATAGCTGAACCCTTCACCACTGATCGAATGCAGTGTGATGAATGTATCACCGAATTCGTCATTGAAATACGGGCCGAGCAAACCCTCCGGGAGCTCGTTGGATATGTCGCCGACCTTCTTTCGGACCTGATAAAAGGCATCGGCGACTTCAGCCGCATTGGTGTCGCCTTTCACCTGGAGCGTGATGATTGCGCTTCCTTCACGCGTGTAGGATTTTACCCAATCCAGATGCGGTGTCTCCTGGAGCTTTCGCTCGATCCTGTTGACAACCTGATCCTGCATCTCCTGAATGGACGACCCCGGCCAAATGGCTTGAACCACCATTACCCGGAAGGTAAAGTCCGGATCTTCCTTCTGACCCATCCGGGTTAGCCCAAGCACACCGGTAATCAGAATCAGCCCGAACAGGAAGCGCGCAATGCTTGGATGACCGATCGCCCAACGCGACAGGTTGAAGGGATGTTTCCCCTCATTCGACTTTTCCATAAGAATTCTTCCTTGATTGGGCCTAACGGATGGGTGCAGCGGACTGTAGCTGAGCCGCATGCTGCGCTTGCATCTTCACCTTGAGATTATCGGTCATGAACTGCGTACCAGCGACGACAACGACATCGCCGACGCCAAGTCCGGTCGCGATGTTGATACCATCGGCTGTAAAGTCGCCAACGCCGATTTCACGCGCATTCACCGTCGAGGTTTGCGTGTCGACAACCCACACAATCTTCTGCCCGTTCTTTTCGGCAAGCGCCGAAAGAGGGATGACGTAACTGCCGTTCGTATCATGCGTGTTCTTCTCGATTGTGGCCGTCATGCCCAGCAGGACACGGGAATCTTCGGGCAGACTGACGCGTACGGAAAAGGTGCGTGATTGCGGATCTGCGCTTCCGGAGACTTCACGCACCTTTCCTTCCAGAATCAGGGCGGCGTCGGACCAGAAACTTGCCTTGACCGCGGCACCGGGACGAAACTCTGTAATCTCGTTTTCAGGAACAGCGATTTGCACTTCTTTCTCGTCGTCCAGCGCGACGGTGACAACCGTCGTACCGGCAGCGACCACGGTTCCCGCATCAGCGGCAATTGCCGTCACAATCCCCCTCACGTCTGACCGGAGTTTCGCGTAATCAACCTGATTTCTGGCTTGGTCAAAAGCGGCTTCGGCTGCGTCGCGGGTTGAAACCGCCTGATCGTAGGTCAGCAGGGCCTGTTCAAGCTGCGACTGAGCCACCGCATTTTTTTCATAGAGTTGCTGAGCACGCCTGCTGGCGAGGTCGGCCGTAGCGACACCCTTTTCTGCTGCTTTCAAGTTTGCTTCGGCAGTTCGCAAGCTCAGCTCGAGATCTTTGGAATCCAGCCTTGCCAGCACGTCGCCGGGCTTGATGCGATCACCGATATTGACCGATCGTTCCACGATTTTTCCGGCCACGCGAAAGCCGAGACTGGACTCCACCCGTGCCCTTACGGCGCCAGAATACACCAGCGTCTTTTGACTTTGATGATCAGAGATCTCAATGGTTTTGACCGGACGCGTAACATCTTTGACCTCCTCCTTTTGTTCGTCGCTGCAGCCAGCGAGACCGAAAACAAGGACGCTCAAGACAACGAGAGCAAACGGCGATCTTATCGTTTTATCGGATATCATTTTCGTAACCTTTAGGGCCGGTGGGTATCAAATGCTGTCGTCTTGACGGAAGCTCGTGGTTTTCAAGGCTCCGATCGCAAACCCAATGAGATCATCTACGGGAGCCCGGTTGTCTTTTGACCGGCACTGGGCGACCATCTGGGGGTGGCACAACGTAACTGTCGCCGCACCAAAGCACTGCGACGCAACCCTGGGATCTTGCTGCGGAAATTCGCCGGCCTCGATGCCGTCTCTAATAATGTCCGCAATGATGTCTTGAATATAATCAATGTGTTTTTCGATCACGTCCCAGTCGCGCTCAATCGCCACGACAATCATCTCGTGGACTTTCGCTTCGTCCAACATTGTCTCCACGGTCCACTCGTGGTGGGCCTTGACATAGAGGCGAAGCCGATGTTCCGCGCTGAGAGGCATATCGCGGACGTCATGCGCCCGCGCTTTGCATTCTCCCAACATGCGAGAACAGACTGCTTGATGGATTTCCACTTTGGAGGCGAAGAAGCGGTAGATATTGGCAGTGGACATCCCAAGGTCACTGGCGATGTCCGCGACAGTCGTCTTGCCATAACCAAAATGACGGAACGCGCGTTCCGCCGCATCAAGAATGCGAGATATGTTCTCTTCTCTCGGGTCTTCAGCGGTCTTTTCCAAAGCGCGATGGGGCATGGCAATCAACTTTTCTTACGAATGACGATTTTCGAATTTCGTCATTCGTAAGCCATACATCATTATTCGTCAAGGGTAACGGCGTCAGATGTCGTATCGAGCTGCCCCTAAAAAACCAGACCGGATCGGGGTTCGTGACAGCCTTGAACGCGGGCGGTCAGCGATAGCGCTGTAAGGTGTTGGCAGAGATTTGAGCCACGGGATCGTCGGGACCAAAGCGAACACGGCTTGATCATTGCGGGCTGTCTTTCGTATCAGGGGGCGATATGCCAAAATTCCCCCCGACTTTAAACATCAACACACGACCAGATAACGCCAAGCAGAGAGCGGCTCATCGAGGGGATAGTTATTCGCGGTTTGGGTCTCAACCGGGATGCAAGCGTCCATTTGTGCGAAATATCAGAGGGCTATCAGAACCCCAGTGCCGAAACGGGAGGCTCCCTGTCGCGGCGTCATGCCTGCGCAGATGTCTCCAAGCGCGTATCCAAGGATCGTCGCTCAGTGCCTGTGTCATCATTTCCTTCGTTCGACCCAAACACCACTCGCTGACGCCCGCCCCGCCACCCTTCACGAGAATAACTGCCCAAGATCGCATTTTACGACTTGCATAGCCGATCAAATCATTTATATGACGCCTAGCAAAGCGGCACAGCCACTTTTCTTGCGTTGGGGAATAGTTCAACGGTAGAACGACGGACTCTGACTCCGTTAATCTTGGTTCGAATCCAGGTTCCCCAGCCAATTTCTATTTCATTTGATTTATCAATTTCTTAGCGTGTACTGCGTACCTCAATACGTACCGCGTTATGTACCTCGGTACCCCGGGCCTTCCCTCTCATACACCTACGTGCGACTCATTCGGATTGCGGCGTAATCTGCATTCGCGGGCGTGAAGTCTGAGCCTTCAAATACTGCTTCGACTGCTTTTTTAAAAAGGCACCGTGATAGCGATCACGAAAATCCCGTACGCGAATGCAGCGAGCGAAAGGAGAGAGGACGCAATGGCAAACCAATTGATTATAGCGCCCCGCCTCCACGTTCACCATATCCAGCCTGCGAGATCGCTGGGCTGACCAGCAAGCTGCATCAGCAGGTCAGACGCGGCATTCTTCGTGCCGATGGTCGTAATGTGGGCGACATTCTCATCGCAGGGGGGTGGCTGCGCCGTTTGCTTGTGGGCCGCTGACTACCCTCCAACGCCGCGACCGTGGTGCGGTTGATCTTCTTGCAAACGAGATTCTCCACGATTGTAGGTCGAGAGGGAGGGAAACGTGTTGGCAATACCCTCTGCTCCCCCTAGCCCAAATCTGCCGTTGAGGTATGATCTTCTCGATCTAGCTGGGGTGTAAAGAGTTGTCGTTCATAAAGTGTGTTTCCGTTTCTGCAGCTTTGCTGGCTTTCACGATGGATGCCTCGGCCCTAACCTTCGAGACTGCTCCGCTCGATGGCAGCGCCACTGCTATTATCGTGTCCGGGGTCTTCAGCCCATCTGAAAATCTGAGCGAATTTACATCCAAGGTTTCTAGCGTTGGCGGGAAGTCGATCTTTGTGATTTTCAAAAGTCCTGGCGGTAACCCCACTACAGCCATGCGTCTGGGTCGGCTTATTCGGGCGATGGATTTACCGGTTATCCAGCCGAGAGAGATGCAATGCGAGTCTGCCTGCGCTTTGGCATTTATGGGTGGCTCCAAGCGTATTGCCGAGACGGGTGCCATCGGCGTCCATAAAACGTCGTTCTCGGACAGTACGGCTTTGTCCGTTGATGACGCGGTCTCATTCATCCAGCATCAGACGGCTGAAACGATAAGCTACATGACCGAGATGGGAGTCGATCCGGGTCTGCTACAGCTTTCCCTTCGATATGAACGCGATGACATGCGTTACCTGTCTAAGAGCGAGATGGCCCAATTTCGGGTTACAAACGTCGATGGGAGCGGAGCTACCCCTAGTGAGCCGCCGCGTGTTGCTGCAGTTCCTGCCCCTCATCCCACGACCAGCGCTCTGCCTAGCTATCGTATTGCCGATGATGATCCGCGTTTCCAAATCCCCACGGCGAGGGCGGGAGCGCTTCGGGTTCCTAAGGGTAAGGAGTTCTTACGGAGCGGTGAAGATCAGGCCTCAGGAAAGCTTATCAGCATGAGCAACGGTGACCGTGTCGAGATATTGGCGGTGGGGGACCGCTGGTACAAGGTGCGTGCAAAGGGTCGCGAAGGCTATCTCCATCACAACTGGGTCAAGGTGGACCAGTTTCTGACGCAGCCCTTCGAGAACCGATACATCCAGATCAAGAGCTTCGATAATTTTCATGAAGCCGAGGCTTTCGTTCGCGGTTCGAGTCTGCCGTTGACGGCCTACCTCGCGACAAACAAATGGTATGCCGTTACGCTGTCCCGGTCGTTGCCAGCATCAGGAGCTTCGGAACTGCTCAAGGAATTGAAATCGCGTGGTGCTGTGCCTGATGATGCATTTATGACGGTAGGGAATACCTACGTCAAAGACGTGTGCTGCGCGCAGTAAACTGCATTTTTTGCTGGGCCGCTGCCCACCCAAGAACCGCCTCCACGCTCACCATGTCTAGCCGCGAAATCGCCAAGCTGACCGGCAAGCGGCACACCAATGTCATCCGCGACATTCGAACGATGCTCACTGGGCTCAAATCTGAGCCGAGAGATTTCGTAGGTAGCTATACCGATAGCACTTGCCGACAGCTCCCATGCTTCAATCTCCCCAAGCGTGAGACCCTCATCCTCGTCTCGGGTTATTCGGTCGAACTTCGCGCCCGCATCATCGACCGTTGGATGGAACTGGAAGAGCAGCAGGCGAAGACGCAGGTGGCTACGATCACGGCAACTGAAGTGTCTACGATGATGGCCAAGTACATGGCCGAGATGCAGGAGACATCATCACACAAGAGCTGTGAATAAAAATGCGCAGAGTTTTCCCTGTCTCTTCAACGTCTTGGCTGGAATGTATTTACATCGGGATAAGATATTGAAAAATAGAGATTTTGTCCATCTTGACGAGACTCACGTGGCGGAGTCTAACGGCATTGTTCTGGCCAGAACGCTTCGCTTCAACCCTTATCATGGACCTACCCTATGCCTATCAAGCTCGCCGCATTCGGCCACCATATTGAGATCGACAGCCGCCTTCCGCATGCACTTTACGTGTTTACCAGCAGCCATGAATTTGCATGGAGCAAAACTGAATGGTTCGAGCATCCATGCGGTAAGTGGCGGCATTGGGTGATTGAGAAGAGGCAGCTATTCGCACCTCGGAACGCCGCTTCACGATGAGTGTCCAGTTCTGCCTCTATCGACGCGCTCACAGTTCGGTTGAGGCAGGCCATGATGGTGCGCCGCTACAGTTCGAGAGCGAGACGAACTCTTTAATTGTTCGGCACGACACGCCCTAACATCAGAGTGCGTTCTTTCCTTCCTCGTCCCCGTGATTTCGAGATGCGGGCTTTGACTTGATGTTGTATGCGCAGCGCACTGGATCGCGCTGAATGGCGGGGACGGGGTATTGGAAAACATCCCTGTCATTCGATTACCACGCACTTAAGCAAAGCAGCGCGCTCCGTCAGCGGACGGCACGGTGTTTTGCATCTCCACAAACATCAAGAGAGAACGCGCAGATGCGTTGAGGATTTCCCATGACCGACTACCACGAAAAATCCGCCGCATTCGTCATCAACGACATTATCACCCAAATTGTGAAAGGGGGTCACCCGAAAGCCCGCCGTTTGGCCGAAGATTATAATTCTGAGCGTAAAGGACTGATGGAAACGAACCCCAACATGCCGCTAGGGCTAACAGTCGTTGAAGCCCTCAGAGGGCTGTTAGAACAGGCCTACGGCATTCAGTTTTATGCCAGCGTTGCGGACATGCTCGAGAACGTTGCGGAACATGGCATGTCGCGTGAAGATGCTCATGCCGTGATAAGTGTGGCGGATTTAATCCGTGATGGGAATGTGGCTATCAGTGGTCCAAACATCGGCAATGATAATTGAGGACCACCACCTCATACGATGTCGAAGTGTAAGGCCACACCTTGAATGCAATCTGAAAAATGGTTGTTATGCACTCTTCTCAGCAACCAGTAATTACCACGCACTTTAGGAGAAGACCGGAGAGGAAGACCAACATCTTGAATGAAAGGGAATAGAGGATGACTGATGAAATCAGGATGATCTCTATCTGGTATTTCATGAATTGATGATGGTGATGAAAACCTCAATCCACCTCTAGTCTTCCTTGATGTTCACATAGAGGTTTCTTTAACAGCGAAACCCGGACGACCTCCAACCCCGCACGGTCCACTCATGGACACTCGATTTCCGAGAGTGCGCAAGCTGGCCTTTCAACATAAACATCAGCCGTTCTCATGGGTGTGGTGACCCTCGGCCCTCTTGTGGCGACTTCAAGGCTTAGCCTCGTGGTCAGCAGACGAGAGGGCCGTTTGCATTTCACCGCCCCGCAACCACCACCACAAAACCCTGAGAAATTATCATGCACAACGAAACATCCCTTGGTCGGGATGATGGCGCAGCTATGCCTTCAGCCGCCTCGACCATGAAAATTATTATCCTACCCGTCAGTCTCGATAAGCTCGGTCAGAATTACTCGGTCGTCTTTCAAGGCAAGACCATCATCTCCAAGACTCGCAACCCCACAGCCAATGCCTGCCGCCGCTTGGTCGCTCTCGGTCATTCCGGTCGGCTCGAGGTTTGGGGCAGTGGTGAGCATTTCGCTCGGCTCATCATTCGCGATATCGAAACCGCAGCCTGCCTGACGGTCTCCGAGAACATCGCTCATGGCCCAAGGGTCACCGCCTACCAGCCCTTCATTGCCCAGAGTTTCAAGGAGGTAGCCTGATGTGCGCTGATCCCATCTCCATGATTGGGTTCACCATCGGGGCTGCACAGCAAGCATTCAGCTACGCTGGCCAAGTTGATGCAGCAAACGAACAGAACCGACTCTACGCCGAGAACGCTGCAAGGGCCACACGCAACGCTCAAGATCAGCAGTTCCAGACGCAGCAGAGGATGCTGCAAGAACAGATCGCTGCTAGCAACGACAAGATCGATATTGAGCGCGAAGCTCGGTCTGCCAAAGCCACGGCCATAGCGGCTGCCGGTGAAAGCGGAGTTAGTGGTCTCTCGGTCGATGCCCTATTGGCTGAGTTCGACGGTCGAGCTGCCGAAGGTAAGGGCCGTATCGATCAAAACACCGATTGGACCATGACTCAGCTCAACAACGAGATGAAGGGCATCAGGGCCAACGCCGAAGATCGCATTAATTCCGTTCAGCGAGCAGCTAAGCCTTCATTCTTCGACGCGGGTCTTCGCATAGCAGGCGTTGGCATCGACTCCTACACGGCTTCCGAAGACCGAAAGTCCAAAGCCAAGAACCAGTCCTAAACCCGGCCAAAGCCCATCAGTTTACAGCCTCACCACCACCTAAATGAAGAGAAACGATATGAAGCTTCTTGCTACCCGCACCATGACCATCGACGCCCACGACGAGGACGTTCCCGTTATCCGTCTTCGTTTCGTAATGAAGCCAGACGGCTCCTCCTACTTCCTGACCAGTGACGTGGGAAAGTTTTTGGAGCTGAACAACACCGACACCAACGACTGCCTTGAGATACTGGAACACTGGGGTGTGCCATTCGTCCAGGAGACCGTTACTGATCGCGGCAAGGTCATAGGCCCTGTCGGCCTGATCACAGAGCCGGATTATCGCAAGCTAGCCGTGCGAGCTGCCGACCACCGTGCATCGCTTTAGCGGTGGCATCACGTATCAACGATTACAGCGCGTTCGGCCTTGGCTGGTCGTACACCTTCGTCCGTCTTCCAAACGCGCACTAGGGTCAACGCAAGTGAACGATAAATCGGACTGGCGTTCTGGAGCTACTGCCGGAATGTTTTGGTGAAAAATTCCGAGAACCCAATCAGATAATCGGCTTTCCCGGCTTCCCCCGGGTAGGCCACCCGTCCACATTTTCGCGCAACAGAGAAGCTTGACGCGACGATAACCCTCTGCAAACAAAAGATATTCACAGGAGAGTAATGTCATGCGCAGGCTAGATGACACCACCACGGCATTCAAAAGATCGCTTCTAAATGCCTTCAGTTTTGTAGAAGCATTCCGTGAGTTGCGTCCTGACATCCAGATGCACACGGCCTCTGTTTTCCTTCTAGTGGCAATGAAGCCGGGGATAGCTCAGCGGGACTTACTCGGGCTTCTAGACATCAGCCAAGCCACCCTTTCCCGCGACATCTCCGCTCTAACGGCGATCGACCGGCATGGGAAGCCGGGATTGAACCTGATCGCTCAGCACCGCAATCCGGTCGATGCCCGCAACAGCATGCTGTACGTGACAACCGAAGGAAATGCTTTGCTTGCGCAGCTCTTGCCAATCGCAAAGCTTCAATGATCGACCGACCAGACCTGAACCCCACTTCGCTCGAACTGCTCTAATCGCTTAGTGCCGGGGAACGCAGGAGACATGAAGAACACATAGCGATGTTGCTCTTGGCGGGCAGCCAGCTTGTCAAGGTCTTTCGACAACTTCCTGTTGTTCTGCGGTCGCACTGCCGCAAAGGTTTCTGCACCGACCAGCCCCGGCACCTCACTCATTATATCTAGCGGCTGAGATGCGTAAGCGCCGGGGGCAAGATGAAACGCGGCAACATCTGGATGAAGCTCGAACAGCATTCTTGTCCCGAGTAAGGCGGCAGCGTAGGTCCACGTTTGATTGACCTGCTCAATGACATTCAGAGGACTGTGGGTAACCGGGTGGAAGCCGACCAGATCGAACTTCATGTGTCGAATGAGCTCAAGCGGCTTGCCGTTAAAGGCTAGCACCCATTCGGCTACGCGAGCCGCCGACTCTTCCAGCCTCGTTAGCCGCTCATCGGCCTCTGCTGCTGATCGCACTATAATGCGCTCCGTAATTTCGTCGTTGTCCATGTCATTCCTCATCCAACTACCTTTGCTAGATATCACCGACCAATGATCTCTGGCAGTGCCAATAGACCGAGGTCTAATGACCTCCGAAAAGACTTGGTCAAAGAGTGCCACATGAATGGTATTTAACATTTGGCACATATAGTGCCAGAAGCTCTTAAACTTTATTGACACCACTGGAGTTTCCCATATGCCTTCGACCATCATTGGCTATGCCCGCACATCGACCCTCGATCAGACCTATGGTCTAGACGCTCAGCTTCGCGATCTTGAGTTGGCTGGCTGCGAGAAGGTGTTCAAGGAGCAGCTCTCTTCAGTCGATAAGGAGCGTCCTGAGCTAACCCGTGCGCTGGACTATGCCCGTGAGGGTGATGTGTTCGTGGTCACCAAGCTGGACCGTCTGGCCCGCTCTATGGCCGACCTTGTGCGCCTGAAGGATGCGCTGGAAAGCAAAGGCGTCACGCTCAAAATCCTCAATCTCAACATCGACACCTCGACGCCCACCGGCAAGCTGATGCTCAGCCTACTGGGTTCCATCGCTGAGTTCGAGCGCGACATCATGCTGGAGCGGCAGCGCGAGGGTATTGCCAGGGCGAAAGCTGACGGCAAATACAGAGGCCGCGCTCCGACCGCTCAACGAAAAGCTGATGACGTAAGAAGGATGAAGCGTGCGGGCAAGACGTCGAACAAATAGTTGTGGAATTAGGGATTAGTCGCTCGAGTGTCTTCAGGGCTCTTCGGGTAGAATAGTCAGCCATTTAATTGATTGGGGGTGATTATGTATTTTGGTTCTGACAGACTGTTCCACAGTATTTTACGAACGGCCTTATGGCATCGGAAGAAAAGCATTGCATAGGAATTGACTCCCGTGATTTCGTGCAACTAGAAATAGGAAGTCATAGTTTTTTCGCCGGATCAAAATCGTGCCTTTTCCCATTCCAGTAGAACGTCAACGGGAGGTCGTCTGCCTCCCAGCTTCCGGCCATCAGGTTGTCTTGGGTACAGCGGGAAGTGGAAAAACCACTATGGCTATTCTCAGAGCAGCTTATCTGGGAGACCCTGATCTTCCGGGAAATGGCAAAGTACTCCTTATCACCTACAATAAGGCGTTAAGTGGCTATATTCGGAGCATCTCGGAAAAACGCTTGAAGAATGTCACGGTCGAGCACTACCACCTCTTCGCACGAGGCTATCTGAACTTCAGGCGGCTTATAAGCTACAATGACATAATCGGGAATGACGCCCGCAGAAACCTGATAAAAGATGCCGTCGAACAGATCGAAGGGACACACAAGTCGAATACCTTCTTCGATAAAACGATTGGCTTTTTTGACAGCGAGGTAGGCTGGATAGCCAAGAATGGCATTAGCGATCTGGCCGATTACTTAGACGTTAAGCGCATTGGTCGCGGAGATGGCCTAGTTAGTAATTTTCGTAAAATTATCTGGCAAATTCGAGCTTCATATTTAAAGAGCCGCGCTGAAATGGGGTTTCGATATGATTGGGATGACATATCCTCTTCCGTGCTAAGCGCTCTCGAGGCCGATGTCACAAAGCGGAAATATAGACATATCGTAATCGATGAGGGGCAGGACCTATCTCCCCAAATGCTGAGGTCCCTCGCCAAGGCAGTGCCCCCTGAAGGGTCAATTACATTCTTCGGCGATGTCGCCCAGCAAATTTATGGCCACAGGATGTCTTGGCGCTCGGCAGGGCTGCAACCACAGAAGGTGTGGCAGTTTTCCGAGAACTATAGGAACAGTCAACAAATTGCGGCGTTGGGATTGGCCATTGCAAAAATGGATTACTACGCTGGCACACCTGACATGGTGGCGCCAACTACGCCCAAGGCAGCAGGGCCAAGACCAACATTGGTTTCGTTTAAGAAGACGTCCGATGAGATGCAGTTCGTGGCGAGCCAAGCCAAGGCCATGGCGGGGACACGAGCTACTGCGATACTTGTGAGGACCGCTGCGCAGAAACGAGAATTGAAGCCGTATTTGCCTCGAAACGTGATCGATCTTAAAGATGAGAACGCTACTTGGATCGACGGACCGAATATCTACTTGGGGACCTATCATTCAGCAAAAGGCCTCGAATTCGAAACTGTGATCTTACCTTTTATGGACAAAGATCGTTTTCCTGACCCATCTCAAGTTGAAGACTTCGGTCAAGAAGAGGCGGATGCAAACGATGGTCGCCTGCTGTATGTAGGCGTCACCCGAGCGAAGACTGCGCTTATTATAACGCACGTTGGTGACAGAACACACCTCCTTCCACCAGACGCCTCACTGTATACGGTGCTTGCCAAATGACTGACATCGCTGAAGCTATCGCACAGCGCGGGGTTAGTCGGCTGTGCCATTTCACTCCCTCGCGTAATTTACAGCATATCGCCGCTGGAAGGGTTGGTGTTCTAAGCACCGCTCACCTCTCAGAGCCAGAACGAGGGACTTTCAATCCTACGGACCTAGCACGCCTCGATGGGCGTACCACGCACATATGCTGCTCGATCGAGTATCCAAATGCGTGGTACTTTGATAAGGCGAGGGGAAATGAGAAGCTGTTTCCTGATTGGGTGGTTCTGTTGATAAGACCTAATTATCTTTTGGCAGAGACAACACTGTTTTGTCCTCGTAATGCCGCTGCCAATGGCGGGCGAAACATCTTACAAGGACTAGCTGGATTTGAGGCTATGTACGCTAATCGTATAAAAGGGGCCTACAATAAAACTTACGTCCGAAGCGCTGCGCACCTCTCTCCGTGTCCGACTGATCAACAGGCTGAAGTTCTGATTTTTGATCGCATAAACATGGCAGACATAGTAGGGGTCGCCGTGCAATCCGAAGACCAAGCAAAAACCGAGAAGGTACGATTAAAAATCAACAACATCGACGCAGAGGGCTTCAAGTTTGTTGTAGCTCCCGATTTGTTTAATAAGTTTGCGCTGAGTAATCTGATCACGAGCGGCAACCGTGCCGCTGAAATTTGGCTTTAAAGCGTTTGGGAGTAATCGATATGTCGGTTGAACGTAACGCAGCCAACGTTAGCGAGATAAAATTTCAGGGCGTTATTCTGGGTGCTGCTTTCGGTGACGCTCTCGGCTGGCCGCAAGAAGGGCGCGCACAAAACTCGTCTTCCTCAAAAAAGGCTGCACTCAGTTTCTATGACTGGGTCAAGCGCTCCGGCGGACGCTTTCAGCCCCATGAAGAGGTGATACCGGCGGGCACCTATAGTGACGATACCCAGCTCATTATTGCTGGAGCGAGAGCGCGTCTGAATTATGTAGCTTGGTGGCAGTACTTGGCGAGAGTTGAGCTGCCTCTATGGACGATTTATGAACGTGGTGGTGGCGGTGCCAGCCTTAGGGCTGCAAGACTTTGGCTCAAGGGTTCTCCTCCATGGGAGGCTGGGTCTTCTGACAGAGATCGTTACTATCAAGCAGGGGGCAACGGAGTCGCGATGAGAGTGGCTCCGCACGTACTGCTGGGAGTTCGTGATGAGCGATTCGACTCAGTTGCTCAGGCGGTCATCGCAGATGGCGTTATCACCCATGGTCACCCTGAGGCTTTGGTTGGGGCTTTGGCTTATGCCTTTGCACTTTGGTACGCTGTACGTATCAATCGAACGCTTGATTACGGCGAGTTGCTGAGTGCGCTACTAAAGCATCAGGCGCAGTGGGCAACATGGCCTGACATTGATGCGATGTGGCCCGCTTGGATAGATAAAGCGCAGGAGCACGGCTTTGAGACCAGATGGGGTGATGCGGTATCAAATATGATTGAGCGCTTGAGGGTTGGCGCTGACAGCTTAGAAGCAGGTGCCCTTAGTCTCGACGGGGAAACTATGCAGCGGCTTGGCTGCTTTGACAAAGCTATCTTGGGTGCTGGAACGGTCGCCGCTGCGGCTGCGATCTACCTAGCGTCCCGTCACGCAGCGGGGCCTATGGAAGGTGTACTGACAGCTGCCTTCGCAAAAGGGTCTGACACGGACACAATCGCATCTATGACGGGGGCGCTTTGCGGTGCTACAAGCGGAACAGACTGGATCGGTGCTATATTGCAAGAAGTTCAGGATACCCGCTATCTCAACCAACTGGCTCAGGAACTTGCTGCCAACCGAAGTAAAAAGACTGATGGGTTCGAGATGATCAATGCCAAAATACTGGCGAAGATAATCGCGGAGTTGAGCAATGGAAAAAAAAACGTACCGTTACCGCGCGGTTTTCCGACGAGCGCTCGCCCCGCAAATCTTGTTCGGTCGAAGAGCCGAGGTCTAAGATCGCAATCTTGGCAGTTGGAGACACCCGATGCGCCAACAATCGTTATCAAAAAGCTCTCTAAGGCACCGCAATCGAGCGAGGATAATGTAAACCTGCCACAGCTTCAGTTTGGAAGTCCACCGCAACACCAAGAGGTCAATGCGGTATTAGCGGGAATCTGCCTTGTTTCGATCGATTTGGATCGCTCGGTCGAATTTTACAATTTGATCCTCGGGTTGCCAGTTTTGAGCAGAACCCAGAGTCAAGTTCGGCTGGATCATCATTTAGTACTGCGTCGAAGCGAGAGAAACGAGCCTGCCGGCAGCGGTACAATAGTGTTTATCCGCCATCGCGATTTGGACGGGTGCGTTAAGCGGCTGGCCGCCAGCGGTATAGAAGCATCTGATTCTGGTAAGGGCGATAAGCGAAAGATCACATGCGTCGATCCTGATGGCAGGACGGTAGAACTTATTGAAGCCGTGCTAGGTAGCAAATGAGCCTACATTCGCTTTGCTGCCGGTTTATCGGACACAAGGCTAAGCTAATACCACCTTGGTTTCGGAGTCATTGGGGCTGAGATAGCCCAGTGTCGAGTGGCGTCTTTTCGGGTTGTAGACGCCCTAGATATAATCGAACACATCTGCTCTGACATCGTTCCTCGTGTGTTGAACCTCCGTGCTGTTCTCTCCGTTTTCAGTGGCGAGAAAAGACTCTCCATTGCGGCGTTGTCCGAGACATTTCCAGAACGGCTCATCCAGCAGGTGATGCCGTGGTCGCCCATTCGTCCCGATTGCCGCAAATCACGGCAGCTTCACAGCCTCTACGCATTGGGCCATTTGTTCCATAGTGAGCCCGCCTAGGTAGACGCTCGCGGCAACACTCTGCGGCTTCTGCCCTACCACGATCTGGACTACAAGTTCCTGCTGGCCCGCTTGAATGGCTTTGGTAATGAACCAGCGGCGGAAGGAATGGAAGTTCACACGCTCCCTTCTCTTCCCTTCAACAGCGTCCACTACACCCTGACTTCTGCGGAAATAGGTGAATGCCTTGACTGCAGGCATGGATCGCTCCTGCACCGTGTCAGGAGGGATTGGCGGACACTCGGGAAACAAGGCGTCATCCATCTGTTTACCTTTTACGAGACGATCAATCGTTGACTTCAACGCACTATGGATTGGAACCTGCCTAGAGTATCTCTCCCGCTTCTGACGTTTGAAACGAATGGTACCTTCATCGCCAATGTCCTTCCGCCTAAGACTGACAATCGCATCAATACGCGCACCGGTGAGCGCTCCGATCAGCATAACGTCTTTGAGGTAGGGCTGGTTGGGTTCTGCCTTAAACAACCTGATCACCTCATCATCGGTGAACGGGCGCTCCTTTTCGTCCTCCGAGGGCTGAACCTTCGGCAAGGACTGACGAGACCACGGCGAACTATCGAGTTCGATGTACCCTCGTTTTTCAAGCCAAACCCAAAACTGCGACAGACAGGACAGATACTTATTGATGGTCCTGTTTGTGAGCGGGCGTTCGGTGCTGGCCGCGAGGTCGCCAATGAATTGGCCCGCTCTTCTCCGTGTGATGGCCTCGATCACGAACGGCACACGGCTTTCCTCACACCAGTCCTCCAGTGCCGTGATCGCTCTGCTGCTGTCGCTTTTGGTACGAGGCGACCACTTCACCTGAGCATGGAATAGGTCGAGAGGTTCACGGACTGGGGTTTCCTTGCCGAGAGCTACCCGAAGAAACTGCCCAGCCTTTTCCGCGCTCTGGCGGTCGAAGATAGGGTTGTCCGTCTCCTCATCTACTCCAACCTCTTGGCCCCTGATCTTGTCGGCAACCTGATAAATGCCCTCGGTCTCCAGCTCGACTGCCTCACTGTCCCCCTCTTGTGACTGGAGGTTGGCTCGCAAGTCGAGGGCAAGGCTAGTCAGTTCCTTACTCGACATGGAGGGCGCTGCAGCGATGCCGGTAACCAACGCCTTTGGAAGCCTCCCGGCTCGGGCCGCTTCGATCATGACGAGGAACTCGGCAACAATCGCGTGTTTGCGCCGCTCGGCCTCTGCTTGGCTATGAGTCTCAAGTGAGCGCTTCAGACGTGTCTTGCCGATGATCTTGACCATGTCTCGAGGGACAGGGACAGACACCCTCCAACCGCCGTTATTCATCTTTTCAAGGTATGCTGGAGCACGGGTTCGAGACAAGGAATGTACCTCAAAATGGCATGCGATATGTACCCTACCCCTATGAAACTACTTATTCTTTTGCAACATCAAATTGTTAGGGTCGTACCTTTTGAGGGTCCAGGTTCCCCAGCCAATTCTCCCTAAATGCCCTTAATTCCTTGATTTTCCAGTCGTGCCGGATATCGTTTTGGCATCATTGGCGACCTGATGCCCAGAACTGTAGCCCACAGATGATGCCCACGCGAAATACGCGCGCCGGCATTTCAGGTGGCAGGCAAGGGCAAAACCTCATGGCGGTCCGCCACGACGTCGAGAATCTCACCCGCCGCGGCAATATTTTTTATTGGCGTGCGCGCGTCCCAAGCGCCTTCGGGAAATGCCAACCAGGCAGCCGGCTTTCATTGAGCCTTCACTGTTCTGATCATAAGAAAGCGCAGGCGATCGGCCGCAAGCTGAACATGCTGGTCGCCGAACTGAAGTTGAAGCGGAAGGAACCCATGTCCAAGGCGCAGCTCCAAAAGCTTTGCGAACACGAACGGGACATGATGCTCATGCATCTGGACGACGTCTCGATGGTGGCGCGGCGCTACGGCCGTCCTGCCGATATTTCAGAGCTGGAGATGGATCTAGAAAATGGATGGGCGTATCGCCTTCTTGAAATGTTCGGAAATCGCCATCGCCTGACGCTGGATGCTGATTGCCCCGGCCATGCCTATCTTCGAAAGCAAGGCGTCCGAGCCTCTCACTTCTTCTCAATCCGCTCGAACTATCTCGAACTTCGTCAAGAGGCGACCTCGCGCGGCTTTCAGGAGGGGCTTCACAGATTGATGTACTTGTTCGACATCAATCCAAACGCGCTCAACGAGGAAAAGGCCATGAAGGCCTATTTCAACGGACGGGCAGCAGCTCTGTTTGACGTCGCCGAAAGGCACCCGCTCGCCGATCGCGACCTCAGCGAGCTTACAGGCGGTGCGGCATCTAGGCCACAGCCCAATTTCATCGAAGGTACATTTCTTGAAACGACGTCATCATCTTCGGTGACTGCAGCTCCCGACAATGACATTGTCGCGCCGCCCGAGCTGGAAGATCCGCCGATCAAGAAGCTTGACGGTACTCCATCACAGCAGGCAGCAGCCATCGATCAGCCGGTTGAGGGCAAGACACGTCCTGTGATCCAAGTTGCAGACTTCGAGACCGAGTGCGAAAAGCTCGCGCAGAACATGAAGGACTCTTGGGATGAGACCACCGCACGTGATGCTCGTGCGCTGGTTCGCATCTTCAAGGGCGTGCTCGAAGAACACGGTGTGGAACATACCGGGCGGATTACCCAGTACCACATCGGCAAGCTTCGTCAGCACTTCAATGACATTCCGACGCGTTGGGGGCAGGGCGCCAGAATGAGGGCGATGTCCGCCGCCGAATTACGAGCCGAAGGGCAAAAGCTACGCGAGCAAGCCGAGACTGAAGGCGCGGTCGCGGCGGTGGGTTTGAGCGCCGCAACGATCCGTAAGCATTTTGGAAACCTGAATCACTTTTTGAAGCATGTGCGTGGGCACGGGTTTGAACTTGAAGATTGGACGTTTGAAGGCTTGAGGCCAAAGAAACCGAAGCTTGGCTCCATTCGCAAACAGCAGCACAAGCCGAAACCGGACGAAATCAAACCAATCTTTTCCAGCCCGATCTATACTGGGTCCTTGAATAATGATCGCGGACGCAAGAAACCAGGACCGCATGTCTTCCATGATGCAGCCTATTTCCTGCCCGTTATGTTTTCCTATCTCGGTGCGCGTCGAAGCGAGTTCGCCGGGCTTGCATTGAACGACATCGCCGAAGACGATGATGGCCTGGTGCTCATCCTGCGTACCAATAAGTTTAGAGGATTAAAGACTGAGCAATCGGAGAGGCTGCTACCGCTTCCCGATGAACTGGTTCGCCTAGGCTTCTTGGGGTATTGCGCCGCTCTCCAGGACTTGGGATATGAGGCCGTATTTCCTGACCTATTCTCAGACAAGACCACGAACGATCCGGGGGACCGCTTCTACGACGTCTTCCTTCCCATCATGAAACAGTCGCTAGGAGAGAAAATGTGGGATCGCGCTTTCCACGCGCTGCGTCACGGCATGGCAGATACTCTCCTACAGGCAGGTGTGCCACCCTTGGTCATCGACGATATCTCGGGAAGGCTCAGTCAGGGCAGTGAGACCAGCCTTCGCTACACAAATCCTGCCCGCGTACCGTTGATGCGCGATGCTCTGAGCAAATATCCGATCATCACGTCCGGCATTGAACCGAAGCCGATCAAACTATTGCCATGGATCGAGAAGCGACTGCCGCCGCCTTGGGCGCGGGAGGCAAAGAATGATGCGAGACGCCGGAAATGATTTCCGACGTCTCGCCTCGTTAAGCAGCCTCCCAGACCTGGTTCAGGATACGCGCAGCAAGAGCCGCCTTGTCCTGGGGCAAGAAGCGCCCATAGTGCTTTGCGACCATGTCGGCGGTGTCCTGGATGGCGTAGCTCGCCTGCTCATACGAGCCAGTTTGCTTCAGGATATGGGTCGCGAGCACGTCCCGGACATTATGAGGACCGTGAGGTAAAAGACCTTTGATCGCGCCTCGCCCGGTGTAGGGATTGTAAATCCCATAACGCTGGATGGTCAGACGCCATGCCTCGTAGAAGCTGGTCGTATCATACGCTGCGTCCGTGCTGGTCGTCTTAACCGTCTTGACGAAGAATGTACCGGGATCGGCGGCCGATTTCAGCAGCACCGATCGATGCCGATCAACATAGGCCTCGATATACCTGTAGAGATCCAAGAGATCTGGAAGCACCAGTCGAAAGGGCTTGTCGCCAAAGAAGGACGAGTGCGCGTTCTTGAAGGCGATGGCAGGGATGAAAACTTCCCAACCGCCTTCGCGATCACTCCAACGGATTTCGCCACGCTTCATCTTCTCCAACGCGCGTTCCGAACGCGGCATCGAGCCTTTCGGATTGAGCATCAGTTGCCTGAGGTTCTTCTGCCGCAGCCCTAAATGTAAACCAAGCCTAAGCATCAGGAATGACCGAACAGCTTCCGCAGCCGGTTGGGGGTAGCGATGTTCATCTGGCATGAGGCGGATAATCTCCTCGGTGATCTTGCGATACTCACCAACAGGACTCGCCGCCTCGAGAACCGGCATGATTGGTTCGAAAGGATCACGATGGACGCGAGCAATCCGCTGTATTTCCTTGGCTCGCTGAGCTGCATGCTTGTGGAATTTTTCACAGGCAGCATGCCAGTCCTCGTTCGCAAAATCGATCTCATTTTGAGAGACGAGGCCGTCGATCGGTTGGACTCTAGCTAGAAGCTCCGGATGCTGTCGAAGCCACCCGGTATCTTCTTTGGTGAGAGATAAGGCGATCCGCAACATATCGACCTCCCATGCGGTAAAGAAGCCTCTTCGTTTCTCGCGCCACTGCAGATACCAATCCCAGACGCCTGGAAACAGCAAAAGCCCAAATGTCAATTGCCGCAGCGGCACGCCGAAACCCTTCACCTCTCCATCTTGCGCTGCAGCTAAAGCGCCGAACATCAGACCCAGATGGCCGATGCGGCAGCGCATCTAGCCCGTCCAAGAGAAAAGCAACGAGAATGTGAAACTCTCTGTCGTCGATGATCCCTAGATTGCAGTGGACAATAGGGGCTTGCACGTTCGCTCGAGCCAACAGTTCGGTATACTGCTGTTGAACTGGAAAACCCGTTTCAGCCGGCCAGTTGTTGAATGCTTTAATCCGCAGTTCTCGTGTGCTTGTCATGTTATCTCGCTTGTTAGACGCGACCTTCGCGCAAACAAGGCACACGTTGAGGGAAACGAATTCATTTTTATCTGTCACAGGACAAGTAAAAATTCGATGCTCATTTGGGCGAAGATTCATTCAAATCACAGACTAGGATCGAAATTATTTGTGGCGTCGATGAAGGCGTTATCCGTTTTCACACCGTACCGTTCTCAACGGTACAAATAGACCGGGAAAGATCACAATTGTAGAAGAATTGGTTCTTGTGTTCGATCCACCAGCGCATGGGGGCAGCGGGGCATTCATCGTTGGTAAGCTCCTGATCGTCACCCGAACGATCCGGGCCCGGCCTGCGTCTCAAGCAACCGATGATCCGGCCATTCAAACGTGACCGCCCGCCGCTCGGCCAGCCTTCACCCGCTCAACCCGATTTTCCCCGTCGCCTGGCCTCGGCTCGAATAACCCGCGCAGGCCCGCCTCACTTGTTGCGGTTGGCGTCCGTGATGCGAAGACCGTAGTCACGCTCCAGCATTTCGACAACTTTGACCAGCGCCCGGAAGATGCCCAGCTCGTTGCTGCCGAACTGATAGCGTCCCGTCATCAGCACCTCCGGATCGATGTCCGCAGGGACGTATCGGCGCTTTAAGCTCTCGTCGCCCTTGTCGAATTTCACGGGATATCGGAACGACCGCCCTTCACCTTCCCAGATGCCCCCTGCGCCGTAGTTCTGGATATTGGCGTTGTAGCATTCGTCTCCGATGATCCCTTCCATATCGATCAGCAGATTCTTGATCGGCTCGATCCTAGCCCGAAGTTCCCTGACGTAAATAAATCGCCGGGCGCCTGCCACGACATGATCGCGCTGCCCCGTGAAGTCATCGGGGAATGACTGCTCGGCTTCATTTTTCAGTTGGGAGATTTCTTTGGCGGGCACACCGTCGAACCTGGCGGCATGCAGTTCTTGAAAAGCTTCGATTTCAAGTTTGGCCATGGACAGACGCTCGTCCCAGCCCTCGGAAATCTCAGAGACAGCGGCAATGATGCTTTCACGAAAGCCGGCAGCAGTCCCGAAGTCCAGCGCTTCAAGCTCAAGATAGGCGGCTTTTTCGGTTTCGATAGTGTGGGCAACCATAACGGCATCATCGTCCCAGCCATCGATTGCCGACTGCCTGATGGCAGCAGTAATATCACTGGGTATTTTCTTGTTCTTCATCGGCAACCTCCTCGGGACACTGACATCTCTGCATGCCTGCCACAGAACGAGCGACCAATTTTTTCACACATATTTCCCGTATCGGCATTTGATAACATTGCGGTCCTGACAGTCCATGCCTTTCCCTCTCGAAATCATCCTCACGCCCACAACGGGCCCGACGCTCCCTGCTCTTTTCGGTGACCGCTAAGATAACTGAATTGCATGACTTGAACGACAGAAATGTTCGCGCAAAGCGGACGTCTATGTGGTTTGTGACCTGCTCGCGAATTCGCCACTAGAGCGGAAATTATTGCCGCTCGCCCGTCCGGTTGACTGATGCCCAAAGCCAGGGCACAAAGGTGGCATCCACGGTCGCTCGCGATGGGAAACAAAGGGAATTTCAAGGCTTTCCTACTAAGCCATTGAAATCGTGTGAGAATCCAGGCCTCCCAGGAAAGTCGTTTTTGACCAATTTTTCGATCTAAATCGGCTCACATCTCCCGCACGGAAAAGTGGCTTCCTTTCAATGAGTTGGGCGATCTCGGCCGCAGTCATTGGAGCATCCGTCGCATTCTAAGGCGGCCAGAAAATTGGCTGGGGATCCGCAAGCAACGGGGCCAGGATCTGACTGTCGAATATTGCGTTGGAAAAAGACCACGCTGACGTTGAAGCAGGTCTTGTCGTCCGCTATCTGCTTCATCGCGGACTTCTTGCAATGAGGCCGACCGTTTGCCATCTATCCAGATGATGTGCCTCACATTGGTCCGATGTCGATAGCTACTTCTCCGTCCCCGTAAACCCTTCCGGCACATCGCCGCGGAAATTGACGGGCGTATCTGTGTACTCACCGATATAGTCGGTTTCGACATTTGCCACTATGGAAGAAGACAAGGGAGCCAGGAGAACCAGGCCGCTTTTAGCCTAATCAAGAGGGCCGGTGCCCTGAATGCTCGCTCACGTGGCCGGGTTGCCGATCATCCGCAGGTGTCGGATTTCGACCGGCTTTGCCAGCAGTCTGTCTATCTGCGATAGAAGCGGTACGAGATGCGGCATTTCCATGTGCTGGTCGAGATCCTCCTGGCTTCTCCAGTTCTCGTAGAAAACGAATACACAGTCATCTGCCGCATCCACATGGAGGTCGTAGTTGATGCAGCCGCCTTCCGCCCGTGTCGGGGCTACCTGACGACTGAGGATAGCCTGTAGCTCATCCCGGTATTCGGGGCGAGCCGTTACGGTTCCGATAATGGTGACGGTCATGATGCCGACTTCTTCTGGCTGAGGGCGACGGCCAGGATGATGATGCCGCCGCGGGCGATCAACTGCTGGCTGAATTCCAGACCCATCAGAATGAGGCCGTTGTTGATAAGCCCGATCATCAAGGCCCCGACGATGGTACCGACCACGGTGCCCTTCCCGCCGAACAGGCTGGTGCCACCAAGCACCGCCGCTGCGATGACCGAGAGTTCGTCACCCTCGCCAAGCTGGAAGCGGCCTGATTGCAGACGCCCTGCATACAGCATGCCTGCCAGAGCCGCCGCACAGGACGACATTACCAGAACCTTGAATTTGATGTTGCGGGTATCGATGCCGGAATAGCGTGCAGCGGTTTCGCCGCCGCCGGTCGCGAGCACACGGCGACCAAATCCTGTGCGCCGCAGCACCATATGGCCGATGACGCCAAGCACGAGCATCCACACCAGCAGCACGGGAATCCGACCAAGATTGCCACCGCCGAACAGCCACGAATAGCCGGGCGAAAGGATCGGAACCGCAGCGGTCGCGGAAATCCACATGGCGACGCCCTTGGCGATGCCCATCATCGCCAGCGTCGTGAGAAAGGATGGAATACCGATGCGCGTGGTCAGCCAGCCGTTGAAGGACCCGACGGCAAGGCCTGTGGCAATCCCTGCCAGCACGCCTGCAAAAGGTCCGCCGACGGCTATCGCCATGGCGACGGTTACCGTCGTCAGGCCTGCCACCGCGCCGACCGAGAGATCGATCTCGCCCGCCGACAGCACGAAGGTGATGGCTATCGCCATGACGGCGATCATCGCCGTCTGGCGCACGATGTTGAGAAGATTGTTGGCTGTCAGGAAGCCCTTGTCGTTCAGCGTCACTGCGAACACGACGAAGATGGCGATGAAGCCGATATAGATGATGTTCTGGCGCCAGTTGGCGGCGAAAGCCTTAAGCATTGATCGTCTCCTGGGCTGCGAGCGCCCGCTGTATTTCGGTCTGGAGCTTTTGCTCCGCTGCCTGCAGGCGATGCGCCGGGTCGTCCACCGCCACTGCCGGATCGTCGAAAGCCTCGCGGGGAAGGTCCGAGTGAACGAGTCCATCCGCCATGACAAGAATGCGGTCGCAAGCGGTCAGCAGTTCCGAAAGCTCCGAGGAGATCATGATGATGGCCTTGCCGGAGGCGGCAAGATCCCGCACCAGACGAATGATCTCCGACTTCGAGCCGATGTCTATTCCGGCTGTCGGTTCGTCGAGAATGAGTATGTCGGGATCTGTGGCCAGCCACTTGCCGATCACCACCTTCTGCTGGTTGCCGCCGGATAGCGTGGCCACGGCGTGGTCGCGGCTCGCCGTTTTGATCGAAAGCCGCGCAATCTGCCTGTCCGTGAGGTCGACCACGGCCTTGCGGTCGACCACACCGGCACGCGACAGCCGTTCGATGACCGCGAGCACCATGTTCGATGCCACCGAATGCGCAGGAATGATGCCCTGGGTGGCCCGCGCCTCTGGAACCAGCGCCACGCCGTTGTCGATCGCATCGCCGGGCTTACGGATCGAGACCTCCCTGCCCTTGATGCTGATCGTGCCGCTTGCAGCAGGATCGATACCGGCGAGCAGCCGCGCAAGCGAAGACCGTCCAGAACCCAGAAGCCCAGCCAGGCCGAGGACTTCGCCGGCGTGGAGCGCGAAGGACACATGCTCAGGCTTGTGTGCACCGCTGAGATTGCTGACCTCCAGCAGGACCTTTCCCCTAACGGAAGCGCCGCGCACGACGTCCGAGAGTCCTTTCGAGCGCTTGCCGACGATATGCTCGATCATGGTGTCGATCGGCAGCTCGGAAAGCGGCGCGGTGACGACGTGCCGGCCGTCACGCAGAATGGTGGCGCGGTCGGCGATGCGGGCGATCTCGTCCATGCGGTGGCTGACATAGATGATTGCGACCCCCTCGACCTTCAGCTTTTGAAGGAAGACGAAGAGGCGTTCAACGTCGGAGACCGCGAGCGCCGTCGAGGGCTCATCCAAAACGAGAACCTTCGCATCCTGCGAAATCGCCTTGGCGATCTCGGTCAACTGCTTCTGGCCAGCACCGAGATCGCCGACCAGGGCGCGGGGATCGACCGAGACCTCAAGCCGCGCAAAAAGTTCAGCGGCGCGGCGCTCCGCGTCCGCATCGTCGATCAATCCGGTGCCGGTGCGGCTTTCACGCGTGAGGAACACGTTCTGCGCCACCGTCAGCGTCGGGATAAGGCTCATTTCCTGGTAGTTCATGGCAATGCCGGCGTCACGCGATTCTTCCGGCGTGTGAGCCGTCAATGCGCGTCCGGCGACGACGACCGTACCCTGATCAGGTCGATGAACCCCGTTCAGTATCTTCAGGATCGTGGATTTGCCAGCGCCGTTGCCGCCCAACAGGGCATGAACCTCGCCGGGCAACACCTCGAGATCGACGCCTTCAAGGGCGCGAACGCCCCCGAAGGATTTCGAAATGCCTGTCATCCGAACGGCTGCGGCGCTGTCGTTCATCCCACCTTCTCCCATACTCCCGACTCACCGGAGCGGATGAAAGCATCCGCGACAAGTTCGGTCAGCAGGCCGTCTTCAAAATTGGGGCTCGGCTGCTTACCCTTCGCGATCGCCTGGAAGAAGTCGTAGCACTCGACGATCTTCGTTTCCGAATATCCGATGCCGAGGCCGGGGATCGGCCAGAGACCGCCACCATAGGGGTGCGCCGGACCGGTATACACGGTACGGAAGCCGCGCGCATCAGCCGGGTCGTCCGCAAACATGACCTGCAACTCGTCACGGCGTTCGTAGTTGAAGTGGATCGAGCCCTTCGTACCGTGGATTTCGAGCGTGATGAAATTGTTGCGCCCATAGGCATTACGGGTCGCCTCAAGGCTACCGATCGCACCATTGGCAAATTTCAGCATCGATACGACTTCGTCGTCCACATCCACGTCGCCACGTTCAGCGTCGGCCGCTTTTTCCGCCGCACCAAGTTTGTCGATACCGCCCTGTTGAAGCGGACGGGTCTTGTTGTAAGTCGTGGTCAGCGCGATGACCTCCGCAATCGGCCCTACCAGATAGTGCGCAAGATCGACCACATGGGTGCCGATATCGCCGACCGCGCCCGAGCCTGCGATCTTCTTCTGGAAGCGCCAGGAAAGCGGTGAATCCGGATCCGCCGACCAGTCCTGCAGATAGGTGCCACGGAAATTGAGGATGCGACCGATCCGACCCTCATCGATGTACTTCTTCGCCAGAGCAACGGCTGGGGTGCGACGGTAGTTGAAGGCCACCATGTTGATCACGCCAGCTTGTTTGACCGCTTCGGCCATGGCGCGGGCTTCGTCCACGGTGCGAGCCAACGGCTTCTCGCAGATGATATGCTTGCCGGCCTTTGCCGCCTCTATGGCGATCTCAGCATGGACATTGTTCGGCGTGCAGATATCGACAACGTCAACATCCGGCCGGTTGACCGTGGCGCGCCAATCCGAGGAAGCTTCCTCGAAACCGAAGCGTTGGCGGGCGTCCTCGGCCATGCCGTCGGTCACATCCACTATCACCTTGCGGTGCGGGATCGCCGGAGCCGGCCAAAAGAACATCGGCATAGCGGCATAGGCCATGGCATGCGCCTTGCCCATGAAGCCGCCGCCAATCATGGCGACGTTCATCACTTTCGTCATCGAGGTATCTCCTAATTTGGTGCAGCGATACGCTGCTTAACATGCCGGCGGGATCAGCGATCGCCTTACCGGGGCTCTCCTGGCGCGGCGCGGATTTTCCGCACCGCGCGCTGTAAGCGGTTTAGTTGCCTAGGCTGGACTTGACGTTGGCGGTCGCTTCGGTCGAATAGACCGTCTTCCACGCATCTAGCAGACTGTCGCGGGTGACAGGTAGAGCCGGCAGGGCGACAAAGGCTGGGGCCGTCTTGCCCAGAAGGGCATAGCCAGCAAGTTTGGCTTCTACGACGCCCGCATCATAGGGCCGCTGGGCGCCGAGGCCCTTGACGAAACCGTTCTGCGCCATCGAGATCGCCACGTTTTCGCCGAGGTCGATCGTGGTGATGATCAGGTCGTCCCGTCCGGCATTTCGCGCTGCGGCGATGACGCCTTCGGCGGGCACGTCCCAGACCGCCCAGATGCCCTTGACGTTCGGGTTGGACGTCAGAATTGCGCCGGCGGCCTTTTCTGCGTCACCGGAGAAATCCGGGCCGCCGATGCCCTGCTCGGCAACGATCTTGATATCGGGATAGTCCGACGCGATGGTCTTCTTGAAGGCGTCATAGCGCTGCTTGGTAACGAAGAAATCCGCAGCGTGGAACACTAGGCCGATCTCGCCCTTGCCATCGAGTGCCTTGGCCATCAGATGCGCCGAGGCAACGCCATTGCCGTAATTGTCAGCGGAGACGACGGAGACGTAGTCCTTGCCCGCCTTGAAGCCGGTAGGCACGTTATCCATGAACACCAGCTTGGTGCCAGCATCCGCTGCGGCCTTGTAGGCCGATGCGGTCGCAGTCGGATCGGTCGGGATGGAAACGATGATGTTCGGCTTCTGCGCCATGATGGTTTCGAGGTCGGCCACCTGCTTTTCGGGCTTGAAGCCGGCATCCGTGACCGCAATGACCTTGATGCCCATGGCCGCGAACTGCGTCTGCAAGCCGTTGATTTGGGCGCGAGACCAGTCATTGCCGCCGTAATGCATGACGATGGCAGCCGTGGCACCCATTGCCTTGACCTTGGCAAGTTCCTCAGCGGTCAACGAGACGCCGGAGGCGGGCGACGGGTCTTCACCCGACGGTCCCTTCGACAGCACCGATTCCTGCAGCTTGGCGAGCGCGGTATCGGGATCGGCGGCAAATGTCGGGGCCGCGATGGACAGCACTGCCGCGATGGCCGCGGAGCACAAAAGAATGCGTCTGGTAATCATGGTTTCCTCCCGTGGATGGGGCACAGCCCCGGTGGCCTTCAATCCTTCTTGAGATCGGCCGATTTTAGATAAGTCATACTGGCACGAGCGCCCTCCAGCGGATCGGTCCAGGCATCGAGTTCCGCGCAGATCCAGCCGGCAAAGCCGATCTCGCGCAAGGCGGCAATAATGCCGTCGGTCGGCACGTCACCACGATCAAGAGGCGTGAAGGCAAACGGCTCGCACTGCAGGCCCTTGAGGTGGACATAGGAAATACGGGACGCGTGATCGCGTATAAGCTGCGCAGGATCGCCACCTGCTGCTGCGAGATGCGCCGTGTCCGGGCAGAAATCGATACCCGTCAGGCCGAAGATCTTTGCGACCTCCTCAGGTCCCTCCACGATTGTGGAGAGGTGGGGATGATAATGGCCGCGCAAACCGTGTGCGCTCGCAATTTCCCCTACCCGATCAAGCGCTGCCGCGAGCTTGTGAAAATCCGCCTCCCGCGTTCCGTCGAAACGCTTTGCGCCGCCGCCGACAACGAGATGCGGAGCACCGAGTTCGGCGGCCCGTTCCGCGGCGCGCGTCACGCGGGCCAACTCCTCAGGAAGGATATCGTCGAAGATGAAGTTTCCGCCAGCATATGCGGCGACAAGGCTCAAACCATTGTCGGACAGCAGGGCACGCATATCCGCCGTGGAGAAATCGAGCAGGTTGCCATCGAAAAGCTCCACACCTTCATATCCTGCCGCTGCAATATCGGCGAAGGCACGCCGCATGTCACCGAAGGTTCGGTAGGAGAGCTGTGTAATCGAGGTGACGCCAACGGCACTTCCGCCGAGCTCCCCCCAGCAATTGGCATGATAAGCCAGCTTGCAACGCTCCATGGTCGTCTCCTCCTAAAGACATTTCCACCTTATATCGACTTGAGTGCGCCTTTAAACCACTCATGTCAACATTTAAAATGCATTTATCAGCAAACTTATGCTGTTTTAATACAAAAGTTTGTTGTTGCACGTCTCAAGGCGAGGATTTATCAAGGCTTATCCGCTTGGTTCGGGTGAAAGGAATAGATATGCCTGCTACGGCGAAGATGGACGCCGATATGCACCCGCGACGGAAGGGGCGTCCGCGCACGGCGGAAACGGCTGCGCCCAGCCTTGTGGAAATTCTCAACCTGGTGCGCACGGAAAAGGCCACGACCCGTCAAGAACTGGAGCGGGAAAGCGAACTTGGTCGCGCCGTGGTGGCAGATCGCCTCGGGACGCTCACCGAGCTCAGGCTCGTCGATGAGAGCGAACTTGGCACGGCCTCAGGCGGCCGGGCGCCGCGGCTCGTGCGGTTTTCCGCAAATCGCGGCAGCATCCTCGTCGCCACCCTCGACCAGACTGCGCTTGGCGTCGGCCTTGCCGATCTCGGCGGCCATCTGAGGATGGAACATCACGAGGCAGCGGACCTGACGCAACCTGTCTCTGCGCTGCTCGACCGGCTCACCATGCTGTTTCGCTGGATCCTCGATATGCAGCCGGACGCCGGTGAGCTATGGGGCATTTCCATCTCCGTGCCTGGTGTCGTGACCGACGCTGGCGAAAGCTTTTTTCAGAATGGCACACCCCCGGTGCTGCCGGGATGGGAGAGCTTTCCGCTGGTCGAGAAACTGATCGAGGGATTCGACGTTCCCGTCTGGCTGCGGTCCAGCGTCGAGACCATGACCATGGGTGAATTTCACTCCGGAGCTGGCGTCGGCCACCGGGCGATGCTGTTCGTCAAGATCGGTAAACGCATCGGCGCCGGGCTGGTCAGCGACGGTGCGCTGTTCCGGGGCGCACAAGGCGCGGTCGGCTTGATCGGCTCCGTGCCGGTCAGTTCGGGTGAGAGGCACGGTACGCTGGAGACCATGGCCGGCTCGGAGTCGATAATTCGTGACGGCCGGATACAGGCGGAGAAGGGCTTGAGCCCGATCCTCGCCGAGCATGCCCGGCGCGGCGGCGAGATCACGGCGATCGAAGTGGCGCAGGCGGCGCATATGGGCGACGCGGCGGCCATCGATATCCTCTCGCAAAGCGGGCGTATGATCGGCCAGGTCGTGGCGACGCTTGCAAACATGTTGAACCCGGAACTGATCGTGCTCTCCGGGTCGATCGCTCAGAGCAACGATATACTGCTGGCAGCCGCTCGCGAGGCCATCTATGGCGCATCCCACCCGCTGGTCAGTCGCGACCTACAGATCATCCGCTCACAGATGGGCAGTTCCTCCGGCCTCGTCGGGGCTGCTATCGTGGCGACGGAAAGCCTGTTCTCGCCAGCCGTACTCCGCGACTGGATTATGGCAGGGCGCCCGCAGGCGCATCCACAATTCGAGGCCCTTCGCGGCCGGTTAGAGGCGCAGACCGCAGCCGTTGCAGCGGTCATGCCGCCGCCCAAAACTTGAGGCGTGTCGATGGTGATTGAAGGACTTGGTCCCCATGGCGAACGCGCATCCGCACCAGAGCGGGTCTTGCTTCTTCCTGAGGACAAGGCACGGGCACGGGCTGCGGGCTTACGCATTGCCATCGTCCTGCATACGCTGGCGAGCGACTGGGCCAAGCAGCAACTGGCCGGTATCGTCGGAACGCTCGGCGACTGCGGTGTGGCGGTTATCGATGTCGTCGACTGCGGTTTCACGCCCGAGGTGCAGATCGAGGCGCTGGACCGCCTGATCCGCGAAGCACCGGACGCCATCATTTCGCTCCCGGTCGCCAATGCCAAGGTCGCCGCGGCCCATGCACGCGTTTCCGCCGCCGGAATCAAGCTCGTGCTGCTTGATAATGTCCCGACTGGTCTACTGCCGGGCAAGGATTACGTATCGCTGATTTCAGCAGACAACTTCGGTCTCGGTAAGATGGCGGCAGAAGGTCTCGCGCCCTATCTCGGCGAGGAAGCCGAGGTCGGTGTGCTCGGATACGAATCGGATTTCTTCGCGACCAACGAGCGCGAGATCGCCTTTGTGAAATGGATGCGTATCAACCGACCGCGCCACCACCTGCATGTCGCCCGATTCCCTTCCCTCACGGAGGCGGGCGCGACGGCTTCGGCGTTAGCAAAAAAGCTTCCGAACCTAAAAGGGCTGTTCGTGGTCTGGGATACGCCGGCCATCGCGGCGGCCGCGGCTCTCGTCTCCGCTGGCCTGTCTGTTCCAATCGCCACAGTCGACCTCGGCAAGGAGGCGGCCATCAGCCTCTCGGGCGGCGGGCCAATTGTAACAATTGCTGCCCAGCAGCCATTCCGGCAGGGGCAGACGGCCGCCTCGACAACGGTAACCGCCCTCCTCAGTCGCCTTACGCCAGCCTGGGTAGCCCTACCCGGCGTTGCGGTAACTGCCACAAATGTGGTGGAATCGTTCCAGACGATCTGGCGGTCTCCGGCGCCTCGAGAAGTCTTGAGGCAGCAGAAGCTTCTCCGCTGAGTTTGGCTCATCTGACGATTTTGTTGTGAGGAGATCCTTCGTCGGTCCAAAATTTGGACTGATGAGACCAGAACCCGGATTGGTCTCATGCGACGGGCTCCGTGCCGCCACACGCACAACTTCGGTGTGCTGCGTGATATCCCACCCTTTTGCGCGTAAAGTTCAGCGCATCGATCCGGAAATAATTGCCGCTTTAGCGCCTGTTGACTGAGGCCCAAAGCCAGGGCACAAAGGTGACATCCACGGTCGCTCGCGATTGGAAAACAGAGGGAATTTCAAGGCTCACCCACTAAGCCATTGAAATCATGTGAGAATCCAGGTTCCCCAACCACGCCTTTCTTTCTCAATAAAATAAGCCACTTAGGCAACACTGAAAAATGCCAACCGGAACAACGTTCCGGTGCATATTTCCGTATCATTTAGCCAAGCGTGACTACCGCTTACTTGGTCGGCCTTGTTCTAGCTGACCTTGCCCCGTCGAAATAATCCATTTTGAAGTAAGCTCTGGCCCATTGAGAGGACCAGGGAATGAAGCGTAACCGTTTTACAGACGAACAGATCATCGGCATTCTGAAGGAGCACGAGGCGGGCACGCCGGTCTCGGAGCTTTGCCGCAAGCACGGTGTCAGTGATGCGAGCATCTACAAGTGGAAGGCCAAGTTCGGCGGCATGGACGTATCCGAAGTCAAGCGGCTGAAGACGCTGGAGGACGAGAACGCGAAGCTGAAACGGCTTTTGGCAGACGCCATGCTCGACAACGCCGCCTTGAAAGACCTTTTGGGAAAGAAGTGGTGACGCCCGCAGCAAGGCGGAAAGCTGTCGCTCATCTGATGGATCATCACCAGATGAGCGAACCATTGCCCGGCAGGCGGTGTTTACACCGCTGAGAGGGGCGGGCGTGTAAAGCCATGGGCTTTTGCCGTATGGCGATCCGTTACGAAACCAGGCGCAGCGATGACCATGACCTTCGCGAGCGGATGAAGGCGCTGGCGCATGAACGCCGCCGTTTTGGATATCGACGCCTTCATGTGCTGCTTAGGCGCGAGGGGCATCTTGTGAACCACAAGAAACTCTTCCGGCTCTATCGGTAAGAGAAGCTGACGGTACGCAAGCGTGGCGGGCGTAAGCGGGCGATAGGCACCCGAGCGCCGATGTTGATCCCGACGGCTGCCAATGATCGCTGGTC